>CAYICB010000018.1:0-2121 GCA_964361825.1 uncultured Candidatus Saccharibacteria bacterium | reverse complement strand
CGACCATGGAGATCCGGTTCACGTCGAGCGTGATCGAGGCGGTGGAGTGCGTGCTGCGACTGGAGAAGGGAACCCTTTGGGCTCACCCGAAGGGCACAACCGATCCGGCCGCCGGTACGACGGTGGGGCGTCCCGTGTGGTGCAACTTCGACTTCTTCAGCCGAATCAAGGCATCACCGATTCGGCGGACGGAGCGAGTGGAGCCCACACAGGAGAGGTGGGGTTCGTGGAAGCTCGGTCGAACGATAGAGTTCTTCCACCACGGATCTCGTGTCGCGGTCGTCGACCTCATCGGTCAGAGGATCGATGGGGATCACGAAGGCCTCGACAACGGCTCGTTCTGGGCCGTCACTCGAATCGGTTACTTCCGGTCCTTCAGCGGAGGGTTGTCAGACTTTCCGAAGGACTGGAGGGAGATCGAGCTCGAGGTGACGTCTCTGCACGGGCGCCTCGTGGCGTAACCCTAAACCCTTCCGCCTGCAGGCTAAAGCAGGCCCCCAGCATGAAGTTCGTGCTGGGGTTCTTCATTTTTGGAAAGTTTTTTCAAGGAATTTGCCGCCAAAGCAGCAAAATTTTATTTAGGACACACAAAGACCACGGCGGCGATGACAGTTGTCCAAAGGCCGTTTTTATTGCCTTGAGCCGATTGAGTTATGTTGGTCGTCTTCACAATCTTCCCGCTCATTTTGAAAATCTGTTGCCGCTCATCCCAGGCCTGATCAGGATTAAATTCAATCCCAAGGGTTGAAGCCAGCATTGACAAAATTAACAATATCTGCTATATTTCATAGCGCAATCTAGTTCTTTAAGAACCCGAACTTTTTAACCACCAGGGAGGACACCGTGAGCCAAGAAATTTTGGAAAAATGGGCGCGCGAAGTGGACTATAAGTGGCGGTTGAACATCCCCGCTTCCGTAAGGAAAACGATAGGTCCATTGATTTTATTAAAGCTCAATGCCGAAGATTGCATTGAGATGAAAAAATTTTCATTGAGCGAAGATATTGATTCTTCCGCTATTGCCAGAAGGATAAAAGAGGGAAGAATTATCATCCCCCCTTGGTTGAGAAATTCTACTTCGTTTTACTTTGGCAAAAAGGTAATGCTGACCTTACAAAATGACCACTGTGAAATCTGGCCGTGGCGATAAAGAAAAAGGAGGAGGCAATGGGAAAAAAGATTTTGGTGGTTGATGATGACGACGGGATAAGATATCTATTGGAAGACCTTCTTGATTGGGTTGGTTATAGCCCAATCATTTGTAAAAATGGTGAACATGCCATCTCATATATAAAACAAGCTGACCTGCTTATTACTGACTTCAATATGCCGCCGGGGATGAACGGCGCTGAGCTGACAAAAATAGCCAAGCGCGAAAAACCCAGTCTGCCGGTGATTATAATGACCGGCAACCCAGGGGACATTCCGGCTAATCACCTGGCTGACCAAGTGATTGACAAACCTTTTAAGAATGGGGAATTGGAGAAGGTTATCGCTGACCTTCTTCCTCATTAAGTCCACAGGAGGAATTGTCCGGGCCGCATGGAGATGCCGCCCGGTTTTTTTTATGGTAAAATTAGTGCTAAGGAGGGTTGGCAGAGCGGTCTAATGCGCCGCACTCGCCCCGAGATGAACTCGGGGCGCCACGGGTTTATCCCGTGGCGAAAACCAAAATAAAAAATATGTTTTACGTCTATATCCTTTTACTAAAAAATAAAAGACTTTATACTGGATTTACTACCAATCTAAAAGAAAGAGTCGAACAACATAATGAGGGTAAAGTTGAATCTACCAAATATTTGCGACCATTGAAACTAATTCATTATGAAACTTACATACTTGAAGAAGATGCAAGGCGTAGAGAAAAATTTCTTAAAACCTCTGATGGCAAAAAATTTTTAAACAGACAATTATCAAGTTTTTTAAAGTCTATTGGAAGATATAAAGATATTTAAGGAGGGGTGCCGGAGAGGTTTATCGGCCAGGTCTCGAAAACCTTGGGGGTCGCAAGACCCACGCGAGTTCAAATCTCGCCCCCTCCGCCAAAATAAACTATGACCAACGAAGCTGTAAAAATTAAAATACAAACGGAAGACAATGCTTCAGAAACAAGCGCTGATTT
>CAYICB010000017.1:0-2770 GCA_964361825.1 uncultured Candidatus Saccharibacteria bacterium | reverse complement strand
TAGAACGCCTCATTTGCAATGAGGAGGTAAGCGGTTCGAGTCCGCTCGGGTCCACAATTCTGAATTAAGTGATGAAAAAATATTTATTTTTACTGACAATAGCCTCATTTGTTTTTTCGTTTTTGATCTTAAGTAAAGAGGTTTTGGCGACGGTTGGTGGGCCAATCCTTATTTCTGAAATTGCCCACAACACTTCAAACAACACAATCTACTATTTGGTAAATGATTATGGCGGCAGGGGGTGTCCGCCAGTTATCCATTCAATAAACCTCGCCAACAAACAAGACACTCAAGTAAAAACATGCGATGAGGTTTTAGAAGAATTCTTCAGGGATGATAGCGAAGAAAATGGCCAAGATTACAAACAGTTTATTTCTAATTTCTACCAGAATCTATCCTACCTCGATAGTATTAGTTTAAAAAAGAATAATATTAATATTGATGTCAACCCTATTTCCGAACGCATTGAGAATGGTGAAAAATATTGGACGGAATTCCGTGCTACTTTGACCCAAGACAACAAAGAGCTTGGCAAAATAGACTTTCGGGGATGTGACAAAGAACAGCCACACACTTTTGAGGGATATAGAATCCCAGACTCCGACACCACGATTATTCTGATTTCCACTAAAGGAGATTGTTTTGAAGGCGGATATGTGAGAGAAACACTTCACCTTGTTGAGGGGATAAAATACACAGAATCAGAAAAATTGCTGCCCGGACCAATATTGATTGGAATTGCGGCATCTATTGTCGGAATATTGCTAGGTTATCTAATTGGAAAGCGGCACTCTAGTCAACCTTGAAACCTAACTTGGTTTGGCTTAGTTTTATTGATTAGACTCTTTTAATGAAAGGGGGTGAGTTCTTTGGCAGAGAAGTTGTCGGAATATCAGTGGCGGTTGGTGAGAAATAATTTTGGTTTGATCGAAAAGGCGGTGGGCGTTTATTTGAGGAAACATGGTCTCGTCCCCAATCTAAATGCCGAGGACATGAATTCTGCCTCGGCGCAGGGGTTAATTAAGGCGGCGATGAGTTATTGTCCTCGCCGTGGTCGTTTCGAGCCCTACGCCATTCGGTGTATGTTTTCGAAAATGACCGATGAGGTGAGGAGACTGCACCGGAAAAAGTGGGTCAGACTGCCAACAATCGCAATGGAAAACGATGGAGAAGAAATTACTGCTGACGATTTTGTTGAACACCGTGTCCCTTCTCCTCCAGACCAAGCAGAACAAAGCGAGCTGCTCCAAATGGTTGTTTCGCGAATGTCGCCAGAAGAAAAACTTTTTGTTTTTCTTCATTATGTTATTGGTTTGCGTAATGAAGAGGCAGGGAAGTTGGCCTTTGGTGTGCGCAGAACTGTCACTTGGCAGAAGTGGAAAGAGGTGCGGGAGCGCCTTTGTGCCGAGGTGCAAGTTTAGCCCCGAGCAGATTGATCGCAGGATCAATCTGCTCGGGGCGCTTTTTTTATTCTTAAAATTTGTTAGGATTGGGGGCGCAGATTGGCACCCTTAGCTCAGCTGGTTAGAGCGTACGATTCACATTCGTAAGGCCCCAGGTTCGATTCCTGGAGGGTGCATCACTTCGCGAGAGCGAAGCGAGACGGGGTGTGGTGTAACGGTAACATGCACGATTCGGGTTCGTGTGACTCCGGGTTCAAATCCCGGCACCCCGACAAAAAGTTTATCCCCAGAAGCCTTTGTCTTTTTTTGTTTGGCTTGCTAGCTTAATAAGCATTAGAAGCTCCCGAAGCTCACAGGCGGGAGCTTTTTTTGATTCAAATGACCATCAACGAACATCGTTGCCAAAGTTGCGGGCGTTTATTGGCTAAGGATCTTTTCTTAGAAAAGGGATTCGAAATTAAGTGTATTCGTTGCGGAACACTCAATTCAATTTTCCTGTCCTTCTCTGATCAGATCATTATCACTGATCGACGGGGGATAATTTTGTTTGTTAATGATGCTGTAGAGAAAAACACCGGCTATTCTAAAGAAGAAGTGATTGGTCAAACGCCAGCCAAATGGGGCAAACAAATGACTAATGAATTTTATCAGAAATTGTGGCAGAAGATTAATGAAGAAAAACGCTCGGTTTCCGTGAGAATTATGAATCGGCGTAAAAACGGTACCTTATATTGGGCGCAATTAAGAATTTCTCCCATCATTAATTTAAAGAATCAAATTGAGTTTTTGGTTGGTTTGGAGTCAGTTTTACCAGAAAAAGACTTGAGTTTAAAAGAAAAGCAAGTTTTAAAAAATAAAAAAAATGATTAATGCGCCTATTTTGGCCAATGAGCCGGAGCGTTTAGAAGCTTTGCAAAAAATCGGGATCCTCGATACTCCGCCCGAAGATCGGTTTGATCAGATTACTAAAGAAGCCATTAAGTTGTTGAAGGTTCCCATTTCCACTATTTCGATTATCGACAAAGATCGTGAGTGGTTTAAATCTTGCCAAGGCGTTACCAAAAACTGGTCTGATCGTAGTGTTTCTTTTTGTGGACACGCTCTGGTTTCTAAAGATATTTTTATTATTGAAGACACCTTAAATGATGGTCGCTTCAAAGATAATCCGGCTGTGATTGGCCCACCGTTCATTAGGTTTTATGCGGGGGTGCCCCTTTATGGTGATAACGATCTACCGATCGGGGTCTTTTGTATTAAAGATTTTCAGCCGCGGAAAGTATCTTTAGCCGAAATTGACCTGATCCTCAAACTCGGCGCGATGGCGCAAATGGAGATCAACAATTCGATAAAAAAATAGGCAAAAAAAG
>CAYICB010000016.1:0-4731 GCA_964361825.1 uncultured Candidatus Saccharibacteria bacterium | reverse complement strand
GCCGACTTGGCGTGGGTTTGGATAAAGAGTTTGCGGGGCTCGACTTCGTCGCCCATGAGGATGGTGAAGATGCGGTCGGCGGCTTCGGCTTCGTCCACGGTGACGCGCTTGAGGGTGCGCTTCTCGGGGTCCATCGTCGTCTCCCAGAGTTGTTCCGGATTCATTTCTCCAAGACCCTTATAGCGCTGGATATGAATGCGGCTCACTCGCTTCGTCTTCACTTCAGTTTCTTCTTCACCTTCTGGTGTTTCTTCATCCTCCCCTTCGGTTGAGATTTCGCCGCCCCAATTTTTCACCACTTTATTTTTCTCATCATCGGAGTAAGCATAGGCAATTTCTTTGCCCTTTTTTAATTTATACAGCGGCGGTTGGGCAATATAGAGATGCGCCGCGTCGATGAGCGCGCGGAAGTGACGGTAGAAGAGCGTCAGCAAAAGCGTGCGAATATGCGCGCCGTCCACGTCGGCATCGGTGGCAATAATAATTTTATGATAACGCAAACGGCCAAGGTCGAAGCCTTCGCCAATCGAGGTACCAAGCGCGATAATCAGCGCTTTAATTTCTTTGAAAGCGAGCATCTTGTCGAGCCGCGCGCGCTCCACATTAAGCACCTTACCGCGGAGAGGCAAAATGGCTTGCGTCCGCCGATCGCGACCCTGTTTACCCGAGCCACCGGCCGAGTCTCCCTCTACAATAAAGAGTTCCGCCTCCGCCGGATCGCGCGTTTGGCAATCAGCGAGTTTGCCCGGGAGCGTCATCCCTTCCAGCGCGCCTTTGCGCAACACACTATCCTTCGCCGCCTTGGCCGCTTTGCGTGCCTCCAGTGCCAAGTTCACCTTGCCAATAATTGCTTTGGCATCATCGGGATTTTCTTCCAAGTAAGCCGCGAGCGCCTCACCAAAAACGCCTTCCACCGCTCCGCGCGCTTCCACATTGCCGAGCTTGGCTTTGGTCTGACCTTCAAATTGCGGATTGCGGAGCTTAACCGAGAGCACCGCCGTCATCCCCTCGCGCACATCATCGCCGGTAAAGCTGCCATCGGATTCTTTAAGAAAATTATTTTTCTTGGCGTAATCGTTTAAAGTGCGCGTGAGCGCGGTGCGGAAGCCAGTGAGATGCATACCGCCTTCGCCAGTATTAATATTGTTGGCAAAACTGGTTTCGCGCGCCGCGATATCATCAATATATTGGAAGGACACCTCCACCTGTATCCCTTCTGCTTCTTTATCAACATAAAACACATTGCGGTGAATCGGCTTCTCATGTTGGTTGAAAAAGCGCACCATCGAGAGCAACCCGCCTTCGAAGTAGAAACTCTGCGACGGCAGTTCTAAACCCAATTCACGGATGTAGAGCACATCATCGTCCTTAATCTTGCCCGCATGATCTCGAGCGTCGATGAGGCGGATGCGAAGCTTCTTCACCAAGTAAGCCTGCCCGCGCAAATAATTCACAATGCGTTGAAAATCGTAATTGAGATCGGAGAAAACGGTTTCATCGGGACGGAAAGTGACCACGGTGCCATGTTCTTTCGAACTATCAACTTTCTTCACCTTAGCCTGCGGCTTACCGCGCTTATATTCTTGGAAGAATTGCCCGCCATCGCGCCGCACCATCACCTTGGTCCAGTTAGAAAGCGCATTAACAACAGAAGCGCCAACACCGTGGAGACCGCCCGAAATTTTGTAGCCCTCACCCTCAAATTTACCACCGGCGTGGAGCACGGTCATTACCGTTTCCAGCGCCGAAACACCAGTCTTCTTGTGCATATCCACCGGAATCCCAGCACCATTATCGGCCACGCGCACCACCGAGTCGGGCAATAAAACAACCTCAATTTCGTCAGCGCGACCATTCATCGCCTCATCGCGCGAGTTGTCAAAAATTTCTACCAGCAAATGGTGGAGACCGTCTGGGCCGGTGGAGCCAATATACATCCCCGGGCGCTTGCGCACCGGTTCTAGTCCTTCGAGAACAAGAATCTCATCAGCCCCATATTTAACCCCTTTAGTTGGGGTTTTGGGCTTCTTTTCAGCCTCTTTTGCCATAATTTATAAGGTTATTTTAGCAGAAAACTACCTAATTTGCCAGCCATTTTGCCCACTCAGATGCTCTGTAACTTTACTCATTATCTCATTAACCTCATCATCGGTAAGCGTGCGGTCAAGGGCTTGGAAGACGAGGCGGAAAGCGAGCGATTTTTTATCACCTTTTTCAAAAGTATCAAAGAGAATTGGCCCCACCACCAAAAGTTCGCCGGCATTTTCCTCCGCTAATTTCTTTATTTTCTCCTCCACCGTTTCTGGCAAAGTCTCCACCGGCACAAACAGCGCCACGTCGCGCACGATGCGCGGATAAAAAGAGTACGGGATAAACTTGGTATTCTTAATAATAAATTTTTCTATCGCTATTTCGGGCACCGTCTTTACCTTAGCCGCCACCGCCGACCAATCAAACTCCGCCACCACACTATCGGGCAAATCGGTTTTATCTACCGTCACCGCGTCTATGCCCAAATAAGTCCACAGGGCCGCCAAAACCTGATCTAATTCAGTATCAGCCGTTTTCGCTTTAGCATTTTTATAATTCAAACCGAGAGCAAGGCGGGTGGTCTCTTTGGTGCTTGTAAACACATTCCCCCACTCAAAAAGCTTCACCACCTCGTGATCAAACAAAGTGTGCTCCCGATTAAATTTAAGCGCCTCCGTCAAACCAGCACTCAAACTCGTGCGCAGATATGGTCGCTCGGCACTAAGCGGGTTCTCGAGCACCGCCTCGCCCTCACGCGCAAAAGTGTAGTCATAAATTTCGGTAAAACCGCGTTCGGCCAAAAAAGTTTTTACCGCCATTAGTAAATGAAACTCGATATTGGCTGGCGCTTTAGTGGGTATCACTGCCTTACTAGGCAAACGATAGTAACCATAAATTCGGCCAATTTCCTCAACCACATCTTCTCGCCACTTAATATCTAAGCGCTCGGGTGGCGCCGTGACTGCGAGCCCAGTTTCCCCCGCCACCACCTGAAAATTGAGACGTTCCAAAATTCGCTTAATTTCTGACGCCTCCAATTTAATCCCCAATCGATCATTAATATCACGCGCCACCAACCTAATCTCGGTGGGTTTATGTGGCAATAAATAATTATCAGACCGCTCACCCAGCAAAGTCACATCCTCATTACCAAAAGAAAGGATAAGTAAAATCAGTTCGTCTAACGCTTCGGCGGCTAAAGCGGGCGATAAACCTTGAGCAAACCGTTTAGCGGCGTCAGTATTTAAACCCGTGCGCTTGGCCGCTTGTCGGATTAAAGTGGGATCAAAGGTACAGGCGGTAAGCAATAAACGCTGGGTATACTCGGTAATCCCCGCTCGTTTACCACCCTTTATCCCCGCCAAATCAAGTGGCCCCTCCTCATCGGCAATCACCAACATGGAGTCATCGAGAAAAATTTCGCGGTCATCCAAGGTCAAAAGTTTCTCTCCCGTTTGCGCTCGCCTAATTACCACCTCACCCTTAACTTTAGTGAGATCAAAAGCGTGCACCGGTTGACCCAAGTCATACATCACAAAGTTGGTGGCATCAACCACATTATTGATCGCTCGCTGACCCAGCACCGCAAGCCGCTCCGTTAACCAAGTGGGCGCAGGCATAATGCGGGCATTGGCCACCACTTGCGAAACCGCGCGCCGCACCTCCTTGGTTGCCTCAATTTTAAGCGGGACCATGGGCACCTCGGCAGCGAGTTTAAATTTGGGCTTTTCTGGCAACAGCACTGGTTCATTAAGCAAAGCGCCAATTTCTCGCGCCAAACCGCGATGACTTAAGCAATCATGAGTTCGATCGGGCAAAATCTTCACCTCAAGCAAAGTGTCGCCGGGTAAAGCAATGGTCTTCTCGACCTCCGCAAAATGCAAAGTGAGCAAACGTACCACCTCCTCGGCGGGTGGCAGAGGCTTAGCAAAATAAGAGGCTAACCAACGATACGAATAAATCATAAATTAAAATTGCTGCAAAAACCGAGTGTCACTCCCATAAAATAAGCGGATGTCTGGCACACCGTATTGGATCATCGCCAAGCGGTCAATCCCCATCCCAAAAGCAAAACCCGACCACGCCGCTGGGTCCAACCGCGAATTGGCGAGCACCGCCGGATGCACCAACCCCGCGCCCATCACTTCTAAAAACTCACCACCAAAAGACACATCGACCTCCAACCCCGGCTCAACGAAAGGGAAAAAGCTTGGCCGAAATCGCACTTGAATATTGGCCCCAAAAAACTTTTTCAAAAATTCTTCGAGCAAACCCTTAAGCTCGGCCACCGTGACCTCCTTATCTACCAACAAACCCTCAAGCTGGTAAAACTGCGCTTCGTGCGTAGCGTCAGTGGCCTCAAAGCGAAACACTCTTCCCGGCACAATAATCCGCACCGGCGGTGGATTAGCCTCCAGATAACGCACCTGCACCGGCGAGGTGTGGGTGCGCAATAATCGGCGCTCCCCGCTCTCTCTAAGCCAGAAGGTGTCCCACATCTCGCGCGCCGGATGATTGGCCGGGATATTGAGCGCGTCAAAATTGTACCACTCGGTTTCGCGCTCGGGACCAGTAACTACTTGGAAGCCAAGTTCTTCGAAAATCTTTACCGCGCGGTAAATTACTTGCGTGAGGGGGTGAAGGTGGCCAAGCGGTTTTTCCATCCAACCCACTTTAGCAAAAAGCGGCTTAAAGAAAAAG
>CAYICB010000015.1:0-4780 GCA_964361825.1 uncultured Candidatus Saccharibacteria bacterium | reverse complement strand
GAATAGACGGGGACTTGCACAAGCGGTGGATCATGCGGTTTAATTCGATGGTAAACGAAGAACCTTACCAGGGCTAGAAATCTACTCGAATCTTCGCCGAAAGGCGGAGAGTTCTCACAAGGAACGAGTGGACAGGTGTTGCATGGCTGTCGTCAGTTCGTGGCTTGAGCTGTTCCCTTAAGTGGGGAAACGAACGCAACCCTCGTCGTCTGTTACAAGTGTCAGGCGAGACTGTCCGCCTTTGGCGGAAGGAAGCGAGGATGACGCCAAGTCAGCATGACCCTCTGATACCCTGGGCTACACGCATGATACAATGGCTACCACAACGGGTTGCGACGGGGAAACCCCGAGCCAATCCTTTAAAAGTAGCCCCAGTTCGGATTGAGGTCTGCAACTCGACCTCATGAAGCCGGAATTGCTAGTAATCGCGGGTCAGCTATACCGCGGTGAATACGTTCTCAAGTCTTGTACTCACTGCCCGTCAAGTCAAGGGAGCCGGGAGTACCCGAAGACCTCCGCAAGGAGGGCTAAGGTAAGTTCGGTAACAGGGATTAAGTCGTAACAAGGCACGGGTAGCGGAAGCTGCTCGTGGATTATTTTCCAACAACACATTTTGCTTTGCTCGCAAGAGTGGAGTGGGATTGAGTAGGTCGGTGGCCCGTAAAGGGTCCACAACAATAATGGTGAGTTCGAAACCATTTGACTGCCGAGAAAGTTCGGAGAACGGAACAAAAGAAAGATTGATATTTTTAGCGTTTGCTTGACTTATTTTTATACATATGCTACCTTATTAGAGGTTTTCGGCGTGGGCCGGAAGGTAAAAGCCAAGGATGGTGATCGGGCAAAAAGTCAGAAAATAAGGAGATTTCTGTGGAACTGCTCATTTTGGCACTGATTGCGGTGGAGTCTGGGGGCAAAGATAATGCAATTGGTGACAAGCATTTGGCTCAAAAAGCCTATGGTTGTCTCCAGATTCGCCAGCCCGTGTGTAATGATTACAACAAGGCACACGGCACAAAACATCAAGCAAAGGATTGCTTGGGGAATCGAGAATTGTCGGTCAAGATTTGCCGGTGGTATCTTAGTCATTGGTGTAACTCCAAGCGTTTGGGGCGCAACCCGCTATTGAATGATTATTTGATGATTTGGCGGGGCGGTCCAAATGGCTGGAAACAGAAGCCGGTGCCAATTGACAAAGAAAGGTTGGCCAAAGCCAGGGCGTTTATTGCCAAGGAGGAGGCCAAGAAAAAGAAAAAGTAAGCGCGAGGAGGGGAGCGCTTGGGGCGGTCTGGGAGATAATCCTGAACCGCCCCTTTTTATTTGTCTAAATCTCAAATTTTGGTATAGTCTTGAGACTTTCGCAAAATTAGCTAAGCGAGTGTAGTTCAGTGGTAGAACGCTGTCCTGATAAGACAGAGGTCGAAGGTTCGATTCCTTCCACTCGCACCATGATTAAACCAAGAGGCGCATATTTCTTTTATTTATTATTTGCTTTGATTGGAGTTTTGGCGGTAATTATTTTTTGGCCATTTCTCCCTATTTTAGCCATCGCGGCCTCCTTTGCGGTGGTGCTTTATCCCATATTTCGGTGGTGGAAAAAGGTTGTACTTAAAGACACTTTGGCGGCCATGCTCACCCTTCTCGTTTTCTTACTCATTTTGGGCCTACCAATTTTGTTTATTGGTGGGCGAGTGGTGGTAGAAGCGCAAAATTTGTATTTATCTTTAAGCCAAAACGGTGTTGGTGGTTATGCGGATAAAATTACTTTGTGGTTGCAACCCCTTTTTCCTAAATTGCAGTCGGGTGAATTGTTGGCCAAATTGGGCGGCATGGTTTCTCTGGTATTAAGCGGTTTTAATCAAATTTTTGCCGCCACTATTAGCACCTTAGTTTCTTTTCTCCTCATGATTTTGGCCATGTTTTATTTTCTCAAAGATGGTTCGCGCTGGGCCAAAATAGTGGAGGTCTGGTCGCCTCTGTCGCGAGAGCATGATGAACACATTCTCTCTTTACTCGCTCGCTCGGTTAATGGGGTCGTTCGTGGCTCGCTGTTGGTGGCGCTCATTCAGGGTATCGTGATGGGTTTTGGTTTATTTGCTTTCTCGGTGCCGCATGCGGCTTTGTGGGGTTCTTTGGCCGTAGTAGCCTCGCTCATTCCGGCGGTAGGCACAGCCCTAATTTCAGCTCCGGCGATTATTTATTTGTTTGCTAGCGGTTCGACCGGAGGGGCGCTTGGCTTACTTTTGTGGTCGGTGATCTTGGTGGGCGGAATTGATAATATTGTGCGACCGATTATTGTGGGCCCCAGTATCGCCCTACCTCCACTTATGGTTTTGTTTGCCGTTTTGGGTGGTTTGGCTTTATTTGGGGCGACGGGAGTGATTTTGGGGCCAATTATTTTAAGTTTACTGCAGGCTTTAATCACGATTTACCAAAAGGATTTTGCCCAAGGAGAATCTGTTTGACGGGCCGGACTGTTTTTTGAGCCGAAGTGGTGGAACTGGCAGACACGCACGCTTCAGAGGCGTGTGAGCGCAAGCTCGTGTGGGTTCAACTCCCACCTTCGGCACCAAAATAAAACCCCCCGCCATAGGCGGGGGGTTTTTGACTACTCCTTTACTTCTTCCATCGGCTGACCACAGCAATCCTTTTGTTCTTCTGACTCACAGCCGCATTTAGCGCATTTATATTTCATGTCGTTTTTTTGTCTCAACTATCACAATTGGCGATCTACGACTATTACCGCCAGCGCCACTATTTTAACCGCACTGGTTGGGGTGTCAATAAGACAAAATTATCCCCTTGTTTTGTGATTTTTTTGATAAGCGCAGTGCTATAATTATAGCCGTGGAAAAGCGATCACTTTTTCTGGTTTTTTCTGTATTTTTTGTAGTTAGTTTTTTACTGACTCCGCTGTATCCACTTATTGCCCAAGGTGTTCCCACCGTAATTAGTTACCAAGGTCGTCTCGCTGATTCAAGCGGTAATCTCTTGGGTGGCTCGGGCACCACTTACTATTTTAAATTTTCGATTTGGGATAATTCCACCGTGGGTTCTGGTTCTCGGCTGTGGCCAAGTTCGGCCCCCACTTCAGTTTCTACCGCTGTTAGGCAAGGAGTGTTTAATGTAAATATTGGTGATACAGGTAGTGGTTATCCCACCGCTTTAGACTACAACTTCAACACCGAAAGTGATGTTTATTTGCAAGTCGAAGCCTCATCAGACAACTCCACTTTCCAAACTCTTTCGCCCCGCCAAAGAATTAGCGCTTCGGCTTTTGCCGAGCTCGCGAGCGCGGTTTCGGGCACTGGCTCGTCGTCATTTGGGACTACCACACCCATTGCGAACTCCCAAGTCACCATTGAGGCCACTTCTACCACGGCAATTCCCCTCGCTATTCGTGGTAAAACGAGTCAAACCGCTAATCTTTTCCAAGTGCAAAATGCTTTAGCGTCAAACCTTCTTTATATAAACTCAAGTGGCGCGGTTTTTGCTTCTTCCACTTTGCAAGTTACCGCGACGACCACCATTTATAGCGATTTGGTGCTTAGTGGCACGACCAAATTTAATGGCAATACTTACACTTGGCCCAGTTCAATTAGTGCTGGAAACTTTCTTCAAACCGACTCGAGCGGCAATCTTACTTGGTCTTCTACCGGCGCTTCGGCTGGTGGTTGGACCGATGGGGGAACCGTGGTTAGCCCTACGGCTTCCACTGATCTCATTTCTTTTGCCCAAGGTTCTAGTACCCAGTTTTCTCTCGTCGACCGCCTCTATGTGGGCGGCACGGCTACCACGAGTATTCTTGGTAACGGCGCCACTTCTACCTTCGCTGGTAATATTGGCGCGACGGGTGATTTGGCCGGTGATCAACTTTTCTTGACTGGCGCCACCAGCACGGCGGCTAATGGTTTTAATCTTTCTGCTGGTTGTTTTGCGGTTAATGGCACCTGTCTTTCGACCACCGCAAATGTTTC
This sequence comes from uncultured Candidatus Saccharibacteria bacterium, assembly GCA_964361825.1. GTDB lineage: Bacteria > Patescibacteriota > Minisyncoccia > Phycocordibacterales > JACOZG01 > CAYICB01. The sequence goes on along the minus strand of CAYICB010000015.1, from coordinate 803 downwards.
TTCTGTTGCCTCTAATGGCACCCTAACCGTCTCACCCTCAACCGGTGATGTGGTCGTGTCACTTAATCTCGGTAGTACCAATACTTGGACGGGGACGCAAACTTTTAATCAAATTATCGCTACCGATACCACCACCACGGGCCTAACCGTTAGTGGTGATTATATTACTGAAATTGAAGGAGCCGGACTTATTATTAGTGGTAATGCCCTTACCGTCGATGATGTTACTCCCGCCATGCTCCAGTCTGCCGACTTTGGCGACTTCACTTGCAATGGCACCACTTGTGCCGTGGACGCGGATGCGATTACTCTCGCTACCGATACCACCGGCAACTTTGTGGCTACCGTTAGTTCCTCTGGTTCTATTACCGTTGGCAACTCGGGTAGCGAAAATGCCGCCGTCACCGTTAATCTAAACACCGGCAATGCCAACACTTGGACCGCTCTGCAAACCTTTGGTGGTCTGCTTTCCACTGCTTCTTCTACCATCACTGATTTAACGATGATCAATGCTACCTCAACCAGCGCCACTACCACCAATCTTGCCATTACCGGTCTCGCCACGGCAGCTGGCACCTTCCTTGCTATTAACCCCAATGGTCAAGTGATTGCGACCAGTAGTCCAGCCGGCGCCGTCTCTTCTGTTTCCAACTCCAACGGCACTCTCACCATCAGTCCCACCACCGGCGCGGTGGTCGCTTCCTTAAACCTCGGCAATGCCAACTCTTGGTCAGCCCTCCAACAATTCGCCCGCGCTTCCACCACCCTCTTCTCCGCCTACGGCCCCGCCTACTTCGGCTCAA
>CAYICB010000014.1:0-20391 GCA_964361825.1 uncultured Candidatus Saccharibacteria bacterium | reverse complement strand
AAACTCTTTATCCAAACCCACGCCAAGTCGGCTAATCTTGACATTTAATGTGTGGATAAGATAGACTCACATTTACGCTCCTTTGAAGGGGAGCTACGACGCGGGTGCATGGTGGGAACTTTAAGAATCCAACCACCATGCACCTTTTTTATGCTCGATTAGATATTTGATACTTTTGGGTTTTTATGTAGGATTAAGCGTGGACCGGGTTGTTTTTCGTGGTCAGGTTTTCTGGGGGGTGTAGCATGACTGATAGTGTGAGAGAGACGCTCAGGGGCCTAGGTATAATTGTTTTTATTGGGTTTTTTACTATTGTGGCCATTTTCGGTGGGTGGATGGACGGAGAAACGAAGAGACAAGAGGTAAAACAATCGGAGGAAATCGCAAAAACAGAAAGGGGGGATTGACACATAAACCTCCTTTGCTAAGATGAAGCTCAGTGCCTTAGCAGTGGGCACCACACACGGAGCGTATGGTGTTCGAGGCTTCCTCTCCCACCATACGCTCTTTTTTATGTTCGATTTTTAATTTCTTCCGAGATTTTGGTGAGGAAGTTTTCGAGAGTGGAAGCTTGGCCTTTGGTGCCGCTGCGGTCCTCCACGGTGACTTGGTTGTCGGTGACTTCTTTATCACCGATGATGAGGAGATAGGGGATTTTTTGCGATTTGGCGGCGCGGATTTTTTTACCCAGCGTTTCATTAGAGAGATCAATTTCGGCTCGGATATTTTCGGCTTTTAATGTTTCAAAAACTTTTTGCGCATACTCCTGATGCTTCTCGCTAATCGGTAGCACCTTCACTTGCACCGGTGCGAGCCATACGGGGAAGGCGCCAGCATATTTTTCAATCAAGAAAGCCATCGTGCGCTCGATGGCACCAATAGAGGAGCGGTGGACCACGAAAGCCCGGTGCTTTTCCCCGTCGCTACCGACGTAATCGAGTTCGAACCGCTGCGGCGAAGAGAGGTCGTACTGGACAGTGAAGGCCGTGTCTTCTTTGCCATTGCTGTTTTTCATCTGCACGTCGATCTTGGGTCCGTAGAAGGCTGCTTCGTCCTTGCCCTCGACAAATTCTGCCCCGCGCTTCTCCATGAGGGCGCGCAAGAGACTCTCGGCTTTTTCCCAGCCGGCGTCATCTTGGTAATATTTCTCGGTATTGTTCCGGTCGCCGAGAGAGAGTCGATACCAATAGTCCTGGCCGTAGGTGAGACCAAGGATGTTGTTGGCATACTCAATTAGGTCAAGCGCCTTACCCATTTCACTGATCGCCTGCTCTTCGTCGGCGCACACAATGTGAGCGTCCGAGAGGCAGAAGCTTCTCACGCGCTGCAGACCCATGAGTTCTCCAGACTGCTCATAACGGTAGAGTTGAGCAAGTTCGGCAATGCGCATTGGTAACTCCTTGTAACTGCGGGGTTTGCTTAAATAGAGCTCGAAGTGGTGCGGACAGGTCATGGGGCGGAGCATAAACTCCTCATCATCAATAACGATCGGCGCATACATGTCCTTCTTGTAGTAAGGATAGTGGCCAGATTTCTTGTAGAGGTCGAGCTTGGCGATGTCTGGGGTGCGGACGTGGAGATAGCCGCGGCGAATCTCTTCGTCGATAATAAAGCGCTCGAGCTCGCGGCGGATCGTCGCGCCCTTGGGAAGCCAGAGGGGCAAACCCTTGCCTACCGTGTCGGAGAAAGTAAAAAGCTCCAATTCCCGGCCCAATTTCTTATGATCGCGTTCTTCCATTTGTGGTTATGATAGCAGAAACTCTAACTCGCCCCAACCCCTATTGCGATATTTAGTATGGTGTGGTAATGTGTCAGTAGATTTTCTGGAGTGTAACTAGCTCTTTGTTGAGCGTTTAAATAGGAGGAAAAACAATGAAGCTGATTGTAACGGGCGAGGAGTTTGCGGCGGCGATTCGGGATGGCGAGGCTGATCCTTTTTGGGGCAAAGTGCGTGTGATCGGGGAAGAATATTCGGTTGAAGGAACGGTGGATTTGTCTGGATTCGAGACCAAAGAACTCGACTTCGACAAAATTTATGGGGTGTTAGAAATTAATGGAGATCTCATTTTGGTGAACGCTCATCTGGGGAGACTTTCTTTCGGTTATTTCAAGATCAACGGCAATCTTGTTTTAACGAGTTCCCGTGTCGGGTGGTTTGAAGTCAGCGAGAACATTGAAATCACGGGTGATTTGGATCTCAGTGGTTGCGAATTTAGTGGCGAGGCCACGGAAAGCGAACCCTATGCTCTCGAATTGATTAAGGCAAACATTGGAGGAAGCCTTAATTTGTGTGGGGCCAAGGTAACTGGTAGTGGTGGCGCTAGTTTGTATGATGCTAAAATTATTGGTGATGTGTTGCTCGACAACAGAACCGATTATGATTCCTGTCGAGAATCTTTGCTCGGCGCTCTTCGTGGGGCCAAAATCAAAGGTTGCGTTCATTGTAATGACAACCTTACAGCGGCAATCATGTTTGCCACAAGAACCAAAGAAGACAGTTTTCCCCGCGGCGGCATCTCGGTTTCTTCGGTGGCGTTGATGGCGCTCAAGCAATTGGTTGGGAAGTTTCAGCTAGACACTTCCACTCAGACCGCGCTCATGAAGAGCGTTAATTGAACTTTTCCCGCAAAGGCTTTCACCCACCGCCGGGCTACGCGCTCGGCGGTTTTTTCTTGCTCAAAGATTTTTTCGGTTTACAATTAATCAATGAAACGGCTGGTGCTCACTGGCGGTCCGGGGGTGGGGAAGACGACAATTATTGAACTCTTGCGCGCTCGCGGTTACGAGGTGGTGGGCGAGACGGCTCGAGCGCTAATTGAGGCGGGCCACTCGGGAGGTAATTATCCCACGCGTCAAAAACAAATGGCCGAGTTCCAACGCGCGCTGGCTTGGCAACAGTTTGAGCTAGAAGAAAATTTTTCTAATCGAGCGGTCTTTTTCGATCGTTCGCTGGTTGATGTTTTTGTGTTTTGCGCGCACTACAAGGTGCCTTTTCCCACGGAATTGCAAGATAAATTGGCGAAGCGCTATGACCTCGTTTTCAACCTTGAACCACTCTCGGTTTATGCTAATGACGCCGTAAGAACCGAGTCGGCTAGCGTGGCGCGTGAGATTCATGAGCGCCTGATCGCTACCTATCAACAGCTCGGTTATGCTCTTATTTCCGTGCCACCACTCGCACCCGCTGCCCGCGCGGATTTTATCGTTAACCACCTTGCTTTAAGCAAAAGCGTGTTGTAAGGGGTTAAAGTTTAGTTTAAAATCAAACCATATGGCAAAAGCTAAAGATTGGACTAAAATTTATAAAAAATATAAGGGACAATGGGTGGCCTTGCTTGATGATGAAATGACGGTGGTTGGTAGTGGGGAAACCTTGCGGACGGCAATTGATCAAGCGCGCGGCAAAGGCTATCAACATCCCATCATGATGCGGGTGCCCGAAAAGATTCTTCCGTATGTTGGCGGCTTTCATGCATGAAGTTTAATTACTTCAAGTTTCCTTTACCCGAAAGATCGAAGCTTTTTGGTTGGTCTATACTTAAGCCAATTATTCCTATAGAAATTTCTCACGGCGAGAAAAAATTACGCTACAACGCTTTGATTGATTCTGGTGCCGACCTTTCTATAATTGATGGGGCGATAGGAGATTTTCTGGGTTTAGACATGCGATCAGGTGATCGAGAAATTTTTGGGCTTTTGGGTCAAAAAGGTTTTTTCGACTTATTTATCGTTAAGTTTGATTTGATAAAAGAAGAAATTGAGGTGAGGTCAAGAGAATAAAGAGAATAAAAAGCCGACGACACAAGTGTCGTCGGCACAGGTTGCTGACCACAATTTGACTCGTTACCTCAATTTTTGCAAATTTTGGTAGAGTCTTTCACAGCTTGGGCAATTATCCAGATGAATGGCGAGACCAACGAAACCATTTTCAGGGAGAACCTCCTCATTCATTTTGTCGATAAACTCCAATGCTTGTTTACAAGTGAGTTCTTGGATTCCTGATGTGATTTCGATCGGACCGTTCCCGCTCGGCAGTTTAACGAAACTCGGGCTATGTCCATGAAGCCGGATTCGCGCGAGCAGTTTTTCTAGATTTACCCCCGATTTCTTTGTACGACTTAAAAATGACAAGAACGTCTCTTTGGTGCAACCATCTTGGAACAGAAGGAGGTATTCCTTGAGTGCTTCTACCAGCTTGTCGTCACTTTCTTTAGAATTCACATGGTTCCCTTTCAAAATTACCAAACTTCGGTGCCATCTAAATTAAATATAAGCACCATGATTGATTTTGGTCAAGCAAACGCGAAATCTAGAATCCTTAATTTCAAATCAGCTTTGAGTAATTTTACTTTAATTAAATCGCCGAGGCGGTAGCGCTTGCCGGAATTTTGGCCGGAGAGGCAATAATTTTTCTCATCGAAGACATAGAAGTCATCCTTCATCTCGAAGAGTCGGACCATGCCTTCGGCCTTCGCCTCTTTTTCTTCCACATACACGCCCCACTTAGAGACGCCAGAAATAAGGGCGTCGAAGGTTTGACCAATCTTGGGCGCCAAGTATTCCACTTGTTTATATTTAATCGAGTCGCGCTCGGCGTCTTGGGCTTCGAGTTCCTTCTGCGAGGTGTAGAAGCAGAGCTCATAATAATCTTTGAGCATTTTCTCATCCGGCTTTTTGCCGTCCAAATAAATTTGGAGCAAACGATGGACCATCACATCGGGGTAACGGCGAATCGGCGAGGTGAAGTGGGTGTAATGAGCGAAGGCGAGACCGTAATGGCCAATATTTTTCATGGCGTAAATCGCCTTCGACATCGAGCGCATCACCGAGGTTTGAATCATATTTTGCTCCGGTTTACCCTCCACCGATTTGAGAAATTTGTTTAAGTCGCTCGAGCGAATGCCTTCACCGCGCAAGGGGAGTTCGTAGCCGAGTGGACGCAAAAAGGCGGCAAGTTGTGCGAGTTTATCGGGATCAGGGAGATCGTGAATGCGATAGACAAAGTGATTGTCGGCATCTTTCACGAGTGCCGAGACATACTCGGCGACCGAGCGATTGGCGAGAAGCATGAAGTCCTCCACAAGAAGGTGAGCATCATTGCGTGTTTTTTTATAGACCTCAATTGGTTTGCCGGCGGCATCGAGTTTAAATTTAATTTCATCGGTTTCGAAGGCGATGGCGCCAGCCTCGAACTTTTTCTCGCGCAATTTATAGGCGAGTTTATTGAGCATGGTAAGCGACTCGCCCCAAGGACTCTCCTTTGTGCTCGCTTGCAAGATGTCCCACACCTCCTCGTAAGTAAATCTTTTGTCCGAATGAATGACAGTGCGGCCGAACCAGCGCTCGCTAATCTCGCCATTTTCATCCATGGTAAAGATAGCCGAGAAGGTGAGCTTGTCTTCTTCTGGATTTAAACTGCACAAGTCATTGGAGAGAATCTCGGGCAACATCGGGATGGTGCGATCAACGAGATAAATTGAGGTCGCGCGCTTTCTCGCTTCTTTATCGAGCGCGGTGCCAGGTTGTAAGTAATGCGAGACATCGGCAATGTGCACGCCCACTTCCCACTTATTCTCGCCAAGTTTTTTGAGCGAAATTGCGTCGTCGAAGTCCTTGGCGTCAATTGGGTCAATGGTGCAGGTTAAAGTGTCGCGCAGGTCGCGGCGTTTGGTAATTTCTTGTTTTAGATCTTCTGCTGCCCCGCGCTTAATTCTCTCCGCGTCTTTCTCGACTTCATTCTCAAAACCAAGTTTGAAGCCACGCTCAAGAACAATCGCTTGCATCTCGGTGTTGTGATCGCCGGCCGGGCCAATAATTTCTATCACTTCACCCAGTGGATCCTTTTTCGGATCTTCCCATTTGGTAATTCTCACGAGCACTTTATCGCCCGCCTTCGCGCCCTGACTTTGCTTTTGATCAATCAAGATATCCGTATACATTTTCTTATCATCCGGCACGAGATAAAAGAAGCCGTTCTCGGCCTCCAAGACGCCCACAAATTCGCGTTTGCCGGGCGTAATAATGGCCGTGACTTCGCCCGAGAGCCGCAAGTCGCCCTTTTTGGGATGAGTCAAAACTCGAACGGTGTCGCCATTGAGTGCGGTGTTTAAGTTGATGGGTAAAATTTCTACTGCCTGACGCTCCTCGCGCCGCTTGATTTTTTCTTGACCCGGCAAATCCACATAGCCAAAGCCCTTCATTGAGATTTTGATTATGCCTTCAAAAGTATTGTTTTCCACGGGGGGAGTATAGCGTAGGTTGACTAATTGTGCCACAAATGATACTTTGCAAGAGGATTGTTTTTTGGATCAAGTGAGTTTTTTGAAGGGAGTAAATTGCCGATGACAGCGAGATTGGATAGGGGTTTGCCGAGTAATGTTGGCACTTTTGGATTAAGTCGCCGTCGGGATGCCTCACGAGCGAGTCTTACTGAAAAGCCGGCAAAAACAGAACTTACGGTTCTTTGTCAGCGCCAGCTTGGTATCTTAGAAACGGTGGGGGTTGGTGGGGCCGTAATTCGGGCTTTTAGAGAAAACAAGGATGATTTATTGATGACGGCCACGGGGTTGAAGTTGGGTGGAATGGAGACAATCTGCTTGCCTTTTGTACCAGTTTTTCCTATCGCCCTGTTTCCAATTCGACAACAGCTCACTTGGTTGCGTCGAATCGGGCTTGTGATTACTGGCGAAGATGTGGCCAATATCGTTGATTTGCCGGTGCGCGTACCACGAATTCAACCGTATTATGCGGTGGGTATTAATTTGGTGGGAGGCAAGGAAACGGGGCGGAGAAAGGTAGGTCATCATCAGCATTATCACCATGTTTGTGGACTAGCGGAATGCTTAGCTGTTTTGCTTCATTCCCCGAGTTTGGTGGAACAACTTGATGGCGGATTAATTGCCCATAATTCTGGAAACAGAATTTTTTCTGGCAAAAAGACCGGTTTTCTGCTTCAGGATAAAAAGCTCAAACTGGTCACGGTGGGCGAAGAGGGTAAGGCGCGGTATATGTCGCAGGTGTAGTTTTTTGGGCGGGCCATTATTTGGCTCGCCCCTATTTTTTGTTTTGTTTGACTTTTCTCGCGCTTTTGCTAGTATTTCGGCACTGATGTTAAAAATTAGATTACAACGCGTCGGGCGCAAACATGACCCTAGCTTTAGGTTGGTGGTTACCGACTCGCGCAATAGCACCAAAAGCGGCAAGTTTTTGGAAGTGCTGGGCCATTATGATGCGCGCAAGGGCCCGACCCAGATCTCGGCAGAAAGAGTAAAGCACTGGCTCTCGGTGGGTGCGCAGGCTACCGGCACGGTGCACAATCTCTTGGTAAAAAAGAAGGTGCTGGTGGCCAAAAAGATTAATGTTTTGCCCAAGCGCAAACCAGTTGCCTCGAGTTAACCTTTTGCGGTAAGATTATTGAGTTGGGTCGAATTAGTAAAACGATTACAGTTTGAGCATTATGACAGAAAACTTGGATCAAGATTTTTTGAAGCAGGTAATTACGGCGTTGGTAGACAATCCGGGCGATATCAAGATTGATCGCAAGGTTGATGAAATGGGAGTTCTTCTAACGCTGGATGTAAATTCCGCCGATATGGGTAAGGTGATTGGTCGCCAAGGCAATACCGCCAAGGCCATTCGCACTTTGCTTCGCGTGGTGGGAATGAAGAATAATGCCCGCGTCAACCTAAAGATTAATGAGCCGGCCGGGAGCATTAGACCGATGTCAAACAGCGATTCGGTGGACGAGGTGATCCGTGACCTTAAGGCTTAAGATAAAATTTAAACTCTGACTTTTTTTGACAACAAATCGCCCCAGCATTAACGGGCGATTTGTTTTTTAAACATGATTACTTTTCATCTCATTAGTATTTTGCCCGAGTCATTCGAGAGCTATCTCCAGAGCTCAATTTTGGGCCGCGCTCTGGCCGAGAAAATAATTGCGGTTAAGGTGTGGAATCCGCGCGATTTTGTATTGCCCGAGTCGAGCGGGCGGCGCACCGTAGATGATAAGCCTTATGGCGGGGGTCCGGGGATGGTGCTTGCCGCCGAACCGATTTTGAAAGCGGTAGAAAAAATTGGAGGTAAACCCAAAGTTTTTATTTTCTCTCCTGCCGGCAAGCAATTTGATAATAAATTGGCGCGCAAGCTGGCTAAGAGTAAACAAGATCTAGTTTTAATTGCTGGGCGTTATGAGGGGATTGATGCGCGAGTGAAAAAGATTTTGAAGGCGCAAGAAGTTTCTATTGGCCCCTATGTGCTCTCGGGCGGAGAATTACCGGCGCTGGTGATGGTGGAGGCGATTGCCCGCCAAATCCCGGGCGTGCTTGGCAAATTTGAATCAGTGGAAGAAAATCGGTCGTCACTTACCGGCGCGACGGCTTCGAGCGAGGTCTATACCCGCCCCGAAGTTCTTAATTATGAGGGCAAAAACTACCGCGTGCCCAAAGTTCTCCTCTCTGGTCACCACGCCGAGATCGAGGCTTGGCGCCTTGCTAAAAAGAAGAGAGCGTGATATTTTATCGGACGGCGCTAGTGGGTAAATTGAAAATTTAATCGGAGGTGAGAAATGGTGGCTTTTGACAAGATTTACTGTGTTTTTTGTGGTCGGCCTTTTGAGTGGTTGCTTAGAGAAGGCTTCGACAACCCGGCGGATTGGAGGGTAAAAATTCAGGATCATTGTTGTGGTTCTACAACGGAGCCGGAACAGCCGGGACATGATTTGGCTTGGCAACAATTGAGGGAATTGGAAAAGAAATTATCAGTTTCTTCGGTTGCTCTCTCTGCTCTTCGACCGAAACGAAATAGCCCAGAAAACCAAGTTTGCTTGGTTAGTGAGGAACCAAAGGAGAATCCTCAAGCCGTCTGGACTTTTCCGGGTGGCACGCTTTTGCCCCACGAAGATCCGTTTTTGGGTCTGGCAAGAGAGTTAAACGAAGAATTGCCACGAACAAGTTGTGTGGTGGACACTTTTATTGTCCCTCAAACCAAAGTTCCTTGGCGGGAGGTGGCAGGGATTTCTCCTCGGGGGGGTCAACCGATATTTATTCGGGTTTTCTCCGGTTCTATTACGGGAGACTTGAAACCGGGGAAAGAGATTAAGCAGGCGGGTTGGTTTACTTTTGAAGAGATCTTTAGCATGAAACTTGCGATGGTAACTCGTCTGTCTCTAGATCGCCGCCTCTTTCTTTCGAGATAAAACGGAGGAAACAATGTCACAGCTTACCACGAGGGTTCCCCTCGTGGTTTTTTATGCCTCGGTTTATCCCCAGTTGACAGGATTTGTGGGTAATATATACTCCCGTTACTTGACTATACGATTGAGTTGTGGCTGATGGTCTGGTAAACACCTTGCGCAACTTTATCAGCTAATTTTATTAGAATTTAAGCCCCAGTCGCCAATGGGCGGAGTGACCGGGGCCATTTAGCTTTTTGTATAACAATGAAGAAGAAATACTTCTCTAAGTATCAAGACCCCCTGCTTGAGATTCCCGATATTATTGCCACCCAGCGCGAGTCCTATCATTGGCTCATTAATCAAGGCTTAGCCGAGACGTTTAAAGAATTTTCGCCAATCAAAGACTATTCGGAGAAAAAGTTTGAGTTAGAGTTTACCAAGTTTCAACTCGATGAGCCAAAGTATGATGAGTATCATGCGGTGGTTAATCAGCTTTCTTATGACGCGCCCCTGCGCGTTAGTGTTCGTCTAACCAATAAAACTCTGAAAGAGAGCAAGGAGCAAGAAATTTTCTTAGCCGATTTTCCGGTCATGACGAGTCATGGTACTTTTATTATCAATGGTAATGAGCGGGTGGTGGTGCCCCAACTCGCGCGGAGCTTTGGCGTCTTTTTTGCCGAAACGGAGGTGCGCAATAAGCGCTATTTTGGGGCCAAAATTATTCCGGCCATTGGCGCTTGGGTAGAACTCGAGATGGATGCTGATGAAGTGCTTAATGTGCGGATTGATCGCAAGCGCAAGTTTCCGGTCAGCACGCTTTTGCGGGTGTTTGCCGATTTGGGCGGGGAGGCGCTAACTGATGAGCAGATTATGGCGCGGTTTGAGGATCCGGTTGCCGCCACTTATGTTAAAAACTCTTTTGCTAAGGATCATGCCAAAACGGTGGATGATTCTTATCTCGAAATTTATAAGCGTTTGCGCGATTCTGATCTGGCTAATGCCGCGCTCGCGCGCGAGCATGTGGTCAATCTGTTTTCTCGGGCGCGGTATGACTTGTCGACGGTGGGTCGGATGCGTTTAGATAATCAGTTTGTGCCTGTGGGTAAAGAAGAGGATGGTCGCACGCTCACGGTAGCGGATGTGGTGTCGATCGTTAATCAAATTGCGGTGCTCAATAATACCAAGGACGCCAAGGGTGATGATATTGATCACTTGGGTTTGCGTCGCGTGCGCTCGGTGGGCGAGATGATGCAACAGCGTTTGCGTTTTGGTATGATGCAGATGAAGCGGCACATCCAAGACCGAATGTCGACGGTAGATTCTTCTACCACTTTGCCGATCCAACTGATCTCACCTCGACCACTCCAGGCGCGGTTGAAGGAATTTTTCACCACCAACCAGTTGTCGCAGTTTATGAATCAGAAGAATGTGCTGGCGGAGGTGGAGCACTTGCGTCGTCTCTCGGCGCTCGGGCCCGGTGGTCTCACGCGCAAGCGTTCGGGCCTTGAGGTACGCGATGTGCACCCCTCGCACTATGGTCGTATTTGCCCTATTCACACTCCCGAAGGACCAAATATCGGTCTTATTTTACAAGGAGCCACTTATGCTCGGGTGAATCAGTTTGGTTTACTGGAGACGCCCTATCGCAAAGTACTGAACGGTAAAATTACCAATGAGATTGTGTATCTTAATGCTTTGGATGAAGAAAATCGTAAAATTGCGCATGGATCGGTAGGTTACGACGACAATTTGAATTTGGTGGAGGAAAAGGTGGAAGTGCGTTGTGACGGCAAACCCATGGTAATTGCGCGCGAGGAGGTGGAGTTTATTGATGTGGCGCCGTATCAAGCTTATTCTATTGCCACGGCCCTGATTCCTTTCTTAGAGCACGATGATGCTAACCGCGCTTTGATGGGTTCAAACATGCAAAAGCAAGCCATTCCGTGTTTGAAGCCGGAAGCACCTCTCGTGGCCACCGGTGTGGAAGCGAAGGTGGTTCATGATTCTGGTCGGGTCATTTTGGCGCGACGAGCTGGGGTGGTGTCTAAGCTTGATGCCTCGCGAGTGGTGGTAAAAACGGAAGGCGGTGAGGACGATGAGTATAAGTTGGTTAATTTTATGAAGACTAACGATAGCACCGTCTTTCATCATCGGCCGGTGGTGGCGCTCGGCGATAAGGTGCGGCGGGGTGAATTGCTGGCTGACACTTCTTCGAGCGTCGAGGGTGAGCTGGCCTTGGGCCAGAATGTGCGCGTGGCCTTTATGTGTTGGGGTGGGGCAAACTATGAAGATGCGATTATTGTGTCGGAGCGTTTGGTCCGCGAACAAATTTTTTCTAGTGTTTATATTGAAGAGTTTAAAGCCAATGTGCGCGACACCAAGCTGGGACCGGAGGTCACTACCCCCGATATTCCTAATGTCGGTGAAATTAAGTTACGCAATTTAGACGAAGACGGTATTGTGCGGATTGGGGCCGAGGTCAAGCCCAATGATATTTTGGTGGGTAAAATTACCCCCAAAGGCGAAACCGAGCTTACGCCAGAGGAGCGCTTATTGCGTTCAATTTTTGGTGAGAAGAGTCGCGATGTGAAGGATAGTTCTAAGCGCGTACCTAATGGTAAAAAGGGTAAGGTGCTTGGGGTGCGCGTTTTTTCTCGCGAGCGGGGCGATAAGTTGGAGTCGGGGATTAATAAGCGAATTCATGTGGAAGTGGCCGAGATTCGCAATATCCAAGTGGGCGATAAACTCTGCGGGCGCCACGGTAATAAAGGCGTTATTGCCAAAATTTTACCAGAAGAAGATATGCCTTATGCGGCCGATGGTACGCCCATCGATTTAATTTTGACACCACTTGGTGTGCCGAGCCGGATGAACTTGGGCCAGATCTTCGAGATGCATTTGGGTCTCGCGGCGCGAATTCTTGGCTATCAAGCCATTACACCACCTTTCCGTGGAGTGACCGATCAAGAGATTAAGCAAGAATTGGTTTCGGCTGGTTTGCCCGAAACGGGTAAGGTGACGCTCTATGATGGTCGCACGGGTGAAGCCTTCGACCAGCCGATTGCCATTGGGGAAATGTATATGCTCAAGCTCGACCACATGGTGGAAGACAAGATCCATATGCGCTCGATTGGACCGTACTCGCTTATTACCCAGCAGCCGCTTGGGGGTAAGGCTCAGCGCGGTGGTCAGCGGTTTGGCGAAATGGAAGTGTGGGCGCTGGAGGGTTATGGCGCCGCTTACACTTTGCGCGAGATGTTGACGATCAAATCGGACGATATTACCGGCCGATCGCAAGCTTTTGACTCAATTATTAAAGGCGAACCAATTAAGCAACCATCGCTACCGGCCTCGTTTAAGGTGATGCTTAATGAGTTGCGCGGTCTCGCGCTTGATGTGGAGCTAATTAAAATTTAATTAATCAATCATGAACACCAAACAACTCCCCGAGAAAATTGATTTCAATGCCATCTCTTTGAAGTTGGCGAGCCCTGAGCGCGTTCACGATTGGTCTTATGGCGAGGTCACCAAAGCCGAAACGATCAATTATCGCACCGGTCGCTCGGAGCGCGGCGGCCTTTTTGACGAGCGGATTTTTGGTCCCGAAAAAGATTATGAGTGTTATTGTGGTAAATATCGTCGAATTCGTTACAAGGATATTATTTGCGAACGCTGTGGCGTGGAGGTGACGCGCTCAATTGTGCGGCGCGAACGGATGGGCCACATTGATTTGGCGAGTCCGGTGGCCCATATTTGGTTTCTCCGCGGGGTGCCGAGTCGGATTGGTTTATTGCTCAATCTTTCAATCCCTGATTTAGAAAAAGTGGTTTATTTTGCGGGCTACATTATTACCGGGGTTAATGAGTCAGAGAAAGAGCGGATGCTTAAGGAGATTGATAATGAGTTCAAAAGCCGAGTCAAAAATCTTCAAGATGAGCGTAGTAAAGAGAAGTTGCGCGAGTTGGCCAGTGCGTCTAAAAAAGCGCTAGAAGAAATTGCGCCGTGGCAAGTAATTGATGAAGTTAATTATCATCGCTTGAGTTTAAAGTATGGTTCGGTGTTTGAGGCCGAAATTGGCGCCGAGGCCGTCTACAATATTTTTAAGAATCTCGATCTCAAAAACTTGCTGACTCAAGTTGAGGCGGCGGCCTTGGTGGCGCGTCCGGCTGAACGGGCAAAAATTCAGAAGCGACTTAATTTAATTAAGTCGATGATTAAGTCGGCCATTCGACCAGAGTGGATGTTCCTAACCGTTTTGCCAGTAATTCCGCCAGATTTGCGACCAATGGTTTCGCTTGAGGGCGGACGCCATGCCACGAGTGATGCTAATGATCTGTATCGCCGCGTTATCAATCGCAATAATCGGTTGAAAAAGCTAAAGGAGCTCAATGCGCCTGAGGTTATTTTGCGTAATGAAAAGCGCATTCTCCAAGAGGCAGTTGATGCTTTAATCGATAATTCGATTCGTCGGTCTACCAGTTCTGGGGCCATGAGTCAGGCGCAACGCCGACCGCTTAAATCTTTGTCGGATAATTTGAAGGGGAAACAGGGTCGTTTCCGCCAAAACTTGCTGGGGAAGCGCGTGGATTACTCGGGGCGCTCGGTGATTGTGGTGGGCCCAGATTTAGCGCTGGATGAATGTGGTATGCCTAAACACATGGCCCTCGAGCTTTTCCGCCCATTCGTGATCTCGGAAATTTTGGCTCAAGAATTAGCTTACAATATCCGCGGCGCCGGTCGCTTAATTGATGATCAAATGCCGGAAGTTTGGGAAATTTTGGAGCGAGTGATTAAAAATAAATATGTTTTGCTTAACCGCGCGCCCACGCTCCATCGTTTGGGTATTCAGGCCTTTCGACCCACCTTGATTGAGGGGAGCGCGATTCAGGTTCACCCGCTCGTTTGTTCGGCTTTCAACGCTGACTTCGATGGTGACCAGATGGCGGTCCACCTTCCGCTCTCGGCCGCGGCGCAAAAAGAAGCGCGAGAATTAATGGCGGCAGATAAAAATATTTTGAAGCCCGGGAACGGCAGTCCGATTGTTAATCCCAAGCTTGATATTGTGCTCGGCTTATATTGGGTCACTAAATTGATGCCGGCCGCGTCGGGGGCAGGTAAAGCCTTTTCGAGTCCGAGCGAGGCTCTGGCGGCCCATGATTTTGGCGCCGTTCATTTGCGGGCGCCGATTAAATTGCTCAAGCCTGCGAACGATGCCAAGTTTGCTAATTTGCCCGAAGAACTTTTTGAGACCTCGGTGGGGCGGATTCTCTTCAATCAACTTTTGCCAGAGAGTTTACCTTTTATTAATCACGAGGTAACAGGGCGAGAGCTAACCAAAATTGTTGATGATATTATTGCGACCACGGGACCAGAGTCGGTGCACCTCGTTTTAGACCGATTTAAAGATTTTGGTTTTCATTATGCTACGCGCTCGGGGGTTACTTGGGGGATTGATGAGGTGGTGGTACCTCAAGGCAAAGCCGAGGTTATTGCCCAAACCAAAAAAGAAGCGGGTGAAATTGAAGATCATTATCGCGACGGCCTACTTTCTAAAGATGAGCGCTATCGTTTACTTATTGAGGTGTGGAATGGGGCCAAGTCGCGCGTGGAGAAATTATTGCCCGGAAGCTTCGGTCGCGACTCTTCGGTGGCTGATATGTTGACCTCCGGCGCGCGCGGTTCTTATTCTCAATTAGGCCAGATGTCGGGGATGAAAGGTTTGGTGGTGAGCCTCTCGGGCCGACAAATCGAGTTTCCGATTATCCCGTCGTACAAAGAAGGTTTATCACCCATTGAATACTTTATTACTACGCACGGTTCGCGAAAAACTCTTACCGACACGGCGCTAAATACGGCCAAGGCCGGTTATCTGACTCAACGCTTGGTAAATGTGGCGCAAGAAGTGGTGATTACCACCGAAGATTGTGGTGATGAACACGGGCGCTTGGTAACTAAGGCACACACTTCGGCGCTTGATCCCAGCTTGGCCAACTTACTTAAGGGGCGCGTGCTGGCTAAAGAGGTGAAGGTTAATGGTAAAACTTTGTTTAAAAAAGGTCATCTGCTCACCCGTGATGAGGCGAGAGAAATTGAAGCCGCTGGGGTAACGGAAGTGCTAATTCGTACGCTTCTCACTTGTAAGGCGGCGCAGGGCGTGTGTACTAAGTGTTATGGTTACGATCTTGGTCGCGGTCATTTGGTTAAACAGGGTGAAGCGGTGGGGATTGTGGCCGCTCAAGCCATTGGTGAGCCGGGTACGCAACTTACCATGAGAACTAAACACTCGGGTGGAGTAGATGTGGGTGGCGACATCGTGGGCGGTTTGCCTCGGGTGGAAGAAGTTTTTGAACGGCGGGTGCCTAAGCACGCGGCGATTATTGCCGAGTCCGATGGGGTGATTACCGAAGTACTTCAGGGGGAAAAAGAAACCACGGTCAAAATGCTGGCCGAGAGTAAGGCGGGGAGTAAACAAGGAGCGGAACTCGAGTATTCTACGGTGACCTTTAGAACTATTTTGGTAAAAAATGGTGATGAGGTTAAGCGGGGTCAAGTGCTCTCGGATGGGCCGGTTAATCTCCAAGATTTGTTTAAGTATGCTGGTAAAGAAGCGGTGGAGGATTATGTGATCCGAGCGATCAATGCGATTTATGAATTACAGAGTGCCTCAATTTCTCGCAAACATTTGGAATTGATTATTCGTCAAATGTTTTCGCGGCGCTTGGTGAAAGATGGTGGCGATACTCAGTTTGAATCGGGTGAAGTGATCGAAAATGTGGAATTGCTCGAGGCTAATGACGGGGTAAAGAAAAAGGGGGGCAAAGAAGCGGTGGCCGAGACCTTGCTCCTTGGTATCTCGGAGGTGTCGCTCACCACTTCGAGTTTCCTCGCTGCGGTTTCCTTCCAACAGGCGACCAAGGTGCTGATTCGCACTGCGATTAAGGGCGGTCTCGATAAGCTCCGTGGTCTCAAAGAGAATGTGATTATTGGCCGTTTAATCCCGGCCGGCACTGGTCTCGAGCCTGATTATGATCCAGAAAATGCCGAGCGCGATGCCATTGCCGCAAACGCTCGTTTTGCTAAACCCGAAAGCCGGAAGGAGGAGTAAGGTATAATAAAACTTATGAAAAAACTATTACTTATCATCGCCCTCGTGGTAGTGATTGGGGGTTTGTATTGGTGGCAGAACAAGGAAACTGCCGGTTGGCAAACCTATCGGAATGAGGAATTGGGGTTTGAATTCAAGTATCCTATTGATTGGCAGAATTGCTCTCAGAAAAAATTTTCTAATTCGGCCTTGTTTTGTTTGGATCGAGTTGTGGGAAATCCCGACAGTCAACACCTTGAGGTCATAATTTTGTCGCAACAGGATTGGGCAAACATAAATAATTTAGAAGATTTAAAGAGAAGTTTTTCTGGGGTAGAAGAGAGGTCTACGGCTAGTAGAGTTAGATATTTATCTAAGCTGGGCTGTGATGCCGTGTGCATTCAGAGTTATTATCTTATATTACCTGACGGTGACAAGTTGATGATTAGTATGACCAAAAGTTTAACTCCCGACCCGGTTAAGCCCGACATAACTGATGAGATTATCTCCACCTTCCGGTTCACGAAATAAGTTTGGCGTGGTAGCATATGAGCATGTCTACGATCACTCTTACTAAAAACGAATACCGGACTCTCCAGAAAAAGGCTGATGTTTACGATGCTTTTTGGGGTCAAGAAACAAAAATAAGAAAGGTGGTACCAGTGGTTTATTTGTCTGGTAAATCGGCCAAGAAGCTTGATCGGCGGGTGGCAAGCGCTTGGCGAGAGCACAAGGCTGGCCGGACTCGACCAATAAGTCTATTGTTTGGAACTAAATAGTGTTTAGTATTAAGACCAAGCCAGCTTTTGACCGACACTTCAAGAAGCTCCCGTGGGTGATTCAAGAAAAAGTCAAAAGGCGAAGCGAAATTTTTGCTTCTAATCCATTTGACCAGCGTCTCAAAACCCACAAACTTCATGGTGAGAGGAAAGAAGAATGGGCTTATTCTGTCGATTACTCCTACCGAATTACTTTCGTGTTTGTGGGGGAGAAAGAGGTGCTGTACACTGATATTGGGACGCATGACGATTTATATTAACAACATAAAATAAAATGAAAAAACTATTACTTATCATTGTTCTTGTGGCGGTGATTGGGGGTTTGTATTGGAAATTGGGAAGCCCGACTTCCAAAACCGAAAACATCATGTCAACACCGAGTGTTGACACTGCAGGTTGGCAAACTTATCGGAATGAGGAGTTGGGGTTTGAGTTTAAGTATCCGAGTGCCCAATCGGTGGTGGAGAGAGATTTGGTGGGTGAATTTCAGGCGGATCTTATGATGCCCACAGACGAGGATCGACAGGGGGCAGGATCTCGTACCTTTTTGGTTCGGTATGATGAAGGCGGGCAAAGTTGTGTTAATCACCAAGGATCAGGTGCTAAAGAAATTGCTGGGGTGAGCTTTAATTATTCCGAAGAGTTTGCTGGCGGCATGCAATCAAAGGGTGTGTTGCGTTATTATACTGCTCAGCACAATGGTCGTTGTTATGGTATTACTCTTTGGGTTAGGGCTCCCAGACATTACGGGAGTGAAAAAGACGGAAGCGGCGATCCTTTGGGCCGAACTGGACCGACTCCGGAATTAAATTTCGAACAAGAGTTTCCTTTGCTTGAAGCAATCCTTTCTACCTTCCGGTTTACGAAATAAATAAAATAAATGTCCGCGCCGGTTGAGCAAATTAAATCCCGACTTGGCATCGTGGAGGTGGTGTCGGGTTATCTCAAGCTCGAGAAGGCGGGGATTAATTTTAAGGCCTGTTGCCCTTTTCACAACGAGAAAACCCCCTCGTTTTTTGTGTCACCGGCGCGCGAAACTTACCATTGTTTTGGTTGTCAGAAGGGGGGCGATATTTTTAGCTTCGTTCAAGAAATTGAGGGGCTGGATTTTGTGGGGGCGTTAAAAAATTTGGCTACGCGCGCCGGGGTGGAGTTGAGCTCGGTTGATCGTCAAGAAAATTCGGAGAAAGAAATGCTTTATCGGGCGCTGGAGATGGCGACTAGTTTTTATGAAGAAAAGCTCAAAGATAACCGTGACGCGCTTAATTACTTTAAGGATCGTGGTTTGAGTGAAGAACTAATTAAAAAATGGCGGCTTGGTTTGGCGCCCGCCGGTTGGCGGAATTTGTATCAAGAGTTACACGCTAAGCGTTTTACTGATGAGGTGATGATGAAGGCTGGCCTGGTTATTAAGCCTGAGCAAGGTAAAGTAAGAGAAGCGAGCCCTTATGACCGTTTTCGCGAGCGCCTCATGTTTCCGCTGTTTGATCCCGCCGGTCGACCGATTGGTTTTTCGGGTCGGGTTTTTGGTCCTAATCCGCCAGAGAATACGGGGAAATATGTAAATAGCCCCGAGACCGCGCTGTATCAAAAGTCAAAATTTCTTTATGGCTATGACCGCGCCAAAGTGGCAATTAGGCGCGAAGAGGTGGCGGTGTTGGTAGAAGGGCAAATGGATTTACTCCTGTCGCATCAAGTGGGGGTGGAGAATGCCGTGGCCGTTTCGGGTACAGCGCTAACCGAAGAGCATCTCAAGCTTCTTAAACGTCTAACGACTAATCTGGTTTTTGCTTTCGATGGTGATTTGGCTGGTTTCCGGGCCGCCAAGCGCGGAGTAGAAATGGCGCTTCAGCTCGGTTTTGAAGTGAGGGTGGTGGAGTTACCGCTGGGGCTTGATCCGGCCGACCTCGCTAAGCAAGACCCGGCTCTGTGGCAGAAGGCGGTGCGCGAGACTAAGCATGTTATCGACTTTTTGCTTGAGGTGCTCGCGCGAGGAGCGGATAAGCGCACGCTTGCGCGCACGGTGCAAAAAGAGGTTTATCCTTACTTGCTCCAACTAGCCAATCGTTTAGATCGCGCGCATTTTATTAAAAAAATTGCTCAAGTTACCGACTTAAGTGAGGGGGTGATTACGGCTGACTTGGCGCAATTTCGGCTTGAGGGTCCGATGGAGAAAAAAATTCTTTCGCCCAGCGTTGGTGCTAGCTCGCGGTTGAAGCGTTTGGCCGAAAGATTGTTTGGTTTATTTCTTCTGGCCAAAAGATCACCGGCTAAAGAATTGGCCGAAACTAATTACGCCGAGTTGGTGGCGGGTTTAGCCACGCAAAAAGAAGCGCTGTTATTGCAAGCTGAAGGCGATGATCGTGGTGCTGGGTTTGAGACAACAATTACTGACTTGGTGCACGAATTCCAGCGCGAATTTTGGCGCGAGTCTTTGGCTAAAGCGACTCAAGAATTAAAATTAGCCGAGAACGCTCAAGATGAGGTGGCGCTTGAAAAATGGCTCAAAATCTGCCAAGATGTGTCGTCACGACTTAATCAACTTAATTAATCTATGGCCAAAAAAACTAAGACCAAAAAGCTTAAAAAAGCCCCCGCTAGGGCTAAGGTGAGCGCCAAATCGTCGAAGAAAAAGGGGGTCAAGAAACCTAGTAAATCGACTAAAGCGAGTGCCAAAAAGCCAGTTAAAAAAGCGCTTACTATTGAAGAGCGCAAAGCTAAGCGCGAGGAGCACACCAAGCAAGAGCGTTTTGACCGACTTTTTCTTAAAGGTAAGCAGCGGGGTTTTGTAACTTACTCGGAAATTTTGGCCGAATTTCCGCGGATTGAGGAAGACCTTGATGTGCTTGGCGAGGCCTATGATCGTTTTGAGGCGGCGAGTATTGATGTGATCGAAGACGGGGAACTACTTTCCGAGACTAATGAGGCCGAAATTTTAGAGAAAGTGCGCGGGGCTGGGCGCTTGGGCGGCTCGCTCGATTCGGTGCAGATGTATCTTAAAGAAATTGGGAAGCACAAATTAATTAGTGCGGCCGATGAGCGCGAATTAGCCCGCAGAATTATTGCCGGTGATAAGGAAGCCCAGCAGGCGCTCGCTAATGCCAACTTGCGTTTGGTGGTCTCCATTGCCAAGCGTTATGTGGGCCGGAGCAATAATTTAACCTTGCTTGACCTCATTCAAGAGGGGAATTTGGGTTTATTTAAAGCGGTGGAGAAATTTGATTGGACGCGCGGGTATAAATTTTCAACTTATGCTACTTGGTGGATTCGTCAGGCGGTAACCCGCGCCATTGCCGATCAGTCGCGGATTATCCGAATTCCGGTCCACATGGTGGAGACAATTGCGAAATATA
>CAYICB010000013.1:19850-22390 GCA_964361825.1 uncultured Candidatus Saccharibacteria bacterium | reverse complement strand
TGGCAAACCATTGATATTGATAACGGCGAAGAAGTCGAGCTTGGTCTGCGAATCATGCTAGATGGGACAACCTCGACAGGAGAAGCGATCTATCGTTGGCGCACCAACGGCGTGCTATTCGGGACGACGCCGACGGTGGCGCGAACATATTCAGCGCCAGGGGACATCGACATATCATTGACGGTTTACAACCAGGGCGCGACGCAAAACACACTTGTGACCAAGACTATCCACGTGGCGGAGGGGATGGAACTGATCGAGACCATTCCTGGCGGAACTGGGGTAGTCTCTGGTGTTTCAATTCTCAATGACATTGCCTGGGCCGTTGGCATTAATCCGGGCTCCATTCGCACGGTGGCGTTGGCTGCTCAAGGAGGCTCCACGGCGCTCAGTGATACCGACATACCAAACAGTGTCTACGATTTCGCGGTGTCGCCCACGCTGGTGGCTGTTTCTACTTTAGCCAGTGGTTTGGTGAATCTGTTTGATGCCACGGATCCAGAGCATTTGGGAACGGCGAACGAGTACGACGTCCACCTTGGAAGCGCCTGCCCGGTGGCGTATAACTTGGAATTTGTTGGGCAGCGCTACCTGTATATAGCGTGCGGCAATGGGATTGAGATTGTTGATTTGCTGAGTCCGGCGTCACCGGTTCTCTTGGGTTTGTACACTGCAGCTGGCGGAGTCCAGGATGAGATGAAGGCTGTCGAAAACCTAGTCTATGTAGCCACGGGTAGCTTGAGTGCTGGGCCAGCTAATCCTCCGCGAATCAAAGTTCTTGATGTGACCGACCCCACTCATCCAGTAGTTGTCGGTCAAATTGATGTAGAGCGACGAGCCCGCAGTATCGCCATCTCGGGCAATGTCCTAGCCGTCGCCGAAAACGAATCCAACCTCTCGTATTCCACCGGTACTGTGGCAATCTTTGATCTCTCGCAATCACCCTCCCAACCGCAGTTCAAGGGACGGGTGGGGGATAATCTCACTGTCTATCGTGGGGTCGCCATTGTGGGGAACAGTGTGTTTTCCAACGACGGATCTGGGATCCACAAGATCGACATCGCCCGATTAGACGACCCATATTTCGTGAGCCAAGCTAGTTTTGGGGGATTTGCACCCGCTCTCGCCGCTTATGGTGACAAACTTATCATGGGGTCTTTCGACTCGACGGATCTCAGTATCATTCGCACCAGTTTGCAGCCGTAGCCCACTGGCAAGGATGCTCCTCCCGTCAGTTGCTTCCCCGTGGGGTTAGTTGACACCAAGTTTATCTTAAGATAAACTTGGTGTCATGAAAACAAAAATGAAAGTGGTCGGCTTGAAGGAGTTGAGGGAGCGAACGGAAGATTATATTGATCAAATTAAACAAGGTCATTCCTTCGTAGTTTTGCGCCGCTCGGAGCCGGTTTTTACCATTTCTCCACCAGAAGAAAACGAGGAATTGTGGGAGACGGTAATTGATTTTACTAAGATCAAAAAAGGGGGAATAAAAATTAGCGAATTATTAGCCCGCTTATAATTCATGGATCGCCTGGATAAATCCCTAACCAAATTAAGTGGCAAAGAGCGTGGCTGGGCTAAAGAATTGCTAGAAAAGATCAAAAGCGGTGATCTAGAAAATTTAGATTTGAAAAAACTTAAGGGGAGGGACGATGTTTTTCGGGTGCGTAAGGGTCAAATCAGAATTATTTATCAGGCAATTAAAAATCAAGAGATTAAAATACTCACCATTGAGCGTCGTGGAGATAATACCTATAGCGATTTTTAACGAGTGTGCTAAAATTTGAGGTAAAGAAAGGTATGCCCCATTTGCACGATGAGAAAATTAAGTTTTTAGAAAAGAAGGCGAACGAGATTCGTCGTTCGATTGTGGAGATGCTCTTGGTGGCGGGTTCTGGTCACACCGCTGGGCCACTTGGCATGACCGATATTTTTACGGCGCTCTATTTCCATCTCTTAAATCATGATCCCAAGAAGCCGGCTTGGCCCGAGCGCGATCGCCTCGTGCTCTCCAATGGTCATATTTGCCCCGTGCTCTATGCCACCATGGCGCATGCGGGCTACTTCCCGATTGAAGAACTCAAAACCTTGCGGCGTTTTGGCTCGCGTTTGCAGGGTCATCCGCATCGCGAGTGGTTGCCCGCGCTCGAGACGAGTTCTGGGCCGCTGGGTTCTGGTCTCTCGCAAACGGTGGGGATGGCGCTGGCCGAGCGGATTGATCACGGTCGCGCTTCAGACAAATTTTTCTATTGCCTGATGAGTGATGGTGAGTTTGACGCGGGGAATACTTGGGAGGGAGTTTTGCTCGCGGGCAAAGAGTCGCTCCACAATCTCATCGCCATTGTTGATCGTAATAATATCCAGATTGATGGTTTTACCGAAGAGATTATGCCACTTGAGCCATTTAAGGCCAAGCTTGAGGCTTTTAACTGGCAGGTGATTGAGATTGACGGGCATAATTTTGAGCAAATTAATGATGCTGTGGGTCGTGCCAAGGCGGTGTTTAATAATCCTTCGGTCATTATTGCGAACACGATTCC
>CAYICB010000013.1:0-19750 GCA_964361825.1 uncultured Candidatus Saccharibacteria bacterium | reverse complement strand
TTATGAAAAGTTTTGAAGAAATAAAGGCTAAGTGGATGAAAAACCCCGAGTTCAAGAAGGCTTATGATGAGTTAGAATTTGAATTCCAAATTATTGACGCGTTAATTAGTAAACGAATCAGAGAAGGTTTAACCCAGAAAGAGTTGGCCGAGAAAGTTGGCACAAAGCAATCAGCGATTGCGCGGTTTGAATCTGGCCAATATAACCCGTCTCTCAATTTTATCTCCAAATTATCTAAGGCCCTTGACCTCCGACTGACAGTTAGCCACAGGTAAAGAGTTTGGGTTGAGCGAGTTTTGATTGTATAATTTAGTCTGTGTTAAACCCCAACCAACATCTTAATCCCAGACTTTTTGACCTGAATGTGGAGCAGGTGCCGATCAGGAAAGGCTTCGGCGAGGGATTGCTTGCGGCCGCGGAGCGCGATGGGCGGATTGTGGGCCTGTGCGCCGATCTCACCGAGAGCACGCAGATGCATTTGTTTCGGAATAAATTTCCGAATCGTTTTGTGCAGATTGGCGTGGCGGAGCAAAATTTGGCCACCGTGGCTTCGGGCTTAGCGGCCATGGATAAAATTCCGTTTTTGAGTTCTTATGCCATGTTTAGCCCGGGGCGTAATTGGGAGCAAATTCGCACCACTATTTGTTACAATGATCAAGATGTAAAGATTGTGGGCTCTCATGCTGGCGTTTCCGTTGGCCCCGATGGTGGCACGCATCAAGCCATTGAAGACATTGCGATTATGCGCGTGATCCCGCGGATGACGGTGGTGGTGCCTTGCGATGCCTTGGAGGCCAAGAAGGCGACCTTGGCCATTGCGGCGCGTCGTGGGGCCACTTATCTGCGTTTGGCGCGCGAGAAAACGCCGGTGATTACCACCGAAGAATCGCCCTTCGAGATTGGTAAGGCCAATGTGCTGGTGGATCCAGATAAGCCAAATATCGCCATCTTTGCTTGTGGTCAATCGGTTTACAATGCTCTCGTGGCCGGTAAAAAATTGGCTAAAGAGGGGATTCATGCCGCGGTCATTAATTTACACACCATCAAACCACTCGATACCAAAACGATTTTACATTTTGCCAAAAAAGCGAGTCGAATTCTTACAGTAGAAGAGCATCAGAAACATGGCGGTATGGGTAGCGCTATTGCCGAATTTCTGGCCGAAAATTATCCCATTCCTATGGCTATCCTTGGCGTTGACGACCAATTTGGCCAAAGCGGCACCCCCGAGCAACTTGTGGAGCATTATGGTTTGGGTGTAGAGGCGATTGTGGAAAGAGTTAAAGTGTTATAAAGTGTTAGTTAAATGAAAAAAGCTTTATTGGCCACCCTGCTTCTCGTTTTTAATGCCTCGGAGCTCTTGTTTTTGTGGTCTTGGTTTAAGCCTCATATCTTTGCCTTGTTTGTTTATGCCGAGCCGTTTTTAGACTATTACACCATAAGATTTACTGGCGGATCCTTAGGTGAAGCCAATGTTTCGCCTTCAGAATTTCAAGACATAAGCTTACTTTTCTTGTTTTCCTCTTTTTTCATCTTACTGACTTTTTTATTCCGAAGCAGGAAGAAACTTCCTACCCAGGTTGCTCCTTTATTGATTTTATTTGCCGTGTTTTCGCCGTTGGTAACAAGGGCTCAACATCCTAGTTTGCTTTTTATGGCTTATTTGGTGGGTGGAATTGGAGTTCTAGTTCTTTTGTATACTGGTATTCAAGTTTTAATTGCTTGGTTTGTGGCATGGCTTGAGAGAAAAAATCAAGCAAAAATTGCCGTACTTGTTTTGCTGGTTCCTAGCTTAGCTTTATTGGGATTTGTGTTTTATACTGCTATTAACTGTGGACATTCTCCGGCTCAACAAGAGAATTGTCGTCAAACTTTAGCCGCTACGTTAAGACAGGGCAACCTTTGTTCTTCTTTGGATGACGCAGGTCGAGTTGCTTGTGAGCAGGAAGTAGAAAAACAAGAGAAAAATTCTTGGTCCATCATGTTTCCTAGTCGTCTTAGAGATTGTGAAGCAACTCTCGCTCAGGAAAAAGTGACCTGCTATGACCAACTCGCCACAGAATCAGCAAGTGACTTTAATAAATTTACTTATCCGTGTACGACAAAACATCTTTTAAATTCAGCGATGGCCGAACAGGAGTTAATTAGTTGTATGAAGCGATTTGAAAAACAACCAAATCAGCTCGATGACTATCAAAGATCTTGTTCCAGATTGGGGGAAACACAGAAAGAAATTTGTAGTCGGTTCTAAATCCACATAAAAGTTAGGGGATTAGCAGAAGCCTCGTGCTATAATTTCACCCGTGAGACGGCCCCGGATACTTATGTTCGGTTGGGAATTTCCGCCACACAATAGTGGGGGTCTCGGCACAGCCTGTTTTGGTCTCACCCGAGCCCTCGCTCAAGCGGGAGCGGAAGTTGTTTTTGTTTTACCTAAGCGTTTTCTCGTGAGCGCGGATTTTTTGCGCTTTCGCTTTGCGGAAATTGAAAATGTGAAGTTTCGCCGGGTGCCGGGGCTACTCTACCCCTATGTTACGAGTGAGAAATATGCTGAGATTCGTCCCAATGCGAACTCTAATCTCTATGGCTGGAGTTTGCTTGAGGAGGTGCAACTCTATGCCGAGCGCGCGGCGGCGATCGCGGCCGAGGAAGACTTCGATATTATCCATGCCCATGATTGGTTGGCCTATCCGGCTGGGCTCGCGGCGAAGCGGGTGAGCGGGAAGCCCCTTGTGGTGCATGTGCATGCGACTGAATTTGACAGAACGGGCGGCACGGGCGTTAATCAAGAAGTATATGCTATTGAGCAAGCGGGGATGCAACAAGCCGATCAAATTGTGACCGTGAGCGGCTGGACCAAGAATATTGTGGAGAAAAATTACAATGTTCCGAGCGAGAAGATTAAGGTGGTGCACAATGGCGTTGATCTCGATGGTCTCAACTTTGGGCCGAAGAAGATCCCGCTTGCGGCACTGAAGCAAGCGGGAAATAAGATTGTGCTCTTTGTGGGCCGGATTACTTTACAGAAAGGTCCGGATTATTTTATCCAACTGGCGCAGAGGGTGCTAGAGCTGGAGCCGAAAACCTATTTTGTGGTCGCTGGCTCGGGTGATATGGAAGCGCAGATTATCCGCGAGGCGGCGAGGTTGGGGATCGCCGAGCGTGTGATCTTCGCTGGCTTCCTTCGCGGCGCCGAGCTTGAGGCGATGTATCGCGCGGCGGATATTTATATTTTACCTTCCGTTTCTGAGCCATTTGGCATCACGCCGCTGGAGTCACTCGTGGCTGGCACACCCGTGCTTATTTCTAAACAATCCGGCGTGGCCGAAGTGGTGAAGCATGCGCTCAAAGTCGACTTTTGGGATGTAGAAGAAATGACCAATCAAGTGGTCACCGTGCTCCGCCATCCGCCGTTCCAGCAAACCCTCGCCACTTATGGCCAACAAGAAGTCCGCAAAGTCACATGGCTCGAAGCGGCGAAGAAATGTTTGGAAGTTTATCAATCAGTGTTAAGGTTCTCTTAATTATGCCAGCCGTTTGTATGTATTTTCAGGTTCATCAGCCCTTGCGGGTGAAGAAGTATCGGGTGTTTGATATTGGTCAAGATGGGGATTATTTTAACGACGATTCAGAAACCAATTTAAATAATAAGCGCATCGTCCACAAGGTGGCCGAGAAGTGTTATGTGCCGGCGAGCAAAGTTTTGCTTGATCTCACGCGGCGTTACCCCGAGTTCCGCGCCAATTTCTCGATCTCGGGTGTGGCGCTGGAGCAATTTGAACGCTGGTCGCCAGAAACGATTGATTTGCTCCAGCAATTGGTCGCCACCGGTCAAGTGGAGATTCTCGGCGAGACTTATCATCATTCGCTCTCCTTCTTTTATTCGCCGCCAGAATTTGAGCATCAGGTGAAGCTGCATGCGGCCAAGGTGAAGAAGCTTTTTGGTGTTAAACCGAAAGTTTTTCGCAATACCGAGCTCTCGTATCGCAATGACCTTGGTACTTGGGCCGAGCAAGCGGGTTATGATGGCGTGCTGACCGAAGGTTGGGATCATTGGCTCGGTTGGAAGAGCCCCAACTTCTTGTATCGCCCGCCGGGGACGAAGAAGATTAAATTATTTTTGAAAAATTATAAACTCTCCGATGACATGGCCTTCCGCTTTGGCGAGCGCACCTGGCGTGAGTGGCCGCTGACGGCGGAGAAGTTTGCCCACTGGATCTCGGCGCATAATGGCGCGGGCGAGATTATTAATCTCTTTATGGATTACGAGACCTTCGGTGAGCATCAATGGGCTGATAGCGGCATCTTCGACTTTCTCTCGGCTTTGCCCGGCGAGGTGTATAAGCATCCCGATAATCGTTTTCTCACTTTAAGCGAAGCGGCGAGAGAATTTGAGGCGCGTGATGAACTTGATCTCCCGAGCATTGTGACTTGGGCCGATACCGAGCGCGATCTCTCGGCTTGGACGGGGAATGAAATGCAAACTTATGCCCTCAAAACGATTTATGATTTGGAACCGGTCGTGCTCGAAACGGAAAATAAGAACCTCATCGAGAGCTGGCGCCGCCTCCAAACCTCCGATCACTTCTACTATATGTGCACCAAGTGGTTCGCCGATGGCGATGTGCACGCCTACTTCAACCCTTACGCCTCGCCTTACGAGGCTTTCATTGCCTACATCAATGCGGTAGCTGATCTGAAATGGCGCTTGGAACAGGTGCCACGGAGTTGACGAAATAAACTTAGCCGCGCTGTGCACAGGAGTGTGCCGCGCGGTTTTTTTGTGTATGGTAAAATAGTTAGCATGAAAAAAGAAATTATTATGACCAAAAAGGTTTCGCCGCCGCGGAGTAAAAAAGCGACCAAGCCCAATTTGGTAATGGCGACTGGCGCACAGGCATTTTGGGTGCACAATGGACCAGTTTTGCGCACCTTGGTAGACCTCAAGCGTTTTTTAGAAACCGCTACGCTTGATCAGTTTTTTTATCACACCAAGCGATCTGGTGCGAGTAACGATTTTGCTAATTGGGTGCGCGTGGTTTTGCGCGATGAGAAGTGTGCCGAAGCCCTAAGTAAGGCCGACACGCCCAAAAAGTCAGTAACAGTTATTACTCGCTCGCTTCGTAATTATCACCTTTAAGCTTAAATGGCGAAGTCGCTTTCTATTGGCAACGGCACCGTGCTCGTTAATCTTGATGAACGAGCACAAGTTCGCGACTTCTATTTTCCTCATGTTGGCTTAGAGAATCAGGTTGGGGGCCACTTTGCTCATCGGGTGGGGGTGTGGGTAGATGGTCAATTTAGCTGGACCGCTGACCCCGATTGGCAAGTGCGAGTAGAGTGGGAAATTGATTTTATGGCGGGCCGCACTTTGGCCGAAAACAAGCGCCTTGGTGTGCGTCTGGCCATTCAAGACATTGTTTATAATGAAAAAAATATTTTTGTCCGCAAGGTTTTAATCACCAACTTAAGCAATCAGGTCAGAGAAATCCGCCTCTTTTTCCATCAGCAATTTGAGCTGTATGAGTCTCACGCGGCTCACACCGCTTACTTTGACCCCGGTTCACATAGCTTGGTGCATTATCGCAATCAACGCGTTTTTTTGGCGGCGGGAGAGCTTGATGCCAAACCCTTCGATCAATTTAGCACCGGTTTGGCGGGCCGCGAGGGCCGCGAAGGAACTTATCGTGATGCGGAAGACGGGGTGTTGAGTGGTAACCCAATTGAGCACGGTCCGGTAGACTCGGTTTTGCGTTTGGCGGGCAATTTTCAAGCGGGCGAAGACAAGCTCGCTTATTATTGGTTGATAGCGGCCAAAACTATTCCCGAGGCTTTTAGCCTGCACCAATATGTGCACGATAATGGACCCGGCCACTTAGTGCAAACCACGCGCGACTTCTGGCGCGCTTGGGTTTATCGACAGAATTTTAGCTTTGACGGTTTGTCTAAAGAGGTCATTAATCTTTTTAATCTCTCGCTGTTTATTATTCGCGCGCATGTGGATGCTGACGGCGCGATTATTGCCTCCGCTGATTCTAATGTTTTGCAGAGCGGTAAAGACACTTATTGCTACACCTGGATGCGCGATTCTAGTTATGCCGCGATGGCCCTTACGGGGGCCGGTAGTCACTCGGTGGCCAAACAATTTTTTACTTTTGCTAATCAAACGATCACTCCCGAAGGCTACTTTCTCCATAAATATAGCGCCGATGGCGCCCCGGGCAGTTCTTGGCATGCTTGGTTCAAAAATGGTGAACCGCAATTACCCATTCAAGAAGATTCTACCGCCAGCGTGCTTTTTGCCCTGTGGCAATTTTATGAGAAGTCGAAAGATTTGGAGTTTGTGGAGTCGATTTATAATTCTCTCATCAAAAAAGCGGCCGATTTTCTGGTGATTTATCGGGACGAGAACACGGGTTTGCCCAAACCCAGCTTTGATCTGTGGGAAGAGAAGTGGGGCGTATCTACTTACACGGCGGCGGCGGTTTATGGTGGTTTAATGGCGGCGGCCAATTTTGCCAAGGTGCTCGGCAAGTTGAAGAGTGGTAATATTTATCACAAAACGGCGTTAGAGATTAAAGAAGGGATTTTGAAATATCTTTATGATGAGAAGCTTGGTTTTTTTCCTAAACTTTTGCGTTTTGAGCGAGGGGAAATGGTCTTCGACACCACCATTGATTTCTCTAGCGTATATGGTTTGTCGAACTTTGGTGTTTTGAGTGATAATGATCCAAGATTGATTAGAGCTCTAGAAATTTCGGTCAAAAAATTGGCGGTTAAACCGATTGGCGGTTTAGCGCGTTATGATGGCGATAATTATGCGCGGACCCTAGACGGTGTTCCCGGTAATCCTTGGATTATTACGACCCTGTGGCTGGCGCAACATCAAGTGGCGCTCGCTCAAACAGAAGACGATTTGCAGCCGGTTAAAAAATGGCTTCTTTGGGCCACCAAAAACGCTTTTGCCTCGGGGATTTTGCCCGAACAACTCCATCCGGTCACTGGTGAGCCAATTTCTGTTGCTCCCCTCGTCTGGAGTCATGCCGAGTTTGTGCGCACAGTGATTGCTTATTTAGACAAAATGGAGGAGCTCGGTCTTTGCAAAGCTTGTAATCCGGTGTATTAATAAGCGGTGTTTAAGTTCAAAATTGAGAAAAAAGGATCTGGCCTATCGCGCGCCGGAGTAATTGAGACATCGCATGGCATTATCGAAACGCCGGCTTTTATCCCCGTGGCCACCAAAGCGACGGTAAAATCACTGACGCCTGAAATGGTTGGTAGTCTTGGTGCCCAAGCGGTGCTCGCCAATACCTATCATTTGTATTTAGAACCCGGTGATAAATTGGTAAAAAAAGCCGGTGGCTTAGGTAAGTTTATGAATTGGCAAAAACCAACTTTCACCGACTCGGGCGGTTTCCAGGTGTTCTCGCTTGGGCGACGGGGGACAAATAAGTTTGGCCAAAAAGGTGCACAGCAGCAAGGGTCACCCTTAAAACCCGCCAAGGGTGACCCTTGCTGTCCTTGCTTGGCTCAAATCGACGAAGATGGTGTGATCTTCCGTTCACATTTAGACGGCAGTGAGCATCGCTTTACGCCAGAGAAATCAATCGAGATTCAACACAACCTTGGCGCTGATATTATTTTTGCTTTTGATGAATGTCCGCCCGGCGATTCCGATTATGCTTATCAAACGCAAGCGATGAATCGTACTCACGCTTGGGCCGAACGCTCGCTCAAATGGCACCAGGAATTACTGGCAAGGACTCTCCTTAAGGGTGCACAAGGAGAGTCCTTGCCAGTCCCACCAGCGCTTTTTGGCATCGTGCAGGGTGGACGCTTCGATGATTTGCGCGAAGAGAGCGCAAAATTTTTGACTAATCCGCCAGCCGGCGGAGACTTCGATGGTTTTGGCATTGGCGGCACTTTTGATAAGCGCGATATCGAACTGACGATTGCGAAGGTTAATAAAATTTTACCCGAAGATAAACCGCGCCACCTGCTCGGCATTGGTGAGCCAGAAGACTTTGCGGCGGGCGTGCTGGCTGGTTGCGACACCTTCGATTGCGTGCTCTCGACTCGTTTGGCGCGGCACGGCACCTTGCAAACAGCTTTGGGTAAAATGAATATTCTCAACGCCCAATATCGCGAAGATTTTTCTCCTGTCGAACCCGATTGCGCTTGTTATACTTGCCAAAATTATACGCGCGCTTACTTGGCGCACCTCTTCCGCGCGCAAGAAATTTTGGCCGCCACGCTGGCTTCTATCCACAATCTCTATTTTTCGATTAATTTTGTAAAACGGCTCCGTTTGGCCATTTTAGAAGGCCGAGATTTATCCACCACACAAAATGGTTGACAATATTATTTGGTTGCACTAAACTCTCGCATAGTAATTGGCCTCGGGAGACCGGGTTGGTCATGTGACGCAAGAATAATTTTTCAGCCAATCCGGCTCCCGGGTCACCATGAGTTTTGGTCTTTCTCCCCTCTCTATGAGAGGGTTGCTGGGTGGGTCCGGCTTGACGAGTTCAAGTCCGGACCCATTTTTTATAAATTTTTATGAAAACCCATCGTTTTATTGGCAACTTTGATTTTAAGAATAAAGAAATTGAGCTCACGGATCGTGAGCTTATTAATCAACTCAAAAATGTGTTGCGGCTTGAAGTGGGGGCCGAGATTTTGATTGGTAATGGTAAAGGTGAAGAAGCGCGAGTAAAGATTAAAAGCACTGAACGGGAAAAAGTTAATTTGGAAATTATTGAAGTGCGACCGATCGCGAGCGAGCCAACGAGAAAGGTAAAACTATTTTGCGCAATTTTGAAAAAAGAGAATTTTGAGCTCGCGGTGCAGAAGGCGACGGAAATTGGTGTGAGTGAAATTACGCCTGTAATTACCGAACGGACCGTAAAAACCGGTTTGAATTATGAGCGGCTCAACAAAATTATTAAAGAAGCGGCCGAACAGGCCGGCCGGGGAATTTTGCCAAAATTAAACGAAACCCTTAATTTCGAAAAAGCCCTACAAACAGAAGCTGGACCAAAAATCCTCTTTCACCCCTCTGGCGAACACCTTGCGCCGGTGGTCGACGAACAAATTTCCGTTTTCATCGGCCCTGAAGGTGGTTTTACGGAAAATGAAGTTGAGTTGGCTAAGCAAAATAGCGCCCAAATCGCCACCTTCGGCCCGCTTATCTTCCGGGCCGAAACTGCAGCCATTATTGCAAGTTACCTAGCGGCGCGGGTCTAATTTAGTTATAGTCAACGGGTGCCAAATTTTAAATTAAAATCGGAGTTTAAGCCGGCGGGGGATCAGCCGCAGGCAATTGAGAAATTGGTGAAGGGGCTGGAGAAAGGGATGAGTCATCAGACCTTGCTTGGTGTGACGGGCTCGGGAAAAACTTTTACGGCGGCTAATGTGATTGCCGCGGTAGATAAACCGACTTTGGTGATTGCTCATAATAAAACGCTCGCGGCCCAGCTGGCGCAAGAATATCGCGACTTTTTCCCCGACGCCGCGGTGCATTACTTCGTTTCTTATTATGACTTCTATCAACCCGAGGCTTATCTTCCTACCACCGACACTTATATCGAGAAAGATGCGAGTATTAATGAAGAAATTGATCGCCTCCGCCACGCTTCCACCCAAGCTTTGCTCACGCGCCGCGATGTAATTATTGTGGCTTCTGTTTCGTGTATTTACGGTCTCGGCAGTCCGCAAGAATATCAAGAAGAAAATTTGCATTTGCGGCGCGGCGATAAATTAAGCCGGACGGAACTTCTGAAAAAGCTGGTCAAAATTCACTATGAACGCACGCCGGCCGACCTCAATCCCGGCACTTTCCGCGCTCTCGGTAACAGAGTGGAAGTAATGCCGCCGGGCGAAGAGGTGATTTATGCTTTCACCTTTGGCCCTGCCGAGCTTGAAGAAATTCATAAAATTGACGCGATTACGCGCGAGATAAAAGGGGAAATTGTGGAAACTTGGCTCTTTCCGGCGAAGCACTTTATTACCAGCGTTGCGGCCCGCAATAAGGCGATTAAGGCGATTAAAGAAGAGTTGGCCGAGCGTTTAAAATACTTCGAAGACAGTAAAATGCCGCTTGAAGCCGAGCGAATTAAGCGTCGTACCAATTACGATCTCGCAATGATCAAAGAGATTGGTTATTGCTCGGGGATTGAGAATTATTCGCGCCATCTCGCCGGCCGTGAAGCTGGTTCGGCGCCAGACACCTTGATTTCTTATTTCCCCCGCCAAGCTGGCGGGCAGGCCGATTTTCTAACCATTATTGATGAGTCGCATGTAACGATTCCGCAAATTGGCGGAATGTACGCCGGCGATCAGAGTCGGAAGAAAACACTGATTGAATATGGCTTCCGCCTGCCGAGCGCGCTCGATAATCGGCCGCTAAAGTTCGAAGAGTTTGAAAAACGGGTGGGTCAAATCATCTTCACTTCGGCGACACCAAGTAATTATGAGCGAGAGACAAGCAAGCAGGTGGTGGAGCAAATTATCCGGCCGACAGGTTTGGTTGATCCACTTTTGAGTGTGCGACCGGTGACGAGCGCTAAGAATTACCCGGGCCAAGTCCAAGATTTTATTAAAGAAGCCCTGATTGAAATTAAGAAGGGGCATCGCGCCATTGCGACCACTTTGACCAAGAAAATGGCCGAGGATCTCGCGAGTTACCTCAAAGAAAAGGGGATAAAAACCGAATATTTGCACAGCGAAATTAAGACGCTGGAGCGGATTAAGATTCTCACTGCCTTCCGCCAAGGTTCGGCCAATGGCGGCTTCGATTGTATTGTGGGCGTGAACTTGCTCCGCGAAGGTCTTGATTTGCCCGAAGTGTCGCTCATTGGGATTCTGGATGCTGATAAAGAGGGCTTTTTGCGTTCAGAAGTTTCTTTGATTCAAACCATTGGCCGCGCGGCGCGCAATGCTGAAGGGCGCGTAATTCTTTATGCCGACACGGTGACCGGTTCGATGGACGCGGCGATTAAAGAAACAAATCGTCGGCGTGAGCGGCAACTGGCTTACAATAAAGAACATGGCATTACACCAAAGACGATTATCAAAAATATTAAAGATATTACGGCCACGCTCGAGAGTGAACGCAGTAAGGCGGTGAAGAACTTGGCGGCGCTCGATCGGCAAATGTATGGCAAAAATCTGAAGAAGGCGATTAAAGAAAAAGAGAAGCAAATGTCTGCCGCCGTCCGCGACCTCGACTTTGAAACCGCGGCCCTAATTCGGGATGAAATTAAAGAGCTACTCGGTGACAAGAAAAAGTAAAAAACACTTGTGTTCTTGCGTTAAGGTGCACCAAGTTTTTTGTGTCAAATAAGAACGATCGTTCTAATCTGTTGCAAATTCTAGATAAATTACTTAGCTTTTCTTTTTCAGGTCAAACTTCAGGAGCAGTTCAGCCTCGTTAGTTATTTTTTCGGCTGTAATTAGTCTCACATAAGATCTAACTTCAAAAAACTCGACAATGAAATTAATCTCCTTTTCGCACTCGTGTGGATGAATAAACACTGAGCGTTGGAATTCTTGAAACCCCAATTCTCGTAATTTTAACCGTAGGGCGTTTCGGGCTGACTTTTTGGTTTCCGGAATATCAAACATGACTAAACGCCACTTCTCGTCCCAGTGTTTTGGTGGAACAATCTTTAATTTATCTGGATCAAATAGAAGTGAGTGACGCTGACCTTTTTCGGTAATTACGATCTCAACTTCACCCGTCTCCTTCTCGGTGTGACTAATGAGCCTGTCTAGTTTGAACTCGCGAATAATTTGAAAAAGGTAGCGCCGGTCAATAAAATTCCATTCGCGGGAAAGATTTTTCAGAATTTGCCACTGTTTTTTAGCGGATCGGGTGAGACCCAGAGTAAGACCGGAAGCGAGGAGTAAGAGAACCTTTTGTTTAATTGGACTACTAAGCTTTTTCTTTTTCCGCATTACTCAAATTGTATCAGATTAGAACGATCGTTGTTATCTGTTGCAATTTAATTTTTTATAAAAAAACACCACCGCGATCCGAAGAAAGCGGTGGAGGAATTCTGCCAGAGTTGGCTCAGGTAGATTTTTCTTCTAGTTCTTTCTGGGTTTTTTTCGCTAACCTGACATGACCAGCTCCAGCCCAAAAGAAAAAGAACATGACAACGGAGCACAAGACAATAAGCGCGACCTTTGTTTCTTGTGTTTGACTAGATGTGTAAAGAGCAATTTGAGCCCATAGCATCCAGACAGCGCACAAAAAACAAAATCCTGATGCCGCAACATGATTTCCCACATCACTTTTGTCGAGCGCGAATTGTCTCTCAAGCTGCTTTTTTTCTTGCTCGTCCATTTAGGCCTCCTTTCTGGGATTAAGATAACCGGATTGTTCTTGTTTGTCAACCTTCTAAATTTCTGTTAGAATTGCCCGACTATGGATCGCTCAGGAGCGGATAAAATCATTATTAAGGGGGCAAAGACGCATAATCTTAAAAATATTAGCCTCGAGTTGCCGCGAGGGAAAATGATTGTGTTTACCGGACTTTCGGGCTCGGGCAAGAGCTCGCTCGCTTTTGATACGATTTTTGCCGAAGGGCAACGGCGTTATGTGGAATCACTTTCGGCTTATGCTCGACAATTTCTTCGCCAGATGCAAAAGCCGGATGTGGAAGAAATTTCTGGTCTCTCGCCCGCGATCTCTATCGATCAGAAGTCGCGTTCCAATAATCCGCGTTCGACTGTGGCCACAATTACCGAAATTTATGATTACTTGCGTGTGCTCTACGCGCGCGTGGGCAAGCCGCACTGCTTGGAGTGTGATCGGCCGATTGAGAAAATGTCGCATGGCGAAATTATTTCGTTGATTAATAAAAAAGTGCAGGCGGCGTCCTTGCCGCGCTCCGTGATAATTCTTGCCCCACTCATTCGCGGGCGGAAGGGGGAATATTATCAGTTACTGTATGATCTTCTGGAGAAAGGTTATCGCGAAGTTTTTGTGGACGGTGAACGGAAGAAACTCCGCGAACAAATTGTCCTCGAGAAGCAAAAGAAGCACACCATTGATGTGCTGGTGGACGAAATTGAAATTGATGCTTTGGTTCCTAAACTCGAAACCAAGAAGGGGGCGATTTTGAGTAAAAGTGTCCTCGCCGCGATGACGCAATCGGCTAGAGAACGGCTTAGTGAAGCCGTGGAACGGGCGTTGAACGAGAGCGATGGCTTGGTGCGGATTGTTTTTGGCGACGAACCACTCGGTGACGCGCAAATCGTTTCCTCCAAATTTTCTTGTCCCTATGATGGTTTTTCTTATCCGGAAATTGAGCCGCGATTATTTTCTTTCAACTCACCATACGGTGCTTGCCCGGCTTGTCATGGCTTGGGCACTAAACATTTTTTTGGCAGTGACAATTGCGAAACTTGTCGCGGCGCGCGTTTGCGGCCAGAAGCGCTTGGGGTAAAAATTAATGGCAAAAATATTACCGAACTCACTTCGAGTTCTATTGCTCAAGCGGCAGAATTTTTTGAGAAAATTAAACTCTCACCGAAAGAAAAGCAAATTGCCGCCGCGGTCTTTAAAGAAATTACTGATCGCCTCAAATTCTTGCTTAATGTTGGTCTTGATTATCTTACACTCGATCGTCGGGCGCACACGCTCTCGGGTGGTGAATCGCAACGCATTCGCCTCGCCTCGCAACTTGGTTCTAAGCTCGTGGGCGCGCTCTATGTGCTCGATGAACCCACAATCGGTCTGCACTCCTTCGACAATGCGAGACTAATTAAAACGCTCGAAGAACTGCGTGATTTGGGCAACACGATTATTGTGGTGGAACACGATGAAGACACCATTTTTGCTTCTGATTATTTGGTCGATATTGGCCCGGGCGCGGGGATTCATGGTGGGCACATTGTTGTGGCGGGTGAGACGGATAAGTTGATTACGGGCAAGCCGTCAGCCGGCGGACCGAAGGAGGGCGAGTCGCTAACGATTGATTATTTGCGCGGCGACAAGGTGGTGCCAATTCCTGATGAGCGTCGCTCGAGTGAAAAAGGTTCGTTAAAAATTCGCGGGGGCAACATTTTTAATATCAAAAACCTCAATGTGGATGTGCCGCTCGGGCGCTTGGTGGCAATTACTGGCGTTTCTGGCTCCGGTAAAAGTACCTTGGTCTACGAAATTATTTATAAGAATCTCCAAGCGCGCTTCGATCGCAAGTATCGCTCGGCGAAAATTTATAATTGCCAAGAATTCACCGGCACCGAGTACATTCATCGTGAGATCTTGATTGATCAATCGCCAATTGGCCGCACGCCGCGCAGTAACCCGGCTACTTACACCGGCGCTTTTTCTCATATTCGCGATTTGTTTGCCGCCACGGAGATGGCGCAAATGCGTGGCTGGAAGTCGGGGCGATTCTCCTTCAATGTCGCCGGTGGGCGCTGTGAGGCTTGCCAAGGCAATGGCATGATGGGTGTGGAGATGCAATTTCTCCCCACCGTTTTTGTCGAGTGCGAAGTGTGCCGCGGCAAACGCTTTACCAAAGAGACGCTCGAAGTGAAATACAAGAAAAAAAACATCAACGAAATACTACATCTCACAGTAGAAGAAGCGTTAGGGTTTTTTGGCGATATTCCAGCCATTGCCGATCGTTTGCGCACCTTGAGTGAGGTGGGCCTAGGTTATCTCGAACTCGGTCAAAGTGCCACCACGCTCTCGGGCGGCGAGGCGCAAAGGGTTAAAATTTCGGCCGAGCTTTATCGACCGTTTACCGAGCGGACAATGTACATCTTGGACGAGCCCACCGTTGGCCTCCACTTCGAAGATGTTAATAACTTGATTGTCATTTTGCAAAAATTAGTTCAAAAGGGGAATTCGGTTTTGGTGATCGAGCACAATTTAGAGCTTATTAAATGCGCCGATTATCTTATCGACATGGGCCCAGAAGGCGGCACTGGTGGTGGCCAGATTGTGGTCACGGGCACACCCGAGCAAGTGGTTAAACACCCCAAGTCCCATACTGCCAAATATCTCAAAAAGATTCTAGAGAAATAAAAAAACAGCCCCAGATTTGCGAAAGCAAATCTGGGGCCGAGTGATGGATTGCCCATCTGGGGTATCGCGCGTCCAGTCAGTGTTTTGGGATAGTTTCTGGAGATGGGGGTTAGAGATGTTTGGGAACGACGACTAAGCCGCTTCGACTTGTTGGACATCCTCTTCCATTTTTGTTGCCGCGTAATGGGCATCTGAGAGTAGGGTGGCCAGTAGGCGCGGAGTTGTTCGACGACGATACGGCGTGTTCTTCTTTTCCAGCAAGCGACACAAATTCTTGATTTCTGATTTTGCGCGCGGGGTGATTTCGCTCTCTTGTCCGTTGAAGGATCGGTCGGCAATTTGTGCCTCATTGTTGCCCCGTACAAACACCTCATCGTCCCTCAGGTATTCCTCGATGGTGTTTATGGAGTTTCTGATGTAGCCCGCCACAACGATCTTTTCTCTCATATAGACCTCCAAAGAATTAATCATCATTTCCTCCCTGAAAGGTACAATAATGCTGACAAACCATTGCCAGCGTCCGGGGGTTACTATAGACTGGGTGGGAATATATGTCAAGCAAGATAGCTGTTAATAAACTACCCGATCAGCCCGGAGTTTACTTCTTTAAGCGTGGTCGGGAGATTCTTTATATTGGTAAAGCCACCTCGCTCCGCGACCGCGTGCGGAGTTATTTTGCTAAAGAAATTGGCGAAACTCGCGGGCCCAAGATTGAGCAAATGCTCGCGCTGGCCACTAGAGTAGATTATCGGGCCACAGAGTCTGTGTTGGAGGCCTTGATCCTTGAGAGCAATTTAATTAAAGAGCATCAGCCGATCTATAATAGTCGCGAGAAGGACGACAAAAGTTTTTACTATGTTTTGATCACCAAAGAGGCTTGGCCGCGTGTGCTTTTGGAAAGGGGGAGTAATTTGTTGGGTCAAAATCAGGGGGAGGTTTTTGGTCCTTATCCCCATGGCAATGAACTCAAAGAGGCACTTAAGATTATTCGGCGGATTTTCCCGTTTCGTGATAAGTGCGCACCAGAAAGTGGCCGCCCGTGCTTCAACCGCCAAATCGGTTTATGCCCCGGTGTGTGCTCGGGAGAAATTACGCCGGCAGATTATGCCAAAATTATTCGCCACTTGCGGCTATTTTTCCAAGGAAAAAAGAAGTCGCTTCTCGCCTTGCTCCAGCGCGAGATGAA
This sequence comes from uncultured Candidatus Saccharibacteria bacterium, assembly GCA_964361825.1. Taxonomy (GTDB): domain Bacteria; phylum Patescibacteriota; class Minisyncoccia; order Phycocordibacterales; family JACOZG01; genus CAYICB01. The sequence continues at coordinate 3,518 of CAYICB010000013.1, read as the reverse complement.
GCTGGCCGCTCGGAAGCAAAACTTCGAACAAGCAGCGCGTCTGCGAAATCAAATTTTTGCGCTCGAACATATTCAAGATGTTTCGCTTTTGAAGCGGACACTAAGGATGTCAGACATGTTTTTGAACATGTCTGACATCCGATTAGAGGCTTATGATGTGGCTCACTTGAGCGGTAAAAATACGGTGGGGGTGATGACGGTAATCACCGCTGGCGAGCTTGATAAAGCAAGTTATCGGAAGTTTAAATTGCGTGGGGTGGCAGCAGAAAAAAGTGATGATACAGCCAATTTGCGAGAAATTTTGGAACGGCGTTTTTCTCATCCCGAATGGCCAAAGCCAGATTTAATAATTGTGGATGGCGGTCAAGCGCAAATCAATGTGGCGACACAAATTATTTCGCTACACAAACTCAAAATTCCGGTGATTGGCGTGGTGAAGGATGATAAACACAAAGCGGGCCATTTGCTCGGCCGCGCTGACCTGATCCGCGATTATCATCGAGAAATTATTCTCGCCAATGCCGAAGCGCATCGTTTTGCTATCACTTATCATCGCCAGTTGCGTGGCCGGATGATATAATCTTGGCATGCTTGAGGTTGGTCAAGAAAAGCTCGAGGCCAATGGCTGGGTAATTACCGCGCGCTGGTATTACATCATTGGGATTTTCCTCTTCTTTTTGGTCTCCAAAATTGGCGAATTCAATCCCGTTAGCTTCCCGTTTCAGGTGATGTTTGGCCTCCTGCTCCTTGGTTTTTTGTTCAATCTGCTTTTTTGGTTGTCGAAGCGCAATATTAAAGCGTCAAAAAATTATATTGAAATTCGGAATTTGGGTTTGGCTCAAACCGGTATCGAATTAGTGTTTTTTGCGGTGATTGTGCACCTGTCTGGTGGAGTGGAGAGTGTGGCCACGGCCCTCTTTTTTATCCCCATTGTGGCCGCCATTCTCCTGTTTGATTCTCGAGGCCCACTTTTAACCGCGATTGGGGCGACTCTAACCGTTAATCTCTTGGTCTTGTTTGAATACGGCGGAATTTTGCGGCGTTTGGGTGATTATTTCGGCATTTCTTTTTTTCCGTTTACCAATTGGACCGAAGCGTGGATTAAAACGGCGCTGGTGAGTTTGGCCTATATTATCGTGGGCCTGTTTTCGGCCTACACGGCTAAGCTTATTCGCGAGCGCAATGAGCTTTTGGCCGATAAATTGGCCGAAGAAAAACAAAAAATCAAAGATATTGAACGGCTCAACCAAGAACTTACCGATTATGCCAAAGAATTATTTGATAAAGATTTTGAGCTCACCTTAGCCAATAAGCGCCTGCAAATGCTTGAGGCGGCGAAATCCAAATTTGTTTCGGTAACCACGCACCAGCTCCGCACGCCCCTCGCGGCGATTAAATGGACTTTCCACATGATTTTGCAAGAGGGTTTGGGTAAAGTAAATGATGAACAGCGCGAGTTTTTACAAAAAGGTTTCGATAGCACCCAAAGAATTATTGCTATTGTCAACGATTTGCTAAACATTGATTATATTGAAGCCAATAAGCTGGATTATCGCTTTGTGCCTTCTCATTTAGACACTTTGGTCGATGGCTTAATTTTCGAATTCACCAATCATGCCGAAAGCAAGAAAATTAAATTAGAGCTGGTGAAACCAAATCACGCTTTGCCCGAAGTGATGCTTGATCCGATCAAAATTAGTATGGTGTTAGAAAATTTGATCGACAACGCCATTAAGTACTCGCGCCCGGGTGGTAATGTGCGCGTAAAATTGAGCGATGAACGAGTCAATAGCGCCCAGCCCGGCCTAGAGGTTAGCGTGTCTGATTCGGGTATTGGGATTCCGGCCACCGAGCAGGAAAAGATCTTCCATCGCTTCTTTAGAGCCTCCAATGCGGTTAAGGAGTCGCCGGATGGCTCGGGGTTGGGTCTTTTTATCTCTCGTGATATTATCCAAAAGCACGGAGGCCAGATGTGGTTTGACTCCAAAGAGGGCAAGGGGACAGATTTCCACTTTAGCTTGCCTATTCAACAAAACAAAAATAAAGTATAATTATTAAACTAAATAAAAATATGGAAGCGGCAAAAAACAAAAATATTGTGATGATTGTGGAGGATGATCAGTTTCTCCGTTCGCTTACGGCTAAGCGCTTAGAGAAAGAGGGTTATAATGTAACGGTGGCGGTAGATGGGGAGAATGCGGTTAATTCCTTGGCTAGTTCTAAGCCCGATGTGGTGCTTCTTGACCTCCTTTTGCCCGGAGTCGACGGTTTCGAGGTCTTAAAAAAGATTAAAACCACCGATTCTTTAAAGAGTGTGCCGGTCATCATCTTCTCTAACTTGGGCCAGAAAGAAGATATTGAGAAGGCTAAATCGCTCGGGGCCGAAGATTTCTTAATTAAAGCCAACTTTACTCTCGATGATGTGGTGGCGAAGATTAATGGTTTGGTGGCCAAGTAATAATCAATAATGGGAGCCAAAATTAGGGTTGGGGTGTTGCGGGGCGGTCCGAGCGCCGAGTATGAGGTGTCTCTGGAGACTGGCAAATCAATTTTGGCTCATTTGCCAGAAGCGTACGATAAAAAAGATCTGCTCATTACTAAGGATGGCACTTGGCACCTTAATGGTTTGCCGGTGGGGCCGGAGAAATTACGGCAAAATGTGGACCTCGTTTTCAATGCGCTTCATGGAGAATATGGCGAGGATGGTGGGGTCCAGCAAGTGCTCGATGATTTGGGCGTGCCCTATACTGGTTCGGGTCGACTCGCTTCGGCTCTGGGGATGGCCAAACACTTGGCCAAAGACACCTTCCGCCAAGCGGGTTTGCGCGTGGCTCCCGGGATTTTGCTCCGTGTGACGGACGAAGATCCGCGAGCCCTAGCCAAAGAAGTTTTCCAGAAAATTTCACCCTTTTGGATTGTAAAACCAGCCGATCGCGGTTCTTCCGTTGGTTTATATTTGGCCAAAACGATAGATGAGTTGGCCGAAGCGATTGCTGCTTGCGCGCGTTATTCACCGCTTGTTTTGGTGGAGCAATTTATTAGGGGCGATGAGGCCACTTGCGGCGTGGTAGACAATTTGCGCGGGGAAGAAGTTTTCCCCCTTTTCCCGATTGAAATTAGGAAACCAAAAAAGCAAGAAGTGTGGACTTATGACGATAAATACAGTGGCGAAACCCAAGAAATTTGCCCCGGTAATTTCTCTGATGAAGTTAAGCAAGAATTGCAGAAACTGGCAGTGATGGCTCACAAGGCGCTTGGCTTGCGCCATTATTCTCGCTCCGATTTTATTATCACCCCCAATGGGCAAATTTATATTTTAGAAACCAATAGTTTGCCCGGCCTAACCAGCGAATCGCTTTTACCCAAAGCGCTCGCCGCCCACGGTATCTCCTACCCACAATTCTTAGATCATGTTATAACTTTGGCGCTTGGGGCTAAATAAGGTTTAGGGCCCGTAGTTCAGCTGGTAGAACGCCTCATTTGCAATGAGGAGGTAAGCGGTTCGAGTCCGCTCGGGT
>CAYICB010000012.1:0-24443 GCA_964361825.1 uncultured Candidatus Saccharibacteria bacterium | reverse complement strand
TTGGTAATTGTATAATCATATCTTTAGCCAAACAAAACGGCGCGCTTTTTTCAAGCGCGCGCCGATGACCTATTTAACACCCCTTTTTTTGATTAAGCAGATGTTCTCATTGCGTTGTACTCATGCCACCCCCAACTGTGACCCTCAGACCGAACTTCTTCTCTTCCGGAAAACTGACGATCGCCGTCATCGAAAGTAATCAAATTAAAATACTGTAGTTTTCCCTTGGTGAAATAAATTGGACCCCTCCCACTAAAGCGCGAAACACCGTCACAGTGGGCAAGAGCTTCCTTGAGAAAAGGTATCGCGGGCTGAGTATACCATCCTCGGTATTGCAACATCCAGATGACACCTTTTTCGTCAGAGACCGTTGCTGTACCAAAACTGAAATCACTATGTGACGTAGTGTACCAATGATCCACAACAACAAGGCCAAGTTCTTTGTCTTCGTATTTAGTTATCTTTGATCCCGGCAACTCGTTGATCACCATTCTGTTGGACCCGCCTGACTCCTGACTAGCGTAGCCAGCCAACAAAGCCTTACGAAAAACTTTAATTACATTGGACCAATCCATTCTACATCCTCCTCTCGGATTAGGGGTTTTTGGCTCTATTTCAAACAACTAACTAATATCTACCACAACTGGTCTCACTTAGTCAAACTCTTTAATTTAAAAGGTTCGGCTTGAAGCGGCTGGGATTTACTACCTTGCGACCTGATTTTGTCTCAATTTCTTTCCGTGCATTGCCGGCCACAGTACCGCCTTCGCGCGCAACTTTCTTATTAGCGTCAAAGGTCTCTGGTTTCCGCTCCTGCGAAATTTCGGTCGTCGCCGTTTCAATGACCTTCGGCAAGGGTCGCCCTTGGCAGTTGGTGACATTTTGTCGCCAACTGAGCTGTCCGGGAAAATCGGACAACTCGTGACAAAATGTCACGAGTTCATTAATACACTAGACCGTATGTTTATCCACCCAATTAATAATCTCTGACAAGAATTGGGATTGCATCTCGTCGCCTTTTGAACTCGCAAGTCGCTTCGCCAAGTCAACCAAATAATTTTCATTATTTTCCTTCTCACTCTCGCGCAACCAGAAGTCGTTGATGTAGAGAAAAACCAAAAGAGTGGCCGTCGCCGTGCGCTTGTTTCCATTTTTAAAAGGGTGATTCTTGATGAGGCTGTAATATAGTATCGCCGCCTTTTCTGCCAGACTGGGGTACAATTCTTTTCCGCCAAAAGTTTGCTGCGGGTTGCCCAAAGCAGATTCAAGAAGTGCCCTTTCGTGCTCATCAAATTTAGTCATCGGGTCGACAGTAGAATCAAAAAGCGCCACCGCAAAGGGGTGGCACATCTTCCTCATCAGTTCAAAATCGATGTAGTTAGTGGCTTTAGACTCGGTCATATTCAGCTAGGCGCTCGAAAACCCGCCGATATTCGGTAACCGCTTTCTCGGCACCACGAACAACCTTCTCTTCAAGCAATTGACGCTTGGCCAAAGTTTCTTTCTCCGACTCCTTTTTCTTATTAAATAGGTTAAAAATCTTCATACAAAAATAATAACACACCGCCGACTTATTTTGTAGCACACACGACAATCTGCCTCAATAATGCTACCTTATCCTTCTTATGGCGCGGGAGGGAATCGTTCTCCGGTTTGAGGACGTCACATTCGAATACGACCCCAATAAACCCATCCTCGATGAGGTCTCTTTTTCTGTCCGCGAGGGCACCAAGCTCACGATTATGGGTCAGAACGGCGCGGGCAAAAGCACGATTTTCTCGCTGATCACTGGCGCGCTGATGCCCACCGAGGGCAGTATCCACGCCCCGGCTGGCGAGACCATTGCCCTCTCGCGGCAGGTCATTCCGCAAGACGAGCTCGGCCTCACCGTGCGCGACTTCTTCGCCAAGCGCTTCGAGCACAAAGTGTATGATATTGACCCGAAGATTGCCGCGGTGCTCGAAGTCGTTAATCTGGACGCGCCGCTGGAGCGAATGGTGAAAAGTTTTTCTGGTGGTCAACAAGCGCGCTTACTCCTCGCCTCGGCGCTGATCCAAGATCCCGACATTCTCCTTCTCGACGAGCCGACGAACAATCTCGACAAAGTAGGTATCGCGCATCTCACGGAGTTTATTAAAAATTATCAGAAGACCTGTCTCGTGATCTCGCACGATGCCGACTTCCTCAACGCCTTCACCGACGGCGTACTCTATCTCGATGTCTTCACCCGCAAAGTGGAGCAATATGTGGGGAATTATTTTGATCTGTTGAAAGAAATTTCGGCGCGGCTGGAAAAGGAAAATAGAAAAAACGCGCAGCTCGCCAAAGAAATTCAGGCGAAGAAAGATAAGGCGAACTTCTTTGCCCACAAGGGCGGCGGCATGCGGCTGGTGGCGAAAAGGATGCGCGAGAAAGCCGAGGAGCTCGAAGAAGAAAAGGTGGACTTGCGCCGCGAAGATAAAACCATTCGTCCGTTCACCATCCCAAGTCAGCCGGAACTGATGGGCGAGATTGTGCGGGTTAATAAAAATATTTCACTCAAGCGCAAGGGTCACCTGCTGCTGGCCGGACCCAATGGCAGTGGCAAAACCACTTTGCTCGAGTCGCTCGCATTAGGGAAAAACAAAAACGCTGTCATCGCGCCGGGCGTGCGATTGGGTTATTATCGCCAAGATTTCTCTACCCTCAACTTCGAGCACACGGTGCATCAATCGCTTATGAGCGTGATGGAAAAGCAAATCGAGCAAGATATGCGGAGCGTCGCAGCCGGCTTCCTCATCACCGGTAATTTAATTAATTCTAAAATTTCGAGCCTTTCGGAAGGGCAGAAAGGGTTGGTCGCCTTCGCTCGGCTCGTGCTCCAGCGCCCGGGCTTACTCCTCCTCGACGAGCCCACCAATCACATCAACTTCCGCCATCTTCCCATCATCGCCAAAGCGCTAAGCGCCTACGACGGCGCCATGATTCTCGTCTCCCACGTCCCCGACTTCGTCTCCCAAATTAGGATTGATGAGGTGTTGGAATTGGGGAAATAAATAACTCCTCCCAACCCTCCTCTTACCTTAAGCGGAGGGCGGCATTACCCCTCTCTTAGAGTAAGAGACGGGCTGTGGGGTGAGTTAGTGAAAAAACTCCGGGACTTTACTCTTAATTAGATCGAAGTCGAGGTAATCGTGATTATCGCCCGGCGTTTCGATGAGAGTGATATTGGGTAAATTAACTTTGGCAACAAAGTTTTTGACCCGAGCATAGTCCGAGTAGGGATCATTGGTGTTTTGGATAATGGTGACGGGCACAGTGAGCGAAAGAATTTTCTCACCGAGTTGCGCTTCTTGTTCTGGTGTTCCCAGTGGTAAACCAACAAAGAGACATCGCACGGGTTTAAGTTTACCCAGATAATTGCCATTAATTGTGAGCACCGAACCAGCCGACTTGGCAAAGACAGCAACCGGTTCATCACCAACCTTTTCTACCACCTGCGTCAGCTCAAAATCAAAATTAATTAATTCTTCCCCCGTCTCCCAATGCCGATAATAATGAGTGTAAATATCCTTAAAATTGTTCTGACTCGCCACGGTCGCTCCATCAGCCCAACCTTTATTCCTTTTACTATTGCCGGATAAAACAATAAGTTTCATACCACTATTACATCCACCCAGCTAAAATCGCCCCCACTACAAGCAGGGTCACGAGATAGTAGCCGGCATTGATGAACCAGAGCTTCCAACTTTTGCCTTCCCAGAGCACACCTCCGAGCGTCACTGGGGCAATGAAAGCGAGCCAAGCCCAGAAGGCGGTGGAGAGACCGCGGCCAATACCCGGGTTCTCGAAGTAAGTTGCCGCCATGGTGATAAAATGCGAAAGCACATAAGCCATAATGAGTGAGCCAACAATAGTGAGCACATAACTCTTCATCATGCTTTTGCCCTCGGCCTTATACTTCGCCATCGCTTCCGGGCTCATGTCTATCCCCGAGAGTCGCGCCCAAGTTTTGCCAAACAAAGGGCCATGCCAAATAAAACCAATCGCAAACGCCGCCAGAGCCGACACGAGCACTGCCAAATAATTTACTTCAATCATGTTTTTAAAAAAATTAAACTTTTAATCCTTCTTCAAATTCTGCCAGAAGCCAAATTTCTAAACAACCTTAACCGACCCTACCGCAACAGCGTGAAGAAAACGCTAAGCGTCAGAATCAGCAACCACAGCAGGGTAAAACCGAAGAATTTGAGTGCCTCGGGTTTGCGACCGTCGAGGTAGAGGAGAATTGGTCGAGCGAGAACGAGGGTGCCAACAATGGTGGCCGAGAGCACGAAAAGCAGAATCATAAAGAGTGGCGCCACGAAAGTGTCGGGTTTTTGGTTATCGAAAAAGGTTTCGATATGCGACATAAACCCCGCCACAAGAGCAATATAGAGAAAGGCTAAAATCGCGTGCCCCAAACTATGCACCACCTGATTATTTTTCATTTAATTCCCAATCGCGCGCACGGCGTCTTGAGCTAAGTCCTCTGCTTCTTCGGCCAACTCAATGGCCTCATCGAAGTCCTCATCATCATAAGCGTCTTCTGCATCTTCAAGCTTATTTTCCGCATCATTTAAGAGATCGTCGGCCTCGTCCACATCATCACCATCACGATCGGCCTCTCTAATATCGTCTTTGGCATTATCAATCGCCTCATCGGCATCATCAATAGCGTCTTGAGCATCTTCCTCATCACCACCCAGATTACTCACCACATCTTCGGCCGACTCAATCGCGTCTTCAGCATGACTGCGCGCCTTCACATAATCCTGGTCGATAAAAGCGAGCAAGCCATCAAACAAGTCCTCTACGGCATCGCTAAGATCATCGTCGGCATCGTTCAAATCCTCGGTATCGGCATCATCAGCGTCGTCAATCGTGTCATCCGCTTTCTCGATCAAATCATTGGCCTCTTGGAGCAATTTGCGCACCGTTCCTTCTTCTTTACTTTCTTTCGTCCCATTCTTTAGCGTGGCATTTTCGGCTTCGAGCCTTTTGATCGTTTCAGCGTATTCATTAATTTTATTAGCAATTTCTTGCGCGGCGGCTACCCCAAGCGTGGGCGCGGCCACCTCCCCCGGCACCGGAGTGGCGGAAGAGCCAATATTTACCGTAGCGCTATAAGTCATGCGGGACTTGGGACCAAAATAACCCGAGGCCGGCGAAACGCTCTGCGCAGTTTGCCAACGAGTCAGCGCCTCTTTGGTGAGCTCGCCAAAAAGATCAGTTTCGGACCCGGGAGCGCCCACGCCACTAGCGGCAATCTGGAAACCGTTATTATTTAAAAACTTTTGCAAACAACGCACATCTTCGCCCATGTCGCCCACCTCTAAATCGCGAGTAAAGTCACACAAGGGCGCAGTTTGGGCTTGGGCAGTAAAAATACCAAAAACTAGGCCCAAACTAAGCCCCAGAATGGCAATTAAAAATTTAATATTTTTCATATGCCCAAGATTATAGCATGGGTAAAAATGGAGGCAAAAAAAAGACCGCTGGGCGAACCATGCGGTCTTAGGAGTCGGGAGGCGTGATCTTTAGCTCAAAATTCAGTTCTCAATAATCTTGATAAGATCTTGAGCAATTTCGGGAGCCATACCCAAATAATATTTGCCGGTGAAATTTAACGTAGTATAAGGTTGAGGGGTGGTCGAAATTCCAATAATTTTCTTGACACCCGTCAGCAGGGGTGCAACATCTCCACCGTTCCACCCAGAACATTTAAGGTTGTGGTCAAGAAGGGCAACCTCTGGCTGGAAAGTTTCGAGAGCGGACCTAATCTCTTCCACGGCTTGATCAAAGTTGTAATCAAAGTCCACAACCTTAATCTCAGCGGGCATTTCGAGGACGCTACACCAAGGGCGAAGGACTAGAACTTCGTGCTTCGGTGAAAGGATTTTAGTCAGGTTCCTAATCGCACCCTCGTCATCTTCAATAATCACCACACGCATGAGCTTTCTCCTATATATTAGGTCTCTGTGTTCAAAAACAACAACTTGCCTCCGAAGTTAGGCTATCACACCAAAGGTTATTTGTCTAGTTCAAACTATAATACCCCATCAGCGCCTTGATACCGGCTAAGTTTTGTTCCCATTCCACCGTTTCGTGAGTTTTGAGCTCGACGGTGATGGCGGGGATATTGATGGAGGCGAGCCAATCTTCCGCCGCGCCGGTAACCGCGTAGGCGTCGAAGGTTTCCGCCGTGCCGTAACCAGCCGCCGTGGCATAAGTGTTCATAATCGTTTTTGTCTCCGGCAAAACATTGCCAGCGCATTTTGAGGCATACACGGTATTGGCCTGACTATGCCAGAAAATAACGGCGCTCGGTTTAACCGCTAAAAAGAAATCGCGTAAAGCCCGCGCTTCTGGCTCGGAGAAAGCGGCCGTGCCCGCGCTCACCTGCTCGCCGCGCCAAGTGGCTTCCGCCTGCCACTCGCAATCAAAGTTGCGATTAAGATCAACCTTGTTGGCATTAAAGCGCGCCGACGCCTCTTTACCCAGCGCAAAACCATCGGGATTAGCATTAGGAATAACGGTGACTGTGAGATTAGCCGGAACGGCACTCGGATTCGTTTTTAAATACGCAATAAACTGCTGGGCCAACTCCACACTATTCCACTCATAACCGCCGTGGATACCGCCCACGAAGGCCAGCGTGGTGGAGCCATGGCCGAAAGTAAAGCTCTGGAGTGCCCGACCTTGAACCGAGGTGCCGATGACCTTAATTTGTGGATCCGGTTTTACAACCACTGGCGGTGGAGGCAATACCGGTTCCGGCTTCGGCCGCAAAACAAACCACGCTCCCACCACAATGGCAACGAGAAGAACAACGAGAGCAACAATCTTCATCTCCTTACAAAATTATTCTGCTGTCGCGAGAGTCTTGAGGATCGCCTCAAGTCCTGCTTTGTTTTTGGTCAACTCTGTATCGGTGTGATTGGTAAGAAGAATGCTAATCGCCGGCACATTGATCTTGGCCAGCCAATTCACCATGTCGCCGGTAATTTCGTAAAAGTTAAATTCTTTATAGGCCGGATAGCCAGAGGCCTTAGCATATTCATTAGTCAGAGCCGTGGTTGCAGCCGGAACACCATTGTGGCAATTAGAAGCAAAGACACCGCCCGCCGCGCTATAGTAAACCACCACGGCCGCCGGCTTATTAGCCTCCACATAATTCTTGATCGCCACGCTCTCTGGCTCGGAGAAGGCCGCCGTGCCGCCACTCACCGTCTTGTTTTGCCACTTACCTTCGGCTTGCCAATCGCAATCGAAGTTGCGGTTTAAGTCCACATTTTTAGCATTAAAGCGCCCGGGAACCGTGGCATCGGTACCAGTTGGCACTTGCTCCTTAGTAAATTTATCCGTCGTCCCCACAGTCTTAAACAAACCGTCGGGATTCATCACCGGAATGACTGAAACCTTTAGACCCGCCGGCACCGCCGTTGGCGTGGCCATTAAGTAGTCCATGAGTTCATAAGCGAGCACCACCGTATTCCACTCATAACCGCCGTGGATACCGCCAACCAAGAGCAATTCCTTGGTTCCCTCACCATAATGATAGGCCACAATATCGCGACCTTCGGTCGATTGGCCCAAAACCGTCTTGGTCTTATCTACCACCGGCGCTGGCACCGCCGGCTCATTACCAGTTAAAGGAATTGACACTGGCGGAACTTCGGTGTTTGGTGTGGGGGTGACCGGTTCCGCTCCCCGCTGACTAATAAAATAGGCTCCTGCTCCCAAAACTATCAAAATTATCACGACAATAATTGCGTTTTTCATATCCCCTATCCTATCACAAACAAACTGGGGGGCAAAAAACCACAAAAGTGCCGCAGGGCTTAGAACCTAAATTGTTCACTGTTGTAAACCGAACAGGTTTGCTAAGAAAAGAGCGAGGAGTGTACCGCCAACAGAAAATGCCGCGGTTATAAAAACCAACAACCAATTGTCTCTCACTTTTTCTATGTACGATGGATACTTAACAGGCCTCTTAACACTACTGATGTGTACTCCCCTTTGCGGAAATAACCTAGACAAAACCGGCAACAAAATGGTTGGCCCAAACAAACCCACTGTCACTGAAAGCCAACGAAGGTTAAAGGGGTTCTTGAAAACTATAAATACACCACCCGCTAAAACACAAAAAACGAGGAATGTCAGTAACTCTCTTAAACCAGGATTACGTACTCGATTTTTGAAAAAGTCCTTGAGATAAAAAACAAGGCCGTATGTGCGCACAGGATCACCAGATGAAACATACAGGTTCGAGGTTAGTTCTCCTTGGGTGGTGTGAAAAATATTGTCTGTGAAGTATAAAATCTTTTCTAGGTCATTTCTAAACAACAAAACAACTTCTTCGTTTGTATCGTTGTTGTATAAACGGACAACAATTCCACCAAAATCCTGATCAAGACCCACAAATCCGTCGACGGAGAGGACTTTACTTGATTGGGGAATATCTTCATCGTTTTTCCTATTTCTGGCCCCCTCAATCGGGAGTACTATCTTCTGATCCTTAAAGCCAATCTGCTCAAAGCGTTTTAGCAAAAACAAAAAAGCTTCCTTATCAAGAAAAGTGTTTTTATTATACAAATCCCTCTTAATAAACGTCTCCTCCATTTGATTTAAATTTAAACCTCCCCAAAAATTTCCTTGAACCTAGCCTGGGTTCTGGGTCCAAATCGGCCGTATCCGGTGGTGTAAGGATCACCAAACGAAATAATTCCATATTTTGTCTGAAACCTTTTTACAGCTTCGGTAGTAAGCGAACCGTAATAACCAGTTACCATTGCCTCTGGGTATAGCGCGGGATCGGTGGCTAATTTTTGTTGCAATAATCTAACCCTGTCGGTAGTTAAATAACCATTAACATAGTTGGGCGATGTGTCATTGGTTACACCAACCACCCCGGCATAATCTGGCCAAGGTTCAGTATAGCCAGTACCGCCCCCACCCAAATGACTTCTAATCGGATAAAGCGGCTGGGGAACACCTTTTGAGTTATGGCAATGATATTCGCCATATGAAAGACCCCAATTAGGACAATTCGTCCTACAAGTATGACAACCGGCACTATCTGTCCTGCCGGGGTGGGCGTTAACAAGAAGTGGCAATGCAAGGGTGATCAAAACGACAGGAAGAAGCAAATTTTTCTGTTTCATAGTATTCCCCTATTCCTAGCACAACGAAAGGAAACGTCAAAACACCTCACCAACCTGGGAGGTGCAACCTTGTCAGGCAAGAAAATCGCTCTCGTTACCAGAAGGTTATTTATAATACAGCCACAATTTTCCTTGCTCCTTTTTTTCCACAAATAATGGCAATAACTCCCGTGCCAGTTCCCATATCTAAAACCTCCCTGCCTTCAACTTCCGGCAGGTGCTTAAGAATCATCTCGGTCGAATAACTAATCCCCGGGTCAGGCGCAAAAACTCCGTTGTGGACAAAAATTTTTTCTCCTCGGACAACAAGTTCGTACGGTTCGTGGTTTATTAGACCACGCTGGCAAGGGCGACCCTTGCCAGGAAAATTCCTATTTCCTATTTATCAAATCACCGTAATGTTCGTGCCCCAGCAAGGGTCGCCCTTGCCAGAAAACAATCCTTAATCTCGTCAAGCGTAACACATTTTTAACGACCGTTAGGGTTGTGTTACGCCCAAAAGGTTTAACCTTGCCGAAGGATCGAACGTGAGCCTTTAGATTTTTGCAAAAGAAAAACCCGCACATCGCTATGCGTGTACGGGCTTCCAGATTTTGTTCACCACTTCTGGAAAGGTGGTTTTGACCTTGTGTCACTTCAAGCTTTTTGCAGATAGTCCAGCGCCGCCGCTGCTGTATAAGAACCAGCTTCACCCTTCATCAACGACCTAAGAAAACTAGTGTCGTCACCGAGGGTGAAAATTGGCGGTTCGCCCGGACTACCCAAACCAGTGGCCGCCAAGAGTCCATTACACAAACAACGCGCCCCCGCCGTGATCGCCGCCTTACCGCCCTTCTCCACGAAGAGTGAAATCGGTTCGCTCGCACACCGGTATCCAATCTCACCGTCTGGACGAACATAGGGAGTCACCAGTGCCGACAGGTCACAAACTCTTGGTCGCGATTCATAAATCCTAGCGTCGGACATCGTCCCCGCGAGCTCAACGACCTTAAAAGGAAAGCCCGTTGGTGATGCGTGTCGATCCGTCCGAACCGAAAGCTCTCCTCGATAACCGAGGGCACGGATCTGTTGGCGGAAGGATGGTTCCAACCCAGATTCTTCACACAGAGCAAAAATGGAACCAGCTTGAATCCCAACCGCGCCTTTCGCTTGCGCCAAAGCTAGTCCCTCCGGTGAGGCGTGGGCACCACCGACCCAAAACGGCTTACCGAGCGCGCGAAGTTTTTCAAAGTCAACTTGGTCGCGCGGTCCATAGACTGGTTCATCTGCTTCATTAAGCACTTCTTTGCCCCGAGGAGGCGCATTGTGACCGCCGGCCACAGGTGTTTCGACCACGAATCCTTCGATGCTTCCTGTCGCGCGAGCCAAAAGTAGTTCGGCCAGCACGTTCGAGGAGACAATCGGGAGGAAGTCTGGACGCCTTAGCTCTGGTATTTTCTCACCAAAGAACTTCCCCGGATCGAAACTCATCACGACAACACCTTCTTTACTTCCGGCGACTTGGACTCGATATTTAGGCGAACCTCCAGACGCGATCGTGTCAAGTACCCCGGGAACTTGAGTCGGAATTCCCGCCCCCATGGTGATAACATCAACATCCGCCAACATTGCTCCCACGAAATAGTAGATGAGAGGCATCTGAACCTTCTCGAGGCAATTAAAACTGACCGGATTGGAGTGTCCCTCTTTGGCGAGATAGACCAAGGCAAAACTAGCACACACTGTAAGCGCGATGAGCAAATCGTTCGGATGCACGGTGAACATTGGAACCGAACGGTAAGTTGACCCCTCGATCCCACCACTGACGAAATACTTTTCGAGAACGAGTTTCGCCATTCTTGGAAACGGGAATTGCCCCAAGGCACGACGAAAGTGCCCTCCCGGATCCCCATTTTGAAGACTCCGGGCCAAGAGAAGATCGCCGGCTACTCCCGAAACAGTGCCGAGGCCACCAGCGAGAGAAACCGCTTTTGCTAGAGGCGAAAGCGAAACGCCAACCCCCATCCCACCTTGGATAACTCGTGTTGGTCTTAACATATGACCCCTTTCTCTTAAAAACAAAAGTTCAAAGAACAAAAAGCCTTGCCCATCGAATCATAGCAGGATTTCCGGCGAAAAAACCACTATCCACACGAAACCCGATCGTCATCACCGAATAACTTAGTCCCCGCGTCGGGAGGGGCAACCTTGCCATGTCACCCTAATTACTTCTCAAGAACAATCCTCACGTGGCTGAACTCAGCAAAATCTATGTCATTACCAAATACTTCTGAATTGACACATCTCCAACCTTCATTTTCAAAAAATTTTATCCATTCATCCTTTGTTCTATAAGAACCCGGTACTGGCTCGCCGCTCTTAAACAAAAGTCGGTAATAATAGTCAGCGACAAAAGTTACATCAAAATCTTTTTCTTTATCTCCCAACCAGCCCAAAGGCAAAGTTTCGAGAAGAATGATTCTTTTCTTAGCTAATCTTGCCATCTCCTTCACTCCATCAATCGGATTGCTGAAATGATGAAGCACCGTAGTTTGCCAAACTTGGTCATAATATTGATTGTCTCGAGGAATGTGTTTGCCGTCATAAATATTTACGTCTCCCTTAGCATCGTCATTGCCAATATCCCATCCCTCGATCATTAAATTGGGTTTTTCCTTCTTGACCTTTCTCATAAAATCACCCAAACCAGCTCCATAGTCAGCGGCCACGCCAGAATCGAGAATATAAGCTCCGATTTGGGAATACATTTTATTAACCCGATTCTGGATCATCACCGGTAAATAATCTCTAAACACAATTCCGTGGACCACATAACCACCCAAGATTTCCCAGATTAGTTTTTCTTTTTCGATCAAAGACAACTCTCCAGCCAGAGTTTTCAATACAAACTCGGCAGTTTCTTCTGGCTTTTCAAATCCAGTTTTTTGGTTGGCGTTTATATATGCTTTTAAACAATAAGAATAAAGCTCGGGATCATTCAAAACCCTTTTGAGTCTCTCGTTTATTTCATTCTCATAGACACTCTTTTCTTGCATTTTTCCACTATAACACAACTAATTACAACTTTGGTAGAATAGGCCCACGCACAAAATGCCAGCGGATTTAAGCAAGGCCATTGCGGCGGCACCAAGAGCGAGGGCGGTGTGGACATAGAACCAAATAATCAAACTGCCACCTCAAAAACTTTTCTTTTGGCATTGGCGCCAGAAATCAAGCGGACCCTAGACTTTGAAACAGCAAAATGTTCTGCCAGAAGCCTAACTATTGCTTCATTTGCTTTTCCTTGAATCGGTTTTTCTTTCGTGGACACGGTGTACCATTCTTCGGTATCAGCTATAAGTTTAAGCGGCGGAGGAATAACTTTATCCTCTCTCGCCCCCGGCTTCGCCTTCACAAATATTTTCATTGCAAACGCTTAAGTCCTTTCTTCCTCGCCCTTATCACCCACACAATACCAACGATAAACAATACCAGCCCCAGAAGTTGCCCGCCGGGGCTGTCGTCCTTTTCACCATACACAAACATAAAAGCCCCGAGCACTATGGCGAGAATAGAAATTAGTAATCTAGTTTTGGCCATCAGAACGATTATACAAGATAACTTTTAAACACAAAAAAGACCCTTGATGTTATCGCGGGTCGGGTTAATTTTTGCACTTCGTTTTTTCCGTTCATCTACCAGCTTCTCTAATCAACCAGTCTGGTATCTCGAAATGGCCGAAAAACACTTTGCCGTCCCGTCTACTGACTCTATCCGTTTTGACAGCCGTAATTAAAGTACGGACCATACCAACGAGAGTTCGTACGATGATAGCATCGTGATCATTTTTGCCCCAAGGAATTCGGTCTGCTTCGTCGTAGTTAAGCGAGACGCGGGCGCATGCCGCAAGATTGTGGACCAGATACGGATCAACGACCACATTCTCACCGCTATTAGAACCATCAAACATGAGCGTAATCGCGTCGAAAATCGCGAAAGCCTCATTGTTGGGACCTAGGGTTCTGACGACAACCTGGAGAATGTGGTCAAAAAGTTGCCCCGCGAGTTTGAAACCACCTGTATCTAGTGGCATGAGATTTTCTCCTCTAAAAATAAAGAACTTACGGAAACCGCCTTGTTGGCGCAGGTACACCCTGCCGCGGCCAAAACATTAACATTATTATCATTCCTATGTCAAATCAGCGTAACGGGTTAATAGTTTGAAGTTATGACTTAAACACCACCTCCAACTTCAATCTATCAGGATCTTCAAAATAAACGGCGTAGTAATTTGGCCCGTATTCGGGGAATAACTTGGGTGTGTTGTAGAGAGTGGGAATACGGCGAGTCTTTAGGAAATCATTGGAAAATTGATCTACCGCTTCTTTGCCCTCAACCGCAAAAGCTAGATGATTGATCCCAGTATTTTTACGATGGAAGCCACTAACCAAATATTTTTCTTCTGTCTTCATTAACCAAAAGTCGGTTGTGCCATTGCTCACACCAATATATTCGTCACTCTCATCAATAATTTTGTAACCCAAATAAGTAAACAGATCTTTATAGAAATCTAAAGACCTAGCACTAACATTGAGCTGGAGGTGATAGAGGTGGGTTTTCATCTTTCCCACTGCTTCACTTCTGGATGGAAATCTACTTGGTACTCGGGAATACCCAAAGAGATACCGTGCTCCTTTGCCTCATCATATTGAGCTTTACTACCTCTGTCGGTGATATGAAAAACCTTGTTTCTAAAAATAATGTAATGGTCGGTTTCTGTCTTGAAGTCGGCGTACCAATTATGTTTACTGTCCAAGGATTTACTAATTTTGTTGGCCACTTCCTCGACTTTATCTGGAGTAATACTTACGGTGTGAAGCGTCCACTGCTTAACCCATGGGGTTTTGTGATTATCGGTAACTGGTTCAACTTCTGTACTTACAATTTCAACATCCCCAAGGACATCCTTGTTTTCCAAACTTTCTTCAATAATAACGCCTTCGTAATTTTGCATCATAAGTAAAATATATCAGAGTCATAAAACTAACCCAAATTCTTAAAATACTCCGAATATAAACGCTTCATTCCCGCTGACTTCGCTACGCCCTGAGCCGGTTTATTAAATTCATAGATCCTGGCCTTCAACCATTTAATCTTTCTCCGTTTGGCAATCTTTTCTACTTCTTCTTGTAAGGCCTTCGCCAGCCCCTTGCCACGATATTTATCTTTCACATAAGCGTCATCCAAATACAAAACTTTTGTTTCCACGAAAAAGCTCTCGACCTTCCTGACATCTGCCTTAAGTACCCCCGCGATCTCCCCTTCTTCTTCAGCCACGAGCAAATAAGACTTTTTACTCCCATTAAAACAATCCTCGAGATACTTGATAATTCTCCTCGTTGGATATGCGCCGATCTTTTTCCTGCTCACATATTCAGGTTCATTATTGGCATGTATCAACCACATTTCCTTAAGAAATCCAGCGACTTCTTGAACATCTCCCCGTGATCCGAGTCTAATTTTCATTTTTAGTGTCCAAATAATCTCTCAACATATTTCTTAAGGTGGTTTTACCCTTCGTAGTTTTTAAGTATTTCTCTCGTCTCAAAGCATCGTACTTATTTAAATACGCTTCGTAGAAAATAATTTTCCACGGCCCACGATATTTGGTGAACTTACTTCTACCATCATTATGTTCAGTAAAACGTTTTTTAAGGTCATGCGTAAAACCAGTATAAATATTACCGTTAGCATTACGCAAAAGGTAGACGTAATACACCAACAAATTTTAGCACAGGACGAAACCCTTTTGTGGGGCTCCGCCCTGTACCGTCTGGTACAGGGCTCCGGAGGTAGGATTCGAACCTACGACCAACCGCTTAACAGGCGGTCGCTCTACCACTGAGCTACTCCGGAATGTGTTGTCTAACAAACTGTCTACCGCGATAACTTTTCAACTGTTTTTCTCTAGCGAGCGCCGATTTTCTATCGGGAGTTTGTTCTGAATATATCAATTGCCATTCACCCGAAAATCTCGCGGTGTAAGCCTTATTAAACCTTTTCTCCTTGTGAAGGACAAGTCTTGTTGGTAAATCTTCCGTTTGACCAACATAGATCTTGTCGTGGTCTCGATTGTACAAAACGTAGACTGTATACACTCAAAACATTATATTGCCGGTCGCCCTACTCCGCCAGCTGGCGGATGAGCTACTCCGGAATGTTCTCTTTTAAAAGAGCGCTTGTATCATAGCAAAAAGTTCAGAAAAAGCTATAATGGCCGATATGGAAATAATTGATAAACTAACATGGATTTGCATTAAAGATCGCAAGGTATTATTTGTTCGATCGCGTGGAAAAGACTCATTCTACACCCCCGGCGGCAAGCGCGAGAAGGGAGAAAGTGATGAAGCAGCACTTTGCCGTGAGATCAAAGAAGAAGTGGGGGTCAAACTAATTCTAGAATCACTGAAAAAAGTCGAAACCTTCACCGCCCAGGCACATGGTAAAGCCGAAGGAACTCTGGTTCAACTCACCAGCTATACTGGTGACTTTACTGGTAACTTAACTCCCCAGTCGGAAATCGAGGAGCTGGCGTGGTTTAATAGTAATGACAAAGAAAAAACCAGTGCCACAGGGATTCTTGTTTTAAATTGGCTAAAAGAAAAAAATCTCATTGATTAAAATTAGTTATCCCCACCTTTCGCTTGCGTGGTGAACTGTGGTTCACCTATACTGGTGGCATGCAAAAAGAAAATTTAATTAAAGTGATGCAAAGTGAGTTGCGGCAGTTGAATCAAGAAATTGATTTGCGGATTGTGAAGGGTTTGTCTTATCAACACGCGGCCAAGCGCCACAAGTTCCTGATGAAGCAATTGAGCAACTTAACCCATGCGCGAGCGGGCTTACAACGCAGTGGCTTCTGGTCCTTCGGTTTCGGTTTCTAGTTCGTCCTGATTTGTAACCATTCGTATATGGAAGAATATAAAAATAAGATCCTCGCCTTCTTTGAGCGCACGCGGCGCATGCCGGGTTATAAGGAGCTCATGGCGATCACCGGCTTTAAGTCCAAGAACGCGGTTTATAAACTCATCAACAAGCTGGTTGAGGCTGGAATTTTAAACAAAGACAGTGGCGGCAAGATTACCCTCAATCGCGTACTTAACGAAGTTCCCTTGCTTGGCCTCGTGGAAGCCGGCTTCCCCTCGCCGGGCGAAGAAGCGGTGCTCGACACTATTAATCTCGACAACTATTTAATAAAAAACAAACTCTCGACCTATTTGCTCGAGGTTAAGGGCGACTCGATGATTGAAGCCGGGATTCACGAAGGCGACCTGGTGATGGCCGAGCGCGGCAAGGTGCCCAAGGTTGGCGATATTGTGATCGCTCAAGTGGATGGCGATTATACGCTCAAGTATTATCGTGAAAAAAATCGCCAAGCGTATCTTGAACCAGCGAACAAGAAATACAAACCCATTTACCCCACCACCGATCTCAAAGTTGAGGCGGTGGTGAAGGCGGTTATTCGGAAATATTAGACCATGGTATATTTTATAAGTGTTTACAAAAAAATCATTTCTCTTCTCGCTCCTTATTATCATTTTAACTATTACTACGCTCTATTCCCTCGGCCGCGAACCGTTCTGCAAATGCGGCAAGGTCGCCATCTGGTCCGGCGATATTAATGGCCCGGAGAATTCGCAGCAAATTGTTGACCCTTACTCTTTCACTCATATCATTCATGGCCTCGCCTTCTACGGCGCGCTCCACTTAGTAGCACCACAAGTCACTCTCCCCGCGCGGCTCCTCATTGCCATTGGTGTGGAGTCCGGCTGGGAAGTGCTTGAGAACACCAACTTCACCATCGATCGCTACCGCGAAGAAACAGTCTCTTACGGCTACTACGGCGACAGCATTCTTAACTCCATTAGCGACATCATCATGATGGTGATCGGCTTCTGGCTCGCGGCCAAGCTCAAACCTTGGCACACAGTGGCTCTAATTGTTTTGATCGAAATTATCCTCGCTCTCACCATCCGCGACGGCTTGCTGATCAATATTATTATGCTAATCTGGCCCCTCGAATGGGTGAAAAATTGGCAACTCGGGATATAATCAAAATCCTCCAAAACGGGGGCGTAGGCGTGTTGCCCACCGACACCTTATACGGCCTTTCGGCGTCGGTCTTTAAGCCCGAGGCAGTAGAGAAAATTTATAAATTAAAAAATAAAGACCCGCAAAAACCACTAATTATTTTGATTAGCGCTATAGAAGATTTGGCCAAACTAGGAATCACGCTTAACGAAAACCAGCAAAAAGTATTAGCAAAAATTTGGCCCGGGCCAGTGAGTGTGGTTTTACCTTGCAAACCAAACGGCTTGCCCCACCTCCATCGTGGCACCAACACTTTGGCTTGTCGCTTACCAGCAAAACCCGATCTCATTGATTTACTAAAACAAGTTGGCCCCCTAATCTCCACCAGCGCCAACCCCACCGGCAAGCCACCTGCGAGCACCATCGCCGCCGCGAAAAAATATTTTGGCGACCAAGTTGACTTCTATCTCGACGGTGGCACCTTAAGTGGCGCGCCCTCAACCCTAATTTCTCTGGTGAATAATAAAGTGGAAATTCTGCGCCAAGGGGAAATTAACATTGACTTTGGTAATATCGTGTTGTAGTATCACTGTGGACCTGAACCTTAACTAGCAAGGAGAAAACCATGAAAAGAATCGATATTCCACACATCGTTCTTAATAAAGATGGCCTGTATTCTGGTGACTTGAAACACTATTTCAGGGCACTCTTTATTCACGCCACCAACCTGTGGAATCCTTATCACAATTTCCGCCACATGACCCATGTCCTCTGGTGGACATACGACGCCTGTCATTATTACTACCCATCTCTGTCTCCGGAAAAAATTCGGTCAATGCTTGTTGCTGCTTTTCTTCATGACGCAGATCACAGTGGTCATCTGGGAAATGACAGGAAGGAGATTGAAAGAGCGCTTCGTTTCTTCGACCAATACCATGACCCGATAGATCGTGAACTCTCGCCCGATATCCATCGCCTCATGGGAACAACCCTCTTTCCTCACCAAAAAAGCGCGGATCTGCCACTGGATGAACAGATCCTCCGCGACGCGGACATGGTGCAAGGACTCGACGACGCATGGATTCAGCAAGTAGTCTTTGGGTTGAGTAAAGAAGAAGGAGTATCTCCCCTTGTTGTCCTGGAGCGCCAAGAGCCCTTCTTGCGAGGGCTCACATTCTACACCGACTGGGCACGAGAACATTTCGGCCCCACAGTGATCGAAAAAAGGATCAATGAAGCCAGAGAACTTCTCGCTTTTTTAAGAAACGGGAATGAGTAAAACCAATCGAACCGGAGCGTTTAACCACACGCTCCGGTTTTTTTGTTAGAATAAACCAATGGATTTAGACAATCGCCACTGCGTGCCGTGCGAAAAGGGAATGCCACCGCTGACGGAAGCACAACTCCACGGCTTCTTGAAAGAATTACGCACATCATGGGAGGTTGTTACGGGAAAATCCACCGGCTGGCGGATAAAGAAAGAATTTACCTTCCCCGACTTCCGCCACTCGATACTCTTTATCAATAAAATTGCGCCGCTCGCCGAGCGAGAAGGCCATCATCCAGATATCTACATTTTCTACAATAAAGTCGTGATCGAACTCTGGACGCACAAAATCGGCGGCCTCTCCGAAAACGACTTTATCTTGGCCCGAAAAATTGAGAAATTGACTCTGGATTGACAACCGAAGGCTGATTTGCTAAATTATAGGGTACAAACGGCTTCGGCCCTCCCCCGCAAGGGGGTATAAATAAGAAAAAATCAGGTAAGCAATTGCCTGATTTTTTCTTTGAGCTTAATAAAATCTTTTTCCTCCAAATCACCAATTTTATACTGCAGCCTCTTGGCATCTATTAATTTGATTTGGGACAAAATCGCAGTACTAATTGCTCCCCGTTTTATTTCTAAGGGAAAATAATACACACCTTTCTTTTGATTTTTGGTTAAGGGAATTGCCCACAAAACCTCATTATTAAATTTTTTCAAGACAATTACTGGTCGCAAAAACTTTTTACCGCGCCCATCTTGTTCGAAACCAACATTGACCCCCAAAGAGGTAAACCAAACTTCCCGTTCATGGAAAAATGGACGAATCTTTTCTTCGTGCAACCACCCCTTTTCCTCGTGCCAAATGAGGAAATTCTTTTTCATTTACTCCGGAAAGGCTGGTGGAACGAATTCTTGATTATTGGTAGAACTTTGTTTCGTAAAATAATAGTAAGCACCACCAAGGACCACAACAAGCAGGATAAAAATTATTACTTTTTTCATAAATATTTAATTTGGTAATTGGGGAACAGGAATAATGGTTCCCTCTCTAACAGGGCGACCACCAGCAAAACCAAGGTGACAATTATCTTGAACCTTGAGGGCAACTCCGTCCCAGATCAAAGTTGATTCCATTTCACTTTTGGCCTCAAGAATCAAGTTCACCCATTTACCGTCATCAAAAACGTAAGCCTTGTCGACACGACAAGTGCCACTAATATCATTTAGGGTGAGATCTGGTTGTTGGGCACTTTCCACAATCTCCGGCGTAACTCCAACCAAATTCCAACCTTTGTATAGTTGGTGAGTATCAATTGGTAGCGGCTCTTGCACTGAGTAATTAGTTTGACCGTCTGAATCCGAATAAACCCAAAGGGCGGTGCGGGCTAAATAACCGTCTCCAATTGAATCAATTTTCTCATTGTCTGGATTGGGATAG
Source organism: uncultured Candidatus Saccharibacteria bacterium (assembly GCA_964361825.1). Lineage (GTDB taxonomy): Bacteria > Patescibacteriota > Minisyncoccia > Phycocordibacterales > JACOZG01 > CAYICB01. Next base: position 4,480 of record CAYICB010000012.1, on the reverse strand, counting down.
ACTTGAGCGTATTGCTGAATTGTAGGAATGAAAGCGTAAATCGACTTAATGTGTGAGGACGACAAAGATTGTTGATCAAGCGCACCGGGCGCAAAACCGTTGACAAGATTCCAACCTTTTTTAATCCAAATTGGTCCAGCTTCAATTTGCGTAGCAGATACACTTTGACCAAAAGCAACAACGGTGAGGAAAAGGGAGAGTAAATATAATGTTTTTTTCATTATCAATAATTTTTTAAATAATGCTAAATGGACCTTATCATTCCTTAGACCTCTTTTCAAGGGAATCACCCTAATCAATTTTTAGAGAAAAAGTGGCGTTGATTAATAACACAAAAGATAAAGCAAAACCAGCAAACATCGCCCAGAAAATATTGACTTGAGGTAAATTGGGTAAAAGATAAGTTGCACCAAAAGCCAGCGGCAAACACAAAAGGTGGTAAAGAATCGCCAAACCCAAACCTTCTTTGGTTTTATGATTGATGACCGGCAACAAAGTCTCGCTTGGTTTGAGGGTAATGGTGCCAGCCACCCAACCATTAAAAGTAAGCTCCCAAGTTACCAAATTTTCTTTGGCCACAGCAAGACATTTAATCACAACCTGTTTGTCTAAAACTCGACCACTGATCCCCTGCTCGGCCCTAAGGGTAAAGTCTTTAACTTCTGGCAAATAACCAAGTTCACTTTGCCCTTTCTTGGCTAAAGTTTGATGCAAAAATTCTGGCGAAGCCTTGGCCAGAGCCGCCGCCAAACTAAGCATTTCTCGATAATCTAAACCGGCGGTGGGCACTAGTGTGATGTTTGACTTATCGCCAAAGCCAGTGGCCAACGGTGCCAACACACTAAGCACCAGTGACCACGGCGCCGAAATAAGGAGCACCGCAAGCATTTGTTCAAAGGCAAAACTAAATGGCAATCTGGCGCCAAAAAGGAGAAAAGCGAATGAGGCCACCGCCAAAACAATGGTGACAGAAACTAAATACTCGCTCCAAATTACCAACCGCTGAGCCAGGGGGGTCGCTGGTTGCAAACTGGCCGCCTCCTCTCCTGCCGCAAAACGCATTTCTAAATAACGACTAAGCCAAAACAAAACCCAAACCGGCGCCGTGGCAAACCATAATCCCGGTCGACCAAAAAAGAGCAAGCCGATTAAGCTATAAACATAGGCGGCCGAAGTGGCCAACACCAATAGCACTTCGCGCTGGGCCAAACCATGCCACACCGAGCGCCAAACCAATTGATAAATCGGCCAAGCAAAAATAAACTGCACTGGTGTGGCCAAGAGCCAAAACCAATAACCCAACTCTAGACCAAGCAAGGTGGGGTTAGTGTGCTTAAGCCACGGCAAAAGCAAATAGTGAGCCAAAATCGGCGAAGCCAAAAGCAAGGTGGCCAAAAAACGCCATTCGAGAAATTGTGCGCCAGTTTTTTGTGCCGCGCGAATCGCCGACTTGCGACTTTGCCAAACCAAAAACGAGATTAAGGCGAGGGTCAATAAAAGCTGAGTCCACCAGCCAAACAATAGCGATCCAATAGTGGGTGGTGGTAAAACCTCAAGATCAAAATTGGCCGAAAGTTTAACATTTGGCGGTAAAGGCAAACCTTCTGGCCTAAATTTAACTTGGAAATGATACTTACCGGATGGACTTAGGGTGATTGGCCATTTTTCGGTTAGGGCCAAACTTTTTTGAGCGACCACCTTTTTTGCCACATCGGTAATCACAAACTCAAACTCACCGGCTTGATTGGACACCAGCGCTACCGCCTCGCCCACCACGCTCGCCACCGCCACCTCAAGCTTAAACTCGCGACCACTAGTAGGCACGCGCGAGCTCGTGAGTAAGACCTCATAATTACCAACGATCTCTACGAGCTGAAAAGGTTTAGCCGAAAGTGACGCCGTTTGGTCAAAAACTCCCTGATTAGCATTGGGCAAAGCCTCATAAACAGCAAGCAAAGAGCCCACCCCAATGAGCGCCAAACCAAGAACTAAACTGTTTTTGATAAACATTTTTAAATCAATTTAAACTGCGCTCGACGATAAAAGAAAAATAAGCCCAAGGAACCACCCAGTAAACCCAAATCACGGAAGGTGACCGGATCAATCCCCACCAAAAGAATAATCGCCGCTAATTGCAAGGCTGAGAGTAGGCTGACCCACTTCACCAATCTCACCGGCAAAAACCACAACAAAAAAACGCCGCCAAAAAAGATTTCGGCCAAAGCTTGCGTTTTCAAAAAAGGGCCGGAGACCGCGAGCAGGCTCGTACTCAAGGCCTCAGGCAAAGCACGCAAAACCCAAGTCCAATCTTCTGGATGAGTAAAAATGTCCCAACCAGAATAAAGGTACATGGCTCCCAAACCCAAACGCCACACAAATTCTGGCTTAACCTTATGGAGTAAGCGCTTCACGCCTCAATTATAGCAAAAAGGTTTAAGAAAAAATTGTGGTTATCCCCACAGTGTGCTAAATTTAGCGCCATGGAAAATACACCTAAAACCAATGCCTTGGTACCAATCGCTATTATTATTGCCGGAATTTTAGTCGCGGGCGCCATCTACTTTAAAGGTGGCGCTCTAGGGGGGCAAATTGGAACAGTCAACGAGGCCTTTAACCCCGATCCGCTCAAAAACATGAGCGAAATTACCGAGACTGATTGGTTCCGTGGCGACCCCAAGGCGCCAATTAAAATTGTGGAGTACTCTGATTTCGAATGCCCTTTTTGCAAACGCTTCCACGAAACCATGAATCAAATTTTTGATGAATACGGCGCCAGCGGAAAAGTGGCTTGGGTCTATCGCCATTTCCCTTTAGATCAATTGCATAAAAAAGCGCGGCCAGAAGCGGAGGCCGCCGAGTGTGCCGGTAAACTGGGCGGGAATAATATCTTTTGGCAATTTGCGGATAAGGTTTTTGAAACCACCATCTCCAATGACGGGCTCGACTTGAGCTTACTGCCAAAATTTGCCGAGGAACTTGGCTTGGACCGCGCCGCCTTCGAACAATGTCTCCAGAGTGAAGAGATTAAATCTTTGGTTAACGCCGATTACCAAGAAGCTATAGAAATTGGCGGTCGCGGCACACCTTACCCCATCATTATCGCCCCCAATGGCGAGAAGGCGGCTCTAGAAGGCGCCGTGCCATTTGAAGATATGAAAAGGGGCATTGACTCCCTACTTGCTAATCAATAATTTTTAGGCACAAAAAAGCCGGCTTGGGTGGTGTCTACATCATTAACCACCGGCCGGCCCAAAGAAAAACCCCGCCCTATTCCTACTTACTGTTTACTGAAGATTCGTCAAAATCTTCAGGCTCTGGTCATGCAAACCTTCTTCCTCAGCAATTGTTGCTGCTGCGAAGAAACAGCTCTCGGCTTCTTGCCTGTTACCTTCACGCCCCCACAACTCACCCAAGGCTCGATAAAGCCGAACGCGAGTGGTGGGTTTTAAGTTATTCTCCAATGCCACAGCCTCATTGAGCGTGCTGTGAGCCAAACCAAAATATCCTTCGGCCTTCGCAACCTTCGCATGATTAATCAAAAGCAGTGCTTGATCATCATCCAGCAGGGCTTGTGTTCTCAACATAAATTCCAACAGCTTTTTTGCTTCCCCATACTGCTTGAATGTTATGAGAATACTTGAACGAACACAAGCTTGGCCCGAACTCATCTGGTCTTTTGGCACTATTCGGGCAAATCGATCAGACTTGCACTTCGCCTGAAAAGCGCACCACGCCGCTCGCCACAACCACCAGAGTTGCCACTTGGCCAATTTCCAGCGCGAAAAAGCATTACCCGACGCTGTGTAGTAAGAACTCGAAAGTGCGGAAAGCGCACCGGTCAAATTTCCTTCTGCCACTTCCCGTCGGTAGCGTCTTTTGGCCTTCCACAACATGCCGTTTGGTCCAAAATGCTCTCCCGACCAACTTTGATCGTAAATTTCCTGATTTAACGAGCCATTATCGCCCACCATTCACCTCCACTTTCTATACAAAGAACTTGTTTTTATTTCCAAAAACGCCGATTCAAAACTAACACAAGGTAAGAAAGGTGTCTAGTATCCCATCAACTTCTTGATTTTATCGTGCTGGCGGATTTTCTCATGCGCTTTGGCCTCAATTTGACGAATCCGTTCACGAGTTACGCCGAATTCTTTACCCACTTCTTCAAGCGTGCGCATTACCCCATCGGTTAAACCATGTCGCATCTCTAAAATTTGGCGCTCTTTGGGTGATAAATCATTCAAAATTTCATTAATTTGATCGCGCAAAATCCGGCGCGAAGTATCATTATCGGGTGAAGAAATTTTAGTATCCGGAATAAATTCCCCGAGCGTAGATTTCTCCTCATCAAGCCCCGCTGGCTTATCGAGCGAGGTGGTATTTTGGTCAATTTTCTCAATCACATGAACCTTCTCCACATCAATCCCCATCTCGGTGGCAATCTCGGCGGGCAATGGTTCGCGCCCCAAATCTTGGAGCA
>CAYICB010000011.1:0-30715 GCA_964361825.1 uncultured Candidatus Saccharibacteria bacterium | reverse complement strand
GGAGCCACCTCCCGGGCTTGAACCGGGGACCTACTGTTTACAAAACAGTTGCTCTACCAACTGAGCTAAGGTGGCTTATATTCTGTCTTTCAAATCGGGCGGAGTGGTTTTATCGCGACTAATTTGCTCTAAGAAGAGTGAGGCCGAGCCGCGCTTCCCCCTTACCCCACGACCGCGCAATAAATCAATTAAATCAGCAAAATAATGTTCTAACCACAACAAACGACCGCGCAAAAAACGAAAGCTGTGACGCAAATAAACTAAAACATAAAGTGAGAAGTAACGCCCCAAGGCCTTAAGCCAAATTGGTAAGTGATAGGCAAAATAATCTACCGGTAACCAAAAAAGTTCTGACCAATTATCGTTTGTTGGTGCTACTTCCGCGAGGACTCGCCGATCGCGAAAAAGTAAAACTACTACTACCATCCCGAGCATCGCCAGCAAGGAACCCCCAGCGAGTATCGTAAAAAACCAAATCATCTAATTATTCGCCAACCGCCATTCGAGAAAAGGTGGCCAGCTCCATTCTTTCCCCAAACTTTTGGGTGCCTGATTTAATCAAATCGGCCACAGTTTGAGTGGGATCCTTAATAAAAGGTTGGGCCAAAAATTCTTCTGGGCCAGCAGCCGGCATCGCCGATAATTGCAAAGCCAAATCTTCGGCTAATTTCTGAAAATCCGGATTCTTGGCCACAAAATCGGTTTCGCACAAAAGCTGAACCATGGCGCCAATCTTACCGCCGTGAACATAAACCCCAATATGACCCGAACCGAGAGTTCGACCTGCCTTCTTCTCGGCCAATTTAGCCACTTGACCGCGCAAAAAAGCTAGCGCTCCCGTCATGTCACCACCCGCCTTCTCTAAAGCCTCGCGACACTGCCCAATAGAAACGCCGGTGGCGTCTCGCAACTCCTTAATTTGATTTATGCTCGTCATGATTAGTTGGAGCGGACGCTTGAATTATACCAAACTTATAAGCCTCGCCAATTTCTTCTAAAAAGAATTTGATGCTGGCCACTTGAGCATCATTACCCACCACCGGATAAGTTACCAAATTGAGGTTACAATCGGTGCCCGATAAGCTCACCACTGGCACGCCGAGCTTCTTGGCCTCACTCACCGCAATCTCTTCTTCGCGCGAGTCAATAACCACCATCACGCCGGGCATCTCTTTAAGCGAAGTGAGGGTGCCAAAGTAGCGCTCGAGATCACTCATCTCTTTGGCCAGACGGGATTGCTCCCGCTTAGTAAACCGGGCAAAGCCACCCTTCTCCTTATCGGCCTTAAGCTCAGCGAGGCGCTCCATCCGCTTCTTCATTTGCGAAAAGTTGGTGAGCGTGCCGCCCAGCCAACGACCGGCCACATAAGGCATCGCGAGATCCTCGGCCACACTAGTAAGTGGGGCGCGGGCTTCGGGTTTAGTACCAACCAAAAGCACCTTCTTACCGCTCGCCGCGATACTAGCCACAAAGGCTTTGGCCGCCTCCAGTTGCGCCTCGGCCTTCTCGAGATCAATGACTGCCGTGCGGTTCTTAAAACCAAAAATAAACGGCGTGGCCGAAGGATGCCGGCGCGAACGGCTATAGCCGAAATGCGCGCCAACCTTAAACAGCTCTTTAATTAAATCTCGTTTCTTATTAGCAGACACTAAAGACATGGGCGTTAGACTAACATAACTCACTAAGCGAGGCAACTACCGCGGCTCCAACCCCGTGGGTTGATAACGGAATTCTACGGTTTCTTCGTCGGTACCCCCAGCTACTCCCAAAATCTCGAAAGTAATAGTAAAAGGTGATTTAGTCAAAAGCGGGGCGGAAAGATCATCAACCGTAATCGAGAATGGGAAAGAGGCATCGGAAACAGCCGGTAAAACATATGACGCGACACCATCACCACAAGGTCGAGGATTGTCGTCACCCATATTGCAGGTGAGAGCGCTTAGGTTTTCGACGGAAAGTGGTTGATTATCTTTATCTTGAAGGGTTTTTAACACCACAATCGTTTTTTGTGCGGGAGTCACATTGTTTTTAATATAAACTCGAGATGAAGAGGTTCTCACTCCATCAGTTTGCTGACCGATTTTAATAATTTGGGGGGTTATCGGACAAACTGAATCATCCGGATCATCGGTCACACAAATATCTGGATCGTTACCAATAATGTTGTCGTGGAAATAAGCAATGACGGTTTTGGTTGAATCAACCGCTACCTCACAGTCACCATTACCCAAAACACTATCACATCCAACCCAATCTAAACTACCAACAAAAGTCGAACCGTCATCGGAAGAGTCAGGATTTGGACCAATCGGCAAAGAGGGGTTTGGGGTCGCGTGTAAAACAATTGTGGGTGAACCACTATATGTTTCTTCGCAATCAGTTATGCCGGGTTCACCATAATGACAATCAATCACTCCTGTGACTGGTTCTGGCTTTATATTACCCGCCCCAGTACCGGTTGGAATAACCGTAAGAACTTTTGTGCTTGGATTAACCACCTCCACACTACAAGAGGCGTTGCCGGTTTTTGCTGTGCCAACGGTGCTATCTGTAACCTGCACATTAGCAAATTTGGCTCCTACGGAATCGTAAGAATGATTTATCGTTGCTATTGCGCCCGTCAAACCATCATCACCAGACCACGAATAGGTGTATGGAGTCTGACCTCCGGCAGCATCAGCCTCCCAAGCTACAGAAACTGATCCAGATGATAGGGGGGCAGGATTCGGTGTGGCCTCACAACTCACCTGCAATTGGTCAATCGTCACGACTACCGGATTACCATTAGCGGCGATCGACGGGAAACCAACCCAGCCGGTGACTAAACCGCCCCAAGCGTGGCCGGCAAATTTTGAGGTGCTACTATCGAAAGTTACGCCGTAAGGAGTATTACCAACATCGGTCGCCGTGCCCGAAAAACTAATCCACCCATCCCAACCACCACGCTCGGTATTGGTATCGAGCGCCCCCACGCAATGGCCAGCAAAGGGCGAGCAAGCGCGAGCCCAACCAGACAAGGCGCCCGTGGCAACATTTTCTACTCTAACGCCATGCAAATCTGCCGGATTTCCCGGATCAGCGGGCCAATCACTAGCAACTGGATTAAAATCAATCCAGCCGATATTGGGATTCCAACCAAAACCCGAGAAGGAGCAGTCGCTATTGAGTCGCGCGCCGCTCAAATCGCTCCCCTCCCAACCCTCAAAACCGATCCAGCCAATATTACTACTCCACGCATAACCAGAGAGCGAACCGGAGAAGGCGGAACAAGCCGAGCCGCTCTGCGCCTCACTAGGCCGCGCCGGCAATGAATACCAAAGCCCCACGCCAAGCACGAGAAAAAAGAGTCCGAGCGAAGAGAGGTGTAAATGATGGCGCTTAAGCATCATAGCCTACTCCGGTTGCACATTTGGCGGCTGATAACGGAATTCTAGGGTGGAGTTGTTGGCACTATCGTCCGCACAAAGACCCACAGTGACCTCATACGGGGAGTTGACGAGGGTTTGCCAATCTAAATCTTCAATCGTCACCACAAAGTTAAGTTCATCGTTGGCCGGCAAATCCACATGAGCCCGGTTGGAACCGCCACATTCATTTCCAGAATTAGGATCTGCCGAATTACCCTGAAACAAATAACACCGGCTAATATCTGGATCAATTGGCTGATCGTTTACTTTAGAAACCACACTCTTCACACACACTTCTGCCGGATCACCGGTGGGGTTAACGGTTATTCCATCATCCATCATGGCCCTAATTTCATACACCGCGTCCGGCACACTAGAAGTGGGAATGCCATCACTTTGCTGACTAATGCGCACCACTTCAGGACTTGGCCCAACAATCGTCGTCGCCCCGCCACCTCCGACGACTTCATCTAGAGCAAAATTTGCGGTCACGGATTTATTACTATTCATAGTTAAGCTACAGCCGGTTGCCGTTCCCACGCAATCACCACCCCAATTAACAAAATGAGATCCGTCATTAGCTGAAGCGGTCAAATCCACATCACTTCCCTCCTCAATTGCTGTGCCACCACAATCACCACCAGCACAATAAACCGTTGCGTTATCACTACTATCTCCAGTAATTGAGCCGTTACCAGAAACATTAAGGTTTAAAGTAACTGTTTCATTACCAGAAAGAATATCAAGATCACAAGCAACTGGCTGGAGACCGTCCTCATTGGGATTACTATCGCTCACTGGTACCCAACCAAATTGGGGCGGATTTTGCCAAAATGGATTAGTTCTTTGCCAAAGAGAAACAGTAACGGTAGCTTGCACTGTTTGAGGCGCCACTAGATCATATTGACGCGATGAAGTAATAGTTACAGGATTGCTGTTAGTAGAATTATTCTGTGGAAAACTACCATCATCAGTTATAGTATCTATATTATCACCATCATTAATCTGCCACTCAATTTTAGTGTCTGCATGAGAAGGATCGAGGCTATTAACATAATCAATCACCCCCTCTTCTGGTACCGTAACCTTCCATCTCGCCCACTGCCCAGATAACAATTCAGAAATTGGGGGATGTTGCGAACCTACTGCTTCTACCGCAGTACAAGCAAACTCTGGTGGTGGCGGTGGTGGCGCCCCCACATGCACTCCAGCAAAACTAATCCAGCCAAGTACCTCTGATCCCCAAGCAAAACCACTCAATTCATTAGCGTTTCGTTCAACTCCAGTTGACCAATCGCCAGACATTTTAATCCAACCATCCCAACCGCCGGTCTCACTAGTGGGTCGCAACAAGTCTTCGTAATGACATCCTGCAGAAAAAACCGAACAGGCCCTAGCCCAACCACGAACCTCCCAATCATCGTAAGGCAGTCCATCAATCTCAATAAGTTTTGCGCCGTGTCGATCTGGACCCACAGCGGCGCCATTGTACCCCAACCAATCCGGATAAAACCTAATCCAACCAACATTAGAGCTCCAAGCGTAGCCAGAAAAACTACCATCCTCACCAATAGCAACCATGGGGTTTTCTGCGGTTCCAAAAGTAATCCATCCAATGTTGGAACTCCAAGCATTACCATAAAGCGATCCGGCAACTTGAATGTCGCCCTCTTCTGCCTCGGTGGGTTTTGGGCGTGAAGAATAAATGAGGCCGGCGGTGACGACAAAAAAAAGCAAAGCTAAAGAGAGGAGGTGGAAGGCATGACGCGCGTGACGCTTAAGCACACCAAAATTATACCACTTCGTTTTCTGCGGCGGGAGGGAGTTTATCCACACTTTGCAAGCGTTCAATCACCGGCGCCAAATTACCTTCAAAGATTTTGGGTAAATTATGCCAAGACTCTTTGAGCCGATGATCGGTGAGCCGATCTTGGACATAATTATAAGTTCTAATTTTCTCGGAGCGATCGCCGGTGCCAATCTGATTCTTGCGCTCGGCCGAGGCCTCGGCCTCGCGCTTCTCGGCATCAGCATTGGCCAATTTATTAGACAAAATTTCTAAGGCTTTATCCTTATTGCGCGCCTGACTTCGCTCATTCTGCGAGCGCACCACCAGCCCTGTAGGCTTATGGAGAATCCGCACCGCCGTTTCTACTTTATTCACATTTTGCCCCCCAGCGCCGCCCGAGCGTGAGAAGGTAATTTCTAAATCATTAGGATTGACGGAAAAATTCTTGACCTCACGCAAAGGGATAATCGCCTCCGTCACCGTGGAGGTATGGATCCGACCCTGCTTCTCGGTCACTGGCACGCGCTGAACGCGGTGCACCCCCGTTTCAAACCTTAATTTCTCATAAACCTCATCGCCCGTAATCTCAAATACCAAATCATCAATCACGGCAAAGTTCCAGCCCTGACTCTTGGCAAACTTCTCATACATCTCGGCCAGAGTTTGCGCAAAAAGGAGCGCCTCATCACCGCCGGCGCCCGCTCTCAACTCCATAATTACCCCCGACCAAGCGCCAAGCGATTGGTCAGACGATCCGCCTTTGGCCGATTTAGTCTTGCCTAAAATAGCGGCAACTTGAGCCAGCAAAGAATCTTTCTCCGTTTGGAGCGCAAGCAAATCTGCCCGAGCGAGTTCGGCCATCTCGGGCTCGGCAGTAATTAAGTTTTGGGTCTCCTGGATCTTCGCCTCTAACTCATCGTAACGCGGCAAGAGGAAGTTGACCCGAGGATCCACCATTAGATCCTCGCGGTTCATTTACTTAGCTTTTTTAGGCTTAGACTTAGCGGATCCGGCCACCGAACGCTTTTTGAACCGTTCTACCCGACCGGCAGTATCAATAATTTTCTCATTCCCAGAGAAGAAGGGGTGGCAAGCACTGCAAATTTCGACGCTAATCTTCTCTTGGGTAGAACCCACCGCAAAACTCTCACCGCAGGCACACTTAACCTGCGCGGCTTTAAAAAATTGGGGATGAATCTCTTTTTGCATGATTCTGCCAAGCTTAAACAAAAAAGCGGGAGTCGTCAACTTGTGTGACGCTCCCGCTAGCAAAAACCATATTTTTCCTCCTTTTTGATCAGTAACACCGATGATATCGGTCTACCCAACGATAGCATCGACTACATTTATACCAACTTGCTCTCGAGGTGGCGTTGGCCCCCACCACAGTCGGATCAGTGGCCAAGTACTCGGCCGGCACCCAGCCGTGATACTTGATGGTCCCATTGGGGCCATGCTTCTCACCTTCTACCACCACGCACCCACCAAAGCCCACAATAACCGCCAGTGCCAAGGCTATTACTCGCCTCATTTTTTCTCCTTTCAAAAGACCAACTCCAAAGCTACCACAAGATTATTTTGCCGTCAAGGTATCAATAAGGGTTTGGTAATTAGTGGTAATCCGCATCACCGAGTCACCATAAAAGGCATTGGACGGTTTGGACCAATTGCCGCCAGCATAATACTTGAGTGCCGCCGTGCGCTCGGCCGTAAATCCGCCCGCATCGGCCCCCAAATCGGCCACATAAATACCGGTGGCAGCAAAAGCGTCTTGTGGTAACCATGGATTTGGCGGTCGATTACCCGTGGCCACGGCAATCCGGTCTTTATAAATCATCCAAGTAGAAGGGATAAATTGCGATGGCCCCATCGCTCCGCCCCAACCACCTGCCATGGGGCAAGAGAGAGGCAAACCTTCGGGCGAAATCCCCAATTCGCTAGTAATCTTGATAAAAGGTTGGAGGTCGCGTTCTGGCTTCATAATCGCGCGCCATTGCTTGGCCGGCGGATCGCCCGGCCGATTACAAGTACCCACATTTTGACCCAAATTAGATTCTTGAGTCAAGATAGCCATAATAAAGGCGGGGCGCACTCCCGTGGCCCTAGACACCACCGTGGCATACTCCAGCGCTTGGCCAAAAGAAATCGCCGTCGAACCACGGAGTTGGAACAAAGCACTTCTAATTTCAATTTTCCGCCGTTCGCGCGCGGCAATTACTTGTTTATAATTGGTTTGTTCGGTTTTGTTCAAACCAAGCAAGCGCCGCTTCTCGGCTTCATTAGCCTTAATTTTGGCCTCTTCGGCTTCGATCACCTTTTTGGCATCAAGTTCGGCCGCGCGCTTTTTTTCTAACGAAGCTTTTTCCGTTTCGGTCTCAACCTTATCGGTGCGCAAAGCGTCAAAAGAACGATGCAAAGCGTCTTGCACCGAGACAAAAGAATCAACATTAGAAAAAACCCCCGACACCGTTGGTTCATCTAATAAAATTTCAACCAAAGAGAGATTCTCAGAATCGCGCACTTGGCGCAAAAGTTCGGCCAAGGACACCTGTTGACGACTAATTCTGGTTTTGAGATCACCAATCTTCCCCTCCTTTTTCACAATATCACCGCCCAATTGCTCAATTTCTAGTTTTTTGGCCTTAATTTTTAGCCGCGACTGATTGAGTTCATATTCAATAATCTTCAAGTCACGCTCGAGTGACGCCCCCTCTTTTTGTGTTACCCCGAGCTTAGCCGTTTGGACCAAAATTTCGGCTTCCACTCGCGCCAGTTCGGCCTCCAGTTCTTTGCGCCTTTGTTCTACATTAATCTGACCAGCAACTTGGGCACCAACTTGAATCGTCAAAAATGGTGAACTAAACACCAAAAAAAATAAAAAAACCGCCAAAAACCGTCTCATTCTGACGATTATATCATAGGCGAGAATTATTTCTTCTCTTTCTTTTCTGCCTCTGTTGCTGGTGCCGGGGTTTCTCCAGTTGCTCCCTCTTCCTCCTTCTTACCCTTCTTCTCTACCTCAATCGCCGAGAGATCCACCGGCGTCTCTTCCTTCTCCTCCTGCACGGTTGTAATAGCGGCCACCACTTCTTCACCTTTAACCAAAGCCTTGACCCCAGCAGACAACTTTAAATCAGAAACCAAAACCCGGCTCTCAAGCGTGGAAAGTAAACCAATATCCACCTTAATTTGATGGGGTAAATCCTTCGGTAAAGCCTCAATCTCCAACTCATAGAGCACTTTTACCAAAACGCCGCCCAAATTCTTAACCGCCTCTGAAGTGCCGGTAAACTCAAGCGGCACCTTAACTTGCAACACCTTCCCCTTCTCAATGACATAAAAATCAGCGTGAACTGGCTCGCTAGTTACGGGATGAACGGCCACCTCATTAATTAAAACATCCTTCTCCTCCTTACCAATCTCAAGAGTTACCACCGAGGACTCGCCCGCCTGTTTCAAAACTTTTTTGAAATTAGCCAGATCCACAAACAAAGCCGTGGGCCGCTCTTTGTGTCCGTAAGCAACCACCGGCAATTTACCGCCCTCGCGAGCCGTTTTAAGCTTTTTACCAAAGATTTGTCGCGGTTCCGCCGCCAATTTGACCATAAGCCGTTTAGTATAATGAAGAACAGAAAAAAGTAAAGAAAAACTCCCGCCCGAAATGAGCAGGAGAAAAATAAAGCGATTTGCGAGACAGCGGAGACATTAGCCGCATCCCAATCGTTCTCGAGCCAATTGAGGTTCCAGTGCCACTCCGCCTTGTCGCGGTAAAGACACAGAACATTGCGGTTGCCATCCGGCGTCAGAAAATGTGCCGAACACCATCCATATCACCACCGCTTGTGGGCCACCGAAGGCCTATTCACGGTTGAATCTTATTTGGCACCTAAAAGTGCACCAGTGCTCGGTACCAAGTAGCTTCATTTTTTGAAGTTTCCCCAGTTACCACTCCGCCTGAAGCCTACCCAACCAAATGGTCAGTCCTTGACCGCAGACGCTCTCGATAACTGGATACTGGGTTCGGGAGCCGGAAGCCTGTCCAACCGCTTGGGCCGGTGTTGACCGCCGGTGACTATTCCCCTACTACCGAATCTAGTTTACAGAAAAGCCGCTCCAATGTAAATCGGAGCGGCAGAAGAACCAAGGGCCAAAGGATCAAAGTTCAAAAGGAATTGATCCAAAGGGCCCAAGGTTCTAAGTTCCAGAAGCTACTCGCGAGACAGCGGAGACATCAGCCGCATCCCAATCGCGCTCGAGCCAAGAGAGGCTCCAGCGCCACCCCGCCTCGCCGCGGCAAAGACACAGAACAGCGCGGTCGCCAGCCGGCGTCAGAATGACATCGCCCGGGAAATCGAGGTAAGTGATTTTCCGCAGGCGATACAGAGTTTCGAGCACACTGTTTTCTTTCCGTGCCTGATAATCCTGCCAGAGTCCCCAACCCACATTGGCGCCATAACGGATGAAACCACTTTTCTTGAGTCGCTCAAGTTTGACTTCGCCGGTGATCGAAGTTTCCTCACCTTCGAGGCAAGTTACTAAATCAACCCGGCCGAAATCAATCTCCGTCAACCCGTCGTTGCACACATCGTGATCAGCAACAACCAGACTATGACCTTTACCAAGAATCTGAACTGGATCAAACGCAGGAACCGGCACCATCAGTCCACCAATTTCGATCCGGCAACCGTTTTCAAGAAAAAGCCTAAACTCTTCCACCGCACGATTTCGAGCCTCACGACCCTCAACCACAGTTTGGGGGTCAAGTCCCAGCTTTTCCCAATCAATACCCTTACCCAACATCCCCATCAATTCCCAGGATTGACCAGCATTAACCATGTTTCATCTCCCTTTGTGCGATAGCGGACCTTAACCACAACGAGTAGTCAGGCGAACCATCAAAGAACTTGTCGCTGATAGGCTATCACGCCTAACTAGAAAAGTCAAATTTTGGCTATATTATTGAAAACTTTCAACTTTTTCTCGACAACGGCCTCGACGGCGGCAATAACGGGTTTCATGAGTTTATGGGGTGTCACTTCGTCAGGATTTTCTTGAAGAGCGATTTTAAGCGCATCGCGATAAGCCACGCGGAGCTCGGTGTTGACATGCACAATCGCTACCCCAGCGGCAATGGCCGCTTTAATTTCTTCATCTTGATTACCAGAGGCACCATGAAGCACGAGGGGCGCGTTCACCGCGCGTGAAATCTCTTGCACGCGGCCAATGTTTAGGGCCGGATCAGGGTGACCCTTAAGCATCCCGTGGATATTGCCCACCGCTGGCGCCAAGAGATCCACCCCCGTTTCTTCCACAAACTTTGCCGCCACTTCTGGCTTAGTGAGATCATCACCGGTGGCCACACCTTCGGGTAATTCATCAAGCAACTTCGACGAAGTGCCAATATAGCCAAGTTCCCCTTCCACAATAATTTCTGGATTCTTGGCGCGAGCATAGGCCACACATTCCTTCGCCATCGCTACATTTTCTTCATAAGACAACTGCGCGCCGTCGAAGATGGCGGCATCAAAATGGGCATCAATCGCCTCCTTCACCCGTTCCGCCGAGTAGGTGTGGTCGGCATTAAGAAAAATCGGGTAATCAAACTCCTCGCGCAAACTCCGCACCAGAGCCGCCACCTGCCGCACGCCAATAAAATCACGCTCGCCCTCGGAAACACCAATGATCACGGGCAAACTTAATTTCCTGGCTGCATTAAAAATCGCCCACAGGGTCTCAAGATTAGAGATATTAAAGTGACCAATCGCCACCTTCTTTTCTCTCGCCTCCGCCAAACATTCACGCAGGGTTTTCATAAATTTACTTTATCTCCCACCAATAAAACTATCTTTAGGAATAAACAGCCTTAATTTATCTGGTTCCGGAAAGGAAATCTCGATCCCGTTGTTTTGCCAAATTACCGTAGTTTCTTGGTCATACTCTCCCGAAAAATTATTAAAAGGATAGTTAAGAGTGTAACCATAATCACCACTCTGATAATTACCCTGATTGACAATAGCCATGATCAAACTGCTTCCTAGAGTTTTCGTCTGCTTGATAATTCTCAAGCAATAAGGACCGAAAGAATCGTAATTAACCTCGGCCGGCTGGCACCATTCTGATAAAACCTTACTTTTCCAAGACACCCCGATAATTTGAGTTAAAATCAGCAAAACAAAAACAATCAAAACTACAAATAAAAAAGTTTGATATTTCATTTCGTCTCTTTATCTTTTCATTCGTGATAACTGGTGAAGGGTTCCCCACCATTTTCTAAGCAACCCTCGAGCAATTCAATTAAAGTCTTCGAATCTTCTTGAAACTGTTCGGGATCAAGATCAAACTCAGTTACCAAGGCCGAAATTTCTTGCTTACTGGCTTCGTTTGCGGGGTCTAATTTTGCTTTTAACCCAACAATCGCTTCTTGAGCCTCTTTTTTAGACAAATAGCCATGGCCCAGTTCCGGTTCTCGCAGGTGGTTTAAGGCTTCTATCCCAACCAAGTTAGCCGCCGCTAGGAAAAAGAGGCCAGACATGCCAGCCGCAAACTCCATTTCTCCTTCAACGCGCTTGCCGTTTTCCTCAATAAAGTTGCCCAACAAATTTTTGTCTGAAGGCTGATTAACTGCTTTTTCTGATGATACTGAATAAAATAGTAGGGATCCCATAATTAATCGATGTTTTAATCATAACACAAATTTTTGCTATACTCTCCCCATGACTAAAAATTTCGACTTCGTGGCGATTGGCGATGTGGTCACCGATGCTTTTATTAGGCTTAAAGAAGCCGAGGTGCATTGCACCATCAATCACGAAAATTGCGAGATTTGCCTCCCTTTTGCCACCAAAATTCCTTATGAATCGGTCACCGTAATACCGGCGGTGGGCAATAGCCCCAATGCCGCCTGCGCCGCCGCCCGGCTTGGTCTCCAAACCGCCCTAATCACCAATATCGGCGCCGACACCAATGGCCAAGAGGTTTTGGCCACCCTCAACCGCGAGCAAATTGATTCTCGTTTTGTCGCCAAACACGCAGATCACCAAACTAATTATCATTATGTGCTCTGGTACGAAGACGACCGTACCATTCTCATCAAACACGAGGCTTATCCTTATCAATTTCCAAGTCTTGAACCGCCACGCTGGATCTACTTAAGCTCGCTTGGTGAGCATACCACCGAATACCATCAAGCCATTGAAAAATATTTGGTTGCCAATCCAGAAATCAAGCTCGCCTTCCAACCCGGCACCTTCCAGATGAAAATGGGCACCGAGGCCTTGGCTGGTATCTATAAGCGCACCGAAATTTTCTTCTGTAATACCGATGAAGCGAAACGAATATTGCGGCTGGAAACGAATGATATAAATATTAAAGACTTGTTAGTCAAAATTCATGAATTGGGACCAAAAATTGTGGTGATCACTGATGGCCCAAAGGGAGCTTACGCCTTAGCTGATGGCGATCCGCCAACTGGCGGATGGTTTATGCCGCCATATCCTGACCCTAAACCACCCCTCGAGCGCACCGGTGCCGGTGACGCCTTCTCGGCGACCGTTACCGCCGCCCTTGCGCTGGGAGAAAGTTTAGAAACCGCGCTCCGCTGGGGACCAATCAATTCCATGAGCGTAGTGCAAGAAATCGGCGCCCAGCGCGGCCTCCTCACCCGCGCCAAACTAGAAGAATATTTACAAAAGGCCGCGGCTGATTATTTTCCCAAAAAACTTTAAACAAACACAAATCAGCCCCGACTCACTTCGTGAGTCGGGGCTGTACAAACATAATCAAAGGGAAACCTGAAGCCGAACCGGCTCCACCAAACAAGCAGGAACCCTCCTCAAAACAACCTTTCCGTTTTCTCCAAAAGACAGGTCCACCGAACCACTGCCTTTTTCCCTAACATAGTAGGGACCAGTGGGGTGAAGAATCCTCCTGATGTCGTTCAGCCACTTTAGGTCGCTCGGCGCTCCCACCAGAAGGTTATTCCTAACCCTCACATACCGCGATTCATTACTTCCACTCATGTGACCATCCTTGTTTTGAGGTTTGTGCTACCAGAAGCCGTCCCGGAGACCACAAACCAGGTACTTTGTCCAAGTTAAACTCTAGCAAAAACCCCCTTGACCCGCAAGGGGAAAAGTCTAAAATTTAGGCCACTATGATCAATAATAAAAATATCTTTATTGTTTTGGTGTCGAGCTTGGTCACCACTGTAATTATTGTGGCGGCGGCCACCGTGGTCGTGGCCACCCAGCGTGATCGGATATTTCATTATTTTGCCTCCCATTATCTCACCGAAGAATTAAATCGTGTTTTGGGCAACTCGCGCGAAGATTCGGCTACTACCCCCAACCTTTTTTCTCAAGAAGCCTTGGTGGTAGACGCTGTCGCTAAGGCCACACCGGCCGTGGTTTCGATTATTATCACCAAAGATGTGCCGGTGATTGAACGGTATTTTGACAACTTTAATCCTTTCGGCGATTTATTTGGTGACACCCCTCTATTTAACTTTGGACCATTTGACTTCCAAGTCCCCAGAGAACGCTCGGGTGGCACCGAGCGGCGCGAGGTGGGCGGGGGCACGGGCTTCTTTGTATCGGCCGAAGGTCATATCATTACCAATCGTCATGTGGTTTCCGATACCACCGCCGATTACACCGCCATCACGGCTGATGGCAAAAAACATGAGGTTGAAGTTTTGGCTAAAGATCCCCTCCTTGATATTGCCGTGCTTAAGGTTAAGGGCGGCGGCACCTTCCCCTACTTGCAATTTGATGATTCTGATGAGGTTAAGGTGGGACAAACCGCCATCGCCATTGGTTACGCTTTGGGTGAGTTCAAAAACACGGTTTCGGTAGGCGTAGTTTCTGGTCTATATCGCTCGATTACCGCCTCCAGTGGTTTGGGTGAGTCAGAAACGCTCGATGAGGTAATCCAAACCGATGCCGCGATTAACCCCGGCAATTCTGGTGGTCCTTTGCTCGACCTGCGGGGCAGAGTGGTTGGCGTTAATGTGGCCGTGGCGCGTGGTTCAGAAAATATTGGCTTTGCCCTACCAGCCAATGTGGTCCGCGGTGTAGTGGAATCAGTTCAAAAGAACAATAAAATTGTCCGACCCTATTTAGGAATTAGATATGTAGCCGTAACCCCAGCCATGAAAGAAAAAAACAAACTTTCGGTTGATTACGGCGCCTTGGTACTTAGAGGTGAGAAAGCGGAAGATTTGGCGGTCATCCCCGGTTCACCGGCCGACAAAGCTGGGATTGTGGAAAATGATATTATCCTCGAGCTTGCCGGGGTCAAACTAGAGGCCGACAAAAGCTTGGCCGCGCTGGTGCGCCGTCACGAGGTGGGTGAAACGGTGGCGGTAAAAGTGTGGCATAAGGGTCAAACCAAAACCCTGCAGATTAAACTCGAAGCCGCCCCAGAATAAAAAAATCCCCCCAATTGGGGGGATTTTTTTAACACCTTACCAGGTGTTGCGGCGGGGACGATCACCACCCGGAGCGCGGGGCTCCATTGGGCGAGCTTCGTTCACCGTCAGCTTGCGACCTTCGAGCTCTACCCCATTGAGGGTAGAGATGGCCTTATCGGCCTCCTCGTCAGTAGCCATTTCGACGAAACCGAAGCCTTTGGAGCGTCCGGTCATCTTGTCCATGATCACACTGGCTGAGGTCACCGATCCCGCTTGCGAAAAGTGCTCGCGGAGGGTGGTCTCGCTGGTGCCATAAGACAAGCCGCCTACATAAATTCTCTTTGCCATTTAGCTATTTGCTTGACTAACTTATAAAACGACCGCTTTTCGGTTCGCTTTTTTTTGCCTAAAGTCAAATGCTTCTCTGGCAAGAAAACGACGAAAAACTACGCTTGGTATCTTAGCTTTTTTGCCCCACGGTTGTCAAGCCCCGAGGACTCACTTCACTGTATTGGCAGGATTACCGGCCAAAAAGGTCTTAATATTCTCGGCGGTAGTTTCTAAAATCCGCTTAATCGCCTCGGTGGTATTGAAGGCATTGTGCGGCGTTACGATCACATTGGGCAAATCAATCAAAACATGATTTGCAATAATCGTCCGCCAATTATGCAGCTCATTATCACCCCGAGCCAAAAAGTCAGCTTCGTTGAAGATTACTTTCTCCTCCTCAAACACATCCATCCCCACGCCACCCAGTTGCCCAGATTTAAGCGCCGGAATTAAAGCTTCGGTCTCCACCACGGCCCCACGACTGGTATTAATTAGGTAAGCGCCGGGTTTCATTTGTTTTAGGGTTTCGGTATTGATGAGATGATGTGTTTCTTTGGCATAAGGCACATGGAGAGTAATCACATCGCTCTTGGCTAAGAGTTGCGGCAAAGACAAGTAGGTAAAACCAAGCTCTTGGGCTAAGGCTTGATTAGGAAACGGGTCATAACCAAGCACCTGCATGCCAAAACCCTTGGCAATCCCAATCGCATGCCGACCAATCCGCCCCGTTCCCACCACGCCAATCGTTTTGCCCCGCAAATCAAAGCCCCGCAAATCTTCGACCTTAAAGTTGGCGTTTTCTTTAATCTGGTCAAAGGCCTGATAAATTTTGCGCGAAAGTGCGAGCAAAAGAGCAAAAGCATACTCAGCGACCGTGTTTTCACCATAACTGGGGACATAACTTACCACCACATTGCGCTCTCGCGCCGTAGCTAGGTCGATGTGATCAAAACCAGTTGAGCGCGCCACCACACACTTAAGGTTAGGTAACGCCTCAAAGACTGGCTTATTGACCACCGAGCCCACAAACACCGAAATCAGATCATAATCGGTGCGCGGCGGCAGAGTTTCGGCCCGCAAATCCTCGGGGTAGAAATCGAGGGTAAGATCACTAACACCAGAAAGTAATTGGCGTAAATAATCCTCTTCCCAAGGTTTGGTGGTAAAGAAGGCCGCTTTCATCAGGTGGTTTACTTAACCACCGGCACCACTCCCGGCAAAGTCGAAGGATCCATAAAGGTTACCCCTTCTGGAAGAGCAAAGGCGGTGGCCTCAACGGCCCAAGGATCACACTGCCAAGAATAAGCAGTATTAGCATCAAAACCCGTCCCGGCGGCATTGGGTAAACTGTTTGGCGTTCCGGGCTCGGTCACCGCCATCTTAAAGCCTTGAGGGAAACTGTCGCTCCACACATACACCGACCCATTATCTTGAATCAAGTTGCTGGCAATCTCCCCCTCTGGCGTAGCGCTAGAAAAACTTCCCCGCACGCGATTGCCCGACACAAAAACGGTGCCCTTAGTGCCAGCGAGCTCGCCCTCGGCACTCACCGCGCACTGATAATCACCGCCGCGCGCGGCTAAATCAGCAATACTGCCAGTAAAAGTGGCCTCCTCGCCGAGCTTGACTCCCCCCACCGCCGCCCCCTGACCATCCACCGCTGTATTATCGGCCGAATTACCCCACAAATAATAGCCCGCCAAAACCAAAACGATCACAATAACCAAAATCACTAAATTCTTATTCATAATTACAAAAAAATTAACCGACTAATATGGGCTTAAGTCTAAAGCCTAGACCAATCGAGCGCAAGGCCCAAGCTGTTGAAAGGTGGGGATTTTTAATTAAAATTGACCGAAAAATTATACATCCCCATCGAACACAGACCTTGCAGTTTTGCCCCGCTGGCTTGAGCTGACACCTCAATTTCGGTCACTCCCGAAGACGCGAGGTTGTGCCGATATCCCAAACTAGGAATAACTAAAGAGGAAGAACAGTCAAAGGTGCCCGCCGTTGCCATCTTAATAATGGTCGGTAAGTTGGCCTTAGCCAGCGTCACTCTGGGGAAATAGCCCCCCTTGGCGGTAATTTCAATAATTTGTTTACCATCGACCACACTTACATTGTTGACCGACGGTTCCAGAGAATCAGCAGGATTATTTTTGACCAACCACATGGCGCCGCCAATCAAGGCAATCGCCACCAAGATCGAGATGATAATAGTTTTCATGAGCAATATTCTACTAGAAACTGAAGATGGGTGGAATAAAGCCGCCAGCCACCAAACTATTAATCAGATTGAAGAGGCCAAAAAAGATCACAATCAAGCCGGCGGTTTTGAAGAAGATGCTCGACTGGGCCTTTTTCTGAATACCCAAAGAACCAAAAGAGAGAATAGCTAATACCGGAAGCGTGCCGAGAGCAAAAATGAACATGGTGAATGCCCCCGTCACAAAACTACCGGTGGTTAAGGTGTAAATTTGCATCGATTGAGTAAAGCCGCACGGCAAGAAAAAGGTGGCCACACCAATTAATAGTGGCGTTAGGGTGTGATTTATCTTCTTTAAGCCATGAACA
This sequence comes from uncultured Candidatus Saccharibacteria bacterium, assembly GCA_964361825.1. Classification (GTDB taxonomy): domain Bacteria; phylum Patescibacteriota; class Minisyncoccia; order Phycocordibacterales; family JACOZG01; genus CAYICB01. The sequence continues at coordinate 13,203 of CAYICB010000011.1, read as the reverse complement.
TGTTTACCCACAAAACTAGGCAGAGTTGGTTGCCACTTCTTAATCCCCGGGAAAATATCGAGCAAATTAACGCCGAGAATGAGAAGCACGATGGCGACAAATAAGCCGAGCACCAAGGTTCCAGTCGCTCCAAACTGAAAAGCGGAACCCAAAACCCCAATTACTCCACCCAAAATAAAGAAGGAGATGAGCCGCCCCAGATGAAACAAAACTTGGGGTCGGATTTTGTCTCCTTCTTTAGCAAAGTTGGCCGAGACAGAAAGCACCAAGCCCCCCACCACAGCCATACAGGTGGAAATGGAGGCAATGAGACCCACCACAAAGACCGTACCGTAACTCACCTCCGAGGTGGTGACCAAATTTACAATCCCCAACTTCTGAAGCCAGACAAAAAGGGCAATAAAAATCAAAGCCACTGGTAAAGCAATCCGAAAATCTGACCATTTGGCCGAATGTTTTTGTTTTTCGAGCGACAGGGTATAACCATGAGGCTTAAGCACTTCACTTAAGTCTCGCGCGATATGTTCTGGGGCCTTGTCGCCAAAATCACCGATTACTTCAACATTAAGGTGCTTAAGCGAGGCTTTGGCTTTTAACACTTCTGGCACTTCCTTCAACTCACTTTCCGTCAACACCACACAAGACTTACAATGCATACCGTGAACATGAAAGGTAAAAGTTTTTAAGTTTAGATTAGACATTATAATTTTTTAGCTTTAATGCGAAGGGAGTTCGACACCACCGAGACCGACGACATCGCCATGGCAAAACCGGCGAAAACGGGGTTCAAAAGCCAGCCGAAAATCGGATAAAAAACTCCGGCCGCTAAAGGAATACCAACGATGTTGTAGATGAAGGCCCAAAACAGATTTTGCTTAATCCCTCGCATAGTGATTTTAGATAACCTAATCGCTTTCACCAGTTTAGAAATATCGCCGCCCAAAAGCGTAATCCCCGCCGATTCAATCGCCACATCGGTGCCGGTCCCCATCGCAATCCCCACATCGGCTTGGGCCAGCGCGGGCGCATCATTAACCCCATCGCCAGCCATCGCCACCACCTGACCCCCGGCCTGCAACTCTTGAATCTTCTTAAGCTTATCGGCGGGGAGCACTTGCGCCACCACCTCATCAATCCCCACCAACGAGGCAATATATTTTGCCGCTTTCTCGTCATCACCAGTGAGCATCACCACTTTTATGCCAAGTTTATGCAAACTCTTAACGGCTTCGACTGATTCTGGTTTTATTTCATCCGCCACCATCACAAAGCCCAAAACTTTTTCTTTGGTCATGAGAATCACTGGGGTTTTACCTTGAGCCGTAAATTCATTAAGCTTGGCGGTATCAAAAGGCAAATTGAGGTCATTAACCAATTTGGCATTCCCCACAAAATATTCCGTGCCACCAATCGACCCCTTAAGACCCTTGCCCTGAATATTTTCGAAATCGGCGGTGTTTTGAATGGCAAGATTCTTGTCTTGAGCATAATTTACAATGGCCTGAGCAATGGGATGTTCTGATTTTTTTTCTAGTGAAGCAATAAGCGAAACAAATTCCTCATCAGTTGATCCTGAAAGGTTTTGTAGTTCAACCATGGTGGGCTTGCCTTTAGTAATGGTTCCCGTTTTATCCACCACCACCGTAGTGACTTGGTGCAGTTTCTCCAGCGTTGCCGCATCCTTAATGAGAATACCCTCTTTCGCCCCCTTACCAACCCCCACAATAATCGCCGTTGGCGTGGCCAAACCAAGGGCACAAGGACAAGCAATTACCAAAATTCCAACAAAGGAAACGAGACCAAATGATAAAGCCGGCGAAAAACCAAGATATTGTGGGCCAAAAATCAGCCAAGCACCGAGCGCCATAAAAGCAATTACCAGCACAATGGGCACAAAAACCGCCGAGATTTTATCGGCTAGGGCTTGAATGGGCGCTTTACTCCCTTGAGCCATCTCCACCATCTTCACAATTTGGGCGAGGAGTGTTTCTGCTCCCACCTTAGTGGCTTGGAAGGTAAAAGAGCCGCTGGTATTGATGGTGCCCGAAACCACACCGTCGCCAATCTTCTTTTGCGCCGGCATTGGTTCTCCTGTAACCATCGATTCATCTACAAATGATCCACCTTCGGTAATCACACCATCAACCGGAATTTTTGCCCCCGGTTTTACCACAATCAAATCGCCATGTTTTACTTCATTTACCGAAATTTCGATTTCTTTTCCCTCGCGAATCACCAAGGCGGTCTTGGCTTGGAGATTGAGCAGCTTCTCAATGGCATCACCAGTTTTTATTTTTGACCGCGCTTCCAAATATTTTCCCAAAGCAATAAAAGTGATTACGACAATCGTCACATCGTAATATTGATAATCCACATTAATAAACGGCCTAAGAACCTCGGCAAAAGCGGTCACCACAAAACTAAATAAAAAGGCGGTGATGGTGCCCAAACCAATGAGCGTGTCCATATTAGCCTTGCCATAATGAAGAAAACGATAAAATCCCAAAAGGTAGGGTTTGCCGACTACAAAGAGCGTGTAAGTGGCCATCATGGGCAAGAGATGATGAAAAAACTCTTCGAAAATAGCGCTCATTTCGGCCACCACTTGATACTGCGCCAAAATCTCCCAAATCATCACCAAAACCGCAATCAAGGCAAGCGGCAAAGCCGATAAAACCCCAGCCTTCATCTCGGCCACTTCAATAAGTTTTTGTGCTTTCAGTTGATTTGGCGCATTAGTTGCCACCAAATCAGAGTCGGAAGAAACTAAAGAATAACCAACTGGCGCGATTTTCTTAGACAAATTTGATAAATCGGTTTGACTGGGATCAAAAGTAATTTTGGCCGTTTCCGTGCCATAGTTTACTTCTATCGAGTGAACGCCACTCGCTTTCTTGAGGGTTCGTTCAATAATACCGGCGCAAGAAGCACAATGCATTCCTCTGACTTTATATATTTTGGTTTCCATCTTATTTGCGCTTAAGTTTATACACTTTTAAGATCTCTTCTTTGATCTTGCCGGTTTGACCCGCTTGCACTTGGGCAAAAAGACAGTGGCCAAGGTGGTTCTCGAGTAATAAATCTTCGACATTAGATAACCCCTGCTTCACCGCCGAGGTTTGGGTAATAATATCAACACAGTAAGTGTTTTTCTCGACCATGTTTTGCAAACCCCGAATTTGGCCCTCGATTAACTTTAACCGCCTAATAAGCTTTTGCTTCTTTGGATCTTCTAAATAAGTCATTGCCCCATCATATACCCCCCACGGGGTATTGGCAAGAGTGGATAAGTTTGGCTGCCGGACTTGGACTCGAACCAAGATACTCGCCTCCAAAGGGCGATGTCCTACCATTAGACGATCCGGCAATGATTTTCAATTTTCTTCTTTAATTCCCCCTTTCCTTTGGCTGTTTTATAGAAACACTCAGTTCTGAACGCGGTAACCCTGTCCTCGTACTCTTCGTGATAAATGAGCGTGAGTGGCCGTCGACCCTTGGTGGAACGAACTCTGCCAGAATTATGCGAACTCAGCCTTCTTTTAAGATTTGAAGTGCAACCGACATACAGGTTTCCGTCCTTCAAACTCCTTAAAACATAAACAGTATACACAACTGCTGTCCTACCATTGCGAGCCCCTCGGCCGTAGCCCGAAGGCTACTTGCCTACGGGCGAGGCGGCAATGAGTATAAAATACTGGATATTAACCAATTACTCAAGTATAATAGGGAAATCGAGGTTTATTAAATAAAGAAACAATATATGGCAAAAGAAAATTCAGCGTTTATGAAGCCTTTAACAGTGAGCGCCGAGCTCGCCGTGGTGGTGGGAGCCGGCCCCCTGCCTCGCTCGGAGGTGGTGAAGAAGCTCTGGGAATACATTAAGAAACACGGTCTCCAAGACAGCCAAGACAAGCGTAATATCAATGCTGACGAGGCGCTCAAAAAGATCTTCGACGGCAAGGGCACGGTGAGCATGTTTGAGATGACCAAACTCGTCTCCAAACATCTCTCTTAAACCACCCCAAATACAAAAATACGCGGGTGTTGATTGATGAAGTTAAAATTAGGGTCCACGGCGGCTCGGGCGGTCGTGGTGCAGTAGCCTTCAATAGAGCCAAGCTGGCCATTGGTCCAGTAGGTGGTTCTGGTGGTCGTGGCGGTAATATTACCTTCGAGGGTGTCTCTAATATCAGCGCCCTTATTCAATTTCAAAATAAAAAAGAAGTTCGGGCCGGTGATGGCGCCGATGGCCGCTCGCAATTCCGTGATGGAGAATCAGGTGCAGACCTGATTCTCAAGGTGCCCGTCGGCACCGTCATCACCAATACCGAAACGGGAGAACAAATAGAAATTACGCGAATTGGCGAAACTTGGCTGGCCGTAAAAGGTGGTAAGGGCGGCAAAGGAAATTTTAAATATCGCTCCCCAATCAATACCAGTCCCACCGAATTCCAAGAAGGTTTACCGGGTGAGCGAGCCATTCTCCAACTAGAACTCAAGATGATTGCCGATCTTGGTTTAGTCGGCCTCCCCAATGCCGGCAAATCTAGTTTACTTAATGAGTTAACCGCCGCCAAAAGCAAGGTGGCCAATTACCCCTTCACCACGCTTGAACCCCACCTTGGCGCCTATTACAGCCTCGTCATTGCCGATATTCCCGGCCTCATTGAGGGCGCCTCGAGTGGCAAGGGCCTAGGGACCAAATTTTTGCGTCATATCGAGCGAACCAAAACTATTTTCCATCTAATCTCCGCGGAAGTGGCGAGCCCCGCCGGCGCCTATCGCACCATTCGCGAAGAACTTTCGACCCATAGCGCGATTTTAGCCACCAAACCAGAACAAGTTTTTTTGACCAAAATTGATCTCGTCTCGCCAGAAGAATTGAAACAAAAATTAGCCGAGCTCCGCGCGCTCGGCCTTAAGCCAATCCCTTTCTCGATCCTCGACACCGAGAGTCTCGGTCTCGTTAAAAAGATTTTAGAAAAAATCCAAAAAGAAAAGGGAACCAGTTAAGGTTCCCTAGAGTTGAGTTGCTTTTTACGCCACAAAGAGTTGTTTGTTTACCAGCTCGCGATAATGTCCATCAGGGCTGTTCAGCAATTCTTCATGCTTACCTTCAGCCACGATTTTCCCTTTATCGAGCACAAAGATCTTATCGACATCGCGGACTGTGGAGAGGCGGTGGGCAATAATAATCGTGGTGCGATTTTGCGAAGCATTGTGGACCGCCTCTTTAATCAGAGACTCATTGACGGCATCAAGACTAGAAGTGGCTTCGTCCAAAATGAGAATGGCCGGCTTCTTGGCCAGAGCCCGAGCAATACCCACCCGCTGACGCTCCCCTCCAGAGAGGCGCACGCCATTTTCCCCAATTACGGTGTCCCAACCCTTGGTTAAGCGGTCGGCAAAGCGGTCAAGACAAGCCGCTTTGTCTAAGTCTTGGATCTCCTGCTCGCTTAACTTAGCCCCCCGACCATTGAGACCGAAGAGGATATTGTAGCGCAGGGTTTTATCAAACAAAGAAACATGTTGCTCCACCACACCCACCCGCTCGCGGAAGGAGTGCAAATCAAGCGTGCGCAAATTGTGGCCATCAATCAAAATTTCTCCCGTATCAGGGTCATTACCCCGCAACAAGAGGTTAACGATGGTTGATTTGCCAGCGCCAGACTCACCCACAAAAGCCACGCGCGACCCAGCCAGAATCTTGAAGCTTACTTCTCGCAAGGCGGGCGGCGTTTCCTTGGCTCCTTGATTTTCGTCCTCCTCCTTATCATGGTCGGTTCGCACATATCTGGTGTTGGGGTAAACAAAGCTCACTCCGCGAAATTCGATTTCTCCTTTCACTTCAGACAAAACAATCGGGTGCGCCGCCTCCACCACCGCCGGTGTGACCTCAAGAATCTTGAGATACTTATCCACCGGAGCAGAAAGGTCTAACCACTGACGATGGAATCGACCAAACACACCCAACTCCGAAGTCGCGCGCCCAGACCAATAGACCAAAATCACAAGGTCGCCAACCAAAATCTGGCCACGATAAACCAGAAGAATGGCGAAAACAAACACGCCAGTCTGAAGGAGAACCGGAATAGAACTTCGCAAATAGGTCAGAAGAATATAGGGTAACCACACCCCTCGAGCCTGATTGGCATGATCTTCGAGCCGTGTTCGGTAATCTGTTTCCACTCGTTCTTCTTGCGCATTAATCTGAACAGCAGGTAAATTACGCATTATCTCCTGTTGTTCTCTACTATTCTGATGTGAACTATCATTGAGCTTCTTCAGTTTGGGCCAAAACCAATGACCGAGACGAAAAGACACCAGAAAGTAAACAACCAGAGTCACCGTTGAGACCAAACCAATGGCCAGATTAAACCAAATTAGGGCCACCAAAGTAACAACCACCCGCGCAAACAAGGGCAAGATGTTAAACATCACCAAGTTAATCATCTGAACGGTTGATGATTGACCTTGGTTGATCACGCTCAAGGTTAGTCCGGAATTTTGGCTCCGGTGTTGCCCAATCGAGAGACTCAAGATCTTTGCCAGAGTTTTGTTGTTGATATAAGGCTGAATCGAGTAATCGATATGCCTAATCTCATAACGATCCTTAAAGTAGTTCAGGATCATTGATGTTAGCTGAAAAAACAATCCAAGAAACACCAACTGAAGAACCAACATCATGGGCACAGAAGCCTGGACGCCATTAATGATCTGGCCCAAGATATAAGGTGAAGCGAGATACAACAACTCAACCACAAACAATAAACTAACCGCTACCAAAAAGTGCCGGCGGAAAGGTTTGAACACTTGCCACACCCCGCGCCACAGCGCTGATGACTTAACCATTTTTAGACTCCCTTCTTTCATCTCATCGTTTATTTTAGCAAATAAACGATTAACCTTCTTTACAAAGAACCACAAAACGACCCCAATTAAAACATTTTTCATTAAAAAACGCAAGGTCATAAGACTTTTTTGGCGCCCCAACCGTTGTGCCTTTTGGTAATCAGGATTAAGATTGGCATTAAATGTTTTGGGGTAAACAAACTGTTTTGTTTTTATCGGCCACTACTTATCGCCTTATAATTAGGCCGATTTGCTTCCTCTTCGAGTCAGAAAGAATTCACCTTTGGGCCCTCACCGCCGGCCGTATCCTCGGCCGGCGGCAACTTCCCCGCAAGTTCTTGGCAACTTGTTGGCAAGTGGCAAGCCCAGTTCTTGAGCAAACCGTCGCCGGAATTTGTTTCCCCAACCCCATTGGCCTCACCGCCGGCTTTGATTACGAAGCTGATCTACCGCAAATTTCGCCGGCGCTTGGTTTCGGCTTCCACACGGTGGGCACCGTCACTCATCAAGCTTATGGCGGCAATCCACCACCGCGCTTGGCCCGCCTTGTAAAATCGCAATCTCTCCTCGTTAATAAGGGTTTAAAAAATTCTGGGATCAAAGCAATTTTACCTCGACTAAAAAATTTACCCCCCCATTTTCCTGTCGGTTTAAGTATCGGCAAAACCAATTTACCAACAATAGCGAGTTTGGAAGAAGCCATCGCTGATATCACTGCCGCCTTTCGTTTAGCCGAGAACACAGTTATTCAAATTGCTTATTACGAACTCAATATCAGTTGTCCCAATCTTCTTGGGAACACGGTTGACTTTTATGCGCCAGAACGCCTCGCCGAGCTTCTGTGGGCTCTCGATGCTCTCAAACTCTCACGACCGTGGTTTGTTAAAATGCCGCTTAACTTTAGTGACGCTGAACAGCGGGCTCTGCTCCGCACAATTAGTGAATCACAGGCGCACGGCGTAATTTACGGCAATTTACAAAAAGATCGCTCGCATCCGGCGCTTGATCAAGCCGAAGTTGCCAAGTATCCGGTGGGCAACTTTAGCGGCAAACCCACCGCAGAGCGATCAAATCAGTTAATCCGTTTGGCTTATCGCGAGTTTGGTTCGCGTTTAATAATCATCGGTTGCGGCGGCGTCTTCTCGGCCGAAGACGCTTACCGTAAAATAAAATTAGGGGCGAGCTTAGTGCAACTGGCCACGGGCTTGGTGTATCGTGGGCCACAATTACCCGGCCAAATAAATTTAGGCCTAATCAAGCTCCTCCAAAAAGATGGTTACCAAAACATCGCCGAAGCCATCGGCCGCGAGGCATAAAATTTGACAACAAAAATCCCGCCAGTTTCGGGGCGGGATTCTAGGTTGCACGCCTTAGCTTGAGACACCACACGGTCCCCATTCATGGATATTGCAGGAGGGCTCATTGCAATTTTGATGACTACGCCAAAAAGCGGGACAACCAGCGCCGGGCGCCTTTCCTTCACCCAAGAAATCAACTCGCTTCGGAAGACGGAAGTCAGCCGGAACTTTTTCCGGTAAAACAGCATAGAGTCGCCGATCATCATCCGCTGTTCTCGGTCTGCCCGCTACTTCTTCTACCTCTAGATGAGTCTTTATTGCGGAGATTAGCTCGTTGAGGGTTTCTTTCAATCCTTTAAGGTTCCTGCCTCTCAAATCCTTATCCCATTCTTTCTGATCGAGAATTGCGTCTGGTGGAAATGGATCAGCTTCTTCTGCTCCGCGAAAGGCGAAGAAAAGACCGCACTGAACCATCATCTTATCGAAGGACGGCAATTTCCGCGAAACCAAAATCAATTCAATAACTTTTCCCCAAACTAAATAATCATCTAGCCAGCAGCGGTCATCTAACTTTTGGTCTCGGTGCCAACGAATAGCGTTTCTAATTCCAATGATCTCTTGACGGAGGGCCACTTTTTCATTTGATGGTTTCATTTTACCACCTCCTTCTTGTTTAACCCTACTAGAAAATTGCAGAAAAAGCGAGCAAGAAAAAATGTTATCGATTTTTCGTTTTTGGTTGCGTAACAAACCTCTAACGGTCGTTATAAATGCGTTACATCATTGCTTTAATGAAGGCGAGGAAGAGGGGGTGCGGGTTAAGCAAGGTTGATTTAAATTCGGGGTGGAATTGAGTGGCGAGAAAAAAGGGATGCACTTTGGTGGGGAGTTCCACAATTTCTACCAATTCCCCCGCTGGCGATCGGCCAGAAAAGACTAATCCCGCCGCTTCTAATTGAGCCAGGTAAGCTGGGTTGACCTCATAACGATGTCGGTGCCGCTCCACAATCTCGCTCGTACCATAAGCCGTGCGGGCGAGCGTCCCCGCTTTAAGCTTGGCAGCATAACTCCCGAGCCGCATCGTGCCACCATAATTTTTGCCTTCTAGCTTGGCCGCTTGTTCGGGCATCAGATCAATCACTGGCGCCAGCGTTTTGGGATCAATTTCTCTCGTTTGTGCACCCTTCAATCCCAAAACCGAGCGCGCATATTCAATTACCGCCAGCTGTAAACCATAACATAAACCAAAATAGGGAATTTTATTTTCTCGAGCGTAATTAATCGCCGCCATCTTGCCCTCAATTCCCCGCGCCCCAAAACCACCGGGCACCAGCAAACCATCGTAATTTTTTAACTCTAACAATTTCTTTTTATCACCCTCAAACTCGGTAGAGTCGAGCCAGATAATTTTGGGTTTAAGCCCAAGCTTGGCCGCCGCATGCTTCAGCGCCTCAATCACCGAAATATAAACATCCGCCAACACAAAATCGCCAGTTTTAAAATATTTACCAATCAAACCAATTTTCACTTCTTGTTTTGCTTCGAGCAAACGCTTCACCGCCAGTCGCCAATCTTTAAGATCGGTTTGTTTCGGCTTTAATTTAAGCAAATGAAGCAAAGTGTCGGAGAGGCCATCTCGCTCAAAATTGAGCGGCACTTCGTAAATTGACTCAATATCCGGCGCCGAAATAATGTGCTCCACCGGCACATTGCTGGCAAAAGACAGCTTTTCTTTACGCTTATCATCAAGTGGCCGCTCGGCCCGCGCCACAATAACATCGGGGTGCAAACCATAAGAGTTGAGTGTGCGCACGGCGTATTGCGTGGGTTTAGTCTTCATCTCACCAAGCTTGCTTGGTATGGGCAAATAACTCACCAGCACAAAAACCACATCGTCTGGATGCCGCAACTTAAGAATTCTCGCCGCTTCGAAAAAAATCGTGTTCTGATATTCACCCGCCGTACCGCCAATCTCAATCACCGAGATATCCGCGCCAGTTTTAGCCACCGAGGCCTTAATCCGGCGCAAAATCTCATCTGGTAAGGCTGGAATGGGGTCCACGCACTTGCCGCCGTAACCCAAAGCGCGCTCTTTATCGATGACATGTTTATAAACCATCCCGCTCGTCATATAACTCTCGGCCGGCACCTCCACATCAAGAAACCGTTCATAATTACCCATGTCTTGATCGCACTCTAAGCCAGAAGCGAGCACAAACACCTCGCCGTGCTCAACCGGATTCATGGTTCCCGCATCCACATTTAGATACGGATCAATTTTGATAGAATTAATTTTAAAACCGCGCGCCTGAAGTAATTTACCAATCGAGGCGGCCGTAATCCCCTTACCGACTCCAGACATCACGCCGCCAATCACAAAAATATATTTATGAGCGCGCGCCGGCATAAGTTAAACTCGCAAATGTTTGCGCAAAGCCAAAAAGCTCGAAACAATCCCCAATCCCGCCCCCACCACGCTTAAAAGCAAAATCAATTTAAACAAATGAGAAAGATAATAACTCAAGAGATCGATCGGCACCGCCAATTTAACCGTGAGTTGATGGAGCCAAACCGTGGCCGGATAAAGCAAAATTAAGGCCACAAAGGCGGCAATTAAGCCCACAATCAAGCCCTCGACTAAAAATGGTCCGCGGATATAACTATTTTGCGCGCCCACCAAACGCATCACCGAGACCTCTTCTCGCGACACATAAATGGCCAGAGAAATGGTGGCAAAAGTGACCACCACCGAGCTAAAACCCAAAACCAAAATAATCGCCCAACCCGCTTTTTGAGCGACTTCAATAAAACGATTGAGTTTATTGACCACATCTTTTTTGAAACTAATATCGTAAATAATCCCCGCTCCGCCCGTTTCTTCTAAACCATCTTCCGTTTCTAAAAAGGCCACTAGGCTCTCATAATTAGCCGGGTCCGCGGCAATAATATTGAGCCGCGCGCCAAAAGGATTCTCCACCTCCTCAAGCGATTGGAGAAGCAAAGAATTATCTTTATTGCGTTCACGGAAATCAACCAACTCCTCTTCTCGCGAACTGTAGGTAATACTGGTGACTTCGGGCAAAAGGGTGAGCTTCTGCTTGAGGGCCAACACTTCTGCTTCGGTTGTAGTCTCTTTGAAGGCCACACTAATATCCACCTTGCTCTTGAGTTCATCGAGTGAGGCAAGGAGGAAAGCCCGCGAAAGAATTATTCCCCCCAAAACAAACAAAGTAATCACCATCACCGAAAGCGAGGCCACCGACACCAAGCCATTACGCCAAAAACTAATGAGACCCAAGCGCGCCACTCTTTTGAAACCAGTCAGCATGTTTAATTATATAACATACTTACCTCGCTTGTCGTCTCTAATAACCCGACCGTTCTCTAGGGTAATTACTCGCCGCCCAAGCTCATCAATAATCCCCTTATTGTGGGTCGTAAAAATCACCGTGGTGCCGATATCATTAATTTTTTTAAAAATCTGCACCACCTCCATGGTGTTGATGGGGTCTAAATTACCGGTGGGCTCATCGGCAATTAGTAAGTCTGGCTGATTCACAATCGCCCGAGCAATCGCCAGCCTTTGCTTCTCACCCCCCGAGAGTTCGTGGGGAAAATTGGCGTACTTCTTCTCTAAACCCACCAGCTCCAACACATGAGGCACATCGGAAGCAATTTCATCGTCATCACGCCCCGACGCCTCCATGGTAAAAGCAATATTCTCAAACGCAGTTTTGCCGGGCAAAAGTTTAAAATCTTGGAAGACACTGCCAATCCGCCGGCGTAATTGAGGAATAGTCCTCTTGCCCAGTTCGTGAATATTGGTGGAGTGGAAAAAAACTTGGCCAGTGGTGGGCTCCTCTTCGGCCAAAATTAATTTCAGTAAAGTGGTTTTGCCGGCACCCGAGTGGCCCACAATCGAGACAAACTCTCCGGGCTCCACCGCAAAAGACACCTCATCTAATGCCACAAAGTTATCGGCATAAACCTTAGAAACTCGATCAAAATAAATCATTTAATTGGGAATAAAAGTTGAGAGATCGCCACCGAGCACCTTATCCACATCACGATCTTCCACTCCGCTACGATGATCTTTTACTAATTGATAAGGATGGAGCACATAAGACCGAATTTGATTGCCCCACTCGATCTCAGTGGTTTTAGAAATATACATCCCCTGCTCACGCGCCAAGCGTTCCTCCTCCTGCCTTTTGTGCAATTTACCCTGCAAAATATCGAACGCCTGATCGCGATTGCGTTCTTGGCTCCGTTCATTAGAAGAATGGGCCGATAAGCCTGTGGGTAAATGAACCAAACGCACCGCTGTTTCGCGCTTATTTACATTTTGCCCACCCGGACCAGAAGACCGAGAAAACTCGATTTTGAGATCGGTTTCTGGGATTTCCACCGCCTTGGTCTTAGGTAACTTAGGAATCACCTCTACTAAAGAAAAAGAAGTGTGTCTTAGTTTTTTGGCACTAAACGGCGAAACTCGAACCAAGCGATGAACGCCCGATTCGCCTTTAAGTTTACCATAAGGGCCGAGGCTTGAGCCAGCCTTGGGCTTACCTCGCACTTCAAAAGTGAGGTTGCGATAACCGCCATGATCATTCTGATTATCGTGGACTAAGTAACTCTCAAAACCCTGCGCCGTGACCCATTTATCATACATCTCATAGAGCATCCGCGAGAAATCCTCGGCATCATCGCCGCCGGCACCAGAAAAAATAGTAATGATGGCATCACCCCGATCATAGCCACCACTCTCGCCATTCTCTATTTCATCTTTAAGCGTTTGATATTCGCGCACCACCTCTTGCGCCCGATTTTTGTCGGACCAAAAATCGGGCGCCGCCATCGCCGCCTCCAGCTCGGCTAACTTCTGCTTAGTTTCCTCGGTCGTCATGAGCCACCTCCCGGGCTTGAACCGGGGACCCCCACTTTACGAAAGTGGTGCTCTACCAACTGAGCTAAGGTGGCCTGATTGGACAGGAGCCAGAGGAGAGAATCGGACTCTCGACCTCCATCTTACCAAGATGGCGTTCTACCACTG
>CAYICB010000010.1:0-39685 GCA_964361825.1 uncultured Candidatus Saccharibacteria bacterium | reverse complement strand
GTTGACCAAGTTAGACGCCTTACTTGGTGACCGGAGTAAGTTGTTGGCTATGGGTCGGGCCAGTTTAGATATTGTAAAACGCGATCATTTACCGGAAAAATTTTATGAACAATTTATTGGGATTCTCTAAACAAGCAATTGCCTCACTCGTTTGTCAAATTGATGGCTTGCCACTTGCTGTCAAGTTCGTTGATTGTGGGAGCGATGAGGTAATAACTGATGGTTGCTTGTTGTGTCCATTAGGCCATGACTATGAAATTAAAAGTGGAATATTAAATTTGTTACGTTCCCAGCCACCGCTTAATGAATTGGTGTTGACGGAAAAAGTTGCCCGCGATAACTTCGCGGGTAGTTATGATTCTAAGTTGTTCTCTCGGTACGACAAAGAAATCCCATCCACCCTAAATAACGTTGGCAACCTTCGTGGCAAGCGTTGTGTTGAATATGGTTGCGGCACCGGTCGGATCACAAGCCACTTGACTGACGCTAAGGTTTTGGTGGCAGTTGATTTTTCGGTTGAGTCCTTGAGAATTCTGTCAGCCAAATTGAAGGGGAGAATAAACATTGGTCTTGTTGTCGCTGATGTGGCACACTTAAAAACTAGGGCTAATTTTTTTAATGTGGCGGTGTCAGCCCAGGTTTTTGAGCACTTGCCCACCGCTAAACTTAGGCAAGAGTTTCTTGGCAATGTGAGTAAGACATTGATTACCGGAGGCTGGTTGGTTCTCACTGCTTATTATTTTGATTTGCGACGTCGTTTGAGCGGTGGGCCACAAGAAGGTAAACACCACTCTGGTATTTTTTACCATTATTTTACTCAAGCTGAAATTATAGAGGAGTTTAGTCGGCAACTGAAAATTGAAAAACTCAAACCTATAGATATCACCCTGCCATTTGAATCACGCTTGGGTTTGAACAAGCTTTGTGGCGGAGTAATTTCTCGTTTAGTAGAACGAATACCGGGATTACGAAATCTTGGTCATTTAATTTTGGTAAAAGCAGTAAAATGATAAAACTCGAATCATCCCCAGGCACACACTATTGTCGACACAAAAAGTGTTGGTTTTGGTTTACTAAACCCAGAGAGGTGTCTGGGGTAGCGATGGCTAACTTTTTTTCTTATCACGATGTTTCATTAGCCGGGTTTATTAAAAGAGAAGGATTAACCTCAATTATTGACTTAACAGCCCCGTTAAATACCATTTGGAATAATCTGCGGCCCAAATTTATTAGGGAGCAAATTCGTAAAGGAGAAAAGGGTGGTATAACGACTAAACTAAACTGTGATTTTATTGCTGCCAGTAAGCTGTATCGCTTGTTTCGCCGTGATAGGCGCCTATCTTTTGACCACTGGCCCAGCAATCAAAGTAGTTTTTTGTTGACCGCCTATCGTCGTGATCAGTTATTAGCAATGGGTTTGTTTGTGACGGACGGTATTTATTGTCGGGCCTGGGCATTAGCTTCTGGGCGTTCGACGGGGGAGACCTCTCGAGAACTGATTGGCCAAGCCAACCGGATTATTGTCTGGGAGGCGATTAAACAAACCAAAAGCACAGGTCATCGATTATTTGATTTGGGTGGCATTTCTCCTGACTCAAGAAATTTACATCTGCGTTCTCTGGCTGAGTTTAAAGAGGCGTTTGGCGGTGAACGGCTTAAAAATTATTACTATTATAAAGTCTACTCATTGGGTTTGCGTCTTTGGTTTAAACTAAGACGTTTTATTAGATTATGAAATTTATTATAAGTGTTGATACCGAGGCCGACAATCAATGGCTAAGACCCTCTGGTTTAGCTTTAAATAATTTGCGCGCCCTACCCAGATTTCAAGAACTTTGTTCTCGCTACGATTTTCCAGTTACTTATCTGATTACTTATGAGGTTGCTCAAGATGTTGATGCTGTAAAAACACTTCGTGAGTTTGAGGCTACCGGTTTGGCCGAAATTGGCACCCACCTTCATCCCTGGTCAACTCTGCCTTACCCACAAGGTGTAGAGTGGGAAAGAATACACCACCGCTTTCCTTCAGAGCTATCAGAAGGTGAATTACGAGCTAAATTGCGAAGCTTAACCGATCTTATAATTCAACAATTTGGTCATCAACCAGCTAGTTTTCGGGCCGGACGCTGGGGTTTTAGCCATGAGTTGGCAAAAATTTTATGCGATTTTGGTTATCGAGTTGATTCGTCCGTAACCCCGGGGATATCATGGCGTGATAGTAAGGGTGACCCAGGTGGTAAGGGTGGGCCTAATTTTTGTCGAGCGCCAATTCATCCTTATAAAATAAATGGCATAATTGAGGTACCGATGACCGTTTTGCCTGTTGGTGGTTTATTCGAAAGGGGTTTACGACGCATTTTTCGTCGTTTTCGTTGGTTTCGGATTTTTCCTGATACCAGCTTGAATGATTTGTTGGCCGTCTACGAAGCAGCGGTTTTTTATCGTTTGCCCTACGTCCAATTTATGATCCACTCAAGTGAGTTGGCCGTCGACTGTAGTCCGTGGGTTAAAACTCAAGTTGACGTGGAGAGGACTTTTGCTTTACTTGAATTATTGTTTAAAGAGTTTAAAAAGCGTAATATTGTTGGTCAGGTTTTAAGTCGATCATGAAAAAGCTTTTTCGTTATATAATTTTTTATTCCCCAGCTTCTACCAAGTGGTTTTTGGGCTGGTTTATTAGGCTTCACAACTATTGCTATCACAAGATAACTGAACTGGCGAGCGTTTTGGAGGGGGGCCTTAACCCAAAACACAGAATTACTAACTATCACCAATATTTTTTGGACCGAATCGATAAAACAAATCGAGTACTCGATTTGGGTTGTGGTATTGGTTACTTGGCTTATGATTTGGCTGACAAGGCGCGTGAGGTAATAGGCATTGACATTTCAAATTTTAATATTGAGTATGCTCGAGCCCATTACCAACGATCCAACCTAAAGTTTTTGATTGGCGATGCCACTAAACATAATTTTGATAAGAGATTCGATTGTGTGGTGTTGTCCAATGTTTTGGAGCACATAAAAGGCAGAGAAGCTTTACTCAAAAAAATTAAAAACCTAAGCCCAAAATTATTGCTTCGGGTACCGATGGTTACCCGCGACTGGACGGCGGTTTACAAGCGCGATAATGGATATGAGTACAAACTAGATGAGACTCATGAGATTGAATTTACCTTGGAAGATATTTTTTACGAAACAGCTAGGGCCAACTGGAAGATTAAGTCTTATCAAGTTAATTGGGGGGAATTTTGGGGTGAATTAGTAAAACATGAGTAAGGTTTTGTTTTTGATTAATCGTTTTGGTATTGGTGGTGCCGAATTGGTGTTTGAGAAACAAGCCAAATATTTTGTTGGTTGTGGGGTTGGTGTAATTTTAAAAACTTTGCACGAGTTTGGTTTTTCTGGCTTAACAGACTGGCGGGAGTACAAAAGGTTGTTGCTTTTTATCGACGAACAACAAATCACCCACATTTATGCTACTCTTGATTGGTCGACGGTGGTAGCAAGAGTGGTCAAATGGTTACGACCAAATTTACGAGTGGTAATCAGAGAGTCTGGCATGGCTGATCGTAAAAGTTGGAAGTTTAAGCTTCTCGACTGGCTACTTAATTTTAAGACGGACGCAGTGATCGCTGTTTCCAAGGAAGTTCAGGAAAGTTTGTGTGTGTACCAAAAACATCATTGTCGAAAAATTGAAGTTGTTGAAAACGGTGTTGAAATCAAGTCGGATTGTGATAATTTGGTGGCTACTAAAGATGGGGGTGGCCCGATAGTTTTTTTGCATGTTGGGTCAATGCAAAATGACAACAAGGGTCAAGCTGAACTAATTAAAATGTTTCGCGAGGTTGCTTTTTTATACCCCAAATTGGATTGGCGTTTGGTTTTAGTTGGCGACGGCGCACGGCGTCAAGCTCTGCTCGATCTTACGGCCACATTTGAGTTGTCTCATCGGGTGGAGTTACCCGGTCTTTTGCTGGGTTTAGAGCTCATGCAGCGTTACTTAGAGGCCGATGTTTTTTTGTTAGCTTCGCTAAGCGAAGGATTCCCCAACGTTGTTCTTGAGGCCATGTCACACTGTTTACCAGTCATTGCTTTTGAGGTTGGTGGTATCAACCGGGCGGTGATTAATGAACTCACGGGTTTTGTGATTCCCCGGGGTGACCGTCAAACATATTTAGAAAAGATTTGTTTTTTAGCCGATCGGGTTGACAAGCGTCGAGCAATGGGACAGTCTGCTTGTGAACGAGCCACTAAGTGTTTTAATTTTGAAGCCAAAGCTGATAGGGTAATGTCAATTGTTTTGGGATATGAAATTTAAAGAATTTAAAGATAGGGGTTGGGCTAGTAAGGAAAACAAGATTGGGACAAGCGGGGTTGTTTATCGTTGGGAGCGAAGAATTTCTATTGTCCTGTCCTGGTTTTTGTTTCGTTGCTGGCCCAGCTTATTGCCAAACCACGTTTCAGCTGTAAACCTTTCTTTGGTTTTGATTGTTTTGTTGTTTAGCGGCGTGGTTGCTGTTAGCAATATTGCGCCAGTGGTGGCGGTGTTGTTTCAACTGGTGTTACTTTTTTTTAGTGCTGTTTTGGATAAGGTTGACGGTGAGCTGGCCAGAGCCCACAACCACTTTACCCAAAGAGGAATTTATTTTGATCAAGCTTATCATTTTTTCTATCCTTTGGCGTTGTTTATTCCGGTGGCTCACTTTTTCTCTTTTATGACTGGAGAATCGGCCCTGTTGTTGCTGGGGATATTTTTTTCCATTTTGGTTTTGTTTTACAAGTCGTTTGGAAAATTGCGCCACCACATTGGTTTCAAGATCAAACTTGAAAATCACCTCGATCAAATTAGAGATTGGCAAAAGCCAAATCAACACATGTCCCTTAGCGCTCCATGGAGTAGAACTGTCAATTGTTTGGTGTTTTCGATTTATGATTACTTGTGGGTTTTTTATGTTGTTTTGGTTATCCTGTCGGTGTGGTTACCGGTGTGGTCTTTTTGGGTGTATATTTCACATCTGGTGTTAAGTACCGGACTTGTAATTTGGAGAATATTTAATGTTTTACCAAAACAAGGACTGTTTAATCGAGAGGAGTTGTCTCTCTGAACGCTCGTTTAAAATAAAATTGGTAAATCATTAATTGAAAAAAATCAGCCACCAGTCGTCCTGTTATTAGTCCCCACAGTCCAAACCACCGCAGAGATATGAATATGATAAAAATTCTCGCGATAGGACTTGTGATGCGTAGCCCGTAAAGTTCGCGGTGCTTGCCTTTGGCAACCATGGCGGTGGAGAGAAAAGTTCTGGGTAAAAATAAAAGGGATACAGCCAAAACCTGAGAAAAAAGAACTGACTCCAAATATTGGGGAAAAACAAACTGATAGGCAGTGGGGGCAATTATAATATAAAGCAGAACAACTACGATCATTATT
Organism: uncultured Candidatus Saccharibacteria bacterium; assembly: GCA_964361825.1. GTDB lineage: Bacteria > Patescibacteriota > Minisyncoccia > Phycocordibacterales > JACOZG01 > CAYICB01. The sequence continues at coordinate 34,252 of CAYICB010000010.1, read as the reverse complement.
AATTCTAGACGCCAAATTTTTTGTGGCAGAGAATTTTTTAAGTCAACACTGTTTGCCCCGCTCATTTTTGGTAAAGCAAGGGAGGTTGTGTTTTGCAAAACACTTTTCACCTGACCAGGAACCGCCAGTGCAAAATAATAAATAGCCAACTCTGCAGCCCCAAGATAGTGAAACACCAACAGCTTGTCGATTTGGCTGGCAATCACTTTCAAAACCTCCATCAAACTTAAATGGAGGCCATATTTTCTTGTGTTTGGGTCACTAAGATTATTCGGGGGAGTTTTTCTTAATATGTATAAGGTGAAGTATAGTTGTAATAAGGTTTCTGGGAGAAAGAAGGCGAATAAAATCAATATTAGGTTGTCGGTTAGCAGAAGAGTTCCTAACATGGCCAATACCGAAACGGCTCTAGTAAAACTATTTATTTTTGTAGAGAGAGAAAAATCTTTTCTCCCGTAAAGAATTGCTGCGTATAAACCAGAAGTTTTAAGAAGGGGCAAACAAGTGGCGGTAATCACAAAAGACCAACCGAGAAGCCTGTCATTATTAATGAAATAGTAAACAGCCAGAATAAGGGACCCTAAACTGGCCAGAGCACTCCACTTTAATTTGGTGAAGAATATTTCTCCGAAAGAACCCTCTAAGCCACGAGCGACAGATTGTATCAAGGAGGTGTTTAGGCCAATGATGGTCCCGGCGGTTAGAAGATTTATCCAAGAAACGACATAGCGATAGATGCCGTAATCGTGTGGCGGAATTAGGTTAGCAAAACCAATGGTTAGGATTAGGGCCAGGGCCGAAGAGATAGTTTGACCAGCGGTTAGCCACCCACCACCCTTAGCCAGATAAACATTGTCTGTTTTGGTGTATCGCTCGCTCCAGCGGAGTAGAGAGTAGATTTTTTGGCGGATATTTGTCACAATGGCATGCTATCATGATTTGGAATAAGGTTTTAGGGGGGGTGGTTTTGACCGGTTTGTGTTTCTTAACAACCCTCCCGCTCCTCGTCTCCTCCTCCCTTTTCTTTCCGTTTATCTCGGGGAAGAATTTTGGGTTTCGGATTATTGTGGAAATTGTGGCGGTATTGTGGCTCTGGCTAGCGATTCGTGATCAGAATTATCGTCCACGGCGGTCTGGCCTTTTTTGGGCCACTTTAGTAACCTTGATCATCTTAATTTTGGCTACGGTTTTTGGTCTCAATCCTTACCGCAGTTTTTGGTCCAATTTCGAGCGCATGGATGGCTTGATTACTAATCTCCATCTTTTTGTTTATTTTTTAATTTTAATTTCTGTTTTAAAGACCGAAAAATTGTGGTCGTGGTTTAGCCACTCCTCTTTGGTCGTAAACCTGATTATTGGGATTTATGCCCTAAGACAACTTTCTGGTGCCCTAACCATCAATCAGGGTGGTACGAGAGTTGACGCCACTTTTGGCAATGCTACTTATTTTGCAGTTTATCAAATTTTTCATATTTTCTTACTTGGATTTTTGCTTTTGCGACCGAGTTTGAAGTCCGCCAAGACAGGCGGATGGTGGCTGCGGGGGAGTTACTTGGTTTTGCTTTTCCTTGATCTGTTTTTACTTTACAAAACAGCCACGCGCGGAGCTATCCTCGGTCTTATTGGTGGCGTTTTGCTTTCGGGCTTACTCATTGCCATTTTTGAACGCGACAATCGCCACTTGAAAAAAATCGGTTTAGGTTTAGTGCTCGGAACCGTGATTGTTATTGGTCTCTTTTTTGCTTGGCGGGATAGTGATTTTGTTAAGAAAAGTCCGGTGCTTAATCGTTTTGTTGATATTTCTTTGAGCGATTCTAATGCCCGACTTCTCATTTGGAATATGAGTTGGCAAGGATTCAAGGAGCGGCCCCTGCTCGGTTGGGGGCCGGAGAATTATGGCCTGTTGTTTAATAAACACTACGACCCCAAAATGTATGCTCAAGAGCAGTGGTTTGATCGATCGCACAATGTAATTTTTGACTGGCTAATTTCTGGCGGCCTTCTTGGCCTTCTTGCGTATCTCTCGCTATTTGGTGCGGCTATCTACTATTTGTGGAGACGGTTAAGCAACTTTAGTGTTACCGAGAAATCACTTTTTACCGGTCTACTCGCGGCCTACTTCTTCCACAATATTTTTGTTTTCGACAACCTCATTAGTTACTTGCTCTTTTTTGCTTTACTGGCGTATTTGCATGTTCGGAACACGGAGCAAAGAGGCGCACCAGCTCTGGTGGGAAAAAACTTTTCACCCACAATTCAAATTGCCGCGCCGGTGGTTGGTGGTGTTTTAGTAATTTTTCTACTCTACTCTTTTAATCTCAAGCCAATTTTGGCCGGGCAAACTCTAATCAAAGCTTTGAGTACTGGAGACGCCAATCAACGACTGGCTTTGTTTGAAAAAGTTTTTGCCTATGAGACTTTTGTTAATGCGGAAGCGAGTGAGCAGGTGGTTAGCAGCGCTTCGCAGGCCGCTGGGGCCAAAGATTTGCCCCTTGAGCTTAAGCAGAAATTTATCGATTTGGCGATTAGAGAAATTGATCGGACAATTGCGGCCAACCCTGATCAGGCACGGTATTATTTGTTTCGAGGTTCTCTACTAACGCGGATTGGCCAATTTGCCGAAGCGGAAAAGAGTTTGCTAGAAGCCAAGCGTTTGTCACCAAAAAAGCAAACTTTGATTTTTGAACTTGGTAATTTGTATGTGGCTTGGGGTAAACTTGATCAAGCTTTGACGGTTTTCAAAGAAGCTTTTGATTTGGAACCTAGATTTGTTGAGGCCCGTCAAGCTTATGCGCTGGGGGCGATTTATGCGAAAGAGGCTGACCTTTTGGCCGAGTTAATTGCCGGGAGTAATAACCCTAATTTTTTGGCTGACGATCGTTTTATCAACGCTTTTGCGGCCACCAAACAGTATGATCGTTTAATTGAGTTGTGGCAGAAAAAGGTTGAACAAGAACCGGCCAACGCCCTTTTTCGCACCTCGCTCGCTATGAGTTATTGGGCTAATGGTCAAAAGCAAAAGGCGATTATGGAAATGCAAAAATCAGTCGAATTAGATCCAAGTTTAAAAACCGAAGCCGATAAGGCGATTGAGGCGATTAAACGAGGTTTATCGTTTGAAGAGGTAAAAAGATAGTTATCCACCTCCCACCTTGACTTTTGGAGTGCGTTCTGCTAGGATGGCCAGCGTGAGTGCTTGTAGGCCTTTGGCTTAGGGCGCTAACAAATAAATGTCTTACGTAAGCCCCGCCCTCGTGGCGGGGTTTGCGTGTCTGTGGGGCTAGGATATAATAAGCCCCAGTTGTGCTTTGTCGTGGCTAGCGGCTGCACTCACATAAAGACATTTAGTGTGGAGTTAGCCCTCCGCTAGCCGCGACTTGGCATAACCGCAAAACCGAGTAAACTCTAAGCATGCGTTACACTTGGACCTCGGTGGCCATCCTCTTTATTTGGCTTTGCGCCTCGGTGTTGATGGTTTCTACTCGTTTGCCCAGTCCGGAGGCTTTTTTTGCCATGCTAATGACCCTAACCGTGGCTTTGTCATACATCGGTTTTCGCTCAAAATGACATGCTTCGTCCGCAACAATTTTATCGTTTTTTCCGGCGAGCCGCGCAATTGTTGCGGCTTTCTTTTGTTTTAGTTTTTGATCGAACGCATGCTGGACCAATTCGTTTGCGTTTATTTTTTGAGCATTTGGGCGGCGCTTTTCTAAAATTAGGCCAAATTCTTTCTCTCCGCTTAGATCTTTTACCCGCGGCCTATGCCAGTGAGTTGCTAAATCTTTTGTCGCGGGTGCCAGCGCGGCCGTTTGAGGAATTGCGGCTGGTTTTTCGGCAAGCGGTGGGGGCTGATCCCGAAACCGTTTTTAAACATTTTGACCCCGAACCGGTCGCTTCGGCTTCTTTGGCTCAAGTTTATCGCGCGCAGTTGCTTAGTGGCGAAATGGTGGCGGTTAAGATTAAACGACCGGGGACTGATAGTTTGTTTGAAACTGATTTATTTTTGGCTCAAGGTTTGGCTTTTATTTTGGGTTGGTTTAGCTTTTTTCGCGATTTTAAAATTAGAGAAGTAGTGAGAGATTTTGTAGTTTGGACGAGACAAGAGCTTGATTTTGCCCTAGAAGCGCGTCAAGCAGAAAAATTTAAGCAATTTTTAATCGCTTGTCCTCAAAATGTGGTGCCCAAAGTCTACCTTTCTTGGTGCACGCGCGAGGTGATGGTGAGTGAGTTTTTGGAAAACATTTTTTCGATTGATGAGGTCATTCGACAACTCGACCGTGATCCTAATTATCGCGAGGTTTTGCGCACGCGCGAAGAATTAGATCTTGAGGAAATATCTTATCGTTTTGTGGTCGACTTAATGCGTCAATATCTTATTGACGGTTTCTTCCACGCCGATCCGCATCCGGCCAATGTGTTTCTCTTGTCGCACAACCGGCTTGGTTATTTTGACTTCGGCTTAATGGGTGAGGCCGGAGAGGAGCGTTTGCCCCTGCTCAATATTATTTACGGGATTGCCAATGAGGACTTAACTTTTTCTAGCCGACACTTTTTAAGTTTTACCAAAAGTGCTTTCCGCGCCGAGGCGGAATTGTTTAAAGATCGAGAACCAGAGACTTATAATCGTTATGGTAAAATAATGGAAAAAATTGAAGAAATTATTGTTGATAATTTGCGACTGGATCTCGAGCAAGTTCTGGCCTCATGGTATAACGCCAACCTTGAGGGATCGAGCAGTAGCAGTAGTAGCAGTGTGTTTTCTCAAGTGGCAAGGCGAGCGGGTAATAGTGTGATGTTGCCTCGGGCCGCCGCGGCCTTTTTTCGCACCATTGCCATTGTTGATATGGTGGCATTGCGACTCAATCCGCGCTTTGTTATGCTCAAGGCGTTCCGGCGTTTTTTTGAAGAATATCCAATTTATCGGGCCGAAGAATTGATTAAAAATAGCTTGCTCGTTTTGCCGCCAGATCCTGCCATTGACCCCCTGTCTCACCTAAGTTTTGAGCAATTTCTTGAGTTAAAAGAAAGGGAAAGTGAACGGTTGCTGGTGGCCAAAGAGCGGCTCGCGGATCTGGTGATGAATTACGCCGAAAAATATGAAGAAATCCGCAAACTTTTGCGTTAAATTAAATTTATGAAATATCCTTGGACCGCGCTCGCGCTTATCATCATCTGGCTTGCTACAACCTATATTATTATCAATCAACCCAATCTCGAGGTTAATAAAATTTTGCTCATCACCCTCATCGGCACGATCGTCATTGCTCTTATTGGCTTCAGAACCCCGACAGTCGGCAAATAATTTGCACAATCTGATGTTTTGTGGTAGTAAATAGGTTGGTGTTTTTGATCGTTGAAATTGAGGCCTAGGCGCTCGTTTGGGCGCTGATTAGAAGGAGAAAAGGAATGGCGAAAAAATCCGGAAGCAAGAAAACCAAGGTTGAGACTGGTCAGAGCGATTTCCAGAAGATTCAGTTTGATTCTTTTTTAAAGGCCGTGAAAAGAATACAGAAGGGGTTCAAGCTTAATTATCCATCAACGGTCCTGCAGGTTGATGTCATGATCATCATCACAACCATGATTTCTTTTGTCGGTCCAACATCTTTGCAGATGTTGTGTGAGGCAATGCTTCAAGAAAAACGGGTGGCTTATGGGTACTGCGGGCTTTGCGGCAAGAAAGTAACCGCAATGACCAAAAACGATCTTGGTCAATGCAGAGAGTGTGAGGCTCTTTGCAAGTAACCACGGTTTTCGATGTCTACAAATTTTTTGCCGAGCAACGCGCTCGGCATTTTTTTTGTTTAAAATTTTCTCGCGCAAAAGAAAAATAAAGTTATCCACATTTTGGGTGATTTTTTGTTGTGAAGAAAATTTATTTGCGCGATAATTATGAGTGACGGTGATGGCAAACGGAAAGTGGTCGATCGTTATCATCAATCTTTTTTAAAATAATTTTCTAAAATCCAAAATGGCTAAGAAAAAGAAAACAGCAAAGAAGGCTTCTAAAAAGAAGACTTCAAAGCGCAAGAAGCGATAGTTTGTGAAAGCGGCCCCGCACTGGGGGGGCCGCTTTTTTTCTGGCACAATCAAGCGCATGTCTTTTTTAACTAAACTGTTTGGCGGTGAGAGTGATCCGGCGCGCGCTTATGCCCTATTAGTGGCTCAAATTAATGTTCTTGAGCCCAGTTTTCAGAAATTAAGCAATGAGGAACTAAAGGGGAAAACGGTTGATTTTAAGGCGCGTTTGACGGCTGGTGCCACGCTCGATGACCTTTTGCCAGAAGCCTTTGCCGCGGTGCGCGAGGCGGCGCGACGCACACTTGGTCAGCGCCACTACGATGTGCAACTCATCGGTGGAGCGATTCTTCACAAAGGAAATATTGCGGAGATGAAAACGGGTGAAGGCAAAACTTTGGTGGCCACTTTGCCCGTTTATTTAAACGCGCTTATGGGTGAGGGGGTGCATGTAATTACCGTTAATGATTATCTTTCGCGTCGCGACGGCGTGTGGATGGGCCAAGTGTATGAGGCGCTTGGGCTCTCGCTCGGTATTATCAATCACGAAACATCTTATCTCTATGATCCGGCGCATAACTTGCCCGACGGCAAGGCGGGAGAGTTAGATTCTGAACGCGATACTGCTGGTAGCTTTAAGGTTGTACACGAATTTTTGCGACCCGTCTCGCGGCGCGAGGCTTATGCGGCCGATATTACTTATGGCACCAATAATGAATTTGGCTTTGATTATCTCCGTGACAACTTGGCGCAGACCAAGGAGCGCGTGGTGCAAAGATTGGAGCACAATTTTGCGATCGTTGACGAGGTTGACTCAATTCTTATCGACGAAGCGCGGACGCCGCTAATTATTTCTGCGCCGGTAGCCGAGAGCGAGAGTTTATATGTCACTTTTACTCAAATTGCCGCCCAACTTGAGCCAGAAGTAGATTACGAAGTGGATGAGAAAACGCGTCAGGTGGCGGTAAAAGAATCGGGCATTGAAAAAGCGGAAAAGTTGATGGGTATTGATAACTTTTATACCGAAGGCGGAGTAAAGTACGCCTTCCATCTCGAAACAGCGCTACGGGCTAAGGCGCATTATCTCTGCGATCGCGAATATGTGGTTAAGGGTGGTGAGGTAATTATTGTGGATGAATTTACGGGGCGCTTACAACCGGGCCGACGGTGGAGTGAGGGTTTGCATCAGGCGGTGGAAGCGAAAGAAGGCGTGCGCGTGCGCGAGGAGAGTAAAACTTTCGCCAGCATTACCTTCCAAAATTATTTCAAATTATACAAAAAGCTTTCCGGCATGACGGGAACGGCGCTCACTTCTAAAGAAGAATTCCAGAAAGTTTATGGTATTGATACGGTTTTGGTACCAACACATCGGCCAAGTGCAAGAGTTGACAAAAATGATCTAATTTTCCAAACCGAAGCAGGGAAGATGAAGGCTGTGGCGCGCGAAATTAAGAAAATTCATGACACGGGTCAGCCGGTACTCGTGGGCACGGTGTCGATTGAGAAAAATGAATTGGTTTCGGCCCATCTTAAGTCGGCCGGTGTGCCACATCAGATTTTAAACGCCAAGAATCATGAGCAAGAAGGCGCGATTATTGCTGAAGCGGGGAAGAAGGGCGGCGTGGTGGTGGCCACAAACATGGCCGGTCGCGGGGTCGACATTAAGCTCGGTGGGCCACTCGCGACACCGGAAGAAGCCGAAGAAATTAAAAAACTTGGCGGACTCTTCGTTCTCGGTACCGAGCGTCATGATGCGCGGCGGATCGATAATCAGCTCCGCGGTCGCGCTGGTCGGCAGGGTGATCCGGGTACCACGCAATTTTTCATTTCGCTCGAAGATAGTTTGGCGCGTATTTTTGCTTCCGAGCGCATCAAGAGCATGATGGGGCGTTTTGGTATCCCCGAAGATGAGGCGATTGAGAATCGGTTGGTGACGCGGGCCATCGAGAGCGCGCAGGCCAAGATTGAGGGGCTCAATCTCGATTCGCGGCGTTATTTGCTTGAGTACGATAGTGTGCTTAATCAGCATCGGATGACCATTTACGCCCGTCGACGGCAAATTCTTTTTGGCGACGACACGGCGATTGAGGCGCTGATTACTGATGCGGTGGCGAACGCGAAATTAAATCCCGAAGAACAAACTGATTTTGATCAAAAATTAACGGAGAAGCGGCAAAAATTCGCGGGCGAATTTTTGCCGCTCGTACGCCGCCTCGCTTTACAAGTGGTTGATCATCTGTGGGTTGATCATCTCGAGTCGATGGATTACTTGAAGCAAAGCGTGCGCCTGCGCGCTTACGGTCAGCGCGATCCGTTTATTGAATATAAGAAAGAAGGTCTCGCGATGTTTCGCGCGCTCGAACTCCATTGGGCTCGTGGTCTCCTTGGCGCGATCGCCACCCTCGGTGATCAACAAGAAATGGCTCAACCACGACTCCAAACCACGACCCAAGCGATTAATGTCATTACCTCGAAGAATCAAGGCCGCCCCGACTCCGCAAATGCTACGCCGGGCAGGAACGACCCTTGCCCCTGCGGTTCTGGCAAAAAATTCAAAAAATGTCATGGGGCTTAGTGTGGTAAAAAAATAAGTATGGAAAACCAAACTAAACAAGATCTCAAGTGTGGTGTTGATTATGTTGGGGTTAATTGTACTTTTTGGTGTCACGACGGTAAGGGTCGGGTGCTTATGCATAAGCGGAGTAATAAATGTCGCGACGAACAGGGCCGATGGGACTGTGGTGCTGGGGCAATGGAATTTGGCGAAACCTTCGAAGATGCCGTACGTCGAGAAGTGCAAGAGGAATATGGAGTTGCTTCTTTAGCTGTCGAATATGTGGCGACAAGAAATGTTTTGCGGGAGCATAATGGGCGCAAGACGCATTGGGTTAAAAATTTACACCTGGTTTTAGTTGATCCTAGCAAAGTCAAAAACATGGAACCCGAAAAAATAGATGAAATAGGCTGGTTTACTCTCGATAAATTACCAGAGCCACTTCATTCCCAGGTGACCAGTGAGGTGGAAATGATTAGAGATTTTTTATCTAAGACCCAGAAAAGACTTTAAACCATGCGCGAAATTGAAATAAAATTAAGGGTAGATGATTTGGAGGAAGTGGAGGGGCTTGGGACTTTTATTGAACCCGAGAAGCTGGCTCCAGAAGAGGTTAATGCCGAGATGGTGCGCGAAGAACTTTTTGCCATTCTCGAATCCTTGGGACTCTCTCGCGACCGGGAAGAAAAACGCGGTTACGATACCCAGATTTTTCACAAATTTCATGAGAAATAAAGACAGTAAACCACGACCATTGGTTGGTATCGGAATAATGATTTTTAAGGACGGTAAAGCGTTGTTAGGTAAGAGGAAAGGCTCGCACGGTGCGGGAGATTACGCCTTTCCGGGCGGACATTTGGAACACCTGGAATCGTTTGAAGATTGCGCCCGACGAGAGGTAAGAGAAGAAGCGGGAATAGAAATTAAGAATATCAAGTTTCAGTTTGTGGCCAATTTGACGGGCCATGCCCCGAAACACAGTATGCATCTAGGATTAATTGCCGATTGGGCGAGTGGTGAGCCGAAAGTGTTGGAACCGGAAAAGTGCGAAGGTTGGGCTTGGTATGATTTAGATGCTTTGCCGCAACCTCTTTTTGATGCCTGTGTTCTGGCTTTCGACTCTTACAAAACTGGTAAAATTTATTATGATATCAAAGATGCCGCTTGAGTTTAAAAACTTTAAAAATTATTCAGAACTGGTATATGGGTTTTCTGAGCGGGCTGATGGGTCGATGAAGTGGTTTGCTGATCCAGACACATATCGACCAAATGAAGAAAATAGACAGCGGTTTTTTGGCAAGCTGGGCGTATCGCTCAATCAAATCGTAACTGCTGACTTGGTGCACGGTACGCGCGTTGTTTTGGCGGGCGCGACTGAGGCCAGTACAGCAATTCCTCAAACTGATGGACTGATTAGTAGGGAGGCAAACGTTTTTCTCACCATTACGGCGGCCGACTGCTTCCCGCTTTATTTTTATAATCCAAGTTCTGGCGCTATTGGCCTTGCTCATGCTGGTTGGCGCAGTATTATGAGTGGTATGGTGGGGGAAATGGTGAGAGCGCTTGGTGGCGATGACCACTTGTTTTTTGGTCTCGGGCCGGGAATTAGGGTTTGCCATTTCGAAATTAGTTCGGAAGATAGTAAAAAATTCTCCGAGTATCCCGAAGCAATTCAAGAACGAGAAGGTAAAACTTTTGTCGATTTACCCCTCATTATTAAGCAGCAATTAGAAGTCGCGGGGTTACAAACCGAGCATATTGAAGATAGTAATTTATGTACCCACTGTCTCGTTGATCGTTATTTCTCTTTTCGTCGCGATAAACCAAAACAAGTTGAAGCGATGATTGCCTATATTGGTAAAAAATAAATGAAAACCAAGCCACCCAAATTTAAGGCGAAGCCGGGGCAGATGGATTACTCGAAGGCGCGGTTTGTAGTTGGAAATAAAGATTATTTGAATTGGTTAAGCGAAAGTGTAAGATAAGGTGATGGAAAAAATTAAACTCGGAATTTACGAACACTTCAAGGGTAATCGATATAAAGTGCTTGGCGTGGCCAAAAACAGTGAGGCTTCCGAACAAGAATTTGTGGTTTACCAAGCGCTTTATGGTGAGCATGATCTGTGGATCCGACCGCTCGCCATGTTCTTAGAAACTGTCGATAAACCGGAATATAAAGGACCAAGATTTAAATATGTTGGGGAGTGAAATGTAACCATATTTCACACGACCGTGTAAGTTTGGTAACATTTTGATTTTTTATTTTGGCCACCATTCCACAAGGGGTGTTTGTGTGGTGCCTAGCAGTGTTGCTATAATTTAGCAATGAACTTTAAATTTAAACAACCATTTTCTCCTTCGGTTTTGTTTCTTTTGGTGGTCGTGGCACTGCTTGTTGTTTCGCTTGCCTTTTTGTTGTTTTTACAAAATAATTTTTTTGGGGTAAGCAATCAACAGTCCGCCGCTACTAGGCAACTTCCTCCAGCTACGCCCCAAGTGGTTCAACCAACCCCTACTCCGATTTCGCAGAAATTTACTGGTCCAAGAGCTGAAATGTGTGATGGGATTGATAATGATGCCGACGGATTGGTTGACGAACTTCTTACTGCTTGTTGGGCCTGCAACAATGGCATTGACGACGACGGTGATGGGACGAGCGACTACCCACAAGACTCCGGTTGTGTTTTGGCTAGCGACGGGAGTGAGCGTCGGAATCAAGAATTGCACGCGGGTCGGGGAGGAATTTATTTACGGCTCGGCGGGATGAGCAATCAAGAGTTCAACCTACTGGCTCCCCACCCGCTATTGGATGGGATTATTTATCAAGTAGGTTGGCGTGAGATCGAACCAAATAAAGGAGAATTTGATTTTTCTTCTTTGCACCAACAAATTGCCACTTGGCAACCCACGGGCAAGAAATTAGTTTTTAATATTATACCCTACGGACAAACTCCCGATGATGCTCATACTCCACCCTGGCTTTATAGTCAACCCGGGGTAAGGCAAATTTGGTTCAATGGTGGCGGTCAAGCCGATGGGGCGATGATTCGAACTCCAGCCGTGTGGGATCCGGTTTTTTTGCAGACTTATCTTGAGCCCATGATTGCTAAACTGGCGGATGAATTTGATGGTCACCCTGCGGTCAATTATATCATGGTTAATTTTGGTCACTTGGGTAATTTAACCGCCCAGCCTTCGGCAGAAGGGGCTGAGGCCTATCTTGCTGCTGGGTGGACACCAGAACTGTGGGCCCAATATGCCAGCCAATTAACCACCACCTATCAAAGGTACTTCAAAGACACCCCCCTTGCGATAAAGGCGACGGACATTTTGCTTCGTCGTCCAGATCCGGTCAATCCCAATTATCAACTTGAGGCGGTGGGGATTTTCAATAATCTAGTAAGTTTGGGGGTGGCGGGCTGGCACTTTGGTTTAACCAGCAATGATGATCAGATGAGCGGTCTTTTTTCTGGTCTCGCTCCACTTTTGGAACCCGTAAACAACGGAGAGACCCGATTCGGTTGGGGTGATGACTGGCCACTTTATCGTCCTAATCAGGGGCAAGGAGAAGATTTTGTTGTTGCGGCTCTAGAGAATGCTTTTGGTGTAGCGGGAACAGCATCTATTTCTCCTACCATGTTTTTTCTCCAAATGCCCGATCTTTTGGCTAGCGCATCGGGACACCCCTCTTATTCCCAAGCGGTTTTTTCCGCGCTTTCTAGTGCTCGAAACCAAGCGTTTGCCAATAGCCAAGCCTTTTTTGGGGATTGAATGTAAAACTGCTGAATTATGCCGGAGAGTAATAAAGAAAACTTAACGTGGGACCTCTCGCCGCTGTTTACCGGCGACGATGATCCAAAAATTGAGGTGGCGAAGAAGGGGGCTGAAGTCGCGACGCTGGCCTTTGTAAATAAGTGGCAAGGAAGAGAAGATTATTTGCGTGAGCCAGCGGTACTTAAGGAAGCGTTGGATGAATACAATGATTTACAGAGTAAGTCCGGTCTCGATGGTGGCGTGGGTTATTATTTTGGTCTGCGACAGAGCACTGATCAAGATAATCCCACGCTTAAAGCGAAGAATCAGATCATTCATGATTTTGTGATTCGCTTGGCCAATCAAATTCAGTTTTTTATGCTTCGCGTGGCTAAAATTCCGTTGGGCGAGCAGGAAAAACTTTTGAATTTTCCTGCTTTAGCCCCGTATAAACACCTGTTGGAGCGCTTGTTTGTGGAAGCGAAACACCTCCTTTCTGAACAAGAAGAAAAGATTCTTAATCTCAAGGCCGACATCGCGAGCGGCGCTTGGCAAAGGCTCACGGCCAATTTTATTGCCAAAGAAGAACATGAAGGTAAAAGTTTTTCGGAGATGATGAGCCTGATTGATGACCGTGACACATTGGTGCGTGATAGCGCGGCCGCGTGGCTTAATCAGATTTTTAATAAACATTTAGAGGTGGGCGAGGCCGAACTCAATGCCATTTTGCAAAACAAAAAAGTAGATGATGAACTGCGCGGTTTTGCTCGACCGGATCAAGCGCGTCATTTGGGTGATGATCTCGAAACGCCGGTGGTAGACGCGATGCTCGAGGCGGTCTCGGCGCGTTTTGATCTCTCGAAGCGTTTTTATGCATTGAAAGCCAAGCTTTTTGGCTTGCCCCAGCTCAAGTACCACGAGCGTAATTTGCCCTATGGTGAAGTAGACAAAAAATACTCTTTTGCCGAAAGTGTGGCTTTGGTTGGTTCTGTTTTACATAAATTAGACAGCGATTTTGGCAAAATTTTTGATCGTTTTATCACTCGCGGTCAAGTGGATGTGTATCCCAAGAAGGGGAAAACGAGCGGGGCGTTCTGCGCGGGTGAAGAATCACCAACGCGTCCCACCTATATTTTGCTCAATCACACCGATAAGCTCCACGATGTGCTCACACTAGCGCACGAGGTTGGTCACGGGATTAATAATGAGCTAATTAAAGTCAAACAAAACGCGCTTAATTACGGCACACCGCTTGCTACGGCCGAAGTGGCGAGCACCTTTATGGAAGATTTTGTTTTAGAGAAATTAGCGGAGGAGTCAGATGAAGAATTGCGTTTGGCGCTAATGATGATGAAGCTTAATGACGATGTTTCGACCATTTTCCGCCAAGTGGCTTGCTATCGTTTTGAGCAAGAATTGCACACAGCGGCTCGCACCCAAGGCTATTTGCCGAAAGAGAAGATTGGCGAAATTTTCCAAAAACACATGGCGAGTTATATGGGCGAAGCCGTAGAAATATCTGCCGGAAGCGAAAATTGGTGGGTTTATTGGAGTCATATCCGGAGCTTTTTTTATGTTTATAGTTATGCCAGCGGTCTTTTAGTTTCTAAGGCGATGCAAAACTTGGTTCGTCAAGATAAAAAATTTATTATTCAAGTTAAGGAGTTTTTGGCTACCGGTTTAGCTGATTCGCCTAAAAATATTTTTGCGAAGATGGGGATAAAAATTGATCAGCCAAAATTTTGGCAACAGGGTTTAGTAGAAATCGAAGAAAGTTTGCTCGCCGCCGAGAATTTGGCTAAGAAATTGGGCAAAACCTAGTTTTTTGGTTAGAATAGGCATGATGAAGATTTTCCGCAAGAAATGGCTAATTCTTGGCTTGTTTTTGGTTTTTTTGCTTATTTTGTGGCGGGTTTTCTTTGGTGGCGGGACCGAATTACCGGCGCAAGAAACAGGGTTTAAAGAAAATGAGATTTTGATTCAAGCGACGGGTAAATTGGTTCCACTGGAGAGCGCCAACCTTGGTTTTAGTCGGGCGGGGATTGTGGCTTGGGCGCCGAAAAAGGTGGGAGAAGTGGTGCCGCGTGGCGCCTTGCTCGCGGAGCTAAATTTGAGCGAATTACGAGCCAATTTATTAGAAGCCGAGGCGATGGTGGTGGCTGAAACGGCCAAATTAGAAGAACTTAATTTGGGTACTCGACCAGAAGAATTGGCTATTACCGAAACCGAGCTCAAAAATGCCGAAACAGCTTTAGACCATGCCGAAAAAAATCTTCAAGAAACCTTGTTGAATTCTTACACCAAAGCGGACGATGCGGTGCGTAATCAGGCTGATCAGCTTTTTATCGAGCCGCGGAGCGGTAATCCAGATTTAGTCTTTAGTTTGCTCGATCAAAATAGCTATGTGGAACCAGATTTTGATTCGACCGATGGGATTTTGATCGAAGTGGAACGCCGGCAAATTGAGAAGGATTTGATGGTTTGGGTGGGCAAATTAAATACCGCTTCGGTGGCCGAGGTCACGGTTAATTTAAGTAAAATTAAGGGTTTTTTGGACCGCTTGGCCTTAATTACCAATGCTTTGGTAGAAGTTATTGGTCTCACTCAAGCAACGATTGATGATTATCGTGGCGCCGTGGCTACAGCGCGAGCTGACATTAATACCGCGATCAATAATTTGTTCACCGCTACCGAAGAACTTAATAATGCTGAAGCAAGTTTGGCTTTGGTGCGTCGAGAATTAAGTCTCGATCAGGCCGGTTCTTTACCCCAAGTTATTTTGGCGCAAGTGGCCAAAGTTAATCAAGCTAAGGCCAAGGTGGCCATTATTGAGGCGCAAATTACCGGTGGACGCATTGTGGCGCCGTTTGCGGGCACAATTTCTCGCTATGATCCCAAAGTGGGAGAAGCGGTGGCGGCCAATATTGGCTTGATTTCTCTAATTTCTGCGGGCGAGCTGGAGATTGAGGCTAATGTGCCAGAAGTCCATATTGGCGAGCTCTTGGTAGGAGATCGTGCGCTAATTGAATTTGATGCTTTTTTGGATGAAGAGTTTTTTGGCCACATTACTAGCATCGAACCGGCCGAAACTTTAGTTGACGGCGTCGTTAATTTTAAAGTTAAAATTACACTTGATGCTCAAGATCCTCGCTTGAAGAGTGGCCTGACCGCGAATATCGAAATTGCCAAGTAACTTATCCCCATTTGGTGCCAAGAATCCGAGATTAAAACTCGGGTTTTTTTGCTATAATTTAGCCGACAATTAAATATTGATGAAGAGGTTTTCGGCCAAGAATTTTTTTCTGTGTCTGGCGCTTGCCATCTTCGCTTTTGGCCTTATGCTTTTTGCAAGCAGGCCTGTTTATTCTGCGCCAAATTTGCAAATTAATTATCAAGGCAAGCTTACCAATTCTAGTGGCGTAGCGGTGAGCGATGCTGATTACAGCATTGTTTTCCGGCTTTACACCGCGGCGAGCGGCGGGTCCAATATCTGGAGCGAAACACAAACCGTTACCACTAGCAATGGCCTTTTTAGTGTGATGCTTGGCACCACCACCAGTCTCGCGGCAATCGACTTCAATCAAACTTTGTATCTCGGCGTGAATGTGGCGGCCGATGGCGAAATGACCCCGCGCAAAATTTTCGGCACAGTGCCGGCCGCTTTCGAAGCCGATCGCTTGGATGGTCTTTCCTCAGCCTCCTTTGCCCGCACCGACTCTACCAGCACCTTCTCTAGTGGTTTTCTCTCCATTGCCTCTACCACCATCACCAGCCTTACCACGATCAACGCGACCTCAACCAATGCCACCACGACCAATCTCTATGTTTCTAACTCCGCCATTTTTAACGGTAATGTCGGCATCGGCACCACTTCGCCCTATGCCAAACTTTCGGTAGTTGGCCCAGTGGTGGCCGAATACTTCTACGCCACCTCCAGCACCGCCACCTCCACCTTTGCTGGTGCGATTGCTCTGCCACTTACCACCGCGGCTGGTGCCGGGGTGATATTGGTTAATGGCACCCGATTTCTTCACAGTTATGGCACGGAAAATGTTTTTCTTGGATCAGAAGCGGGTAATATGAGTTTTAGTGGCGCCGGGCAAAACACTGGTATTGGTTATCAATCTTTAGATGCTTTAACCACTGGTTTTCAAAATACCGCCATTGGTCATGGGGCATTATCAAACATCACTACCCAACAGGGGAATGTGGCTTTGGGTACTGGAGCAATGGGGTCATTTAGTGGGAATGGTAGTGTGGCTATTGGTCTTTCGGCCCTCACTTCGGCTTCTGGTGATAGTAATATTGCCATTGGCTCCACTTCCTTCAACTCCAACTCTGGGACCAACAACATTGGTGTCGGTATTAGCATTTTCACCAGTAACACCGGTTCTTATAATATTGGTCTTGGTCAAAATGTTTTAGACAGTAATTCTGGTGCTTACAACATCGGCCTTGGTGGCCTAATTACAGGATTTGGAAATTCTGGTTCTTATAATTTGGCGCTCGGTGATGGATCTTTAAGTACTACGGGCACGCAGTCTGGTTCTTACAATATTGCTCTTGGAGCCAATTCTCTAAATGCCAATACCACCGGTGCCAGCTCCACCGCCATTGGTTATTACGCTCTCGGTGCTAATACCACCGGCGCTTCAAGCACCGCCATCGGTATTAATGCCGGCAGAATCAACACCACCGGTAGCAAACTTACTTTCCTTGGCGCTAATGCCGGCTACACCGGCACCACCGATGGCCTCACCAATGCCACGGCCATTGGTTACAATGCCCAAGTCACGGTTTCCAATAGCCTTATTCTTGGTGGCACTGGCAGTGACGCCGTGAATGTGGGTGTGGGAACAACCTCTCCTTATGCGAGGTTATCAGTCGAGTTAGACACCACCAACCCCGCCCTAATCGTCTCTAATCAAGGTTCTACTACCCCAGCCTTCTACATTGGTGGAGTAAATCAAAACGGAAAAATTGGTATAAATACCGCTAATCCCACGGCCACCGTTACTCTCAATGGCAATTTATCTTTTCCTGAAGCGGCCACCACATATAGCATTAGCGTCGATGATGATACCCAAGATTCTAATGGTGGTTCGCTTTCAATTAGTGCCGGCGATGCTCCGAGCGGTATCGCCGGATCAGTCTCCATTTCTGGTGGGGTTGGTGGACTTACACATGGGAATATTTTATTGAACCCATCTTCTGGTGGTAATGTCGGCATCGGCACCACTTCACCATGGGGTGTACTCTCGGTGGAAATGACGACCACCAACCCCTCTTTTGTAGTATCTAACAATGGTTCTTCCACACCCGCTTTCTACATCGGTGGTGTCAATCAAAATGGCAATATTGGGATTGGAACCACAACGCCGAGTGAAAAACTAACTTTATATAATGGCAGTTTTTTGCAATTACCCGGAGCCCCATCGTCATTGACGACACTGTCTATTGGTAGTCTTTTGCAGGATATAGATGTAGTTGGTAATTATGCTTATGTTGTTGATTCCACGGATGGAAATTTAAGGGTGATAGATCTCAGCAAGCCAGATTATCCAGAACTTATTTCTACCCTAAGTTCCGTGGGGAGTTCCCCTACCTCTGTTAGGGTTTTTGGTAATTATGCCTATGTTTTAGACGCCACTGACGACACTTTTAAATCGATAAATATTGCCAACCCCACTAGTCCCACTATTATTTCTTCTTTGGCTATTGGTAGTGGAACACACACCCGTTTTGATTTGTCTGGTAAATATGCATATCTTTTGGATTATGGCACAGATCTTTTGAGAATCATCGACATTTCTAATCCGAACGATTTGGTGTCCGTTTCTACCATTTCCATTACCATGAGTTCTGTTTCTAAGGTTTTTGCTTTAGGAAAATATATCTATGTTACAACGGGTACAGATAATAATTTTAAAATAATTGATGTTTCAAATCCCAACACCCCCGTTATTGTAAGCTCTTCATTTTCTTTGGGCGGAGCTCCTGTTGGGGTGTTTGTTTCTGGCCGCTATGCTTACATTCTTGATGCTACTAGCGATGATTTAAAAATCATCGATATTTCTGATCCTTCAACCCCGGTAACCAACGGAACAATTTCTTTGCCAACGGCAGTTACCGATGGATCTTTGTTTCTTTCTGGCCGCTATGTTTATGCTGTGACCATAGACGCTTCGTCCCTTGATAGGGAAGATTTTGCGGTTATTGATGTGGCTTCTTCTACCAGTCCTACGGTTGTGGCAACCACCAACATCAATCTTGATAATGCTGGTTTGGTTGAGATTGTTGTTTCTGGCCGCAATGCTTATGTAATACAAGGGGGTTCTTCAGAAACGGATCTTTTAGAGGTTTTTGATATTTCTGGTGCTGAAATAACATCGGCTAAGATTTATTCTTTGGAAACTAGCAATTTTGTAACTCGCGGAAAAGCTTTTATTCAAGACAATCTTTCACTCGGTTCCTCTCTCAATGTTGGTATTGGCGGTATCTTTTCGGCGGGGCCGCTTGGGGTGGGGATTGCTTCTACTACCGCCTCTATTCCTGTTTCAGCTACTTTTGCCGGCAATGTCGGCATTGGCACCACTTCGCCTTATGCCAATTTATCGGTTTCTTCTACCGATACTACTGATGACATCGCGGTAATTCAGGGTTCATCTCTCACCACCGGCTCGGCTCTTGTTCTCAACGGTCCTTCTGGTGCCACGGCCGGTGTGACCGATTCGGTATTTAAGGTCTCGGGCGATGTGGGTCACACAAGCTTAGCTGGTGGGTTGGCTGGTTTTTATGCCACTCTTGATGATGCCACAGTTGGTACCCGAAATTCGGTCAATCTTTATGCTTCTACCACTAACGCAATGTCGGTTAATACCCCCCGAGCTTATGGTATTTACAGTAAAATAGAGTCTACGGTTCTTGACTATGATGCCTCCGCGCAGCCCTTTCAATATGGTATTTATGCCAGTTCAACCAAGCTTGGTGCTGACGACTCCACCGCTTTTCATAATTTTGGAGTGTCTGGGCTTGCTAGTAGCTTTGGTAATACTGGTGGCAATCCACGTACCTATGGTGGCCATTTTACAGCCATCGGTGATACTGGTGGCACAAGCCAGTCGATTGGTATCTATGCGACCGCTTCTGGTTCGGATAGTAATTATGCGGCTCTTTTTGATGCCGGGAATGTTGGTATAGGCACACTGACTCCTGGATACAAATTGTCGGTTGATGGAACAGTGAGTTTTGTTAATTTGACCACTAATACTGGTGCGGCTACGGCATCTTTGTGTTTGTCTTCTGCCAACGAGGTTACTCGGAATACCGACAATGAAACTTGTATTACTTCCTCGGAGCGTTATAAGCACAATATTGAAACTCTGGCATCCGGCTTGGCCCTTGAGACCATTTTGCAATTACGACCAGTGAGTTTCGAATACAACAACGCAACGGGCACAAGATATGGTTTGATCGCAGAAGAAGTAGAAGATGTCGACAATTTACTGGTGAGTTATGATGATGTCGGTTTGCCCAACAGTGTGCGTTATGTGAGTTTGGTCCCACTCCTGACTCAAGCGGTGCAAGAACTCTCGGCACGGCTCGATCAAAATATTTCCGGTGGTCAAATTAATCCCACCATTATCCAGAGCGCCTTTGATCCCGATAATTTAGCGGCCTTGCGTCAAGCGGCGGGCAATTGGAGTTTGGACGAAAACGGTTTATTGATGGTAAAAGAAGTGAGAACCGAGAAGCTTTGTGTGGGCGAGGTCTGCGTGGATGAGGGCGACTTCCGTCGTTTATTGCGTCATAATGATATTGACTTCGAGCCGCCATCGGCGGAACCGGAGCCCGAACCGGAAGTTGAGGTAGAAGAGCAGGAAGGTGATCAACCACCAGCAGAAGAATCCACCTCCGAGCCTGAACCTGAGGTAGAGCCCCAGCCAGAGGCTGGTCCACCTTTGGTGGAAGAAGTTGAGCCCGTGCTCGAACCTGAACCGGAGAGTGAGCCAGAGGCTGATCCGCCTTTGGCGGAAACCGAAGATAACCCTTTATAATCTATTCAATTTATGGCAATATCAAAGAGTCTATTTAGGGGGGGGTTAAGTATTATGGGATTAATTTTAGCCATTACAACCTTGGTTTCGCTTAAGTCGATTTCGGTGTCGCCCACTCCGGTGTCTGATGTGGTCGCGGCCAGTCGAGGGTCGATAACGAAAACGGTCGCCAAAGAAGCGTTTCTTCCCCAAGAGATTACTGGTGCTTTAGTTGAGACTTATGTTGACCATTTTGATGACCCCACTAAGTCAGAAGTTAAGTTAGAACTTTGGCAAGCGGGTCAGAAGAAATCTCTAACCGTTTCTGATCCCCTCAATTTACCTGTTTCTGGTTCTACGATTAAACTAAAGGTTAAGGAGACCGCTGGTGGTCTTTTGGCCGAGCAACCGTCTGCCGATTGGGAAGTGGTTGATCCAGCGCCGGTGGGTGAGCCGACGGAGGAGCGTCGGGTTTTGGTTTTAGCTTTTAATTTTTTAGATTCACCCGATCCACCCTTTACCGCAGAGGAGGTCGAGGAGCGGGTTTTTGGTGGTAGTGTTAAAGATTATTATTTGGAGCAATCTTATGGTGCCCTATCGCTCACCGGTGATGCATATGGACCCTTTACCTTGCCGCGCAATGGAATAACTGGGACCAATTGTTTAAGTCCAAGTTTGGTGCCTCCAGCTGGTGGTGGTTATAGCGAGGTCGGGCAATTTATTGTCGATAACAATATCAACATGTCGCAATACGACAACTTGGTAATTGTGGCGTACCATCCTTGCCAAGACCGAAGCAGTTCAAGTATTGGCAACAGCGTTTTATTTTTAGGTTTGCAATCTTATGTTTTACCAATCGCTTTTGTTGGGGTGGATTCGCCGGAGAACTTTACCGATGCTTCTTACTTTGACCACCCCTTTCCCTGGACCAATTTTGATTATTCCTTTGCCCACGAGCTTGGTCATGGTTTTGGTTTACGCCACTCACAGGGCTTAAATTGTGCGGATCAGGTTTTTAGTCTTTCTGGTTCCGGCTGTAGTCTTGAAGAATACGGTAATCGTTTTGACTTGATGGCGGTTAATCAATTTAGTTCTCATTTCAGCGCTTTTCTTAAAGAGAAGTTGGGCTGGTTTACACCCCAAGACTATTTAACCATTAGTCAAACTGGCACTTACACCATTAATCCCATTGAGCTTGCGGCTTCAAATAAAAAGGCCGCCAAAATTAGGTTATTTGATGGAAGCGAGCCATTTTTCTTGGAGTATCGTCGGCCGATTGGTTTTGATAGCAAACTTGCTAGTGGGGGAGACTGGACCTCTAATACGGAAGGCCTCTTGATCAATCAGACAATTATTAATCCCACTAACCCCAACATTTTTTTCCCGCGATTGCTCGACCTTACACCGAATAGTAGCGTCAATGATTGGGAGGAGGATGTGGTCGAAAGTTCTCTCAATGGCGAGCAACGCTTCACTGTGCCCGAATATGGTTTGCAAATTGGGCCAATTGTCTCGTCTAATCCAGATGCAATTACCTTTAAGGTGAGAGTGGAGCCGGTGGAGTGCGTGTTTGCTAATCCCCTTAACCGAATTATTGTTTCGCCACCATTCCAAGCGGGGGTTACGAGCTATCTCACCGCCAGAATTGAGAATACCGACTCGGTGGCTTGTGGCGAAACCACTTTTAATCTCTCTGCTTCTCTGCCCGCTGGTTGGACCCACTTAGCCGATGCGCCGTCGGGAATCAGTCTTGATCCGGGGGCTCACAGCATAACCGGCCTTAATATCTCGGTGGCCACGGGGACACCCAACGGTTTGTATCCGGTTAATATTGTGGCGCAAAACAATTCTTCGGGACTTACTGCCACCAGGAATTTGATGATCAGTGTTGCTGGTTCTCCGATTCAAATTAACTCGGTGGCGCCAAACCCGGGTTTTACAAATTCGGCAATTAGTATTTCTGGCTCGGGACTTACGGGCAATGGGCCAAATTTTGTGTCTTTGGCCAACGGAACCTTCACCGCCATTACTAGCGCCACTTATGTTTCGAACTCTAGCATCAGTTTCGTCTTACCCAGCATCGGTCTCGATCCCTCTTGTTCTTGTGAGCAACCGCTTTTGCCCGGTAATTATCAGCTCACCGTCTCTAATTTTGCCGGCACCAGTAATGCGCTTAATTTTATAATTAATGATTAATTAAATTTATGGAACCAACAAAAAAGGAACAAGCCAAGATTTTACTCGCGGTGGGGGTGGGGTTATTACTAATCTCGGTTTTTTATTTAGTTCCACTTTCCCACAAAACTAACCCCATATCCGAAGTAGCCGCAGCCAATCAATCGTCTGTCAAAGCGCCTCCTTTTTCAGACAAGTTCTCTGTGGAAGAGAAGAAGTTGGTTGAGTTTAGTGATAAGATTAGAAATTTAAAATCGGACGAAACAAGCCCAGAACTTTTAAAGAAACTTTCATTAGAACGACAAGAATTGTTCGAGAAAAACAATAAATTGTCACCAGAAGCTCTATTACTTTCAGTGGTTGGGGGCGGAGATCTTGATCAGAAAGAGACGATCACTGGTCGTTTGAGTATTACTTTTGTCGAAAATTTTGATCAACCGGAGAAGGCGGGGTATGTTTATCGCCTGAAACCAGAAGGATCAACCGAGACCATAGAATTAACCACCATTAGACCTTTACCACCAATGGCTGGTGCCAAAGTGAGTTTGAGCGGTTATCGTTTGGGTGAGTATTTCCTTTTGGACCCTGAAACACCAGTTATTACTTTGGCTACCCCGTCATCATTAGAAGCGGTTGGTCCTCAGAAGACCTTGGTTCTTTTGACTATGTTTGAAGACAGCGCTCCCGTGCCTTTTTCGACCGAAGAAGCTCAAAATATTATTTTTAATAGCCAAGCTTTTAACTTTTTTAACGAACAGTCGTACGGTCGAATTTCCTTTTATGGTGATGTCTTTGGTTGGTATACCGTGCCGCGCAACAGTAATTGCACAGCACCAACTTTTGGCAATGATGGTGAATTAGACGATTGGGTTTTGAACACCGTCCCTAATTTATCTGATTATAATCGAGTGATTATTTTGTCACATCATGGTTGTACTTTCGCTGGTTTTTCTACTATCGGTAAGGACCATGTTAATGTGGGTGGTCAAGATTATTATTTTTCGGTGGCCCAAATCGGCCGAACTGGATCTTATAACCAGCCTTCAATCTGGGGCACACAACCTTTTGTTTGGACCAATTTAGATTACCTTTTGGCTCATGAGCTTGGCCACAGTCTCGGCCTTTATCATGCTAACGGTTTTGATTGTCATGAGGCTGTTTTGTATTCGGATAATTGCGAGAATGTGGAGTATGGCAATTTTTATGATGTTATGGGTATAGAAAACAATTCCTTGCACTACAACGCTTTTTATAAGGAGCGTTTGGGTTGGATTACTCCAGAAGAAACCTTAATTGTTGATCGTTCTGGGCAATATAAAATGGCCAACTTAGAGTCAGTTGTTGGTAAAAGAATGGCCAAGGTAAAGACACAAGGATATAATCGTTATCCTTTCTACCTTGAGGCGCGTCGGGGAATTGGCTTTGATTCTAAATTGCAATCCTCGGGATTACTTGGTAATCAGGCGGGTTTATTTGTAAATAAGATTGTGAATGATGCGAACTTGTATGTGAATTTTCCCCACGCCATTATTGCTTACTTGCTGGATCTTAGTCCCACGACGGCAAACTGGACCCAAGATATTCAACAAACCACCCTTAATAGTAATGGTGGTTTGGCCGATCGTGGCGAAGGAATTAAAATTGGTCCGGTTAGACAATCTACGGCGGATCAAGTGGTCTTTTCGGTTAGTATGGGAACACCCTCTTGTGTCAGACAGAAGCCGGCCGTTGATCTTTTGGTCGCTAGTAATTATTTAGCTGCTGGATCTGAGGGGTCACTGAAGTTTTCACTTCGAAACCAAGATTCTTTTGTTTGCGGTTCGGGAAATTTCGCTTTGACCATTGATTGGCCGGAAGAGTGGGGGATGAGTGATTCGATAGAAAACTTTGGTTTAGGTTTGGATCAGCTCTTGTTTCAAAACCCAAGCTTTGTGGTACCCGAAAACGCTACTCCCGGACAATATTCTGTTTGGTTGAGAACTACCAACCAAAACGGGGGATTGACCAGTTCTCTCCAAATACCGATCAGTGTTTATGCTGGGCCGCAGATTATCACTCTGGAACCAGATCACGGGACAGTAGATGCCCCCGTTTTATTAACTGGTATTGGGGTACCGGAGAACGACACCTATGTGGTTTTTGAGAACGATACCTATGCCTCTTGGGCGCTGGGAAGCGTAATTGATGGTTCGACCCTTTCTTTTAAGGTTCCTTCTTTGGCTATCGACGCTGGTTGTCAGTGTGAAGTAGATTTACCCGCGGGAATTTACAATGTGCGTTTTTCAGCTAACGGAACTTGGAGTAATGAGATGCCCTTTATTGTTGAAGACCCCCAATAATTGCCCTTGACCGTTTAAGCCTAATCTGATAGTTGTTTAGGTTAGGTTTTGATCTTTTGCTCTGCCCAAGGAGGCGGGGAGGAAATAGTACCTTAAAAACGCTCTTTTCGTTGTATCTTCGTTTTTCGTTTAAGTTAAAACAAGCTTATGACCAAAAGAGCTCTCAACAGAGCCTCCGCTTACTGGCGGATTGGCTTTTTGGCTCAAGTCCTAGTGATAGGGCTTATTTTTGGTATTAGTCGCGTAAACCCTGTTTTAGCTGAAGGTACAACTATTCACACCTCAAATGGTGGGCAAATTGCCATCAGTAATGAGCACTCCGGTAGTGATCAAACCGAGACTCACGATGGTTCTGATGAGGGTAACTTCACCACTGATAATAACAATAATCAAGACCACGATTTGGTTATTAGTGATGAGTTCTCGGGAACTACCGGCCAAGGTGAAGGCAACTTTACCACTCCTCCGTCGGATAATGGTGGAAATGGTGGGGGTAATGGCGGAGGGGGGGGCGGAGGCGGTCGCCGACGCAATGTGGGTGGCGATGCCGAAGAGCCAGCTCCAGTGACGCCCTGTGAGCCTTATATCAAGAAATTTGTGATGATTGGTCGTGCCAACGACGCGTGGGAGGTCAAGAAGCTCCAGATGTTCCTTATTCTCCATGAGGGGGAGAAGCTCTTGCCGACCGGCGTATATGACCAGACCACAATCGGTGCCGTCAAGCGCTTCCAGCTCAAATATGCCAAGGATATCTTGACCCCTTGGGGGCTTACCGAGCCAACTGGTCACACCTTCTTTACCACCTCGTGGACCATCAATAATTTGGTGTGTGAGCGAGATACAGCCAATAATTTTGATTTGCGTAATTTTTATGCCTCGCGCCAAACGGCGGTAGCTCCGGCGGTGGGAACCTCGGTGATTGAGCTGGCCACTAGCACGGTGGCTACCACTACCGCCACGGCGACCCCGGCCAAGAGCAATCTTGGTCTTGAGGCTGATGCTGGCTTTGCTTGGCTACCAGGGTTTGGGAGCTGTGCTTGGTTAGTAATTATTTTAATACTGGTGATTTTGTGGCTTTTGACCCGAATTTATAATTTGAAGCAAGAAATTAAGGAGCTGAAGCAAGGCGGTGCGCCAGATAATTTACCTATCGCGCCGGACCCCAAAGATCAACCACCCCTTGACTTAAAGTAAGTAAGGGTGTAGAAAGTGGGTTGGTAGTTCATTGATTCGAAGTTTAGAGCCCCTTAGGGGCAGGAGTGGTTCGATGTCTGATAAGCTAAAGGCCGGTCTTTTGGTTGGTTTGATCGTTGTTATCTGCGCTGCTGCTTATTTGATCAATGGTTGCGTGCCGGTCACCTACCCGTTGATTGGCAACAACGAAGGGGATGTTCACATCCCCGGGGATCTCCATGTTGGAGGTGACATTGTTTCTGACGGCGACATTTCGGCTGATGGTGATGTGGTCGCTGACGCCAACAATGACAATGGAGGGGAATTCGTTCAGTCTCCGGCGGGTAATGAGAACATAAACGACAACGCCAATGACAACAACAACACCGTTGGCAACGAGAACGCGAATGATAATGGCAACGCGAACGACAACAGTGACGGCCATCCGTTGCCAGACAGCCCCAGAGCCTTCTTGACACTCGAAAGTGATGAGTACAAGCAGGGCGAGGTGGTGAAGGGAGATTTCGAGCTCGAGGCTGAGGGTAAATGGCGAGTTTCTTGCCCGTTCCTAGGCCAGGTGTTTGGTGACACCATCGAGACAGAAGAGGGTGTGGGCACCTTCCACCTCGAATTTACTCTCAATGGGCCCGGTGGTACCAGCTTGTCGTTGGGGTGGGTGAGTGTGGTTTGTCGAGCGTTTCGGGTCGAAGAGGATGATTCGGTAGATTTCACTTGTCCCACCAATGATTGCCCTTCGGCAATCTGGGAGTTTGAAATCATCGACTAGGGCAAATTTGAGAGAAAAAGTTCAGGGCAACCTTACGGGGTTGCCTTTTTTTGTGATATATGGTAGTCATAGAGGTAATGAAAGCTTTACAAAAATTAACCGGTCTTGCGGTGTTATTAGCGCTTATTATCAATGTTTTTTCGCCAATCGCTGTTTTGGCCGACGGATTAACCGTCGAGATCGGCTCTCCCGCTAATGGTGAGCATTTTGCCGTTGGAGAATCAATTAGTTTTGATGGCAATGTGACTGGCGGTAATGCATCGTTTTCTTACATTTGGTTGTTTGACGATGGCACCAGCGCCTTGAGCCAGGACTATTCTAAGTCTTATGACGAGGCGGGTGATTATTCCGTAACCTTTAAAGTAACCGATGCTTCTGGAGCTCAAACCGAAGACACGGTCGATATTGTGATCGATGCCGAAGAAGAAGTTGATAATAGTGATTCTTGGGAGCTCGACGGCAGTATAGCTTCTCCTAATAGTGGCGACCATTTTGATATTGGTTTTCCCATTGAGTTCCGTGCGGTGGTGACGGGTGGCAATGCTCCTTTTAGCTATGTGTGGAACTTTGACGACGGCACCAGCGCTTTGAGTTCAACTTATGTAAAGACTTACGCAACTGCTGGTAGTTACACCGTAACTCTCCAGATCGTGGACGCTTCCGGAGCTGAATCAACCGACACCGTGAACCTCACCATTAACAATGGCGGGGGAAACAATAACGAGGATTTGAATGTTGTAATTTCAACTCCGAGTAATAATGCAGAACTAATTCTCAATCAGATCACCGATTTTTCGACCACGGTAACTGGCGGCAATGCTCCTTTCAGTTATACATGGAACTTTGGCGATGGAACAAGCGCCCTGAGTCAGAGTTATGGTAAGGCTTACTCACAAACTGGTAATTATCAGGTCACTCTCTCGGTAATTGATGCCAGTGGGATGGAAAAGTCAGCTTCGATTACTGTTTTGGTGGCAGAAGAAGATAATGGCGGTGGTGGTAATGAAGATGATGAGCTTGAGGTGAGCAATATTCGGGTCACAGATGTGACGCAAAATTCGGCGATTGTGCGTTGGACGACCAATTTGGGTGCTTCGAGTCGGGTAATTTACGATACCGCCTCTCACGCCAATCTTGGTGAGGCGCCTAATTACGGCTACGCCAATTCTACCGAAACCATCGATACTGGTGCTGGAGTCACCGAGCACGCCGTCACGCTTACCGGCCTCTCACCGGCTACGACCTATTACTTCCGAGTTATTTCCGAGCGCTAAAGACGTGTTAAAATTTGGGAATGGACACTTTTAAGGAGTTCCTACTAATTTTTTTATTGCTTTTGATCATGTCGCTCTTGGTTATTTCCCAAGTGATGTTTTAAAGTGTTAAAGATTAAGCAAAATTATCCGATTGCGCGGCACACCACTTTTCGCGTTGGTGGGGTTGTGCGCGAGTATTTACGAGTCAAAAACGCCGAAGAATTGGTCCAAGCGGTGCAGGCTTGCCTGCCGGTAGGCAGGAAGGAAAAACAAACCAAAAAGAAATATTTTATCCTTGCGGGCGGGAGCAATGTGGTTTTTCCGGAAAAATATAATGGGCGGGTAATTCACTTGATTTCCCAAGGTTCGACCAAAGGACTCTTCTTAAAGACCCAGACTCAAGGAGAGTCCTTGTTTGTAGAAGCTAGAGTTAGCCTAATGGATTTTATTAATTACGCGATTGATCAGGGTTTGGCTGGAGTCGAAACTCTTTCGGGAATCCCGGGCACGGTGGGCGGAGCCATTGTGGGCAATGCTGGTGCTTATGGTCAGACGATTTCGGATAATTTGGTTCGCGTAAAAATCTTTAATGGTAAAAAAACGGTCTGGTTAAGTAAGAAAGAGGGCAAATTTACTTACAGAGAAAGTATTTTTAAGAAAAAAGGGAAGCAAGATTGGATCGTGCTTGAAGCCGAGTTTGATCTGAAGCCGGGTAATAAAGATGAATTGAAGAAAAAGTCGCAAGAAATTATCGCGGTGCGCAATGAGCGCTATGTGCCGGGCCTCAAGTGTCCGGGTAGCTTTTTCAAAAATGTGCTCGTCAAAAACCTGTTCCGCCTGGGGCGGACCAAGGTTGATCCGACCAAGATTCGCGATGGCAAAATTCCAACCGGTTACTTACTTGAAGAAGTGGGAGCGAAAGGCCTAGATTTTGGCAATCTCTATATCGCCAAATTTCACGGTAATTTAATTATCAACAAAGGTAAAGCCACCATGAAAGAAGTTAAGAAACTATCCAATCTTCTCAAGGCTCGCGTCTTCAAAAAGTTCGGGATTAAGCTCGAAGAAGAGGTGCGATATGTGGGTTAGACTTTTTATTTGTTGCGTGGTAGTTTGACTCCCGGATCGTTGAAAAACAAATAGTTTATTTGCGCTTGGCGCGAAGGGTAGCAACAATGGGAAAAAATAATCGTCGTGACGCAGAAATTCGCTCTAAGATCCTTGATTTTGTGAAAGAGAACGAGCCCACAGACTCTAAACATTTGATAGAGTTTGGTTTTGAATCTTGCCCACTTTGTTTTCGGCCCCACTTTAACTCTCAAGAGATTTTGGCGAATTTACTGCGGCTTTTCAGTGAAGGTTTGGTTGATTTGACGGTGGAAAGAAAGATTGTCATACCACAATCACCATAACCCGCGTAACAACCACGGGCGACCTAATCAGTCGCCCTTTTTCTTTGGCGCTCAAAATGATAGGCTAATTGAACTTAATGAGTAAAAAAGAAAATAACTACGCTTTTATTGATGGGCAGAATCTATATCTTGGAGTAAAAAGTCTTGGGTGGAAAATTGATTATATTAGATTTAGAAAATATTTAACGGAAAAATATTCAATTACAAAAGCCTATGTTTTTGTTGGATTTTTGCCAACCAACCAGCAATTTTATAGCTTTTTGCAATCAGTGGGGTTTGTTTTAATTTTTAAACCTATTTTAGAAAACAAAGAAGGAGTAATTAAAGGCAATTGCGATGCCGAGCTGGTTCTTCAGGCAATGATTGAGTGGCAAAATTATGAACGCGCTCTTGTGGTGACTGGAGACGGTGACTTTTATTGCTTAATTAAGCACCTCAAAGATAATCACAAATTTTTGAAAGTTTTAGCTCCCTCTTTGGATTCCTGTTCCCGTTTATTGTTAAGGGTTGCGGGGCGGGAAGTTTCTTTTGTTAATGATTTGAGAAAAAAGGTTGAGTATAGTAAAAAAAGGACCCCACAAGGACAAAACCTTGCGGGGGACTTTTCATCGTGACTACAGTATGATTATATACAACCAAAATGAATAGTCAAGGGGATAACTATAGGCCCACGATTGGCCTCGAGATTCATGCCGAATTGGCGACGAAGACCAAGATGTTTTGCCGGTGTAAAAATGAACCTTTAGCACCAGAGCCGAGTATAAATATTTGCCCGGTGTGCACGGCGCATCCCGGAACTTTGCCGGTGATTAATAAAGAAGCGGTGCGGCAGGTGCTCCGGGTTGGCCTCGCTCTTGGTGGCACCTTGGCAGACTTTACTGAATTTGATCGCAAAAATTATTTTTACCCTGATATTCCGAAAGGTTATCAGATTAGTCAGTACAAATTTCCTTTAGTCTCGGGTGGTTTGCTAAAAAATGTGCGGATTCGCCGTGTACATTTGGAAGAAGATACGGCCAAGTCTTTGCACGACCAGGAATCAAACTCTAGTTTAGTGGATTTTAATCGCGCGGGTGTGCCCTTGATGGAACTTGTCACCGAGCCGGATATTACGAGCGCCAAACAGGCCGGTGATTTTGCGCGCGAATTGCAACTGCTATTCTGGTATCTTGGTGCTTCGGAAGCGAATATGGAAAAAGGAGAAATGAGAGTTGAAGCGAACATCTCGGTTTCAAGGTTCGACCTTAAAAACCCAGACCCCCGCCTCGCCGTCGGGCAGGCAAGGTCGAACCTTTTGGGTACCAAGGTTGAGGTCAAAAATTTGAACTCATTTCGTAGTGTGGAAGGCGCAATTGATTATGAACTCAAGCGTCAGCAAGAAGCGCTGGAGAAAGGTGAAAAAATTGTCCAAGAAACGCGTGGTTGGGATGAGACGAAGCAGATTACTTTTTCTCAACGCGAGAAGGAGTCGGCCCATGATTATCGCTATTTCCCTGATCCTGATTTGCCAAAGTTGAAAATTAGCGAGATCAAAGAATTTGAGAATTTGCAGGAAACTTTGCCGGAACTGCCATGGGCGAAACGCGAGCGACTTATTGCTTTGGGAATTAAAGCTGAAGATGCTGAGCAGTATGTGGCTGATTTTGCTTTGGCGCAATTTTTTGATTTAGTCGAAAAAGAGCTTAAAGAACTGGCGCTAGTGAAGACGGCCTCTAACTTTATTGCCAATGATGTGGCAGGTAAAAGAAAGAAAGAGCCGAACTGGTTGCCTGATATTAAAATCTTTACGGAAGTGGTGCGGAAGTATCAAGCGGGAGAATTACCGTCGCCACAAGCCAAGAGCTCAATTTTGAACGGAACCATGGCTGAGGTTGCCAGCGCCGAGTCTCTTAATGAGTTGGTAGAAAAAATTATTGCTGAAAATCCGAAAGTGGTGGGGGAATATAAAGCCGGCAAAGCCGCCTCGCTCCAGTTCTTAATTGGCCAAGGGATGAAGTTGAGCAAGGGAGCGGCTAATCCACAGGTTTTGGCTAAGCTTTTCGCGGAAAAACTTAAAAATTGATACAATTTAGGGCATGAAAACCAAAGTGGCGATTAATGGCTTGGGTCGGATTGGCCGTGCCTTCTTGAAGATCGCGATCAAGCGCGAAGAACTTGAGGTGGTGGCCGTAAACGATTTGGGCGATTTAGAAAATTTAGCTTATTTACTCAAGTACGATAGCGCTTATGGCAAGAGCGATTTAAAAATTGAAACTCGGGATGGCAAACTCGTAATCAATGATCAAGAAATTGTTTTTTTGCAAAAGAAAGAGCCGAAAGAATTGCCTTGGGGTAATCTCGGCGTACAAGTGGTGGTGGAGAGTACGGGATTTTTCGAAACTTATGAGAAGGCCAAAGGGCATATTGATGCCGGGGCGCATAAGGTGGTGATCTCGGCGCCGGTGAAGGGCGATCCGGTGCCCGGTATCTCTGGGGCCACGGTACTGATGGGAATCAATGAAGACAAGCTCGCGACTTGCCAAATTACCTCGAACGCTTCTTGTACCACTAATTCGGCGAGTCCGGTGATTCAGATTTTGCATGAGACGATTGGCGTGGAGAAGGCCATGCTCTCCACCGTGCACGCTTATACCGCCACGCAAAAGCTGGTGGATTCTCCCGATGCTAAAGATTGGCGGCGGGGTAGAGCGGCGGCGGCCAATATTGTGCCAAGTACCACCGGCGCGGCGATCTCGGTAACCGAGGCAATCCCGTCGCTTAAAGGCCTTTTTGACGGCATTGCTTTGCGGGTACCGGTAATTTCTGGCTCAATTGCCGATATCACTTTTATCGCCCGGCGCAAAACCACGGTTGAAGAAGTTAATACTATTCTCAAAAAAGCGGCCCAAGAACCGCGTTGGGCCAAAATTTTTAGCGCCAGCGAAGAACAGCTCGTTTCCTCCGACATTATTGGTAGCCCTTACGCCTCCATTGCCGATCTCGGCTTTACCAAGGTGGTGGGCGGCAATCTCGTCAAAGTTCTCGCTTGGTACGACAATGAAATGGGGTACACGCATGCATTAGTCCAGCACGTCGTAAAAGCTGGACTAAGCTAAATGGCCAATAGCTAAATAACTAAATAGGGTATGAGCGATTACAAAGACTGGGGCGTGTGGAGAAAGTCGATGGAGCTCGTTGAAGAAGTTTACCGCCACACCAAAACTTTTCCCAAAGAAGAACTTCATGGATTAACGTCTCAAATGCGCCGTGCGGCAGTTTCTGTTCCATCCAATATTGCTGAAGGTCATGCTAGAATCAGTAAGAACGATCGGTTGCATTTTTTCCGCATAGCTTTTGCTTCGTCGAAAGAACTAGAGACACAGATAGAAATTTGTCGACGATTGGGTTATATTCAGGAAGTAGAAAGAAAAAGTCTTGACGACGTATTGATTCAAGTGATTAAAATGCTCGCGACTTTGGTATTTAGTCATTAGTTATTTAGCTATTTAGTTATTCTCATGAAAATCTATCTTGGGGCTGATCATGCGGGGTTTGAGTTGAAGGAGAAGTTGAAAGTGTGGCTGAAGGCCGAGGGTCATACCGTGCTCGATGAAGGCGCCTTCGAGCTTGATCCAAATGATGATTATCCCGATTTTATAAAAATTGTGGCCAAGCAAGTGGCGAGCGACACTTCGAGCCGCGGAATTATTTTGGGTGGTTCAGGGCAAGGCGAGGCAATTTGCGCCAATCGTTTTGCTGGGGTGCGGGCCGCCGTGTATTATGGTTTACCTCGAGCAGAATTGGGAAATGGCCAAGATATCATTACTCTTTCGCGCGAGCACAATAACGCCAATGTGCTTTCGCTTGGGGCGCGTTTTATTAATGAAGAGGAAGCAAAAAAAGTCATTGACTTGTGGCTTAAAACCAAATTTAGTGGTGAAGAACGCCACGAACGGCGAATTAAAAAGATTGATGAACCCGAACTGGGTCAAATCCCAGCCGAATTTTAAAACATGACCGAAATCATCCCTTCTTTGATTGGCAAAAGTTTCGAAGAAATTGCGATTAAGATTAATCGAGTTGAGGGGATGGTAGATTGGGTCCATTTTGATGTTGCTGATGGCAAATTTGCCACACCCGAATCGTGGGGGAATCCCGAAGATCTGGCTACCCTTAATGGCAAAACCAAGATTGAGGCCCACTTAATGATTGAAGCCCCAGAAGAAGTTTTACCCCAATGGCTTGCTGTGGCCGATCGCGTGATTGTGCATTATGAAGCCACGGAGAATTTGGCGGAGATTCTTGATATTATTGACTTGCGCGTTAACGAAGCCGGTGTGGCCCTACTTATGAGTACCAATCTCGATGTTCTCGTACCGCATATTGATAAAATTGATTTGGTTCAGCTAATGACCATAGAAAAAATTGGTGAATATGGTCAGCCGTTTAGTCCGCAGGCGCTTGCGCGAATTAGTGCTTTGCGACAAAAATTTCCTAATGTTAAAATTTCTGTCGACGGTGGAATTAATCTAGAGACCGGTAAGCAGGCGATCGAAGCGGGAGCCGATAACTTAGTGGTTGGTTCCGCCATTTGGAACGCGCCCGATCTAGCCAAAGTGATTGAAGAGTTTAAAAAATTATAAACAAGATGAAACCCTTTCCTCAACTCCTCCTCCCACTTCTCCTCCTCGTCGGTCTTAGTTTCTTCTCTTTCGCCCCAACCACCCCCAATCAATTAGCCGCGGTCAAACCACCCACGATCAATAGCAACAA
>CAYICB010000009.1:0-40931 GCA_964361825.1 uncultured Candidatus Saccharibacteria bacterium | reverse complement strand
ACTTCCCCGGGTCTGCTCTCTATCTTGCGACAGAGTTTCCAGTCAAGCTGGAAGGGTTTCCCCATTCAGAAATCTTCGGATCGAAGGTTGCTAGGCACCTCCCCGAAGCGTATCGCCGCCACGCCGCGTCTTTCATCGCCTTTTTGAGTCAAGGTATCCACCGTCTACTCTTAAATTTCCTATTAGGAAATCTAAAAACCACTTACTTTGATTGCTTGCCCCGACTTACATCGGGGCTAACCTGCCTCCCGCGCTTGAAAAGACCCACATTAAAGTGGAGCGGTGGCAGGAATTTAATTGTCAATTTACTGTCTTGCTGAAAGAAAAACCGCCCGGTGGGGCGGCCTAGATACCCAAAAAACTGGCTATCTAGGCCACTCGATTGTTTGGTTTTTGTTGTTTAACATATCCGACAAGGGCTAGTATATATGAACCAAAAACGCCGTCAAGCGGGCTGGGGAAAGCTAGCAAAAAACCCGCCATTTCAGGCGGGTTTTTTGCTTTAAGACTTCGAGCTATTAGTTGTGACCGTGGATATCTTCGCGCAACTTCTCGATATAACGAGCCGCCGCGTCTTTACCACCCAAACCAAAGGCCAAACCACCAGCAATCGAGAGCATGGCCACAATACCGGTAAAGAGATTATTTAACATCGGACCACCAATACCTAACTGATTAAGGGCCACCATAATCGCCGAAACCCAGATGGCCCACTTAGCAATGCCGCCAAAAAACTTGGCCGAACCAGAACCCACGGCCCGTGCCGAACCAGAAATCACCTTGTGCGCCGCATCAGCCACCACCGCCGCAAGGAGTAAGATCAAAGAAGCGGCAAAGACTCGGGGCAAGTAAGATAGCACGACACTGCGCAAGAAATCATTAACTTGCGCCAAACCGAGCAAATTGAGCGCAGCAATCAAGAAAACCACAATAATAAACCAACGCACCAAGCCACCCAAAAAGCCACCAGCATTGAGCTTAAAGCCGGCCTTCGCGAGCACCTCATCGGTACCCACACTCTTTAGGGCCTTATCAAGCTGAAGAGCGTCTACAATCTGCGCTACCCACTTACCCAAAATCACCGCAATCAACCAACCCAAGATAAAGATCAAAACAGCAATCAACACTTTAGGTAAAACGGACACAAAGACCACCTGCCACACATCTTGGAACTGGGTTGAAAGTTCCGTGCTTAACTTGTTTAAAGTTACATTATTCATATGATAAAACTAACGATTAACTAATAAACCTCGATTGTGGCCTAATTTTACTACCACTTGAGCTTGTCTACCACCCGCTCATGGGGATAATCCAAAATGTCCCGAACAAACTTATCACAAGCATGGTAACGATAAGTGAACTCGGGGGTATCCATGACGGCATAAGAGAGCTCCCGGCCAATCTCGGCTTCTAGCGCTTCTATCCCTCGCTCTACCACCTTTTTCTTCAGGTGGTCACCCACAATCAAGAGATCGGCGCGACTCTCACCCTCATTGATAAAAATCCCCGCAATCACCAAGAGTTTAATCTGCCCGGCCCGAGCGAGGCGCTCGGCAATTTGCCGCCGCCGCGTCACCAAATCACTTTTGAGTAAATTAGACAATGGGTGGAGAAAAGGAAAAGACTGGCACAATTGCCAGCCTTTTACCTTAGAAACTTTGGTTTTCTTGCCTTTTTTGGCCTTCACCGGCGTCAAAGTAACCAGCTTTACCTCAATGAACCCAATTTTCTTTAGTAATTCGAGTTCTTGACGCAAAATCCGAGTCGCCACCCTAGCGCGCCGGCCAATTTCCTCGGGCGAAAAAATTGTGGTCTGATTAAGAATAAACAGGCGCAACAATTTTACCCGCTCGACACTACCAAACAATCGCCCCAATAAATCCATTTATTATTTAAGCTCTACCTTACCACCAACGGCCTCAATTTCCTTCTTGATTTTTTCGGCGTCTTCTTTCTTAACTCCTTCCTTCAGCATGGCCGGAGCCGCTTCTACCAGATCCTTAGCCTCCTTGAGACCAAGACCAAGGAGCTCCTTCACGGCCTTAATCACCGCAATCTTCTGATCACCCGCCGCCTTTAGCTCCACATTGAAGCTGTCTTTCTCCTCTACTACCGCCGCCCCAGCCCCGGGTGCCGCCACGGCCACCGCTTGGGCCGAAACCCCAAACCGCACTTCCAAAAACTTCACCAATTCATGGAGATCAAGAACACTCATTTTCTCAATCGCCTCCACCAATGATTTGAACTTTTCCGGCACACTGACCGGAGTTTTTGCTTGTTCTTCCATAATTTTTAATTAATTACTAGTAACTTCTCGCTGTTTGGCGATTTCGCTTAGAGCGATAACCAAACCAGCAATTGGATAATTGATCAGGTTGACCAACTGACCGTAAAGCACCTCGCGAGCCGGAATGGCCGCAATTTGCTCCATCTTCTCGGCCGACACATACTCGCCACCGAAGACGCCGCCCAAAATTTTGATCCCCTCTTTAACCTTCTGCTTAAACTCATAAACCCCCTTAGCGGGCAAAATTGGGTCAGCGCCGGTAGCAATGGCCACCTCGCCATCAAGGGTCGGTATTTCACCCTTAAAACGGCTTTGGGTCTCTAAAGCTCGGCGAATCAGGGTTTTTTTGGCCACCACATAACCCACCTTCATCGCCTCCAGCGCTCGACGCAATTCATTGACCGAGTTCACCGCCAAACCGTGGAAATTCACAAAAACCACGGTTTCGGCCGCCGCCAAACGCTCTTCGAGTTTGGCCAAGATTTTAGTTTTCTTTTCGCGACTAATTGCCATATAAACAAAAAAATAAAACAGCTAATAGCCGTTTGTTCGACCCTCGGCCGGCTTATCCGCCAGCTGGCGGATGGATTATCCCTTGCGGGACCGGCTGTCTACGGCTTCAAGAAGAATCTTAGCTTATTTAGCAAATAAGTCAATAAATTAAATTGCCTCAAACAAACTAATAAGATAAACACCAAGAATGCCAAAAATAATAATCAGGATAAAACCAGCGGTCATTTGCCAAAAATCATTGTTTGGTTTTTTCATAAAAATTAGTCACCAAATAGCCACCGCCAAAACCTCTGCCATAAAGTTGGTTTCTTCTCGATCACAATTGGACCATCAACAGATTCGTTAGACAAAACAGTGGGAAGGGTGTTGGTGGCAACAATCGCTGCGGCCAACTGCGTTTCCGCCGAGACAATTATTGGCTCTGGTTTTTCTTCAACCGGTTCAACTTTTTCCACCGGTTCCGGCTCTGGCTTAACCACGGGTGGTGGCGCAACCACCGGCACCACTTGTGGCGCCAAGGCCATTTTTAACTTCAACAAAAGTTCTGGGGAAATCCCTTCCGGCTTAGTTTCTGGTTTGGGCGTTACTACCTTTTTTTTCTCTTCTTTCTTCACCTCTTTAACCTCTTCTTCGTCCTCCTCTTCCTCATCATCGTCATCTTCCTGATCTTCGTCTTCGTCATTACCGCTATCATCCTCTTCCATATCTTCCTCTTCGTCCTCGTCTTGATCGTCGTTGGTTTCTTCGTCGTCACTATCTTCCTCCTCATCCTCTGGCTCGTCACCAATCGTAATATCTTGTTCGGCCGTCCACGATTCACCACCATCCCTAATCGTCACGGTGACCGTCAGGGTGTGCTCGCCATCATCCGAGTCGCGATAATAAAAATTACGATTGGCCGAATTTTTAGCCATCACCGTAGAAACCGGCTGACCGCTCTGGTTCAAAAATTCTCCCGTATCAGAGCTAGAAGTAAAGGTCACATCGGCGGTACTGCTAATATCCTCGGCCTCACCACCACCATTTTGAGTTTGGACGGTTAAAACTTCCGACAAAGCGCCCGTGGCTACCACGCGCTCGGAATTAACAAACTTTAAACGGACAATACTCCCTGTTTCCGCCCAAACCAAACTAGTAGTAAAAAACAAACCCAAACCCAAACTCCATAAAAATTTAGTCATAGCTTACTTGATCTACTATTTTACCAAATTCATCGTAAAGTGTAATCGTCTCCCGTCGATCATCCCACAATTCCGAGCGTTGATTAAGATACACTCGCCACTCGTCCTCAAAAAAGTCCGGGTCATTCTGATGCCGCAACACACAAGCATTGTGGTGAAAAAAGTCGGTCACCAAGGCACGACAGGCCCGCTTGACCCCCAAAACCCCGTCAAAATAAATTTCATCGTCAATCCGCTTTTCTTCTGGGGTGGTACAAGAGCCTAAACCTTCAATAAAATCGGCACAATCTTCATCAAGCGCATAGAGATCAAGCTCGGTTTCGGGCGCCGGGCAATGAGAATTAAGCGAGGGGGCAAAAAAATCTCGGTAGCGTTCCAGTTCGCCCAAGTAACCACTGCACTTATTAACGCGAAAGCTGGCATTAATCGGAAACGGGTTGCGATCGGGCACCTTGCCGGTGGTAATAATGGCCTCATCTCCCGGATTAAGAATAATTGGTTCAGTGGCTAAATTGGCCCCACCACCCCAAAAAATTTTGGTGGTATAAGGCAAAGAGGCAAAGTAACCACGGCTATTGGCCAGTCGCCAACCAGCGAGCGAAATTGGCATATCAGCCGAAGAATAAATCGAGATGTGCTCGTAACCCGGACGATATTCATCTTGAGCATTGCCGGTATTAAGGCTAAGTTGATCGCGCCAGCGCGAAAAAGTAGCCGAGAGCTCGGCGCCATCACTCTCGCCGCCCATCACTGGCCCGGAATTATTTCCCCCGCGTCCCCCACCCAAAGGCACGCCACTAATATGTGGTGGCGCAAGAAAAGGGCTATTAAAATTAGCTCGGCTCGGCCCACCAGCCGCCACCCACACAAAACCAAGGGCGATCAAAATCACCACCAACCACAACAAATCACTTTTCGCATCACCACCGGAGGGCATAGGATATTATTTTACTGCTTCCAGATTCAAAAAACCAGCCTCATTACGGATGTCAGACATGTCCAAACGACTAGAAATAAAATCGCGACAGAATTCTTTGTATTCGGTGGGGGTAAAAGTTTCGGACAGAAGGCCGCGCGTAATAATGTTTTTTGTTTCAACCCCAGTAAATTCCCCCAAACTGGAATAGGGGTATTTTTCTGCCCACAAAAAAGAATTTTCGAAGTTTCGACAAGCTAAGTGGTAACCAGAAGGATGCAGTTCTAAACAGTTTTTAACTTGGATGTAAGCACTAACATAATGAAAATAGGTGTCATCAGAAATTGTTTTTGAGCGATAAGCTCCCTGAAACAGAGAGCCCTTTTCCTTATATTTTTCATTAAAATACTTGGCCATACCAACCCCCAAGCGTTTCATAAACCTAGCAATACCGCCCTCAACAATTTCCCGAAGAAGAAAATGAAAATGATTTTCTACCAAGCAATAACAGATAATTTCAACAATTCGTTTCTGCGACGGCCAAACAGTCGGCCGCTCAAAGGAATGAGTAAGCTTAGCGTCAAGCAAATCCTTAAACCAATTATCAGGGTAAAATTCGTCATTAAAATGACGGAGCATAAGCAAAAAGCGGCGACGATCATTTTCGTCTTTCACAATAGGCAAACCGCGACTCCCGCGCTTAATTACATGAACATAAGAGCCCACAGTGTAGGGTTCTTTTCTCATTGTTTCGGGATGTCAGACATGTTTAAAATTGTAGCACGCGGTCTTCAGCGGGGTCTGTGGACACAACAAAGACAATAAAAGGATGTCAGACATCCTGATGTGGGGCGATAATGGGCAGAGGTTCAAACACACAAAAACTCCCCCAATTGGGGGAGTTTTTGTTAGCTATCCTTACACTAACCGAAGTCAGCGCAAGGACACAAGTTAGCTAATATTACTGTTGGTAATTGAGGTTTTCAACACCAGTCTTGAAGTCTCCAAGATCGAGTGAATAGACATTGGCATGGTCATCACCACTATTGGTGTCCCATTTAAGACCAATTATTCTTACGCCCTGGACCAAGTCAGCTGAGTTAGTACCGCCAGAGCTAATTTGGACATCCAAAGTAAACCGACGAGTGGTATCTTCTGGGACCTCAAATGATCGGGCAGTAGCAGTGGTAACATCATTAGTCTCTGAACCTTCGGCGTCAAGAATAGCAAGAACTGAGGTCGAAGCACCACCAGTCGAGTTGGTAGTTGAAGCCCAAGTGATACCATCATTTGCTGCATTTGATGTAGTGGCCGCTACGACATCACCATCGATAAACATCGCAGAACCAAAAGCCGTCACATCGAAGACGATCTGGTAAATACCAGTATCGTCACCAGTGGCAATGTCGAGAGAAGCGTTGTCGTCCTCGGAGGAAGCACTGACGAAGGCAAGTGAAATACCAGCTGTCTGAACTTCGTGAGCACCAGCAGTTAGAGAACCAGTGATGTCGGCATCAACCAAATCTGTACCAGCCTCATCTTCAATTTCGAAGAGGGAAGCGGAACCGAGTTGAACAGTTTCAACCTCACCAAGAGTTAAGGTGATAGTATCTCCGGCATCCACACCTTGACCAGTTAGGTTAAGAATATCGGCTTTAATTACTACGGACACTTTGTCTCCAGCAGGAATGGTGAAATCAACATCATCCCAAAGCACATCCTCATCTTGACCAACCTCCGCATCATCAGCATCGTCGAAGTATGTAGCTGTGCCATACTCCTCTCCATCAATCCAAAGAGCGATAGCTGGAGTACTTGAACCAGCAATAATACCGTCTACATGGGTTGCAGTAGTATCAACATTCACACCAAAGCGCTTGATCTCGAGATCGGAATCGCCTTCCGCCTCAAGGGTAAACGACATCAACTCAACATTCTGGGTCTTATTAGAAGCGTGAACTTCAATGACCTGAGGATCATTAATGTCAGCATCCTCTCTTAAGATTTTCAGCTCAATGTCAGAAGCTGTCGCAAATGTCTCGAAGGAGAAGGAGCGAGTCTCGGTACCAATATCGCCTGTGGCCGTATCAGTGACAGAAGCACCTTGAGCATCCTTGAATCGAACCGAGGTAAAGATGACCGTCCAAGTATCGGTCGCATCATTGGTATCAAGGTTGTTAACGCCTGTAACCTTTACGACCAGTTCAGCGTTATTCTCACCTGCCCCTATAATCGCACCGGAATCGAGGGAAATGGTCTTATCGAAGGCATTGTCGTCATTAAACTCATCAGCGTCAACACGAGCAACTTCTTCGCCGTTAAACCAGATGGACACATCCTCAGCATAGTTATCCCAGTCCTGGTTAGCAGTCCCTTGATCAAAGTCTAAGCGGACCGCCGTGATCTCTATATCAGAACCAGGGTCAGCATCAATCTCTAAACCAGCGACCGCGACATCATCATCATCTTCACCAACCTCTTCCCCACTTAAGCTGGAGAGGAAGTCAGCATCTTCAATCGAACCAGCGCCGCCGGTTAGGCCAGTGCTACCACCAGTAACGGGGGTACCACCACCAACTGGGGTGCAGGTAAAGCCGGCAGGGCAAGTAGCAGGAGGAACATTGGTCGGAGTGCAGTTAAAGCCAGCGGGGCAGGTTGGGGTTCCACCAACCGGAGGCATTGGGGTGCCGCCAGCCGAGCCATTGATATTGGCGCGAGTGAGGGGACCAGCAGTGCCAGTACCGGTAGGATGGATCCCAGTGGCTACTTGGAACTTAGATACCGCGGCGGCCGTAGCCGGACCGAAGTAAGTAGTTTCCATTCCCATGGAACCGTTGCCAGTTAAGGCAACAGGGAAACCCATGGAATTGAGCTTCTGCTGGAGACAGCGCACATCCTCACCAGTGGATCCCATCGAGAGATCGCGAGTGAGATTGCAACCGCCAGTTGCAGGTGGAGTTCCGGCAGTGGAACCGCCAAGCATGGTACTTAGTTGACCAAGAGTCGCAGGATCAAGACCTGATAATAATTGAAACAGCTGCTCGACTGTCATATTCTGGGCGCTAGCGACTCCGGTGAAGGAGAAGCCAACAAAGGCCAGAGCAAGAATCAAACCAAGGACCAGTTTGCTGGCTCCTGATTTGTTTAATAATTTACTCATTTAAGTTTATAACTTTTATTAATTTTCGACTTAGTAATAACTAACTAATAATTTTCCAATCCCCTTACCCTAAATCGTTTTGTTTGGCAAAACGATCGGGTAAAGAGGCTAGGACAAGGTTGAGGTTTTCGGTAAAAATTTAAGGAATATTTTATTATCAAAGAGCAGGCCAAACTGCCGGTTAGGTCTTGCCGTACCCACAAGTATATTATTTAGACGATAAGCGGGCAAAGAGCCCAATGTGGATAAGTACTTGTGGTGGAGCCAAGTATAGGGCAAAAGGGTAAAAAGTCAATCAAAATACCTAGTTTAAGGAGTAGCGACTCCAGCGCCGATCACCCTCCCGTCGCACTCGACCCTCATTTACCAGCGCCGCGAGTTCCCTCTGCACCGTTTTGGTGCTAACCCGAGGCAAAGCCCGAGAAATCTCCTTAATGGATAGGCCGTTTTTCCCTAATAAAAATTGCAAAATGGCCTCACGGCGATTGTCGTCAGTTTTGACTTGTTTTTTCTCTTGTGGTTTAGAAATAAGGATTTTGGGTTGACCCTCTTTAACTTCTGGAGTTTCTGGCAAAGCAAGGTCATAAAATCGCCTTGGCGCCTCATAACCCAAAAAATATTTTTTCAAATTAGCATACTCAGTTTGCAAAATCTCCAGATTAACTGCAGAAATTCGACCCTCGGCTCGACCAAGACCAAGTAAAAAGACAAGGTCATCAATAAATTCTAAACCATTAGGCCAAACTCGGGCCTCGGGTGAGAGCGCTTTAGTCCAATCACGCACCGCCCAAAAAAGCTCTAAGGATTTGTCTCTTAAGCGCCACTTCAAAGAATCATTATCTACCAAGCCATTAGTAACTAAATAAACTGCCTTAGTGAGCTTGTCGGCTTTCAAAAGGACAAGATGTTCAAAGGACACAGTGCCATCAAAATTTTTCTTGTCTCTAATGCTGTCCTTTGGCTCTTTATCGGTCATCACCCCTGATTATATATGGGACAGGGCAACTGTCTAGAATTAAGTTAACTAAGTGATATAATCGAGCGCATGTCGAGAAGAAAATTGGACCGAGAGCCGGAAGCACGGCCGAGCTTTATTGCCGAAATTAAAGAAGAAACCAAGCATGGCGTCTTAGCCATCATTTCTTTTGTCCTCGGTTTATTCTTTCTCTTATCAAGCCTAGGCTATGCCGGAGTAGCGGGGCGCCT
This sequence comes from uncultured Candidatus Saccharibacteria bacterium, assembly GCA_964361825.1. Lineage (GTDB taxonomy): Bacteria > Patescibacteriota > Minisyncoccia > Phycocordibacterales > JACOZG01 > CAYICB01. The sequence goes on along the minus strand of CAYICB010000009.1, from coordinate 31,668 downwards.
TACCTTCAAGCTCTTGTATCAAGGTTTAGGGATTGGCTTTTTCCTCTTCCCTATTACCTGCGCACTACTGGGTATTGGTTTTTTGCACTCCATTAGACCCAATTTTTTTAAGGGCCGATTAATTGGCGGAGCAATCTTCTTTCTCGCCGCGACCGGTCTACTCGGTAGTTTGGGTAAAGAGGAAAACTGGGGAGGACTCCTCGGCCAAATAATTTCTTTACCCTTATTAAAAATCTTTGATTTCTATCTCACTCTCGTGGTCCTAGTAGCCTTAATGATCGTAGCCATGCTCGTGATCTTCGACACCCGTTTTTCGTTAGAGAAAAAATTGTTTGGCTGGTCGTGGAGAAAGCCGGGGCCAGAAAACACCCCCGATAATTTAGCTTTAGCGAGCGAGGCTTTACCTCCACCGGAACTAGAACCAACTAAAGGATCACTAATGCCAATAGAGAAGAGGCCACTAATTAAACCCGAACGAGAAGAACCTGAAGATCTAGCGGGACCAATAAACTGGGCCAAAAAACAAACCAAAGATTTTACTCCCCCGCCCCTATCGCTCTTAGAGCCCGATCGGGGCAAACCAGTGGGGGGTGATATTAAATTTAATGCCAATATCATTAAGCGCACCCTCGCCAACTTTGGCATTATGGTCGAAATGGACGAAGTAACCATTGGTCCCTCAATCACCCGTTACGCCCTGAAGCCGGCCGAAGGGGTCAAACTCTCTCGCTTGGTAGCTTTGCAAAATGATTTGTCTTTGGCCCTAGCGGCCCACCCGCTCCGCATTGAAGCCCCAATTCCGGGCAAATCTCTGGTGGGTATCGAGATCCCCAATAGCACCAAATCGATTGTGGGTCTAGCTTCCATTTTGAGCTCAAACGACTTCACTTCATCACCTCACCCCCTACTCTTTTCTCTGGGTCGCGGGATTTCTGGCTCGGCCCACTTTGCTAATCTAGCCAAATCACCCCACATCTTAATCGCTGGCGCCACCGGCTCGGGTAAATCGGTAATGATCCACACCCTAATCACCTCCCTCCTCTACCGCAATCCACCAAATTTATTGCGTTTTATTATGATTGACCCAAAGCGAGTGGAGTTGACCGGTTATAATAAAATTCCCCATCTTTTAACCCCCGTCGTCACCGATCCGAAAAAGTCGATCATCGTTCTGAAGTGGGCAATTAAAGAAATGGAACGGCGATATCAAGTTTTGGAAAAAGTCCAAGTACGAGATGTTGGTTCATACCATCAACTAGAAACGCGGGATGAGGATATGCCCTACATTGTGATCGTGATTGATGAATTGGCGGATATTATGTCGAGCTTCCCCCGAGAATTAGAAGCCTCGATTGTGCGTTTGGCGCAAATGTCGCGGGCGGTAGGTATCCACTTAGTACTCTCGACCCAGCGACCCTCGGTCGAAGTAATCACCGGCATTATTAAAGCGAATGTGCCATCGCGAGTCGCCTTCCAGGTAGCATCACAAATTGATTCGCGAACGATTATTGACATGGCTGGCGCCGAAAAACTCCTCGGTTCGGGCGACATGCTTTACCTCGGAGCCGAGATGTCGAAACCGATCCGGATCCAATCAGCCTTTATCTCTGACGCCGAAGTAAAAAAGGTGGTAGCCTTTTTGGTCAAACATTATGAGGGCGAAGCGGGTGAAGAAATTATCCTCGCTAATGGTAGTGGCACGAGCGGCCCGGGAGCCGGAACCAGCATCAATCTAGAAGAAAGTGGCGAGGAATTAGACCCCCTCTTAGAACAAGCGGTTCAACTGATTAAAGAAACCGGCCGAGCCTCAACCACCTATCTCCAACGCAAACTAGGAGTAGGCTATGCCCGCGCCGCGCGCCTAATGGACGCACTCGAAGAACGCGGGATGGTGGGACGCGGCGCGGGAGCTAAGGCCCGAGAAATTTATGTCACCAATAATGAAGGCGGTGAACCCACACCAAGCGATCAACCAAATCATGAACCCCTTAGTTAAATTGGGCATAGTGGGCCTATTTACTTTTACTCTTATTTATGCCGGCTTCCAAGCGAGACACCTGATCACTGGGCCAGAAATTACCTTGGAACAGCCGAGTAATGGGAGCGAGGTGGCGAATGAGGCCGTCCAAGTAAGCGGTTTTGCCGAAAATATTGCCAAACTTTACTTAAATGGTCGACAAATCTTTACTAATACCACCGGCCACTTTGACGAAGAGGTGCTTCTCGCTTATGGTTATAATGTGCTGGAATTAGTGGCGGAAGATAAGTTTGGCCGGACCAAAGCTAAAACCATCTCTTTAGTATTTAAATAAAAACTTATGGCAAAAAAGGTTAAAGACGAAGGTGCGCCTAATCACAAGCTCGGACTAGAAGACACGATTAAAAGCATTGAGAGTAAATTTGGCGAGGGTTCGATTATGAAGTTGGGTGAAGCCCCGAAGGTGGGGGTGGGAGCAATCTCCACCGGTTCGGTGGGCTTAGACTTGGCTTTAGGCATTGGCGGCATGCCTCGCGGTCGTATTATCGAAATTTATGGCCCAGAATCATCGGGTAAAACCACTCTCGCCCTCCACGTGGTCGCCCAAGCTCAAAAAGCCGGTGGTGTCTGCGCCTTTATTGACGCCGAACATGCTCTGGATCCGGATTATTCAAAAAAAATTGGCGTCAAAACCGACGAACTCCTAATTTCCCAACCGGATTATGGTGAACAAGCGCTAGAAATTGCCGAGAGTTTGATCCGCTCGGGGAAAATTGATGTGATTGTGATTGATTCGGTGGCCGCTCTCACCCCTAAAGATGAAATTGAGGGCGATGTGGGGGCTTACCATGTGGGCAAACAAGCACGACTGATGAGCCAAGCCTTGCGGAAAATGACTGCGATTGTGGCCAAATCAAAAACGGTAGTGATTTTTATTAACCAAATTAGAATGCAAATCGGCGTGATGTTTGGCAATCCAGAAACCACCCCGGGTGGTAAAGCTCTTAAATTTTATTCTTCCGTTCGCTTAGATATCCGCCGGATCGCCCAAATTAAAAAAGGTGAGGAGGTGGTGGGCAGTAGGGTGCGGGTAAAGGTGGTCAAAAACAAAGTCGCCGCTCCATTTAAAGTGGCAGAATTTGATGTGCTCTACAATGAGGGCATTTCGCCCGAGGGAGAAATTATCGCTCTGGGCGAGAAGTATGGCGTCGTCGCCAAATCAGGCAATAGTTATCAATACGGTAATACCAAGCTTGGCCGAGGTTATGATGCCACCAGAACTTATCTCAAACAAAATCCCGAGCTAACCGCTCAAATTTTGGCCGAAATAAAAACCAAAACCGCCACCGCTGAAGCAGAGGCTGGTGATTAAGCAAAAACTCGGCGGTAAAAGGCCGAAAACAAACGCAAACTATCGAAGAAAAGCCAACTAGCAAGGGCGAGAAAGCCCAAACACAGTAATTGGGTAATATGTTCGGTACCCCAAAAAGCGCTAAAGGTATACGCCGGTCCGCGCCACGCATGCTTGGGCACATTGAGCCATACTTGGGAAAAAGAAACATGGAAAGTGAGCCACCACACAAGACCAAAGGCGCCCGCAAAGCGCCACAAAGCGCTCCGTAAAATTAGGCGAAAAGCCCAAATTAGATACACCCGGCGCATAATCCTCGACCTAAATTCTGGCGGAAGAACAATCGGGTTCATAAATTTTCTTAAATACGCGCTTGGCGCGATGAATTCTTGTTTTGGCAGCCGACAAACTAATCCCCTCGGTGGCCGCCACCTCCTCTTGCGACAAATCCTCTAAAAAGAAAAGCCGGAGGGCGCGAGCAAGCGCTTGGGGCATTTTGCCCAAAACTCGTGCCACCGCATCACGCCAACCCGCCTCCTCGACTAAATTGGCTCGCCCGTCTGGCACTTGCTCCCAAGCAAATTCTTCGCTCGCGAGCTCGCGAGCCCCACGACGCTTAAGCCGAGTATAAGTCGAGAGCGTGGTGTTGATGAGAATCCGATACGCCCAAGACTTAAACGAGGCGCCGGCTTGTTTTTGAAACCGGGGAGCATTGAGATAAATTTTGGTAAAAGCCTCGGTCACCACATCAGCCACCTCTTCTCGAGATCCAAGAATACTTTTTGCCTTGCGCAGAAAAGCTGCCTCGTAACGCTCCATGATGATTTTAAATTGGGAAGGCGTCTTGATACTCAAGACCAAAACCTCCTCATCACTTAGCGGCGGGGACAGCTTTTCTTCAAGTAACATAGTTGAGATTAAGCTAATAATAACTCGACCTTCTACCCTTTACAACCAAACCAGAGGCCCACCGGGTTGCACGAGAGAGCTTTTTTCCTTAGAATAGCCCGCATGCTGGATTATAATGAAATTAAGCCAAGAAAATTCATCATTTTAGACGATGAACCTTACGAAGTACTCGATTCGCACGTTTTCCGTAAACAACAACGCAAGCCGGTTAATGCCACCAAACTCCGAAATCTCCTAACCCTAGGGGTGCGCGAACACTCTTTTGCCGTAAGCGACAAGGTAGAAGAAGCCGAGCTCGAGGAGCGCGAAATCATCTTTCTCTACACCAATAAAGGTGAGTATTGGTTTTGCGAGGTAAACGATAAGGCTAAACGCTTTAAATTAGAGCCAGAAAAAGTGGCGGATAAAATGGCTTATATTAAACCAAATTCTACTCTCAAATTACTCACCTTTGGCGAGAAACTCCTTGGTATTAAAATCCCGATTAAAGTGGAACTTAAGGTGGTGGAAGCAGCGCCGGCCGTAAAGGGTAATACTGTCCAAGGTGGCTTAAAACAAATCACTCTCGAGACCGGTTTAACCCTAAATGTGCCCATGTTTATAAACGAGGGCGACACGCTCCGCGTCAATACCGAAACCGGCGAATATACCGAAAGAGTCTAGCGCGTGAGGAAAGGCAAGAGTCCGAGGAAACGGGCTCGCTTAATAGCTTGCGACAATTTGCGGCCATGACCAGCACAAACTCCCCCTTTGCGGTGGGAAATAATCCGAGCATAGCTATCGAGAAAACGGCCCAGGGTCTCGGCGTCTTTATAATCAATCTCCTTCAGATTATTGGTGCAAAAATAACACTGTTTCATATTTTAATTAAAAAGGAATATCGTCGGGATTAGCTTCTTCGGTTGGATAATTAATGGTACCTAATTCTTCTTTGGCGGGCTTAGCATCACCAACGCCAGCCGCCGAACCACCACCCGCCTTGGGCCCAAACTGCACGCGGTCGGCCACAATCTCGGTGCGAGACTTCTTAGAACCGTCTTGGGCATCCCAAGTGCGGGTTTGGATACGGCCCTCCACCAAAGCGGATTGACCGCGCTTCAGGTATTGCGCCACAGTTTCAGCCTGCGAACCAAAAACGACAATGTTGTGAAATTGCGTGTCCTCCTTCTTTTCTCCAGATTTATCCTTCCACACACTATTGGTAGCAAGACCAAAACTGGCCACCTTGGTGCCAGAAGGCAAAGCCTTAAGCTCCGGGTCACGGGTCAAATTACCGATAATAATCGCTTTATTTAAATACATAATTAAGGAGTAATCATCCCAGCAATCTCTCGATCGATCACTTCGTCCAAAAGCACGGCCGGAGTCACCGGCGAAGCGATTTCGGGCTTGGTTTCAGCGTTTGGTGCAACCTTGGGATCAGGTGTCTCCAACTCAACCACCGGCGTCACAAAAACCTCTTTAATGGTCTTGATGACTAGGTGCCGGATAATCTCTGGCGCCCGCTTCCACTCAAGAGCCAGAGCCACAATCTCGCTTGGCAATAATTCAAACTTCACCGCCCCAAAATAAGCATCGCGATAAACCGTCTTTTTATTGTCAACCACCTTGGCCATCGGATAAGCCAAGGAGATCATCTTGGGCCCAAGGCTACTAAGTACCACCCCTTTAGCCACCAAAATCTTACCCTTAATGAGGGACTCTAATTTCTCGGCCGCCTCAACTTCTGGTAGAAAAGGCGAAAGCAAAAAACCGACCTCGTATATTTGGTTATCGTTCACGGGCGAGATCATAACAGATCGAGACCAAAACGCAAGCGAGCAGTGGCCGTGGTAACCCGAGCCACCTCTTCGAGCGATATGCCCTTGAGCAAAGCTACCCGCTTTGCCACCTCGACCACATAACTCGGTTCATTGCGCTGACCACGGTGGGGCACCGGGGCCACGAAGGGGCAATCGGTCTCGATCAAGAGCGACTCGAGTGGAAGATTCTTAATCACCTCATCATAATTGCTCGCGAAAGTAATTGCACCGGTAAACGAGAGAGTAAAACCTAAAGCCAAAAACTTTTTTGCTGTCGGCCAATCGCCAGCAAAGAAATGCACATTCCCAGTGACGCCCGGAAAATTATTTAAAACAGCCAAGAGATCATCATATGCGTCACGACAGTGAATCATCAAGGGTTTATTAACTTTTTGCGCCAAAGCAATTTGCTGTTCAAAAACTTCAGCTTGTTTCTGCCGTTCGGCCACATCTTTGACATGAAAATAGTCCAGACCGCACTCTCCAATCGCTACGACTTTTTTATTTTGGGCCAGATGTTCTAATTCGTCCCAACTTATCTCACCAATATCAGTTGGATGAATGCCAACCGTCGCCCACATTTCACTAGGATACTTCTCCGCGAGCGCCACCACCTCGCGCGAGGTCGCCAAATCCGTCCCCACATTAATCATTCTCACTCCCACCTCCCGCGCGCGCTTAATTACCCCTTCCCGATCCTCCGCAAACTGCGGAAAATTAAGGTGGGCATGAATGTCGATAAGGTTCATGATTACATTCTAGCACCACCCCCTACCCCCTCCTCAACAAGGAAGGGTGCCGGAGACGAAGTGGTGATTAAGTTGTTAAGAAACAAAAAGAAAAGGCCTCGCTTGACGCAAGACCCTTGTGAACAGGGGGGGAAGGATTCGAACCTTCGATCTCCGGATTTCATGTCCGGCGCCTTAGTCCCATGAAGACCCGACGGTACTGGTTTACCTAGGAATCCCAATATCACCCGATCAACCTTCCTTGGCCACCCCCCTAAAATCTACCGAGCATCCTATATCCCTTAATTAAAAAGTCAAGGTTACTTCCTCCCAAACAAGGGCTCAATCGCCTTGCCGGCGGCGAGCGCTTGTGAGTGTCGATAAGTTGCATTAACTCCAGTTTGTCATAAATTGTACAAAATGTATAATGGGCAATATGAAAATTATCAGTACAACCATTGCTCGCCAAAAAATCGGCCAACTAATCGACGAGGTCAAGCAAACTGGCCGCACGGTGGGGCTGGGGCGCCACGAGCGCATCGAGGCGCTACTCATTAAGTATCCCGACTACTTAAACCAAGAGCTAAGCGAGTGGACAAACATGGTAGCTAATGCTGGTAGTTTTGACTTTCTCCAAGAAGAACCGGACCTGTACTCGCTGGCTGATCTAAAAAAGCGTTATGCCTAAAAAATGGGAAATTGTTTTGATTGCTTTCCCGTTCACTGATTTGACGGCCGATAAAGTTAGACCGGTGGTCATTATTGCTGATCAAGAAAAAAATGATGATGTGATTGTGGCCTTTATTTCATCTCAACTCATTTTCCGAGACAAGACCGAAGTGTTGATCAAAAAAACTTCGCCGGAATTCTCGAAAACTGGCCTAAAGGTTGATTCTTTAATCAGATTGCGAAAAATCGCCGCGATCGACAAAAAAATTATCCTCGGTAAACTCGGCGTCGTTGGCCCAAATATTCAAAAAGAAATTAATAAGGGATTAAAAACACTTTTTGGGTTAAATTAGCGGGATTATTTTCTTAAAAACAATGGCTCAATCGCTTTGCCGGCGGTGAGCGCTTGAGTAATTTTCTCGGCCGTTGAAGGGAGAAGGGGGGTAAGCCAGTGAGCGAGTTGGGCAAGTTCGGACACGAGAGAAGTAATTTCGGTTTTGGCTTTCTCGGGATCGGTTTTGATTAGTTTATACGGTTCGGTAGTTTGGATGCGGCGATCGAGCTCGCCCACTTTTTGCCAAATGAAGTCCAGCGCGCGATTGAATTCATAATGATCGAGGGCGCCGGAAATCTCGCTAGCAAGGGTCACCCTTGGGTTTGGGTCTTTAAGGGTGACCCTTGCTAGCTCAGCCATTTTAAGGATTCGCGATACAAGATTCCCCAACCCATTTGCTAAATTAGCATTATAAACCTCACGGAAAAGTTCGAGCGTAACATCAGAATCTTCAAACGGATTAATGTGTCGCGCGAGGAAATAGCGCACGGCATCAGTGCCATATTCATTGACCAAATCGAAGGGGTTAATCACATTGCCGAGCGATTTACTCATCTTTTGGCCGGCAGAAATAATAAAACCATGAATCACAATTTGCTTCGACGGAGGAAGATTGGCCGACATAAGCATGGCCTGCCACATCGCGGCTTGTTGACGCAAATTATCTTTACCGGCAACTTGAGAACCGGGCCAAAACTTTTCGAAATCATTGGGCTTGCCCCGCGAAACTTCAGTGAAGTGGGGCCAACCAAGTGTCGAAATGTAATTCACCAGCGCATCGAACCACACATACATGGTTTGAGTTTCATCACCCGGCACGGGAATACCCCATGGCTGGCTACTCACCAAGCGCGAAATACTAAAGTCTTCTAAACCAGAAGCGACAAAAGTTCTAACCTCCTTAAGCCGGTGGGCAGGCACCACAAATTCTGGATTCTGGTCATAAAGCGCCAGTAATTTATCTTGATATTTCGAAAAGCGAAAAAAGTAATTTTCTTCTTTAATAATTTCTAAATCACGGTCGGGGTGAACTGGGCAACGACCGGCATCATTGAGCTCGGACTTGGTCTTGGCCAATTCGCAACCCACACAATAGTGTGTCTCATACTCTTTTTTATAAATATCCCCCGCCGCCTCACAACGCTTCCAGAATTCTTGAGCTGCAGCCACATGGCTCGGCTCGGTGGTACGAATGAAACGATCATAACTAAGATTAAGCGCTAATTTAAGCTCTTGAAAACGCCCGGCTAAGCGATCGGTATAGGCTTGGGGTGTCTCACCCGCCTTCGTCGCCTCACGATAAATCTTAAGCCCGTGCTCGTCCGTACCGGTGTTGAAAAAAACCTCCTCGCCCTTAAGTCGCTGATATCGGGCAATAATATCGGCCTGCACAAATTCGAGCGCCGTGCCCAAGTGAGGTACGGCATTCACATACGGCAAAGTGGTGGTGAGATAAAAAGGTTTAAACATTAAGCAGAGCTAGTAGAATGACGCTTGCGATTCTCCAAATCATTGGCTAATTCCATCAGCACCGTGGCCACCGGCACCGCGAGCACCAAACCAAGAAAACCAGCCAGTTTTGCCCCCACCAAAAGAGCAAGAATCACCACAAGCGAGGGCAAACCCACAATTTTGCGCACCACAATCGGGTAGAAAACATGATTCTCTAATTGCTGAATAACCACATAAATCCCAAGGGTCAATAAACCCGTCGCCGGACTAATAGTAAAAGCCAGCAAAACCGCCGGCACCGCCGAGAGAATGGGACCAATCACCGGAATGAGTTCAAAAACGGCGGCCAAAATAGCAAGCATGAGGGCATACTCGACTCCCACCAAACGCAAACCGATATACACCATCACGCCCACAATTAAGCCCAAAAGAAGCTGGCCCTGCATCCATAAACCAATTTTTCTCTGAGTGCGGCGCCATAATTCTAGAATATAAGTTTCGTAACGAATGGGTGCCGCCAAACGAATAAAATTCTCGACGCCATCTTGCTGAACCGCGAGATAAAAAGAAATCACCACCATTAAGGCAAGGCTCGCGGCGCCACCAAAAACGGTAGCTACCACCCCCGCGCTATCAAACAAGGCGCCCAAAAAAGAAAACAAAGTTTCTTGCAAACTCACCATAATCTCTTCTGGTGTCACCGTGCCAATAAAGACCGAGAGATACTCGCGGGCGCTGGTAAAAATGGGCATAGCGCTTAACCGCGCCGGCAAAGTAACCGAAACTCGCACCAAATCCTCAAATACTTTAAACAAAAACAAAGGAAACAGGCTCAAAAAAGCGCCGAGAGTACCGAGATAAATAAGGATCACCGCTGGCACTCGCGGAATTTTGGCCCGACCCAAGAAGCTAGCGAGTGGCGCCACCGCCGAAGCAATCACCACCGAAACACTAAGAAGTAAAAGCAAATCACGCAGATAATAAACGAGCACCAAAAAACCGATCGACAGCAAAAACCGCCAGATCGTCCCGGTTGAAATACTCAAACGCTCCGAATTCACACCTTAACAATACTAAATAATAAGTTTATTGGCAATTTCACTCATCACAATTCGCTCCTGCTCCCCCGTATCGCGGTGGCGAATTGTTACCGTATTGTCTTCGAGGGTTTGGAAGTCGATGGTGAGGCAATGGGGCGTGCCGATTTCGTCTTGGCGGCGATAGCGCTTGCCGATATTGCCATTGTCATCAAACATAATTTCGGGAATTTGCTGTTTCAAGTTCTGGTAAACTTCCCGCGCTTTGTTTACAAGATCAGGCTTGTTTTTGAGCAGAGGAAACACCGCGGCTTTAATTGGCGCTACGGCCGAATTTAGCTTGAGATAGGTTCTTGGTTCGCCACCCAATTCATCTTCGGTATACGCATCAGACAAAATGGCGAGAATAGTTCGATCAATACCAAAAGATGGTTCGATGACATGGGGAACAAGTTTAGTCTTTGTTTCCTCATCTTGATAATCAAGTTGATGCGCCCGCAAATCATAATCGGTGCGATAGGCCAAACCATATAATTCTTTACGGCCAAAAGGAAAGTCGAATTCGAAGTCGATCGTGCGTTTAGAATAGTGCGCTCGATCTTCGGCCGAAACCTCTAACTCATGCACATGGTCAGCCTGAAGGCCAATGTCTTTCATCCACTCATGCATTTGCAAGCGGAAATGTTCAAAATGTTCTTCCCAATTCTCTGGCCGGACAAAATATTCTATTTCCATCTGTTCCAGCTCACGGAGACGGAAAATAAAATCGCGCGGCGCAATTTCATTGCGAAAAGCCTTACCAATTTGTGCCAAACCAAAAGGTAATTTAGGATGAAATGAGTCCACAATGTTTTTGAAATTAACAAACATCCCCTGCGCCGTTTCGGGCCGAAGGTAAGCCGTGGACGCCGTCTCCCCCACCCCAATTGAAGTTTGAAACATCGTATTGAAACGCGTCCCATCAGCCAAAGGATCAGCAAAACCGCTGGCATGCCCGCTCGCCTCCCACACTTTCTTGTTCATCAAAATGGCCGCATCCAAGCCATACATATCTTCGCGAGTCTGGACGAAACGCTGCCACCAAAGTTTTTTAACATTATTCTTAAGCGCCAGTCCGTAAGGACCATAATCAAAAGTTCCGGCCAAGCCACCGTAAATTTCTGATCCCGGATAAATAAAACCGCGGCGTTTGGTCAAACTAGTAAGTTGCTCTAAGTTGGTCATGTTTAATTAACTACCTTTTCGTCGCCAGAATTAAAAGCGGGCTCTTGGGATAAGTCAGTATTTAAGCCAAGTTTCCGACTTTCTAAACGCACATTGGTAAAGCGATCTGTGCCAGTTAAAATGGCGGCCGAAACAAGTTCCGGGACCTGACCCAACTGACTCAAGCTGGGCGTTAGGGCCACCTGGAAGGCTACTTGGCGAGGCGGCTCGGTATAACCCCGACCCGCCTTTACCACCCCCAGATCCCAGATAATCTCCCCGCCAGTCGCATTATAGGTGATTTTTTCATCACTTGGCGAGACTTGACCAACCCATCTCATATAAGTCGGGAGAATCGCTCGCACTTGAGCTCCAGCCACCTCATTGGGTCTATTGGCCACTGACCACACTACGGTGTAAGTGGTTTCTGCTCCAACGCGCGGCGGTATCGGGCCGGTTTCAATAAATGGTCCGCTGTCTCGCAAAACCTTGGTTGATAACTGGAGAATAGAATTAAACCGCACCGTCCGTTCCAACTCTAAGACCACCGGCTCATCACTCTCGGTATCGAAACGGCGTCCAGAAAAGCGTAGTTTAAGATCAATTTGGGGTGCACTACCGGGATTAGGCGCCAAAGCGTCACCAGAAAAACCAAAGGAAACATTGGCTCGACCACCCGGCGCCACCACCCCTAAACTAGATTGATTAGTTTTATTCCAAACAATTTTATTGTTGGCCGAATTATAAAAACCGCCCGTGGCCGAAATTGCCCCCCGATTAAGATTAGCGCCAGTAAAACCCACTTCCAAAACCACATCGCGCAATTCTACCGGTAAATTATTAGTAAAACCAAAATCACCTCTCACCAACTCATTACTCCCTACCGCCAGCGTTTCTTCACGAGAACCATTGAGGACCAAATCGAGCGCCACGGCTGTACGGCGCAAAGTCACCAGCTTAAAGAGTGAACCATAAATTAAACTGGTCTCACCCTCACTCGCGAGGTCCTCCAGACCCGCAGTGACCCGAAATGATTTAGTTTCTTCATCATCACCTTCAAGCGTGCCGGTAATCTTAATCTCCTGATCTTTACCCGCCGGCAAAGCGCTCAAACGCCAAAAGTTATTACCAATCACCGGGGCCGGCACCGCCTTCTTAAACCGGAATCCGGGCGGATAAACCGCCGAAAAAACCAAATTATTGATTGTTTCCACCGCCCCCGAGGTCAGCGTGGCCGTGAAGGTAAACTCCCGGCCAGAGTCTACTGTATCTGGCAATTCTAAAGCTAGGTTTACCGGTGAAGAATTAATCATCACCGGATAACTCTTCAGGCGGTCAAAAATAGCCCCAGACCCAGCGAGGCGATACTCCACCGAGAGTTTAATTTCTTGAGTCGAGTCCTTCTCGCCAAAAATCACGGCGCGGATAGTTTTTTTAGCTTGTTCGCCGGGTTTGAGCGAACCAATCTCGGCAGTAGAACGCGGCAAAGCCACGCTCGAATTCTCGGCCGAACGCGTACCCGGAGGATACTCACCCAAGAGTCTCACTCCCTCAAGAGTAGCCTGATTATTATTGGTCACCACCACCTGCAACTCCACCTCACCACCAGAAGCCACCGCCACCGGCCCGGCAATCTCAATTTCCACATTGGCGGCCGAGACCCAATTATCTCCCCGCCAAACCACCCAAGCGGCAAAAGCCAGTGAGCCTAAAAAAAATAGGCTGGCGATTAATAAAATCTTTTTTAGCCAAGAATTTGATTTTTTGATCATAGTTTTTTGTGGTAACGCCGCTTGGTTTTGCGTCCAAGCCTGAAGCGGAGAAACCTTAGTATCAGCGCCAATTGGTCGCGGAGTTAACTCCGGTGGTTTAACCGGAGAATACAACCGACTCTTAAGACGCTCGACACCGCTCATCCCCTCTTTCACTCAAAACATCTTAGCAGAAATTACCAAAAAGCTAAATTACAAGTGACTCGCCTCAAGGGCTCGACGGACTTCTTGCACACAAGCTACACGCCGTTCTGGTGGCAAACGCAAATTAACCTTAGTCCAATCACTAAAAGCCGTTTCCGGTAAAGGCAAAGCATAACCCAAAAAGGTCAGTAAGCGCGCGCCAGCAAGGAGCGAATAATTACCCAATTCTTCTTTGGTAAAAGTATCAGTGAGTAAAAAGGAACGCCCGGCCTTGAGGTCCGCAAAAACTTTTGGCAAAGCCACTTCTCCAATCACCAATCGCCGCGTGAGTGAGAGCACTCGACCAAAAATCGGCCACCACACAAAGAAAAGCGAGGAGGGAACACCAAGCGAATCGTGAGCCGAAACCAGTCGCCAATATTCTCGCCCACGAATTAAGCCAAGTTGCACCAAATTCCCCACTTGCAAATGACCCTTAAAGCGCGCCTCGCGCTTGCGCACCCCTTGAGCGAGCGCTAAAACCAAACCTAAATCCGGCGTCAAAAGCTCAAACAAGCAACTAGCCTCGCCATAAGGCCGACTCGCCAGCACCAATCCTTCAGTCTGATAAAGCCGGTAGGCCAAAATTGCTTAGGGTCGAGTAAAGTAACCACTAAAATCACCTACGGCTTGACCATTGACGGTGCCATAAACCCAAAAGCGGTATTGGCCAGCGGGCACCGAAGCTCCGGGCACATAGGAGTAAGAGCCATCATTTTCGATATTGATCACACTGCCAAACTCCTGACTACTCGCATTCAACATTTTAAGTTTTATTAAGGTGCCCGCAGGAAAATTTGTGGTCGTCCAATTAATAGGAATGTTTTGCCCCGCGCCATATATTCCTCCTGTGGGACTAGTGACATCAAGTGTTGCGGTTGGGGCCGTAACGGTAAACCATGAGCTCCACCCTCCAGTGTTCACGCCGCCAATCAAAGCAAAAATCCAGAGTCGATACTGACCAGAAGTGAGGCTGTTGGGAAGAGTGAGTGTCCCACTTCCTGCACTATTAACTGCCGTCGTACTATACATAGTGGAACCAGATTGATTGAGCACTTTCACATTTAAGGTTTGCGCCCCCGCCAAACCGTTCGACACCCAACTATAACTCACGGTCGAACCAGGCTGATACGAACCACCAGTTGGACTGGTCACAAAAAGCGAAGCGGCCGTGGAACCACCGGTATTGCCACCACCAGTGGAATCATTATTTGAGCTGGTCACGCTAAACCATGAGCTCCAGGCTTCTACTGTTTCGCCATACAAAGTGGCATAGACTCGGAACCGATACTGACCGGCGGCAAGAGAATTACCTAGTGACAGACTGTGACTATTGCTCGTACCATAACTGCCCGCCGTTTGGACCACAGAGCCAGAGTTATTTAGAAGTTGAATACCGATCGTTGGACTACTTACCGGAGAATCGTTGACTTGCCAACTCACAGAAACATTTTGCCCTGCTTGATATGAACCACCGGTTGGACTGGTCACAAAAACACTGGCATGATCGTCGTCAGAATCATCACCATCATCAGAATCGTCGGAGTCGTCATCACTGTCGTCTGAATTATCATCATCGTCTGATGCGGTGGAATTGGTCACGCTAAACCATGAGCTCCAAGCTTCTCGTATTTGACCACTTAGAGTCGCAGAAACACGGAAACGATACTGCCCAGCACTCAAAGAACTAGAAAGGGAAAAGCTTTCGGAATCATTAGTGCCGCTTGCACCCTCGGTATCTACCGTGCTCCCCGAAGCGTTGAGTAGCTTAATAGACACCGTAGGATTATTTATGGGCGAATTATTGATTAACCAACTCACAGAAACATTTTGCCCCGCTTGATATGAACCACCGGTTGGATTGGTGACAAAAATAGCGGGCGCTTGATTACTCGTCGAAACATCACCGTCTTGAGTACTATCTGGACGCAAACTAATATTGTAGTTATAAGTCCCCACCCCCGAAGGAATAATCAAATTACTAATTGTTCGTGTTTCATAACCCGGGAGAGAAATGATTAAGGAATGGATTTCTGCTGTTTTGAGTGAAGCCATTGGCGCATGGCCATTGGTATTGGTGATATAAGTCCCAACATTAGAATTGCCGCGCTTAGCCTGAATTACCACATTAGCCAACATTTCTGATGTGCTGTCTTTCTTCACCGAAAAATCAACATTACGCGTCGGTAAAATATTCAGCGTGCCACTTTGACCAGAACCACCAGTACAACCATACAAACGATTCATTTGGGCGCGAGTCGCCTCGCCAAAATTGCCGGTTGGCCCAGATAATCCAAGTGGAACCAAAATTTCATTGCGGTATTTGTTTTGGAAAGCAGACACCGCTATCGAGATACCGGGGCTATAGAAATTGGTCAAACCCACCCCATAACCAAACCCCTCTTTGCGCAAAAAGGTGTGGAGTCTAAAAACCTCGGGACTAAAATCGCCACTTTTTAGGGTGTAATTAAAAGTGTAGCAATTATCACTTGTGCCGCTATTACTCCCACTATTACTGCCACTAGAATTACTGTTCGTCTGGTTTAGAAAAGTACGCAATTGATTAGCCAAATCTGGATTCTGCCCAATCGCCGCCACAATTTGATCAAAAGTTAACCCCTGGCCAAAGGCTAGGGCTGGCACCATAAACACCATCACCAAAAAACCCAATAAATATTTTTTAATCATAAAAATTGACCGCCTATTATTAATGCGTTCTATTGTAGCACGCCCGTCCAGAAGACAAAGTCTAAATCTTAATGACTCGCAAAATTTCGGGGAGGGTGGTCACGCCGGTCAGCACTTTCTCTAGACCATCTTCGAGCATGGTGGTCATCCCCTCACCGCGCGCCGCCACTAGCACCTCACTCGACGGCGCGCGATCCACCACTAATTTTTTAATCGCTTCGCTCATGAGCAAAACTTCAAAAATTCCGACCCGACCAGCAAAACCAGTTCCGCCACAAACCTTGCAACCCGCCCCACGGTAGAGTGTAAGATTTTTTAGCTCTTTATAACCTTTAGTTTGGAAAATCTGCTTCACATTAGGCTCGTGATCAATGGCGGTTTTCTCGTCTGGCGGGAGGGCGTAAGAAAAACGGCACTTTTCGCAAATCCGCCTCACCAAGCGTTGCGCCACCACCACATTAACCGTTGAAGCGACCAAAAATGGTTCTACTCCCATATCAAGCAAGCGCGGTAAGGTGGTGGGTGCATCATTGGCATGAAGAGTGGAGAGGACGAGGTGGCCGGTCAACGCTGAGTTGACCGCAATATCAGCTGTTTCGGCATCTCTAATTTCTCCCACCATAATAATATCGGGGTCTTGACGCACAATACTCCGCAAGCCAGAAGCAAAAGTGAGCCCCGTTTTGGTATTGACCTGAATTTGACTTACTCCCTCCACGGTATACTCTACCGGATCTTCGATGGTTGAGATATGCACATCGCGCTTATTGAGCAATTTCAACATGCCGTAAACGGTGGTGGTTTTACCCGACCCGGTTGGTCCCGTGACTAAAATAAGACCATGCGGATTATCAATCGCGCGTTTTACCTTGGCCAGATCACCGGCCAATAAACCGATATCGGTTAAGCTAAAGCGCCGCGACTCTTCAGACAATAAACGCAAAACCACATTTTCCCCTTCGGTTACTGGCACAATCGAAACGCGCACATCCACCGGTTGCGCCTGATATTGAAACTGGAGTTTACCGTCTTGGGCCGCGCGATGCTCATCGGTGCGCAATTTAGCCAAAATTTTGATCCGAGTGAGTAAAAGATCGGCAAAGGCTTTGGGTAAATCCAAGATGTCGTGCATCACCCCATCAATGCGAAATCGCACCAAAAGCTTGTCTCGATAAGGCTCAAGATGAATGTCGGAAGACTTGTTTTCCTCACCATAAGCCAGCAAATTATCTACCAACTGCACCGAAGCCTCATTACGCGCCTCTTTGCTTAACTCGGTGCTCACCAAGTCTTTAGCCAGTTTTTCGACCGCTTCTCTTAATCCCCCGCGATAATAATTAAGGGCTTCAGCCGCCAAGCGCGGCGTCGTATAAAAAATTTTTACATTTTTCCCCGTTTTTTTGGCTAAGGCGTTTACTAATTCTAAATCCTCCGGTTCAGTAAGGGCGAGCTTAATTTCCTCGCCGGTCGCAGCAAAGACAATTGCTCCATGAGCCCGCGCCACCACTTCGGGCAAGAGCTTGATGGTGGTTTCATCAATCTTTTCTCGTTTGAGATCAAAAAACTTAAGCGCCAAAGCTTCGGCGATTAAGCGACCCAAATTCTCATCAGTCATTAAATCACGACCGACCAAAACCTCACTCAAAGGCCTTTTTTCCGCTAAACTTTCGGCTTGAGCGGTGGCAAAATCCGCGGCCGAAACATGCCCCGGAGTTACCACCAATTCTTTTAACTGGTCAACGGTAAGCATTATTTGCCCAAATAATCTTTGACCCGAGCGGCAATGACCTTAAGCTCGGTATCAGATTTGACCCAATAATCAAGCGCCCCCAAAGCCTTAGCCTTCTCGATATCACTTTCTTGACCCAAGTTAGAGAGCACCACCACCTTAAGGGCCGCTGTTTCTAGATCTAAACGCAATTCTTCTAATACTTGGAAGCCGTTTTTATGCGGCATGATTAAATCGAGAATAATTAAATCCGGGAGCTCTTGTTTGGCCTTCTGCAAAGCCTCCTCGCCATTAACCGCCCGAATTACTTGGAAACCGTCGCGCTCTAGCTTATCGGCCAAAGCCACAGCCAAAAACTTATCGTCTTCGGCCACTAGGACCTTTTTTTTCTCTGCCATACCCACTCATTATGGCAGAATTTCGAAGTTGAGGGAATTGCTATCTGCCCCAGACGCCTCCATCAAAACTCGATACTCTCCTACGGGCGGTGGCAAATAACAACCACAAGTACTAGCAAACACCTCCTCTGGTACAACAAAATCAAAGTGATCTTCGGTCATCGGGGGAAAATTTAAGAGAAAACTTAGTTCGTCGGTAGGACCTTCGCCAATCTTAAACAACAAGTAATTTCCGGGATTATAGGGTGAGAAGTGGTCACCAAAAACCGTCACCGTCTCGCCCACCCGAGCCGCGGCTGGCTCAAAACTCTCTAAAACCGGAGGTAAAATGACTGAAATGTTTTTAGTTTTTTCTACCGTCAAATCAGAACTTTCATTTGTTAGTCGCGCCACAATCTGATAAAACCCCGTCGCGAGATTGGCCGGCACCTGATAAGCAAAGGTGATTAATCTGGTTTCTTGTGGTGCTAAAGAAAAATCTTCAGGATCGTGATAGAGTGGCACCCACTCTTCAGGCAAAACAACCTCATAATTAAAGTCGGACACGGCACAAGTGGCCGAATCCTCATTGGTCACGGTCAATGAAACATAAGCCATACCGCCACTAGCCACATAAGGTGTCCCAGAAAGCTGCAAACTGGGGGCCATCTCGATACAAGTTGATGGCGCAAAATCCACCGCAAAAGTGGCCCCCGAGCGTGGCGAAGCCGTTAGCACCGGCCCAATGGTTAAACCAGATCCTGCGTCGACAAAAGGTTCAGCCTCAAGATTTAATGACGACTGAATACTATCTAAATACCAAGAAACCGAGGGTTGCGGCGTAAAATCAAGCAAGCGCGATACCGGCACCACCACTCCAGTAGTGACCACCTGATTGGCCAATAAACCCTGCAAATTAGAGGTCGGCTCTCCATTATTAAGCAAAAAATCAAACCCAGCACCGCTGCGATACTCTAAAAATAAGGGTTTCCAATTACCGCCAAAATCAATTTTGGCTCCGCGCGTTCCTTGGGTAGACTCAAGCGGCGACAAATGATAAGTACCGGGCGTAGTGATTGTTACCAAATCTTCTTCATTCAACCAACCCAAAAGCAACTTTTCAAAAACATTAAAATGTAAAGCATAATAACCATTTCCCATCGCATCGAAGGAGTTGCCATATTCTACCGAACCGCAACCACCAGAGAGTACGCCATTGGCGCAATCCCAACCACGCGCATGACCCAAGCCAAGGGCGTGGCCAGCCTCATGACTTAACACAAAATCAAAGCGGCTAAAATCAAAGGCCTCATCCCGATGTGCTTGATTAAAATTTCGCAGCTCAAAAATGTTTGAGGTGGAAAGCCGGTAAACCTCATCACCAAGATAAAGATCGTATTTACCAACACTAGAATTTCCCCCAGCCACACAAGGATGGTCGGTAAAAATCAATAAGCGATCATATTGATGAAGATTAATGCCAGAAGATAAAAGATAATCATCTAACTCGCCCCCAAGACCAAGGCTTGGCGTAAGGCAAGCGCCCGACACTCGCCCCTCACGCGGTAGGGTGTGCCAAGGTAACACTTGCCCAGAAAAATGGGTTTGATCATAAGACTGTTCGCGAAAAAAGGCATTGGCTGAACCCGCAAAAACCAGTTGCTCCACCTCTTCTCTAGTCAGTGGTTCCGGTAAAGAGTCTAAAAAACGCACCAAGACCACCAAGGTCTTTTGCTCCCCCAAAGCCTCAAGCATCTCCGAAGGTTCTAGCGCCGTATAAGTGTCGGCCGAAACGGCCGTGGGCACCAAAACTCCCCCAGCTCTAAACCCCGTAATCGTTACTTCCTCATTCTCTCGATATGAAGTAAAAAAATCTGGCGCCAAATCAAGCTTTTGGCCATTACCTAAATCTAGTTTGTATGTATAAAAAGAGTTTTCTGATTCAGCAAAATCATCGAAATGAAAAATTTCTAGTTTGCCGCGCAAAGTCTCAAAGATTATTTCAACCTCATCCTCTGCCTCTTCATTTTCTGTCTGATCTCCACCACTTGAACCTCCGCCAGAAGGGGGTCGGGCCTCCACTACCGAGGCGGGTAAACTTTCTAAACTAATTTTTGGCTCTACTTTAACCGCTCTCAGTTCATGAGCTGAAACGAGGAGCGGCAGGGCCAAAATGACTAGGATAATGCTGATTTTTTTCATTTTCGCCCATTCTACATAAATTGGGTTATTTTGTCAACCTAAAAAGCGTTTTAGGTCATCCACGATCTCTTCGAGGCGAAAATTGGCTTTGAGGTAATATTTGCTAATCCCGAGAGCGCGATACTTGGCAATAGTCTCCTCATTGGTGCTATTGGACACAACAAAAACGGGTGTGGTTTGACGATTTTCGTCTCCCCGCACCCGTTTGAGAAAGTCTAAGCCGGTTTTATCACCCAAGAGGTAGTGATCAAGCCAGATCAAATCAATCTTTTGCTCTTCTTCCTTAAGCAAATACTCGGCGGCCTGATCAAAGGTCCGAGCGGTGAGCACCTGATAATTCTCACGCTCGAGCTTGTCTTTAATCGCTCGCAAAAGGAGCATATCGTCTTCTAAAAGCAAAATGGTTGATTTTTTTGGTATCTCAGCTTCGGTCATATTTTAAGACAATTCTTTAGTCCCTTGTTTTTTAATCATTCCAGACAGAGGTACCCGTACGGTAAAAGTGGTCCCCTGCCCCTCCAGCGAATCAAAGCTCACCGATCCTCCGGCCGCGGTAATAATCGACTTTATAATATATAGCCCCAGCCCCGTGCCTTCGGCTTCCTTGTCTTTAACATTATCGGATCGGAAAAGTTTGGTAAAGATCTTGGTCCGATCGGCCGAGGGAATACCGTAACCAGTATCAGTAACCCGACACAAAACATCACCCTCCTCCTTGAGTAAATAAAAAGTTACGGTGCCGCCAGTCGGCGTATACTTAACTGCATTAGATAGTAAATTTTGAAAAATAATTCGCGTGAGTTTGGGATCCACGCTCACCGACCCCAGCGACGGATCATAATTCTTCTTCAACTCAATTTTTTTATGGGAGATAGCGGGCAAAAGCTCGGCAATGACCCCATCAGCCAAAGCGGCCAAATCACAAGGCTCTGGTTCAATGGTGAAAGTCCCCAAATCAATGCGGGAAACATTAAGCAAAGCATTTACCAGCTCAATCATCCGGCGATTAGCCTCATACAAACTCTCCAAATACTCTTTCTGCTTAGCATTAACCACCCCAATTTCACCCGAGAGTAACATCTCCGCATACCAACTAATGGCCGACAGTGGCGTGCGTAATTGATGACTCGCCAAAGAAACGAATTCAGTTTTGGCCTGATCAATCTCCTTCTCCTTAGTGATATCGCGGAGTAAAATAATCGCCCCACTCACCGCCTGCTCGCGCAATAGCGGCGCAATCAACATCGACACCGGAAGCATTTGGTCTTGGCGATTCCTCAAATAAAGGTTGTCGAGCAAACTAATCGAGATAATATTTTTATCGCGAATGGCCTGCTCGATGGGTAAATTTTCTGGTGCCACCGCTTCTTTACCACGAAAAAACCGAAACACGGCCTCTAGGGGCTGACCCACCGCCTCCTGTGGCGCGAAGCGCAACAGAATCCCTGCCGCCTGATTCATCAAAATAATTTTCCGGTCATTGTCGACTACCACCATCCCCTCAGCCATAGAGGAAAGAATGGCATTAAGCTGATCACTCGGAATCATGCCGGCTATTATATAAAAAAAGACCCCACTAATCCATTAGTGGGGCTACTAGTCGAGGTCTGGCCCGATTTTAGGCCGAGGAAAGGGCAACGGTTCGTCTTGGTTAAACTCCAAGGAAACATAGTGCCACTGATCATCGACCAACACTTGGAATACATGTTCGCCAATTTCAGGAAGCGAAAAGCAAAACCGGGCCCAGCTAAAACTTACGAGCCGATCCACTTCTTGACCATCAAATTTGATTCCCGACATCGTAGACAGAGTGGGAAAGTCTTCTACTGGTTCAGGAAAGATGTACTCTACACCCGGCTCAAAACTTCTTGGCACAACTTGGGAACTGGGTTTTTTCCAAGAGCGTAGATGCGGTAGATGAAACCGATACCACAACGGGGTACGAGGCAACTCTGAAACATCCTTAAAGTAAAGAGCTACTCGATAAACCCTTTTCTCTGATTTTACCTCAAAAATGAAGTCGTGATACAGCCGACGAGAAAACAAAAACCTCCCCCAAATAAATTGGATTGTTTGCGGGTTTTCGTCATACAAGTTTTCTTGAGGAACCGCGACCACCGGACGAACAAATCGATACCACTGCCTTGCTTTTAACTGAACACTATCGTTAAATCGCCTCTCGTCCTTAGTCAAAGAACTATAACGATGAAGGCTCATGCTCATCACCTCCTTTCTCCTTGAGAGACTAGCAAAAATCAGCTAAAAGTAAACCTGTGCGCGGGAGAGGACTTGAACCTCCATGCCCAAAGGGCGCTACCACCTCAAGGTAGTGCGTCTGCCAATTTCGCCACCCGCGCGTATTTATTTAAGCAACGGCTTCTGCTTTCTCAACCACCTCCGGCTTTGCCTCTTCTGGGGCAACCGTCTTCACCGCTTGCTCACCCATCTTGCGGCGAATCTCCTTCGCCGACTTAGAGCGAATATAGTATAGCTTGGAGCGACGCACCTTAGAAGATCGGAGCACCTCAATTTTATCAATATTGGGTGAGTAAAGCGGGAAAATTTTCTCCACTCCCACGCCGCTCGACATTTTGCGGATCGTAAAGGTGCCACCGGCCTCACCACCATGCTTCCGCGCAATGAGGAGACCCTCGAAGGCCTGAAGACGGGTTTTATCCTTCTCTTTAATCTTCTGCCACACGCGCACGGTTTGCCCAGCCCGGAGGTCTAAGCCTCGGCGAGCCTCAATATCTACGGACGAAATAATCACTTGTCGGGTATTCATAAGCCCTAGCAAATTATCACAAGCCCCGCAGATAATCAAGTGTCGCTTGGAAATCGGGCGGCAATTCGGCCTCGAACTTGTTCCGACCGCCGTTGGGGAGGCTAATTTCTAAACTCGCCGCATGCAAAGCCAAGCGTCCCATAGTAGCCAAACATTCTCGATTAGGCGCATATAAATGATCGCAAATAATAGGATGACCAATGGCCTTGAGATGTACCCGGAGCTGATGCGTCCGCCCAGTCTTAGGCCAAAGCGAGAGATAATCGTAATCTTTAAATGTTTCTTTCACTTCATAACTGGTACTCGCCTCGCGCAAGGGTGGCTTAGCTTTAATATCAGCCAAACGCAAAAAAGTGTGTTTGGGGTGACGGCCAATTGGCAAATTAATCTGACTATTTTTCTCTTTCAAATTCCCATACACAATCGCCAAATAATTCTTACTAAGACTTCGCGCTTGGAATTGTTGTTTAAGAAACTCATGCGCCGCTTCGCTCTTAGCGAGGATCAAAACGCCGCTGGTCTCACGATCCAGCCGATGCACCAAGCGGCACTGCGGAAAAAGATCAAGCAAGGTGGTGGCTGTTTGCCTTACCTCGCCTGTCGGTTGCACCAATAACCCCGCGGGCTTATCAATCGCCACCACGCCAGAGTCCTCATAAATAATTTTGGGTTGCAATTCGGTCACCAGATTAATGTAGCATAAAAAAGCGACCCCCAAATCGCCAGAGCGAAATGAGGGTCACAGGGTTTGAGAGACAAAGTGTCTGGAGGGAAAAGTTACACAGAGACAGCCAGTTGCGGTACAACAAGCCGGCGGCGGTCCTCGGCATCCCAAACACCGGCGGCCTCAAAGCGGCCGACATCGGCCCGGAGCCGACCCGCAGAGCACCGGTACGCGTGCGCGACGAACTTCTTTTTGCCTTTCTTGAATGGGAAGAAGTTTGCCCACCTCTCACCACGCAACCTGTCTCGGTGGGCGACTACGAATTCCGTAATCTGGGCAGTTGATGTCCAGAAACGGTCAGCAAGATCACCACTGAACATCTCTGCGAACTTTGCGTCCTCGATCAGTTCGTGAACCTCCGCTGGGGTTTCGGGTGTCGGCATACCCGTGGCACAGCAATCCCAATCCTTGAAGTCGCCATCGATGCCGGCGGTAAAAACTTCTTCGGCATCCAAAATCGTTTTGGTGCCGTCGGTCGCCGGAACAAGCAGTTTCTGGTCAGCGAACAGGCGGCGAGTGTAAGTTCTCTTGGCCTGAATATCTCGATACGGCAATAAACCTTCCACGAACCTGTCGAGAGATCGGCTGTTACCAATCCACCCATCAGCGGTTGTGAAAGATATGCGCCCTCGAAGCTTATTGAGAGACTTCTCAAGACATATTCTCAGCTCATCAAGCTGACCCTCAGTAGCGAGTTGGACATTCCCAGTCATGGGCATTTCCTTTCTCTATCTAGACACTATATTTTCAGCCCGGGCAACGCGCCCAAAGCTGGTTTGGAATGAGCAATTTACTGCCAATAGGCTAGTATAAATAAGGCTGGTTGTCAAGACTAAAATTTTCCTAGCACCACGAGGGGAACCCTCGTGGTTACTTCCCCCTCCTTCGCTCCCTTCCATTATAATCCTCCAAAATTGCGAAAAACTCATCGTGGGTTAGGGCGGGCCAGAGGGTTGGGGTAAAAGCGAGTTCGCTGTAAACCGCTTGCCATGGGAGGAAGCCGGACAAGCGTTGTTCGCCACTCGTTCTAATGATTAAATCGGGGTCGGGCATAACGGCTGTCCAGAGCGCGTTTGAGAAATCCTCTTCAGTTGGGTTTTTAATTCCTCGCTCAATTAATTTTTTCGTCGCCGCCAAAATCTCCGCTCGACCGCCATACGAAAGCGCGAGATGCAAGTTCACGCCAGAATTCTTTTCACTCTCCCCCATCAATTTTTTCATGCTCACCTGCAAATCTGCCGGAAAATCAATCAAGTTCCCCACACATTTAATTTTCACTCCCTTCGCCATCAGTTCTGGCAAATCCCTTATCATCACTTCCCGAAAAAGGGTCATTAAATACTCAACCTCCAACTTATTCCTCTGCCAATTCTCGGTAGAGAAAGCATAAGTAATTAAGTGCTTAATCCCCGCTTCCTCGCACCAGGCCACCACTTCTTTGAGCTTGTCGGCCCCCGCGCGATGACCCTCAAGTAAAGGCAAATTATGCTCGCGCGCGAAGCGGCGATTGCCATCCATAATAATCCCGAGACCGTTAATTTGCTTATTTTTCATCTTAATTAGAACTAAGGAGTGTAGCTCACCGTCACACTATCGATGAGTAGTCGGTCAGAATTAGCCCCCCCACCAAGTTCCGATCCATAATTAGCAAAACGCAGATAAAGCCGTTCACCCAAAGTTAAACCAAATTGAGAAAGCAAATCATTAAAATTAATGGTTTGAGTTAACCAATCGGTGGTCGCCGCGCTCAGATCCGCCGCCCGGTACCAAGTAACACCATCGAGACTAAAAGCCAAACCATCACCCCAATTTGCCGAGTCATTAAGATCAAGAGCTCCGGGGCCGTTTGGAAGTAATAAATTGGCTACATGATTAGGGCTTGGCACCCAATATTGGAAAGTGATAGCGAGATTACTTGAAGCGTGGGTCAAATCAAAAACCAAATCCGCCACAGCGATTCCTTGGGCAAAATCGCCATTGGCCCATCGGGAAAGCTCCAAATAACCTCGATTGTTTCCTTCAGTAAACTCTCTCTTACTATCAATTCTGATTCGGCCAGAATCATTGGTCTGCATATGCCACCAAGGCGAAAATTGGCGCAAATCTTTTCTCTCGAAAGAGTCACTAAATGGCAAAGAAGCAAACCCGCCAATTAGCAACTTTCCCTGAAAAGAAGTCTCTAAACCATTTTTTATCGCCCGTACCGTTAGTGGCAAAACTTGAGCCTCACTCTCCGTGGGCGGCATGAAAGAAAAAACACCAGAAGATGGGTTAATTTGCGCTCCGCTGGGAGCATTACTCAAACTATAATTTACTCCGTTCCCCTCGCCCAAAGTATCAAAATCAAATTGATAGGGTACGCCAGGAGAAAGTGGTCGCCAGTCAAGCATCACTCGAGTAAAGTGTGGCGGCAGAGTGGCTATATTCAGACCAAGTAATGGATGCGTGAGTGATTTTGCTAAATTAAGATTTCCGCAACCATCACTATCTCCATCGCTCAGGTCAAAATCGTGATTGGTCGCGCCGGCACATAAAATTGTTTTGGCCTCTACTAAAGATAAATCGGGTTTAAGACTAAAAAGAATAGCGAGCGCCCCAGCGGCTAATGGTCCCGATGAAGATGTGCCACCAAACCAACGATAAGAATTAATTTGACCGTCATCTAGTGAGGTGGGAGAAATTATCTCACCCCCGGGGGCCAAAAAATCAATTTGCTTTAAAGTGGGGGTCGATTCATAGTTGCTGTAAGGTCGACGCAACCCGAAGTGATCATGAGCACCGACGGTAAACACCGCGGGGTGACCCTCAAGCGTCTCAGCCAAATTGTCACCATATCCATTACCAGAAGGTACGATCACCGCCACCCCACTAGATACAGCCTGATTAATAGCTTCATACAACTCGTCATCAGAATCTAAACTCATGTGTTCAAGATTAAAAAGCACCACCTTAGCTCCCCACTCCACAGCATACTCAAGCCTAGAAACCAACGATTCTTGCTGACTGGTGGTTGACTTGCAAACAAAAAGAGGAAAATTTCCTGCCCCGTAACTCCCCAAAGCGTTATGCCACAAACCAATCAACAAACCAGCCGTAGCAGTACCATGACCGTCTGTATCAGAACTTGGATTATTTTCGCAAAAACTGTCTTGGGTATTAAAATGATAATTAAGACCACTAAATTCTTCGTGAGTAATATTGATTCCAGTATCAAAAATCGCCACTTTAACAAGAGAAACTTCTGGATGAAAAGTTAGGTAATTTCTAATAGCCGGAATACCAAGTGACTCTTGAGCCCAAGCGTCATAAGGATCGTTCGAAACACTAACTTTAACCGCATTTTGCAATTGTGGCTGATTAACCATTGATTTTGAGATTGTTGATTGGTTCGAAGCGGCCAGATTTTCTTCAAACTGGTTTAACGATAAAATTTCACGCCGAAATTCAACAGCCAAATAAAGAGCGGTGATTGTAAGTAAAACCAAAAATTCTAAAAGAAATTCTTTTTTACGATTCTCCATTATGCTTTATTATAAAACAAAAACCCCCAGCCAAAAATGACCGAGGGGGAAAGGGGGTGGTTTGCCCATTTTCAAAAACGCCGACGAAACAGCACACCGGCCAAACCAATCGTCATCGGTCCAAGCATGCTGGGTTCCGGCACAATCACAAAACCTTCTGTGATCGTACCGAAGATTGTGACAGTAACCAGAAACTCACTCTCCTCCAGAAAGGCCATGGTAAAGTCGCTGGTTTCCGGATCAAGCGAGACTCCAGATATGGCTTTAACCTCGTTTTTGATCTGGCCGACAAGAGAATCTTCGTCGATAAAACCATAGTAAGACGCCTGCACCACTACCGGCACAGAGAAGACTATGGTCTGGTCATCACCCAGTGGCAATTCATTAATAATGATTTGGCCACTTTCGCCATAACCACCACCGGACGGTTCGGCCGTTCCCAATATACCTAAATTCACGAAGGTGAACTCAAGTGTTCCGGCATTACCTGGAACGGGGTTTTCGGCGGGGGTCACCACCCAAGAGAAGGTGGTGCTTAGGGGCTCATAATCCCCGAGCACCAACCCCACGACCTTGTCGTGATTACCGCCAACATTAATCACGACTCCTGCTAGGCACAGCTGGGGCAGTGACAGCAAACCAACCAACACCAAACATCTAATCATCAAAGACCTCCTTTCAGTCCAACTTCACACTAACAGAGTATCAAAAATTCGTCAAGCAATAGACGGGTGTTCTTGTTCAAGAAAATTAATTGTCGTGGCGCGCACCTGTTTTTGCATTTCAGCTAAACGCCCTTCAACCAAGGGTCGATAGCTTGAAGGCAAATTAAGCATTATTTGATCATTGGGTTTTAGCCCTTGCTCTTTGCGCAAATCTTGAATCGCTCTCATCAACTCACGCCATTCCCCTTCGGCTTTAAGTTCAGGAGTAATCGTAAGATCGAGCTCAACACCAGTAGTCAAATTTTCTGTGAAAATTATTTCTTTTACATTCACTTCATCTTTAATTAAACTCCAAAAAGCCTCGGGAATTAGCCATTTTTCTTTGGCAAGGTTTAACCTTGACAGTGGCTGGCGAACTTTTATCCCCGCCTTAGTCCGCGCCTCGAGTGCCAAAGAAACAACTTCGCGAGTTTTCTGCATTTCGTCGAGCAAACTCAAAGGACCGTCCTTAAGCACCCCAAGGACGGTCCTTGGGTCGGGCCAACTCGCGAGGTGAACACTTTCTTCGTCTTTGTCTGTCCTGCGGACTGACTGCCAAATTTCTTCAGCAATAAAAGGCGTAAACGGCGCCAAAAGTTTAGCTAATTCATACAGAACATGACGCAAAACAAATAAGGCATCATCTTTGTTGGCCACATCATTACCTTTGAAGCGCTCGCGCGAACGCCGGAGATACCACACCGAGAGATCGTCAACAAAAAGGTCGAGGGGTCGGGCGGCCTCATCTAATTTGTAATGATCGAGGCCAAGAGTCACTTCTGTCTGGAGTTGCGAGAGGCGAGCAAGGATCCACTGATCAAGCACCGGCAAGGACTCTCCTTGGGGCATCTTAAGGAGAGTCCTTGCCGGCTGATCCCGATACATTTCATAAAAAGCGAGCACATTCTCGAGGCGCATAATCACCCGACGCAATACTTCACTCAAACCTTTTTCCGAAAAGTTAAGATCATCACCACGCATCGCTGGTGAAGCCAATAAATATAAGCGCAAAGCATCAGCGCCATATTTATCTAAAGTCGGTTCAATTTCTGGATAATTCTTGAGCCGCTTCGACATCTTCTGACCATCTTCGGCCAAAATTAAACCGTTCACGATGACATTCTGAAAAGCCGGTTTATCGAAGAGTGCCGCGGCGAGCACGGTGAGCACATAGAACCAGCCGCGCGTCTGATCAAGCCCTTCACCAATGAAGTCAGCGGGGAAATTATGCTCAAACCACTCCTTATTCTCAAACGGATAATGCGCCTGACCATATGGCATCGAGCCAGAATCGAACCAGACATCAAACACTTCCGGCACGCGGACCAACTTTTCCCCCGCTTCATCCACCAGTTCCAAATCATCAATATACGGTCGATGCAAATCGAGCTCGAAGTTCTCATTGTGCGGCAAGGGCACGAAAGGTAGTTCGCGCACTTCAGAATTTTTAATAAAATCTTCTTTCTCATCTTTAAGTTTGGCCGAAACCTCATTGGTAAGACCGGCCGTTCCAGTAAAAAGCATCCAGGTTGGATATTCGTGTGTGATCAGTAAAATTTTTTCATTTTGAAATTTTTGTTCTAGTTCATATAAAAACGATATCACTCTTTTTTTGACCTCGGACAAATTTTCTCCGTTTGCTGGTGTTTTGGTAAATTTCTCAAGCGTTGAAGAAAAACTGTTTCGGTATTCAGCGATTGGTTTACCAGAAAAGTCTCCAGAATTAATTTCGCGCAGACGCTCATCTTTCTGCACTAATTCCCCCGACAAACCGAGGCTCCGCACCACCAACTCTGCGGTTTCTTCTGTTCGATAAAAATCAGAGTAGAAAATTTTGGTGATACCAAGATTTTTTAGTTTACCGACAACTTCTGCCACCTGCTCTTTGCCTTTTGTTGTTAGATGAAAATTGTCGGTCACCTTACCACTCACGATATTTTGAGTATTACTGTCAGCCTCCCCATGCCGCATCACAAAATATTTGTTGCCAGATTTTTTAGTATACTTTTTTAAATCTTCAACCGAACCAAGCACCACTAGCTCGCCACTCGCCTTCCGCCACACGGGTAGCGGCGTGCCCCAAAAGCGCGAGCGCGACACCGCCCAATCGCGTGCGCCCTCGAGCCATTTGCCGAAGCGACCATCGCGCATGTGTTCGGGTACCCACTTAATCCCCGCATTATGCTTGAGCATTCTCTCTTTGAGCTCGGTGACTTTAATAAACCAAGAACTCGCCGCGTAATTGAGAAGCGGCGTCTCACACCGCCAACAATGCGGATACGGGTGGACAATTTTCTTCTTCTCAAACAATAAATTTTTGGCCGCCAAATATTTGATAATCAAAATGTCGGTTCGCTGATGATCATCCTTCGGCTTCACCTCGAGACCGGCAAAATCCTTCACTTCCGCCTTCATTTTCCCTTCCGCATCCACATGCTGAATAAACGGCAATTTATTCGCCTCGCCCAACTTCATATCATCTTCGCCAAAAGCTGGCGCAATATGCACAATCCCCGTCCCATCTTCGGTCGTCACAAAATCAGCCCCAAAAACTTCCCCTTCAGTGAGATAATAATCAAACACCGATTTATACTTTTTGCCGATTAGTTTCTCGCCAATAAATTCTTCTGCCACCACAAACTCCTCCTCCTTAAAAATGGTCGTTAATTGCTCCTTAGCCAAAATGTAAAATTTTGAATTTTGACTTTCATCTTTGCCTTTTAAATTTTGAATTTTGACATACATCACTTTCGGATTCACCGCGAGTGCCGCATTGCCCGGCAAAGTCCAAGGAGTAGTCGTCCACGCGAGTAAATAAGTTCCGGGTTCATCCACCAATTCGAACTTCACATACACCGAAATATCGGTGATATCTTTGTAACCCAAGTTGACCTCGAAGTTCGCGAGCGTTGTCCCACAACGCGGACACAAATGCATCGACTTATAACCTTCGTACACCAAGCCCTTGTCCCACAAAGTTTTAAACACCCACCAACCGCTTTCCATAAAGCTCGAATCCATCGTTTTATAATCGCGCTCCATGTCGACGAAGCGGCCGAGCCGCGGAATCACTTTCTGCCACTCATCGGCGTAGCGGAGCACACTCTCGCGTGCTTTCTCATTAAACTTAGCGATACCCAAATTCTCAATATCTTTCTTTGTTTTGAGACCGAGTTCTTTCTCGATCAAATTCTCAATCGGCAAACCATGACAATCCCAACCCCAGCGACGCAACACCCGTTTACCGCGCATCGTCTGATAACGCGGAATGGCATCTTTGAGCGTACTCGCGAGCAAATGACCGTAGTGCGGCGTACCGGTGGCGTAAGGTGGACCGTCGTAGAACACAAAATCTTCGCTCTTGCCCTCAAGCGATTTCTCAAAAATTTTCTTCTCTTGCCAAAACTTCAGAATTTCTTCTTCCCGCTTGGCAATCGCCGATTTTTCTGGTTTTTGTTCCGTCACAATGTTTAATCTTAATGACAATTTACATCCGATCAAGCACCGGGATTGCGAGGAG
>CAYICB010000008.1:0-42236 GCA_964361825.1 uncultured Candidatus Saccharibacteria bacterium | reverse complement strand
TGGCAAACCATTGATATTGATAACGGCGAAGAAGTCGAGCTTGGTCTGCGAATCAAATTGGATGGAACGCCTTCCGTCGGCGCGAGTAACTTTGTCTGGCGCCGGAACAACTTTGTTTTCGGTTCTGATCCCATCGAGGACGAACAGTACACGCAGGCCGACCAGACGTATCAGATCAAGCTGACGGTGTATGGCACTGGTGGCCAGAGTCATTTCATTACAAAGACTATCCATGTGGCGGGAGGGATGCAATTTCTTAGCGCGCTGCCATTTCCCGGGATGGCATTCAGGCCTCGGACGGCTACGGTGGTCGGCAATGAAGCTTGGTCTATCTCCTGGGGCAATGAGGTCGGCGTCTTTCGCATTGACGACCCGGAGCACCTCAACACCAACGGCGATTTCGAGATCGTACATGTCGATCTTCCTTATTCTCCGCAGTCCATTTCTTCTTATGGGCAACACCTGTACATCCCCACGAACACTACTTCGGGCGGCGTGCGGATTTACAAGGCCGATCGGGATAACTTCGTGGAGGAGGGGCAGATTTTAGGCCCTGCGCTTACGGGTTCGAAGGCTTCCGCGGCGGTGGTCGTGGGCGGCGCGCTGTATGTCGGTGTGTTTAACGAGCCGCGAGTGCTGGTCTACAACTTGAGCAATCCGTTGTCCCCGGCGTTGGCAGCCACGCTGACATTCGACCATCCCGTGTGGTCGATGACGCCGACAGCGGGGGACGTTCTTGGCGTTCGCCATCCGGACACGGGCTATGGTGGTTGGCGGCTCAGCGTCGTGGACGTGCGCGCGCCGCTTTCTCCTTCCATCGTGGGCTCTCCGATCCAAATGCCAAGCCTGGCGGGTGTGGCCGTGCCCTCGGCGGCGGGCAATCTCGTTGTGGCACCGGACGTTGAGGGCTTGGGAATTGTCGAAACGAACTTCGGAACCGGTGGATCGCCAATCGCGGAAATCGCGTCGATGGTGCTACCTAATTACCAGCAATATGTGGCAACCAATTCCAACCTGATGTCAACCGGGACTGGAAATGACGGATACTACAGGGTTTTTAAGTACAACATTGTTGATCCTCATGACCCATACTACATGACGGAGCTCGGAGCTGGTGGTTCGGATATTCCGAGTGGTTACTCGTTCGTCGCTGAGGTTCCAGGACAAGGAGAACTGTTGTTTGTTGGGCTCCAAGCCAACGGTTTTTCGGCCTACCGTCCGTAAGGTGTTAGCCGCCAAGTCTCCCCCACGCCGGCCCTGGCCGTTGGGGTTTTCGCCACTCCAGCAAGTTTAGACGACCCGCCGAGGAGGTCGCGGCCCCGAACAAGTCTCCGGCAAGGGGTCCCCTTGACATTGGCAGTTTATCCACCCCCGCCCTCGCCTTACCAGCGCCCTTTTGCAGGCCTCACGGCAAGGGTAACCCTTGACATTGGTGAGGTGGGAAAATAAAATTGAGCGGTGGAAAGAAAAGTTAGTTTTGCTCCTGCGACCGATGGCAAGGTTTAACCTCCCCAAATCAATAAAAGCCCCAAGAAATTGGGGTTTTTTCTTTTTATCCACATTTCTACTGTCAAGGTTTAACCTTGACATGCCTCTCGCAAACACCGTTTCAGCTTCAATTTAAGAGTCGAAGGCTAAGGCAAGGGTTACCCTTGTCTTAATGTCAAGGGTCGCCCTTGCCACCGCTGGTTTGTGTGACATCCGATGTCAAACATTTGACCACCAAGTGGTGGTTGATATGATTAGCGGTAAATATGGCAACGATCAAATCTAAGAAAAGAGATTTTAGTAAAGCTGACCCCAAGCACCCCATGGCAATCGTTGAGGATTTTAATGACAAAATGAGAGTGACCAATGAGGTAAATCAGAACCTCAACAGCCTGACTAAAGAATTTAGAGATTTCAGAGGAGAGATGGTGGGTTTCAAAGAAGAAATGCTTGACTTCAAACATGAAACTGAAAGCAGTTTCAAAACGCTATTTCACCTGTTGTCCCAAGTAGATTTAATAGACCTCCAAGAGCGCGTGGTGAAAATTGAGAAGAAGTTGGAGATGCGTTAGCCTGCGGCCTTCGGCAAGGATCGCCTTTGATGGTGATTTTTTGTTATAATTTAAACCGTGGCTTATCTTCTGTTTGATATTGGGGGGACGAAAACGCGCTTAGCGCTATCTCTCGACGGTAAGAGTTTTTTGGCCCCGGTTATTTTTCCCACCCCGAGCAATTTTGACGAAGCGGTTAAACTTTTGGGTGAAGAGGCGAGAAAAATTTCTTTGGGACAAAAGATTTTGCAGGCGGCAGGCGGGGTGGCGGGCACGCTGAATCGCGATCGCACTAGTTTATTGCGAGCGACCAATTTGGCCGAGTGGCAAGATCAACCACTTGGGGAGGCATTAGAGGCCGAGTGGGGAGCTCCGGTGACCCTAGAGAATGATGCGGCGGTGGTGGGCTTGGGCGAAGCGGTTTTTGGTGCCGGCCAGAATTATCAGAGCGTGGCGTATCTCACCGTGAGCACCGGCGTGGGCGGAGCGAAGATCGAACAAGGCAAAATTGCGGCCCACACTTATGGCTTTGAGCCGGGTTT
The DNA here is from genome assembly GCA_964361825.1 of uncultured Candidatus Saccharibacteria bacterium. Taxonomy (GTDB): domain Bacteria; phylum Patescibacteriota; class Minisyncoccia; order Phycocordibacterales; family JACOZG01; genus CAYICB01. Next base: position 39,655 of record CAYICB010000008.1, on the reverse strand, counting down.
CCAAATTATTAATTATCTCACTGGTGAAACTCTAGAAACAATTTCTGGGACGACGGTGGCGCAAAAGTTTGGCTTAGAGCCAAAAGAAATTACTGATCCAGTAATTTGGTCGGAAGCGGCCAAATTGCTGGCGGTGGGGGTACACAATGCTTTGGTTTTTTGGTCGCCGGAAGTAGTGGTGCTTGGTGGGAGTATGATGCGGGCGCCGGCGGGGATTAGCGTGGCGGCGGTGGCCCTGCATTTAGCCACCTTACCTAGTGTGTTTAAGGAGACGGTGCCGCTTAAATCGGCGGCTTTGGGTGATCAGGGCGGTCTTTACGGCGCCCTCAATTTATTGTCGCTTTAGAGTTATCAACAGACTTTTTAGGTGTGAGGTTTTGAGGAGAGTAAAATATCTCCGTTATCAGCTGTTTTTTTATTAAAAAATCACAAAAATTATGCTCGGAGCCCAAAAAAGTGCGAAAAATAGTGTGAATTTGCTAAAAACCATCAGAAAACGCGATGGTACCACCGTGAAGTTTGAAGAAAACCGAATTGGGGTAGCCATTGGTAAGGCCATGAAGGCTTCTGGCGAGGGCACCGAGAGCGAAGCGGCCAAAGTGGCCAAAGCGGTGGTGCGTGATCTGCTTTTGGTCGTTCGCAAGGCGCCGAGTGGTTTTGTGCCCACGGTTGAGGGGGTGCAAGATTTGGTCGAAAAACAGCTGATCCTCCATAATTTTGTGAAAGCGTCTAAGGCTTATATTTTGTATCGTCAACGACGCACCGAATTGCGCCAAGAGCGTGGCGAAGTGCCAAAAGAGATTAGAGAATTGGCGGCCGAGAGTAAAACTTATTTTCGCAATCAATTATCAGAATTTGTGTATTACACCACCTACTCGCGATGGTTAGATGATAAGAGGCGGCGCGAAACTTGGGTAGAGACCGTCGATCGTTATGTGACCTTCATGCGAGAAAAATTGGGCGATAAGCTCAAAGAAAAGGAGTATGCCGAAACGCGAGAGTACCTTTTGGCCATGAAGGCGCTGGGATCAATGCGTTTATTGCAATTTGCCGGTCGGGCGGTGAGTTCTTCTAATGTGGCGGCTTACAATTGCTCGTACACGGCACCGGCGAGTTGGCAGGATTTTGGAGAAATTGTTTATATCTTGATGTGTGGCACGGGGGTGGGCTTCTCGGTGGAAGAACAAAACATTGGCACCTTACCGATTATTAAGCGTCAAACCGGCGAGCGCCCCGCCACCATGATTATTCCTGATAGCAGAGAGGGTTGGGCCGATGCTTTGGTCCACGGGATGAAGACTTGGGCGGCAGGGAAGGATGTGCTCTTTGATTATTCTTTATTGCGGCCGCGGGGCGCTCGGCTCAAAACGATGGGCGGCCGTTCTTCTGGCCCGGACCCGCTTCGTAATTTACTTAATTTTACTCGCGAGCGGATGCTCTCGCGCCAAGGGCGACGACTCAAAACGATTGATGCCCACGATATTATTTGCAAGATTGGCGAAGTGGTGGTGGCTGGTGGGGTGCGGCGCTCGGCGCTTATTTCTCTCTCGGATCTTGATGATGCCGAGATGCGCGAGGCCAAAAATGGTCAATTTTACCTTACTAATCCCGAGCGTTCGATGGCCAATAATTCGGTGGCTTATAATGAGAAGCCCACGATGACCCAATTTTTGGATGAGTGGTTTAATTTGGCTAAAGCGGGTTCTGGAGAGCGGGGCATTTTTAACCGCGGTGGGTTAAAAACACAATTACCTACTCGGCGCTGGAAGTTGTTTGAGAAAGACAAAGACACTTCAGGCACTAATCCTTGCGGCGAGATTGTGCTCAAGTCGAAGCAGTTTTGCAATTTATCGGAAGTCGTTGCTCGGCCAGAAGATACCGAAGAAACGCTGATGGAAAAAGTGCGGATTGCCACCTTGCTCGGCACCTTTCAAGCCACTCTTACCAACTTCCCCTATCTCTCTCGGGAGTGGCAGAAGAATTGCGAGGAAGAGGCTTTGCTCGGCGTCTCGATTACTGGGCAATGGGATGCGCCGGTGCTCCGTTCGCCGGTGGTTTTTAGAAAACTGAAAGAAGTCGCTTTAGAAACTAATCGTAAATATGCCGAGCGCTTTGGCATCAATCGCTCTACTTGTATTACCACGGTGAAGCCATCAGGGAACGGCTCGCAACTCTTCGACTCTTCTTCTGGCATGCATCCGCGGCATGCGCCTTACTATATTCGTCGCGTGCGGATTGAGGGACACAATCCGATTTTCCACATGTTGCGCGATCTGGGAGTGCCTTATCACCCTGAAGTGGGTCAGAATTCGGAAACGGCGACCACCTTTGTGCTTGAGTTCCCGATTAAAGCGCCCAAAAGCAAGGTTTATAAAAATGATTTAACGGCGATTGAGCAACTCGAGTATTGGAAGATGGTGAAGGAGAACTACACCGAGCACAATCCTTCTACCACCATTTCGGTGGGTGAGGAAGAATGGTTGGAGGTGGGGAATTGGGTGTATAAAAATTGGGAAATGGTTGGGGGACTATCTTTCTTGCCGCGGTCTAATCATGTTTATCGCCTCGCGCCGTACGAAGAAATTACAGCCGATCAATATGAAGAATTGGTGGCTAGGTTCCCGCAAATTGATTTTTCGAAACTGGTTTTGTATGAGCATGAAGACGCGACCGAAGTCAAAAAGGAATTGGCTTGCGTGGCCGGCACTTGCGAAATTGATTTACCCACGGCGGAAGCTCTACCCGCTACCACAAAATAACTTTATTTTGAGCCATGTTTCCCACTTTTGCTTGACTTTTATTTAGTAGTATGCTAACCTTGGGTCAGAAATTCGCTCATTGAAATGAGTGTCCCAACCTCGGGTTAGAGGAATATCTGTTGGGCAATTCAGCCCAAGGAGCACAAGAATGAGTAATGTTGAGTTCGCAATTGCTGAAGTGATGCCGGGAAGACTCAATGCTCTCGTCAAGAATTTGATGCGACAGATGGGCATCGAAGATCCTAATGAGGCAGTCAGACGCGTCAATGCTGGTGAATGGGTGGTGTCACGAGTTGGGTCGACGGTCGTGGTCTCGACGGGAGGAATCACCATCATTTCGGTAGACTACGGCCATACCCTCGAGGAAATGATCGCCGCTGGTCGCTATGATTGGGTCAATAGCGACATCACAGCCAAGCGCTTCCCGATTTCCGGCGTGGGTGTGATGCAGTTTGAAACCAAACTGTTCCACTTCGGTCACGATATTTCTTCCGATGAAGCCGAGCGGCGAATCGCGGCCGATGATCCAACCAATCCATGGACACCAGCCAAGATCGAACACACTCTTGCTTACGGGGTAAAAAATCCCGATGAGCAAAAGAAGTATCCGATCATCGGCCTCGGTTTGGTGGCTGAGATCTGCGGCGGCCGTCTGGTGGTCTCTCTCGGCGGGCGCGGCTGGGAGCGGCTCCTCGACCTCAATTTTCGCGGCGCTGGCTGGTATGACCTCTGCCGTTTCCTGGCCGTTCGCAAGGTTCAGAACTCTGGTTCTTGAGCCTTGGCCAGATGAACTGGGACCCTTAGAAACTTGGAACCTCGCGATTTTTGCCAAACGTATTCCAAAATGTAAACAATGGAGCCCCGAGCAGTTGCTTGGGGTTTTTCTTTACTTAAATAATTTTGTCTGGTAGAATACGGACGCTTGGTGCTGAGTGATTGATCCGATGTTATATCGGATAGGAAAGTCCGAACACTCTCCTGCCCATCCGCCAAAGGCGGACGAAGGGCGGGAAAACAAGTAGCAGGTAACACCTGTCTGGAGTAATCCATGAGGTGCGAGCAGAGACGGCTGTTTTCGAAAGGAAACAGCCGCCCCGCAGATCTGCCAGTTGGCGGAGAAGTGGGGCGAGTTCCCGTGGTAACACGGGAAGTGAAACGGCTAAACCCTTACTTGAGTGCAAGGTCGTGCTCGCCAACAGCTACGCAGTTGTGGGCGAGAGTGCCGCTTGAGCCGTTGAGTGATTGACGGCCTAGATAAATAATCGCTTGACCGAGCACGAGAGTGCTTTAGGTCAGGAACAGAATTCGGCTTATGGGCACCAAGCAATAAGTCAAAATCCCTCCCCAAGTGGGAGGGATTTTGCTACAATTTTCGGCAATGACTATTTCTCGTACTAAAAAGGTTAAGCTTTTTCCTTTCGACACGATTGCTTTTTATCTCACTTTGGCCGGTGCCGCGGTGGCCTTAGTTTTTTTCTGGCCCGGTTGGTCTCTCGAATTCCTCAAGCAGACCGTAGTTTTTTCTTTACTCGCTTTAGCTTTTAGCCTTTGGCTTTTGGCTCGGTTGCAAGATAATCGTCTTGAGATTTTTGGCCATCCGGTGATTTTGGCTTCACTCGCGATCGTTCTTACCACGGTTTTATCGGCCAGTTTTGCTTCAGTTAAGACCCCGGCCTTTTTGGGTCTGGGAGGTGAGGTCGGCACCGTGGTGGCCTTGGGTTTTGGCTTTTTATTGTTTTTCTTGGCGAGCCAGTATTTTAGTAAGAAACATTTTTTTTGGTTCCACTTAGTTTTGGCGGCGGTTTTTGTGTTGGGGCTTATCGCCCAAATTTTTGGTTTGGTGTTTGGTTTTTCTTTGGTTTGGTTGGGTAATTTCTATGATTGGCCGGTGTTTATTGGTTTGGTGGCTATTCTCACCTTGGCGGCGATCGAACTTTTTCCCTTTAAGCTTGCTTATCTTCGGCCGGTTTTTTGGGTGGTGCTGATTTTATCGTTATTGACCCTTGGCTTTTTTAATCTCACGCCGATTTGGCTGATGATTGCTTTGGCGGCTTTGGTTTTGTTGGTTTACCAGCTTTTGTTTAGCGAGCGCGCCGCTAGTTGGCCCGGCGTTTTGCGACCCTCCTTTTTTATTTTAATTATCGCCCTGCTCTTTTTGCCGATTTTGTCGGCTCGAGCCAATTTGGTAGATGGCGCTTTTACTTGGCTCGGGCAAAAGATCAATTGGCCAATCGCCGAGATGGGGAGTTACTCGGTCAAACACTTGGGGCAAGCTTTCCCCACTTCGGTTTTTGGTTCTGGCCCCAACACCTTTGGTTTTATGGCGGCCGAAAAGTCCTTACCTTTGAAAATTGATTATGGTTTCAACCGTCAGGCCAATTTTCCTTGGGGTTTGGGTCAGTGGTGGCAACTGGCTTTGGAAACGGGGTGGTTGGGCGTGCTTTCTTGGCTCGGACTTATTGTGGCCAGTTTGTTTTATCTCGTTAAAACCAAACCCTCGCCTTTATTACTGAGCGGTATTTTGGCTACCGGTTATTTGGCGGTTTTCCAGATTATCTATGTTTCTGGTTTTGCCCTAAGCTCACTCACCGCTATTTTTGCCGGTCTTTTATTGGCTGAAATGGCTCGAGGTGGTTTTGTGCCCAAATATCAATTAAATGCTCAAGAAGGAATTCAGCGGACTTTTTTTGTGATCGGTTTGGTGCTTTGTCTGATTCTCTCGGTTTTGGGCGGTTACTGGTCAACGCAGAGGTTGTTGGCGCGTTTTTATTTTAATCAAGCCGTGGTTCAAGCGCGGTCGGGAGAGAATAGTTTGGTGGTGCGGGAGAATCTCAACCGCACCTTGAGTTTAGAGGAAAATGATTTTTATTTGCGGGCAATGGTGGAGTGGGGAAATTTGCGACTCAGTGAACTGTTGACGAGCCAAGATTTAACCCCCGCCGATCTCGAGCGCGAGGCGGGTTTGGCGATTAATACGGCTGTCACTAGTGGCAAAAAAGCGATTCTTTGGCGCGGTGGCGGGGCGGATAATTGGTTTACTTTGGCCCAGCTTTATGAGCGTCTTCATGGTTTGCAAGTGGCTGGCGCCTTAGAAGAGGCGCGAGCGGCTTATGAGGCGGCCGGTCAACTGGCGCCTCTTGATACCGGTTTATTGTTCAATCGTTCTCGGTTTGAAGAATCGGTTGGTGAGTTGAATCAGGCGGTTAATTTTGTCCAAGTGGCGACAGAGCTAGCGCCAGCCGACTTTACTTTATGGTTGCGCTTGGGGGTGCTAAAGTTTAAACTCCGTGATTGGGCTGGTGCTCGTGCGGCCCTAGAATCGGCTCTAACTCTTAACCCCAATTATGCTGATGCGCGCTATTTTCTTGGCCTCACTTATGCTGAATTGGGGTTGACAGATGTGGCTTTAGCCGAGTTTAATAGGTTGCGAGTCACCAATCCAGACAATCAGGAAATAGAGCAAATTATTGCTAATTTGCAGGCTGGTTTAACCCCCTTTGCGGGGTTGAGTGAACCTGTTGCCGACCAAAAGATAGACAAAGAAAACTAATGGTTAGTCGTGTTCTTAAGCTGTTTAACCGCGAGTTTGGCCGCCTCGAAGAGGCGGCTTTGCTCCTTGGCGCTTCAGCTTTGGTGTCACAAATTTTGGCGCTATTTCGTGACCGATTACTGGCCTCCACTTTTGGTGCCGATCGAGCCTTGGATGTTTATTATGCCGCTTTTCGCTTACCTGATTTAATTTATGTGAGCGTGGCTTCCTTGGTTTCGCTCACGGCGGTAATTCCGGTTTTGGTAGAACGATTAGATCAAGATCAGACTCGGGCCAAAAAGTTTGTGGGGGCTCTTTTTTCTTTGTTTTCTTGCTTGATGTTGGTGGTGGCAGTAGTGGCTTTCTTTCTTTTACCTTGGCTTTCGCGAGTGATTGCGCCGGGTTTTGTGGGGATCGACCAAACTGAGTTGGTGAAGTTGTCGCGACTCCTATTGTTCTCGCCCTTTCTGCTCGGGTTGTCTAATCTCTTTGCCAGTATTACCCAAGCCCACAAAAAATTTTTTGTTTATGCCCTTAGTCCAATTTTTTATAATTTAGGAATTATTTTTGGGGTGATTTTCTTTGTTCCACGATATGGTTTATTGGGGCTTGGTTTGGGGGTGGTGCTGGGAGCACTCGGTCATTTATTGGTGCAGTTGCCGGTGGTGGTTTCGGTCGGTTTATTGCCACGACCGGTCTGGCCCCATTATTGGGGCGAGATCAAAGAGGTTTTGCGTTTATCTTTACCGCGTACCTTGGCCCTTTCTCTTTACCAGCTTGTCATTATGGTTTTAGTGGGCTTTGCTTCGTTAATGGCGGCTGGTTCGGTGGCCGTATTTAATTTTGCTTATAATTTGCAATCGGTGCCGCTGGCGATTATTGGGATGAGTTATTCGGTGGCCGCTTTTCCCACCTTGGTGTGGCAATTAAAAAATGGTGAAAAAGCCGTTTTTTTAGATCAGGTGGCTAAGGCCGCTCGTCACATTGTGTTTTGGTCTTTACCTTTTGCGGCCATTTTGATTGTTTTGCGGGCCCAAGTGATCCGCGTAATTTTGGGGGCCGGAAATTTTGACTGGTTTGACACGCGTTTAACCGCGGCGGCGCTAGCTGTTTTTGCTATTTCTTTGGTGGCGCAGAGTTTAATTTTGCTTTTGGTTCGAGCTTATTATGCTGCTGGGACCACTTGGTGGCCACTAATCATTAATTCTGTTTCTTCGGTTTCTATTATTGCCTTGGCTTGGTTTTTAGTTAAATTTGTTGGTCGCCATCAAGAGTTTGGGCTGTGGCTCGGTTCGCTTCTTAGATTAGATGAGGTGCCGGGGGTGGAATTGGTGGTTTTGCCCCTCGCTTTTTCTCTCGGACTCTTGCTCAATTTGTGGTGGCTTTGGTCTAAATTCAAACATGATTTTGGTCCACTTCCCTTGGTGGGGCGGACACTTGGTCAATCTTTAGTGGCCAGTTTTATGGGGGCGCTCGCGGCCTATTTTGTATTGGCTTGGCTCGCGCCCCAGGTTGATCAAAACACCTTTAGTGGTATTTTTACGCAAGGTTTGGCTGGTGGTTTGGTGGCTATTGTGGTAGTGATAGGTTGCTTGCGACTTTTGCGTAATCAAGAATTAGCCGAAGTAAGTCAGGCATTGCTAAAGCGTTTTTGGCGGACGAGAGTGGCTTTGCCCGAGCCGCAAGAATTGTAAATGCCGATTAGAAATTTTTCGATTATTGCCCACATTGATCACGGTAAGTCCACTTTGGCTGACCGGTTACTTGAGGTGACCAAAACGGTAGAGAAAAGGCGCATGCGCGCTCAATATCTCGACATGATGGAATTGGAACGCGAACGAGGGATTACGATTAAAATGCAGCCCGTGCGCATGACTTATGAGCTGGCTGGCGAGACTTATAACCTTAATTTAATTGATACGCCCGGCCACATTGATTTTTCTTACGAAGTTTCGCGAGCGCTCGCGGCGGTGGAAGGGGCGGTGCTTCTGGTAGATGCGACCAAGGGCGTTCAAGCTCAAACTCTTTCGGTGCTCCACTTAGCGCAAATGCAAAAACTCACGATTATTCCGGTGATTAATAAAATTGATTTACCGGCGGCCAGAGTGGCCGAAACTACGCAAGAAATTATGACCTTGCTCCATTGTGGCGCGGAAGAAATTTTGACCGTTTCGGCAAAAACGGGTTCGGGGGTAGAAGAGTTGCTCCGGGCGGTGATTGAGCGAATTCCGCCACCATCAGTGGTCGAAGAAAAAAAGGGTCTTCAGGGGTTGGTGTTTGATTTTGAATATTCACCGCATCGGGGAGTGATTGTGTATCATCGTCTTTTCCGGGGAGAAATTAAGGCTGGTGATGAATTGGGTTTGGCCGCCGCTGGGACCAAGTTTAAGGCGCTGGAGGTCGGCGTGTTTGCGCCCGAAAAGAAATCCGTTGATGTTTTGCGGGCCGGAGAGATTGGTTATGTGGTGACGGGAATCAAGGAGGTGGGGCGAGCGCGAGTGGGTGATACTTTGGTCGCTACCCGCGAGCCGGCCGCGGCCTTGCCCGGCTATAGTGAGCCGCGGCCGGTAGTTTGGGCCTCACTGTACCCCGAGAATCAAGACGATTTTACTTTACTGCGTCAATCTTTGGGCGCTTTGCGTTTATCCGACGCTTCACTTTCTTACGAGGAGGAGGCGTCTGGGGCTTTGGGCCGAGGGTTTAGGGCGGGGTTCTTGGGGATGCTCCATTTAGAAATTGTGGCTGAACGGTTGCGGCGAGAATTCAAATTGGCACTGGTTACCACCACCCCCTCAATTAGTTATGAATTATTTTCTCTAGAAACGGGTCAAACTCAAATTTGTTATTCACCTCACCTGTTTCCGGAAGAGACAAAAAAAGTGAGGGTCGAAGAGCCGTGGGTGAGAGCGCGCCTGATTATGCCGCCAGAGTATATGAGTTCGGTGGTCAAATTGGTTAATGAACACGAGGGGCAAATTATGCTGACCGATAATTTTGGCACGCGCACGGTACTAGAAGTGGAGGTGCCGCTTAGAGAATTGATGCGCCAATTTTTTGATGAATTGAAGAGCTTAACTTCTGGTTTTGCCTCGCTGACCTATGAGGTGGTGGCCAAGCGTCCGGCCGAGGTGGTGCGACTGGATCTCTTGGTGGCGGAAGAATTGGTGCCGGCTTTCTCGCGGATTGTTTCGCGGCGGCGCTTGGAATCAGAGGCCGAAGCGGTGGTAGAAAAATTGGCGGCCATTTTGCCCCGACAGCTCTTTGTGGTAAAGATTCAAGCGCGGGCTCTGGGTCGGATTATTGCCTCACGGTCGCTCAGTGCGCTGAAGAAAGATGTGACCGGCTATCTCTATGGTGGTGATATTACACGAAAGCGCAAATTGTGGGAAAAACAAAAACGCGGCAAGAAAAAACTCTTGCGCACGGGAACGGTTAATATCCCGGCGCAAGTGTTTGTGCAGATGATTGGATCAGGAAAATAGAATTGGTAAATAGAGCAAAATCATCCCCAAGATTACGATAATGCTCACAATCGCCCAAGCGATATTTAGCTTTCGGCGATGATGCTTTTGTAATAACATGCGATAATCATAATCAAATGAAGCCCAAACTTCAAGGTAAAAAACAGCGGTGGCGGGAGTGGTTTTGGGTGGCGGTGTTCGCTTTACTCGCTTGGTTTTTGTTACAATCAGTTTGGAGTTTGGTGGCAAAACAGCGCCTAACCGAAAAAGAAGAAACCTTGGCTCAAGGAGAGTTGGCTGAATTACTGGCACGCAAGGCCGAATTAGAAAAAAAGATTGATTCTTTGGAGACCAAGCGGGGGGTGGAGGCGGTGTTGCGGGAGAAATTTCCTGTTGCCCTGCCGGGTGAGAAGGTCATTAATATTGTGTCTGACGAATCTTTGGAAATTATTGCTCCCAAGGCGCGAGCTCCTTGGTGGCAGAAACTTGCCGAAATCGTTTCTTTTTGGCAAAAATAGGGGGTGTAAATGGGCGATAAGTTGATTTAAGCGGGTATGGTCTAGTGGTAGAATGCGACCTTCCCAAGGTTGAGACGGGGGTTCGATTCCCCCTACCCGCATTAGTAATGTCCCAAGTTTTTAAGCGAGTTAAAGAAGATTTTGCTTGTGAACACTGTGGTGTCGCGGTGCGGGGGAATGGTTATACTAATCATTGCCCGCAGTGTTTGTGGAGTAAACATGTGGACAATTTTCCCGGTGATCGGGCGGCCACTTGTGGTGGCGCCATGAAGCCAGTGCGCCTAGAGCAGAAAGCCGGAACTTTTATTTTGATCCACACCTGCGAGCTTTGCGGCAAAACGATATCAAATAAGGTGGCACCAGACGACAATCTTGCTGATTTTGTGCCTGTTTGATAAAATTAGCATCATATGAAAAAGGTGACGATTTATTCAACCCCCACCTGCACTTATTGTCGTTTGGCCAAAGAGTTTTTTCGCGAGCATGGCGTGAGTTACGAAGAGCATAATGTAGCCTCTGATCTTAAGAGGCGAGAGGAAATGCTGGAGAAAAGCGGTCAAATGGGTGTGCCGGTTATTGTGGTGGGCGATGCGGGTCAAGAAGAAGTGGTGGTGGGCTTTGACCAAAGTCATTTAAGTAAACTCCTCGGTCTATAAAGCTCGAGCCTCCTTAGTTTAATGGATAAAACAACCCCGTCCTAAGGGGTAAATGACTGTTCGATTCAGTCAGGGGGCAGATGTGCTATAATTTCCAGAACCATGGCTTACGGTGATGATCATCAAGCTTTGCGCGAGTTGCGTGATTTGGTAGAGGAGAATAATAAAATTCTCCGCGGTTTGCGCCGCACTGCCCGCTGGACTAGTTTTTTCTCGTTTATTAAGTGGCTAGTGATTCTCGGTTCAATTTTCGCTTCCTACTATTATTTACAGCCATATTTTGATAGTCTTAAAACGGCCTCCGAGACGGTAGTTCCGTCTCTCAATCAGGCCATGGAATTATTGAAGAATTTATCGCCGAGGTAGCTCAGTTGGCTAGAGCGTCCGCCTGAAGAGCGGTAGGTCGCCGGTTCGAGCCCGGCCCTCGGCACCGGTTGTTTTCTTGGGTGAATATGTTTTAATTAGTTCGGCGTGGTCAGTTCTTTCTTTGGCATTCAAAACTTTTTTGGAGAGAAATAGGATGTTTCGTCTGAAAAAAAAGAGAATGGAAGTTTGGGTTCAGTTTGTCGGAGTAAAGGGTTGGGTGTTTTCTGGAGAGTATGAAACAGAAGCCGATGGCCCCACAACTCGTTGGGCAATCATGCGAGATATGGAAAAATCAGGATCTTCCGTTTCTGCCGTTAAGGTTATTCCTGTTCGACACCAATTACCCTCGAGACAATTCGGGAGAACCCTTTTTTGAATTCACAGAGTAAAAGCGCCCGTTATTTTAGCGGGCGCTTAAGTTTTTTAAAGTGTTCTGATCTTGAGGCGCTTTGTTTTTTCTTTATCAATTTTTGGTAACACAATCGTTAGTAAGCCGTGGCTCTCGGTGGCTTCGGCATCCTCGGCTTCTACTTCGGCCGGGAGCAAAATGGTGCGTGAGAAAGAACCCCAATAGAGTTCTTGTTGGAAGTAGTCATCATTGCTAATTCCCGGTTCTTCATCGCGCTTGCCCTTAATGGTGACCATCTCTCGCGTAATGGTGACATTAAGATCCTCTAGGCGCACTCCCGCAATCATGGTTTTAACCACAATGGCATTGGGGGTTTGGTATACATCTACCGCGAGTTCGCCTTCCTCATTACTTTCTTTAATCCAGGTTTGATTCTTTGGTTCTTCTGGTAATTCCTCGGTACTCGGACTCTCGTCGCGGTTTAGGCTCACGCTACCGGTTAACCTTTCGAAAAATGATTTTTTATTTTTAAACATTTAATTTTTTGGTGGCAAAGGGTGGCGGGCAAAAAGTGGCTTTTACTTGTTCAAAAATTAGAATCACAAAGACAGTAAAGAGCCACAACAGCGCAAATACCTGCACCAGCTCCCCCACATTGATCGCTCCAGTAAAGGGATCTTTGCGCAGGTTAATTATAAAAAGATTAAACATTGCATGCAACAAGACCGAAGTGATTAACCCCAGCCAAAAGTAAGCAAATTTTTCTCGGAACGAGCGGCAAAAAGCGAGACCAACCGTACCACCAATCATGGCTGAAGAAACCACATGAAGCAGGGTGGCACCAAGGAAACGGAGATTGCCGGTGAGGAAGAAGTCTACGCCATCGCGACCCGAGAGATATAAAGTGTTTTCTAAGGCGGCGAAGCCGAGGGCGGCGGTGACCATGTAGATCATGGCATCGGTGGGCTCATCGAAGTGTTTATTACGGAAGGCGATGAAGTAAGCCGCCGCTAGTTTGAGCACCTCCTCAATTACGGCCCAAAGAAACCAAATCACTTTTTGGTTTTGGATGCTGTCGATAAATCTTATTTCGGAAACAAATCGTTCTAACCAGAGCGCTACCATCACGGCCAAGGCTCCACCCAAAAAGACTTCTATAATTAAGCCGCGCGGTTCTGGCCGGCGGCGATCTTCTTTAAGCCAAAACCATAACCAAATTAGGGTAGGCAAAAAACCGCCAGCGAGGGCGTAGAGATATGCGGTTATTTGGTCAGCTGCCATATTTCTTCAGTGATGAAGGGCATAAAGGGCGAGAGGAGGATTAAATTTTTTGCCAAAATTTGTTCCAAAACCTTAACGCCGGATTTTTTGTCTGGGCGCTTCTTCACCTCTTCAATAATTATATCAGCATAGCGATGCCAGAAGTAGTGGTATAATTTCTCGGCGGCGAGGTAGAAGCGGTAATTTGCCATATCGGCGTGAATTTCTTTCTCAACCTGTTCAAGTTCAACGAGATATTGCTTGTCGGTTTCAGAAAATTCAGTATTACTTACATCGCCAACTTCATCTTTCTGTATCAACACAAACCGCGTGGCATTCCAAATTTTATTAGCAAAATGTTTATACGCCTTAATTTTATCTTCCGAAATGCGGCTATCATTACCCGGGCTGGTGCCGATAATTAAGGACATCCGCACGGCATCGGCGCCGTACTTGGCAATCATCTCGAGTGGATCAATAGTATTGCCGAGCGATTTGCTCATTTTCTTGCCTTGCTCATCGCGCACAATGCCGTGGAGGTACACTTCTTTAAACGGCACTTCGCCCAAGAGATACTGGCTCATCAAGATCATTCGCGCGACCCAAAAGAAAATAATATCGTAACCCGTTTCCATCATTGTGAGGGGGTGATAGCGTTTGCGTTCTTCTTCCGTCATTGTGGAGAATGACCATAAACCACTCGAGAACCAGGTATCGAGGGTGTCGGGATCTTGTTCCCAGCCTTCACCTTCAGGTTTTTCTGTTCCCACATAAGTTTCGCTGTCCGAACCGCTTATCGCGCTTCGGTACCACACAGGGATCTGATGCCCATACCAAATTTGCCGCGAGATGCACCAGTCGCGTAAGTTATCGATCCAGTGGAAGTAAATTTTCTCGAAGCGCTCCGGAGTAATTTTGATTTGACCTGTTGCGACTGAATCGCGCATCAATTCCTTAAGTGTTTTCCCGCCGCGCGTGGCAATGGGCTTATTTACTGCCACAAACCATTGCTTTAAGATTTGTGGTTCAATGATTTCGCCACCGCGGCTATTGGTCGGCACGGCGTGGGTATATTTCTCATCAATTTTTTCTACTAAACCTTTTTCCTCTAGCTTTTTCACAATCAACGGCCGGGCTTTCTTAATATGCAAACCAGCAAATTCACCCGCGATTGGGAGCAATTTTCCTTTCAGATCAATAATTTGTTCTTGTTCGAGTTGGTACCTCGCCGCAATGTCATAGTCCGTCATATCGTGCGCCGGGGTAATCGTCATCACGCCAGTGCCGAAGGTCATGTCGATCGCTTCATCCTTAATTACCGTGGCCGTAATTGGGCCATTAATCCACTCAAGCTCAATTTTCTGCCCGTGCGCCCACTTTTTATACCTTTCATCCGCCGGATGCATCACCACGTATTTATCGCCAAACTTGGTCTCCGGTCGCGCCGTGCCAATGGTAAACGGGCCGTATTTAAGATAATAAAAATTCTCCGTCACTTCCTTGGTCTCAATTTCATCATCCGACACCGTGGTTTGCATCTTCGGATCCCAGTTCACGAGGCGCGCCCCGCGGTAAATTAGGCCGTCATCGTACATTTTTTTAAAAGCCGTGCGCACGGCGAGACTGCGCGGTTCATCAAGCGTAAATGCTTCTCGTGACCAATCAAGCGAAGCGCCGAGCTTCTTCACTTGGCTCACAATTGTATCGTGACTCGTTTGGGCAAATTCGCGCACGCGACGCAAAAATTCTTCCCGCCCCAAGTCGTGGCGCGTTTTCCCTTCCTTCTTATAAATTTCGCTTTCCACCTTGGCTTGGGTGGCAATCGCGGCATGATCGGTGCCGGGGATCCAGAGCACATCCTTGCCTTGCGCTCGCGCGTAGCGGGCCATAATGTCTTCAATCGTCACCATCGTCGCATGGCCCATGTGTAAAACGCCAGTGACATTCGGCGGCGGCAAAACCATCGAGAAAGGCTCTTTACCGGAATTAGGTTGGGGACTAAAATCGCCTCGCTCGAGCCACAATTTATATATCCTGTCCTCCGTCTCGGCCGGATTATACGGCTTCAGAAATTTCTCATGCATTTGGCAAATGATAGCAAGAGAACGCAAGATTGGACAAATATATTTTTTGATGTATGATCATGATGGTATTTTCGGCGATCTCTGGCTCTTTGTTTGGGAGGTAAAAATGGATTCGGAAATCAGACAGGCTTTGGAGTTGCTCAATAAGCAAATTACCCTTTTGGTCGAACTTGCCTTGTTGGAGGCTAGTCTTGAGGGACATGTTCGGGTGATGGCTTTCGCAATCCATCAGCACCAGCAACACGATTTGGAAGTTGATGCAAAAACTTTGGCTAAATTTCGGGATAGAGCAGAACGTTCGCGGGATAAGGTCAAGCAGAAGATTGAGGAAAACTTGGCCAGAATTACCGAACTACTCAAATCATGAGGGCTTCCCTTCCGTGTTTTCTTAACAAGCTCTGGTTCGTGCACAATGCGCGGATCGGGGCTTCTTTTTATCTCAAAACCATTAATCATTCTTCCGTTTATTCACGATCGTGAGGAGATGGAATAGTCTATTTCAAAACCAAATTGCCTTGGGCGGAGTGGGGCCTTGACTTGTAATTGACAGTTGATACAATGGGCGCATTACCATGAAAGAGGCCCTGATGAGGTTCCGTCCTCATTGGGGGCTCTTTCTTTTTTAAGCTCAAGTTTGGAGCGCTGGGTATTTAAGTAGACAATCGGAATATCTAATTTTCTCAACAAGTAAGAACACCTATCTCTCGGGGAAACTAAAGACAAGAACACCTCTTTTTCTTTAAAATCAATCACCGCTTTCAAGACCAGTTCCGCGTCGCAATTACCTTTCACTTTTCCCGAGCCATCATAAGTGATTTCTTTGTACACCAGCACATAGCCCATTTCTTGAAGCGCGGTGTATAAATCTTTCTTGCTGGGCACGAGGCCGATAAACAAATATGCCGTGGTGATACCGTACTTTTCTTTTAGCCAAATTCTTAGACGGCGATAATCAAGTTCCCAGCCGGAACTTTTAATTCCTTGGTGTAGGTTTGCACCATCGATAAAAGCGAAATTATTGGTCAATAGCCGTTCCATTCAAACGACTATTTTAGTATTAAATTACCTTGGGCGGAGAAGGAGGCTCGGCCCGCCTTCGCTTTGGGTGCTCCGGCGTGGCGGAGGTATGCTGCCGCACCGATCATGGTGGCATTGTCGGTGGTGAGGGGTTGGTCAGGAATGAGGAGCGTTACTTCTGGGTAATCTTTAACTTTAGTTTCAAAATGTTTGCGCAGCGCAGTGTTGGCAATAACGCCGCCGCCGATGAGGAGAGTGCGGGGCTTAAATTTCTCGACCGCCCGGAAGGTTTTGGTGGCTAGGACTTCGATCGCCGCTTCTTGGAATTCGTGAGCGATAGCGGCTTTAAGGGATTCCGGAAGAGGTTCTTGGGACGATAATTTTTGTGTCAAATAAAGCACTGCCGTTTTTAGACCAGAGAAAGAAAAGTCGAAGTCAGGCGAATTGAGCATGGGTCTTGGGAGCTGGCAAGGACTCTCCTTAGGGTGTGTCAAGGAGAGTCCTTGCCAGCGGGAAGCTAGCTTAGAAAGCGCCGGCCCGCCGGGGTAGGGGAGACCAAGAATGCGTGCCACTTTGTCGAAGGCTTCGCCCACGGCATCATCGCGCGTTTGGCCAATAACTTTATATTTCCCCCAATCTTTCATGAGCACAATCTCGGTGTGGCCGCCGGAGATGAGGAGAGCGAGTGCGGGGAATTTCAAATTTTCACTTTTGACCTTTAATTTTGCCTTTTGATTTTTGCCTTTTAACTTTACCAACGATGACACCACATGCCCCTCCAGGTGATTGATCGGGATGATGGGCAAATTCCACATGACGCCAAGTGCTTTGGCAAAATTAATTCCGACCCACAAGGCCGGTTCCAACCCCGGACCTTGAGTGACGGCAATCGCATCGATTTTTGGAATTTTAAGCGTAGGAATAGTTTTTAAAAACTGCTCCAGAAGCTCCGGTTCACGAGCCAAGATTGTTTCTAGTTTCTTTTGAATTTTGACCTTTAATTTTGCCTTTTGCCTTTTGCCTTTTGAATTTAATGCCTCAAGCAAGAGGGGAACCAAATTACGCTGATGCTCTCTTTTCGCCAAATTAGGCACCACCCCCCCATAGGGGGCATGAATCGCTGTTTGTGAGCTCACGAAGTGAGCGAGCACCTTAAAAACGGGCTTTTTCAGCCCACCCTTCCCACTCACCACACTAATCGCGGTTTCATCACAGCTTGTCTCAATGGCTAAGATTTTCATTTTGACTTCCACAATCTAATATGGTAGTATCGAGTCAGTCAAGTACATTCACTTTTAACCCTTTTACCGGTTGATCCGGAAGGAGTCGGACATGTTTCCGAGTAAACTAATCGAATGTGGAACGCCCATTCTGACGGTGAGAAATCGTATCATCGCTCAACTCAAAAACGGAGTTGATATTGAGCGCGAGGAGTGGGTGTTAGCCGTTGCCTCCTTGATTTGCACTATCGTTGACGAGAATCAGCGCTTAAACGAACTGTGGGGATTTCTCAAGAAAACGGTGGCGCTACTGGCTTCTTGTGACGGCTGGCAAGAGTTAAATCGGCAGATTGGTAGCCCACTGTCGGATCAAGAAAAGTTGTCTTTAATATACCGGTGTGTGGGGTTTTGTGAGGACGGGCCTGTAATTAGCCGACCACTAGCGCCATACACCCTTGTTCCGATGGGTTGCCTTGATGAATGATCGTTGGTTTTCTTGGCCCGAGGTTTGTCTTTAGCGACGAACCTCGGGCCAGTTTTTTGTTAAAGACGGAGGCGGTGAGATTTGAACTCACGAGGGGCTTTCACCCCTGCCGCGTTTCGAATGCGGTGCCTTCAACCACTCAGCCACGCCTCCGAGTTTAGGCTACCACTTTTTTGCCAAATTCTCAAAAAATGCTAATCTTTGGCCGTTGGAGGCCCTATCGTCTAACGGTTAGGACGCCGGCTTTTCAAGCCGTTAATCCGGGTTCGATTCCCGGTAGGGTCACACATTGAAATTGGGTTTTGTTTTTGCTACATTAAGTCCATGATACAAAATTTTGGCAGTTGGTTTAGTTTGGGTGGGATGGGGATGAGTGGGGGCTGGTTCTCGCCTTTTTTCTTGATTGTTTTGGTTTGGGCGCTTTATTGGAAAGGTCGCGCCTTGTGGCGCGCGGCGCGGAAGGGAGAGAAAAACTGGTTTATCGCCTTGCTGGTGATCAACACGGTGGGGATTCTGGAGATTCTTTATCTCTATGTGTTTAATAAGAAGCCAGCCGCGCCAGAGGTTCCTAAACCAGACATAAACTAAAACCCCCTGTGGGGGTTCTGCGCGCTTAGCTCAGTGGTAGAGCATCTCATTGACGTTGAGAGGGCCGGGGGTTCAAATCCCTCAGCGCGCACCGTTTATTGTTTTATCCCTTTAGATTTTTTGGACCAAGTCTGTTTCTGGATAACGAACTTTGGCGAGAGTGGCGTATTTATCACTTTCGGCCCTAAAGCCTACGGGGCAAAGGACTCGACTGGTATAGCCAAGTTTATTTAAACCAAGAAGTTCATCCACCGCTTTGGGGTCAAAGCCTTCCATGGGGCAGGCATCAATTTGATTTTGGGCCGCGGCAGACAGGAGAAAACCGAGGGCCACATAAGTTTGGCGAGCGCACCAATCGTCTCTTTTTTCCGAGTTTAAACTAGAGACAAAACCCAAAATCAAATCTTTATAGCCAACCAAACTCTCTATTGTTGCTTTGCGCTCTGTGGCGGTTTCCTTAATAAACTTTTCGACATCGGAGGCGTCTAAACCTTTTCGCGAAGCCAGAACCCACAAGTGCGAAGCGTCGGTGACTTGGCCTTGATCCCAAGCGGCCACGCGGATTTTTTGCCTCATGTCTGGGTTTTCTACCAAGATAAATTTCCACGGTTGTAAACCAAAAGAAGAGGGAGAAAGAATCAAACTTTGGGTCAAGAGAGCCATTTGTTCGGGATTTAGTTTTCTGTTGCGATCAAACTCTTTGGTCGCGTAACGCCAATTTAAATTAGCTAAATAATTTTTAATCATGTTTTTTATTTTCCTGTTTGCAAATAAATGTAAATATCTTCGAGGGCCTTAATGGCGTCGCCGGCGGCGATATTGTTTTGGTGATACAAGCCATTGGTGCAATCGCCGGCGGCCCAGATGCCAGTAAGCGAGGCGCGTTGATTCTTGGGGTCGACCACAATTGAACCGTAGGGATTAAGGTTGATTAAGTCTTTGGCAAACTCGGTGGTGGGAATAAAACCAATTTCGACAAAAATACCTCCCGTGGCGAGTTCATGGGTTTCGCCCGTAATTTTGTCTTTATAAACCAGAGCATTGGCAAATTTGCTTCCCTTAATTTCCATGGTCTCGGCGTTTTTGATGACTTTGGCTTTTGGATTAGCCAGCACTTTTTCTACCGTGATTGGATCGGCCTTAAATTCGGCGCTGTGATGAATAATGGTCACGCTTTGGCAATAGGCTAATAATTGCAAGGCGCTTTCGAAGGCGGCATTGCCGCCACCAATCACGATCACATTGCGACCAGAGAATAGGGGCCCATCACAAGTGGCGCAATAAGTGATCCCTTTTTGCTCGAAGGTGTCGGCTCCCGGGATGGTAAGTTTGCGGCGATGGGCGCCGGTGGTAATTAGGACGGTTTTGGTTTGATAATTATTTTTTTCGGTTGCCACCTCGAAACCGTCTGCTGTCTTGTTGATTTTGGTTACCCTTTCACCCGCCCTAATCTCTAAGCCTTGGCCTTGATAGGCAAAAAGATGTTCCTTGAGCTGGTTGGCTAAATCTTCGCCAGAAATATTTTTAGTCCCAATCCAATTTTCAATTCCGGGTGAAACAATTGATTGTCCACCAAAGTCTGGGGTAAGAAAAACGGTGTTAATTTTTTTCCTAGCGGCGTAAACACCAGCCGCCACACCAGCTGGACCACCACCCAAAATGGCTAAATCATAAATCATCGGCCTATTGTACTACTTATTTTTTGGTCGGCGCAAGAAAGCGGGGATAGCCGACCAGTCGTCATCTTCGGCTTCTTCGGTGGGCGGATTATTGCTTGGGGTGCGGCCAAAGGGTGAGGGGCGAGAAGCTAAGGAGTCAATTTTTCTGGAAGAAGTTTTGATCATTGGGTCTGGCTCTGGGGGTTCTTTGGGGTTGGGCGGCTGGGTGGTGAGATCGGCCCGGTCTTCAGCCCCGAAGGGGAGAGGTGATTTTTTACGGGCATTCTCGGGGAAGCCGGTGGCAATTACGGTAACGCGAATCTCGTTTTTGCTTAAACGATCGCTATGAATCGCGCCGAAAATAATTTTGGCATTGGGATCAACTGATTCGGTAATCACCTTGGCTGATTCTTGAATTTCAAACATCGTCATGTCATTGCCGCCAGCGATCGCAAAGAGCACACCCTTGGCGCCATCAATCGAGAGATCAAGGAGAGGAGAATTGATAGCGGCCCGCGCGGCCTCCACCGCGCGGTTATCACCGGCGGCCGTGCCAATGCCCATTAGCGCCGAGCCGGCATTGGCCATAATGGCGCGGATATCGGCAAAGTCCACATTAATAATACCGGGCGTGGTAATGAGGTCAGAGAGACCTTCTACTGCTTGGCGCAAAACTTCGTCACAAATTGCAAAGGCCGAGAGACAGCTGGTGGTTTTATCAATAATCCCCAGCAAACGATCATTGGGGATCACCACCACGGCGTCTACCTCCTTACGCAATTCTTCAATGCCGTATTCGGCAATTTGCATTCGTTGATTACCCTCAAAGAAAAATGGTTTGGTGACAATCCCGATGGTTAAAATTCCTTGATCCTTGGCGAGCTTGGCCACAAATGGCGCGGCGCCGGTGCAAGTGCCACCGCCAGCGCCACCAGCGATAAAGATCATATCGGCTCCTTTAATGATGTTTTGAATTTCTTCCGAACTTTCTTCAGCCGATTTGCGACCGAGCTCGGGGTTCATGCCGGTACCGAGGCCGCGCGTGAGGGTTTTGCCAATGTGGATTTTTTTCTTGGCGAGCGAGTGGTGGAGGTGTTGGGCGTCGGTATTGATGGCAATAAAGTCAACCCCCTTAACATTGCTTTTGACCATGTGGTTAACCGCATTAGTACCAGAACCACCAACTCCGATTACCTTAATGCGGGCAAAAGTCTCGATTTCCGGATTAATTTTGGGCATAAGTTACCCTTACCTTACCAGCAAAGATTATTGAGCGCAAACCTCAAATATTGCCCCTTGTCCTTGGGCGGTTTATAATGATTCTATGTTTAAAATTCTGGCGATTTTGGTTGTGCTAGGTGTGATATTGGTCTTATTGATAAAATCTAAAGCGCTTAGAGTTTTGATTATTGGTTTTCTGTTTGGGATGATTGTTCCGTTTTATGCCTTAATGGTCACAGGGAATCAGTCATTTGCTGAACCAGGCCGATCTTTTTCTCGATCTTTTGCCAAACAAATGCCCACCCAATTTCCCATGTCGATTGACGGAACAGAACTTGATGATGTGTCTAAAAAGTTTTTAGCCGAACATCCTACGACCTCACAAGCTACTCCTTTTTTGGTTTGGTTGGTTTTCTTTGCCGTGAACGGGATTCTTTACGCCGGAGTCTTTTGGTTTATTTACTTCTTGGTTAGGATGTTGAGACCTAAGGCCACTTAATAGGTATTAGAAGTTCGTCTTTTGACCTCAAAAATATGAACGAACCTTTTGTTGACGAATACTTCGTAACTAATTCGGTATGAGCCTACCCGACGGCGCCAAGTGTTTTCCTCGCCTTTAATTTTCTTGATATCACCAGCAAAGGGATTGGCCATCATGGTATCAATGGCCGCTTCGATTTTCTCTGCCTCGGCTTGAGGTAAACGCTTAATTTGTTTGGCGGCGGTTTCGGCGACGTGAATGTGCCAGCTCATTTTTCAATTTAGACCATTCGACATATTTCCCAGCCTGAATTTCCTTTCGGCCACGAGCAATACCAGCCAACTCGGTTTTTGTGGGTTCAACTAAGGGAAACATTTTTATTTTGGTCGTGACTTTGTTTTTGGTGATAGGCATAACTTTACTACTATATCACGGCCACAGTTCTTTGAGCCAAGCGGTAAATTTGCGTGTGATGATGCCAACAATCCCCCGACTTAAGCCACCTGCGGTCTCTTGGTCGGTGCCAAAAATAGTGAGCCCGTAAGCTACCAAGTAGCCCGGGTCTTTGAGTGGACTTTCATTGCCGAGAGTAAGGACGCGCGCGGGTAAACGCAAAGCGTCTTTGGCTAATTTATCGATATTGTCTAAATTGGAGCCGCCGCCGGTAATAATGACACCGGCGGGTAGTAAGCCATTGCGCCCCAATTTTTTTAATTGACTTTCGATTAGTTCAAACATGTCGGAGAGGCGAGCTTCAATAATTTCGTCGAGCTTTTTCTTGGCCGTAAGCATGGGTTCAATCCCCAGCTTTACCCGCTCGGCTTCTTCTGGTGGTAGGCGTAAACCGAGAGCGATATCATTGGTAATATCGGCCGAACCAACGGGGAAAACTTGGAGGCCAATGGGTAAACCGTCTTCAAAGATGGCAATGGAGGTGGTGTGCGAACCAATATTTACAAGCGCCGCGCCCACCGCTTTTTGGCTTGGGGTGAGCGCCACGAGGCCCGCGGCTAGCGGTGAGGCCACAATATCGTCCACGAGGTAACCAGCCCGCTCCACCACTTTTACTAAATTGTTTAACGGTTGGGTGAGGCAAGTTACAAAAAAAGTTTTGACCTCGAGTTTGGTCCCCTTCATTCCTTCGGGCCGGCCCATTACCCGCTCGCCATCTAGTTTAAAGGCAAGGGGAATAGTGTGGATCAAGCGCCTGTTGGCCAGATCAGTGAGGGAGAGTTCGCTGGCTTCAATGGCTCGGGTTACATCACCTTCATTAATTTCTAAATCTGGTCGACCCACAATAATTTGCCCCTCGCCAATTTTGCCCATCAGCGGTACGCCGCCAATGCCCAAAACGACACTTCTTAATTTGAGCTTGGCTACCTTCTCGGCCTCTTGGAGCGTGGCGCGCACGGCTTCTACCGCTTCATCAAAATTGACCACATAACCTCGGCGCAAACCGCGACTATCTTTTTTTACGGTCGCCAAAAGTCGCGGGAGCTTATTTGCTCCCCGCTCGCCCACGGTCACGCGGGTGTAGGCGGTCCCGATATCTAGGCCCACGACAATTTCGTTCCTCATTAAAGTTAAAACCAAAAAAACGGCCCAAGCTGTTTTCTGTGTCCTCCATTTTACTACTGTGATCGAAGCCTGCCAAATGGCATAATCCGTGGATAAAGAGATAAAACAAATTTTCTGAAGAATTGAGGTTCAAAAAAATTTCTCCCAAGTGAGGGGTGAGCGAAAAGCTCAACACATTGGCGGGTTTATCTTTTCCTCGATGCACTCGATTGAGCGTGCGGGCGCGATGTTTACCAACAAAGACTAAACTTAGTTCATAGGTCTCACCTAAAGCGCGATTTTTGGCCAGTAGCCAAGGGAAGTGTGGCGCGTGCGAACGAGTGCAATTCTTAATCTTTAAACTAGATTTTCCCAAGTTTCTTTAGCCGTTCGTAGCCTTGGCGGCGTTCGAGACGGACGAGCGCGGCGCGCTTGCGTTTAAAATAAGACTGTTTTCTCTCGGTAAAACGGAGAGCCTTAGCCCGCTTAATCATGCCCGAGCCTTGCACTCGCTTAGAAAAACGGCGCAATAAACTGCTGGTAGACTCATTGGGCTGGCGTTTAACTTCTAATCTAATCATTGAGTGGGTTTAGGCTAACACAAGGCTTAAGCTTAAGCAAGATGGGAACTATTTTAGGTTTTTTAGGTATTCGCCAAGTTTATTAATTTTGACGGTGTCTTGGGAACGAGTCAGCATATTACGCACAATCACCGACTCTTCAATAGCCTCCTTTTGACCCAAAATAATGGCATAAGGCACTTGCATTTTTTCGGCAATCGCGAGTTGGGCGCCAAGAGAATCTTTGGGCAAAGATTGAGCTAGGGGAATTTTGGCCTTACGCAAAATTTCGATAACCGCGAGGCTCTTTAGTTTAGCTTCAAAGCTTAGTTGGATAAAAAAAACCTTGGGTTTCTTCACGATTCGTGGATTAAGCTTTTCTATTTGAGGCAGTGCGAGCAGGCGGTCAAGACCCAGAGCGCCGCCGGCGGCGGGGACCTCGCGCCGTGAACCAATTGCTTTGGCCAAGTAATCATAACGCCCGCCACCGCCAATAATTACTTCGGCTCCAGCTTCATCTGTGGTCGCCAGTTCAAAAACGGTGCGCGAATAGTAATCCAAACCACGGACCAAAGTGTTGTCGAGTTCGTAAGTAATTCCTAGCGCCTCCAAGTATTCTAAAACTTCTTTGAAGTGGCTTTTGCAGGCGGGGCAAAGATAGCTCACGGCTTGGGGAGCTGCCGTTTTAATGGGGGCGCATTTCGGATCTTTGCAGTCGAGCAGGCGCAGGGGATTAGTTTTGAACCGTTCGCGGCAATCCTCGCACACCTCTTTGAGGTGTTTTTTGTAATAATTTATTAATTCTCGGCGATAAATTTGTCGACACTCTTTATCACCCAAACTATTAATTTTGACCACCAGACTGGTGAGGCCAACCTCTGCGGCCATGAGGCTAAACATTTTGATTACCGTCGCCTCGGCAATGCTTTTGTTGGTGCCGATAATTTCTAAACCAAACTGGTAAAATTGGCGATAACGCCCCTTTTGGGGGTTGTCGTGGCGGAAAAAGGGGCCATGGTAATAGAGCATTACGGGTTGAGGTTCGGCCGAAAAGCCGTTTTCGAAATAGGCGCGCATCACGCTTGCCGTACCTTCTGGCCGGAGGGCTAAGCGATCGCCCCCCTTGGTTTTGAGGGTGTAAATTTCTTTTTGCACAATATCGGTGGCTTCACCCACGGCCGATAAAAATAAATCTTCGAATTCTAGAATTGGGGTTTCGATTGGGGTAAAGCCGTAGTAAAGCGCAATCTCGGCCGCTCGCTCGGTAAAGCCTTGGTAAGCAAAATAATTATTTGCCCAGAGATCGCGCATCCCTTTGGGGGCGTGAGGTAATTCGGTTTTGGTCCCAACGGTTTGGGGTTTGGTTTCTTTGATCATCGGTTTTTTCTTGGCAATCATTTTTATTGATTAATAGAGAGTTCGGTGGCTCCCGGCAGGAGATCAATTTCATCAAGGGGGAAGAGGCGGAGGAGTACCCGGCCGGTTAAAAGCTTCTTTGACACCGGGCCCCAAGCGCGACTATCTAAACTCTGGGGCCGGTTATCGCCCATTACAAAATACTCCTTATCGCCCAAAGTAATGGTGGTTGGGGCGGTAGAAAAATTTGGCGCATAAGGTTCGGATAATTTGCTTTCGCCTTGATTGGTATTGAGATAAACCCCGTCACTTTTGATCAGCAGTGTTTCGCCCGGTAAGCCGATTAGTCGCTTGATAAAAAACTTTTTTTCATCGAGGGGGTAACGAAAGACTACCACCTCGCCGCGCCGTGGTTCGCGCAGGTGATAGGAGAGTTCGTCAACAATGAGATACTGACCGTCTTCGAAGGTGGGGACCATCGAGACGCCGGAGACAATAAAGGGTTGTGCGATATAGGCGCGAACGGGGACGACAATGAGGAGGGTGATGATAATAAATTTGGCTAATTCCCATGCCCCCTGCTTAAATTTGGTCATTTTCGGTGTAAGTTTACTGG
The DNA here is from genome assembly GCA_964361825.1 of uncultured Candidatus Saccharibacteria bacterium. Classification (GTDB taxonomy): domain Bacteria; phylum Patescibacteriota; class Minisyncoccia; order Phycocordibacterales; family JACOZG01; genus CAYICB01. The sequence continues at coordinate 13,915 of CAYICB010000008.1, read as the reverse complement.
AAAGTGGCGAGGGGCGCAATCCGCTTGACAAATAGTGGGCAAGTATGCTAGTCTATCAGCAGACTTCTTTGACAGCCGACACTGTGGTTGTGTTGGCAAAATAGGGCTCAAAACAAGGAGAAAATCGATGGCGACCAAGCAAATTCCAGTCGTGTTTTATCTGGAAACAGTTCCTCCGCGGAAAAATCGAGGGGAAACTTCCCCTCGGAAATTGATGCAGGGACACTATCGTCCGGACGGGTGGGAAAGGGGGTTTATCATTCGTCCTCGCCTGTCGGAATGTGTTTGTGACGGCGACACGTGGCTGGTGTCGATCGATCCGGAGCGTCCGGTCTCTGGGTGTGGCGCTGGCCTAATTTTGGTTGGCGAGCTGATTGAGCAACTTGCTTCCGCCGATCAGCCGGTTCCGTTGGAGGCGATCGCTGGACACTTGCGCGCCGTGTTGTGTTAGCTCTATCCCCCCGTCAGAAAAACCCCGTTGGTTTTTCTGACGGGGGTTTTCTTTTGGCTGGAAAATGCTAGAATTAAACAATGAAAACGCTGTGGCCCAAAACACTTAATAGTCAAGTAAAGTTTGCCTCTCAAAAACTTGGGGTAAAGGAAGATGATTTGCTAAAAAACGCCCTCACTTTCTATCTTTCCAGCATTGCTCCTTATCTGGAGCTTAAGACGGAACTTCAAGCTTGGGACAAACTAAGCGATGAGGCTCTAGTTAAGTTTGAGCAGTCTCTATGAAACAGGGGGAAATTTGGCTGGCTTCGCTTTTAGAAACTGTTGGTCGAGAGCAAAGCGGTTTGCGACCGGTTGTGATTATGGCGGATACTCCAGCAAATGTTTGTGTGGTTTTGCCCCTAACATCTAATCTAAAGGCCTTGAAATTTCCGCACACTATCCAACTTGATCCCAGTAAAGAAGTTGGCTTAGACACGACTTCTGTGGTTTTGGCTTTTCAAATTCGAGCAATAGATAAAACTCGTTTTAGTCACAAAATTGGTCTAGTAAATAAAAATGATCTGCAGAAGATCTTTGATCTGGTATCTCGCTTGCTTTTAGGTTATGAAAAAAAATAGTCAATTTATCATTGTGGGGTTAGGGAATCCCGGGGCGGAGTATGAGAAAACACGGCATAATACCGGGCGGATTTTTGTGGACGCTTTTCGTAAAAACCACGATTTTCCCGACTGGGAAAAGGATCAGAAGTTAAATGCGCTGGTGAGTGAGGGGAAAATTGAGAAGGCGAAGGTTACCCTTCTTTTGCCTGAAACGATGATGAATAATTCTGGTAAAGCCGTGCCAGCGACCAAAAATCTAATGGTCATTTATGACGAACTTGATTTGCCTCTCGGTCTAGCAAAAATTAGTTTTAATCGCGGTTCGGGTGGCCATCGTGGTTTAGAATCAATTATCAAAATGCTTAAGACCAGAGAATTTGCTCGCATGAGAATTGGCATTGGCAAAAAGAAAAAAGTTCCCGCTGAGCGCGTGGTGGATTTTATTTTGGGCAAATTTACCCCCGCCGAGCTCGCGGTGTTGAAAAAAGAAGAGAAAAAAGTAATTGCCGCGCTCGAGCTCTGGCTCGCGCGCGGCCTAGCACCAGCGATGACCGAGTTTAACTCGTAATTTCTGGCTTTACTTCTGCTGGCGCCTTTTTCTCGTGGAAGGCGAGAATTAGCTTTTGGCTTTTGGGATCAAAAACGGTGATGGTAAAGAGGTAACCCTTGCCCAGTTCTAGGGCCTTTTTCAAAGTTTCTTCATTACCGCCAAACTCGGAGATATGCACGAGGCCGGCTACCCCCTCTTCAATCGAGGCGAGGGCGCCATATTTATTGTATTTGATAATAATACCTTTTACGCGATCACTCTTTTTGTATTTAGTGCTGGCTTCTTCCCAAGGATTAGGTTTGAGCGCCTTGATTGAGAGCGAGACTTTATCGTCTTTGATTTCGATCACTTTGGCTCTAATTTTGTCGCCAATTTTGAAGTGGTCGCGAGGATTCTCGACTAGGGACCAAGCAATTTCGGAAATATGAACCAAACCCTCAAAACCCTCTTCTAGTTTTACGAAAACACCAAAGTCTACCGCGCCACTAATCTCTCCCTCCACCACATCGCCGATATTATACTTGGCCACAATCTCCTTCCGACTCTTATTACCCAAAACTTTTTCAGAAAAGATGAGCTTGCCTTCTTTAGGATCAGCCCCAATCACAAAAGCTTGGAGCTTCTCACCCACGAGCTTTTTTAGTTCCTCACCAATTTTATCTTTATTGCCATCGGTGACTTTGGGATAATGTTCTGGTTTTAATTGGGAAGTGGGGATGAAGCCATCAAGATTTTGCCAAGAAACAATCAAACCACCCTTATTAGCGCTTTTGACCACGAGGTCGAAGAGTTCGTGACTTTCGGCGGCGCGTTTGGCCTCACTCCAGACCATCGCCTGTTTGGCTTCTTTGAGCGAGAGTTCGATATAGCCATTTTCTCCTTCTGACTCAATTACTTTGGCGGTGACCAAATCACCCGGATTAATCTCTTTAATCAACTCTCGAGCATTAAGGTATTCGCGACCGAAGATTAAACCGGTGCCAAAAGGTGGCACATCGATGTAGAGGGCCATTTTGTCTTTGGCGATCACGGTGCCCTCGACGAGCGATCCCGGCGCCGGCAACAAAAAGGTGCCCTTGAGCACTTCGTCCATGGCTGAACCCTTATTTTCCATCACAATCATTGGTGGGGTAATTATATCCATGAAGCAAACTTTGGCAAGCGCGGGGGTTGAAATTGAGTTCATTTTCTGCTAAACTGGGGCGTATGATAGCCACATTAACCATCCCTAAAAAACTAGCTAAGGCTGGGGATTTGATTTTGATTTCTCGCGAAGAGTACGAGGGACTTTTGCGGGAGAAAAAGAGTTCAGAAGTTAAGCCGTCCAAATTATTGGATGTTGGGTTGCGTCAGGCGATTAAAGAGTATCGAGAAGGTAAGGCTATTGGGCCATTTTCTAATGCTCGAGACCTGATTCGCTCCCTTCGTTCTAAGTAAAATGAAGGCGTATTACTCGCCGAGTTTTAAAACCCAACTTAAATCTTTTCCTGAGTTAGTGCGGCGAAAATTTAATAAACAGATTCAATTTCTAATTCAAAACCTTCGTCATCCTTCACTCCACGCTAAGAAATACGATGAAACCGAAGGGGTTTGGCAAGCGCGAGTAGATAAAAGCGTCCGCTTTTACTTCCTGATTGATGACGAGACTTATGTTTTACTCGAGATCAAAAATCATCCGAAATAGGCTGGCGTTGGGATAATTTTTCTGCTAAACTGGGGGCATAAAATGATTATTACTTACCACGGCGGGGGTCTGATTAAGGCCCAGCTGGCAGATAAGGTGGTGGCCTTTAATCCGATTGGCAAAGACGCCGAAGAGAAGCCGGTGCGTTTTGGGGCTAATTTGGTGTTGATTTCGCTCAATCACCCACTTTATAACGGGGCGGAATTTATGGCTCATGGCTCGAAAACACCCCTAGTTATTGATGGTCCGGGGGAGTATGAGGCCGATGAAGTGTTTGTGCGGGGACTACCTTCTTCTGGCCCAGAGGGGAAGATTAATACGATTTACTCCGTACTTTTCGAAGACATTCGCTTGGTGCATTTAGGCGCTTTGGTGGAGCCAAAGCTTGATGATAAAATTCGTGAAGCGATTGGGGTGGTTGAGATTCTGTTTGTGCCGGTGGGGGCGGGGCGCTTGGCACCAGCGGAGGCGGCTAAGCTAGCGCTCTCTTTCTCCCCCAAGATTATTATTCCGATCGATTATAGTGGCGAAACCAAGTGGTTAAAAGATTTTTTGAAAGAAATTGGTAATAATTCCGAGGAACTAGAAAAGTTGACCCTTAAAAAGAAAGATTTGCTCACCGATGAGGTAAAAACGGTGGTGTTGAAAGTATCATGAAGATTTATTTAGATAAATTAAGAGCGAAATCAGAAGGCTCGCGGCGGCGTCTAGCCTTTGCTTTTTCTTTGGTCTTGACCTTGGCGATTACTGGCGCTTGGCTTACCAATTTGCGTTACTCTTTGCGTCAACCGGTATTGGCGGCTAAAGAGGAAGAATCAGCTTCCTTGGTAGCGGTGGCGGAAGTGGTGCCAGAAGTTGGGATGTGGCAAAGGGTGAAGTCTGGTTGGCAAATTATGGCGCAAACCGCGCGCGATCTGACCGCCAATGTGATTCGTCAATAACTCAAAAACATGTCAGAAACCGGCAATAAAGTTATTCCGATTGATATTGTGAGGGAGATGAGGGACTCGTATCTCGATTATGCGATGAGCGTAATTGTGGACCGAGCCTTGCCGGATGTTCGCGATGGCCTCAAGCCGGTGCATCGGCGCTTACTTTTTGCTATGCATGAACTCGGGCTTTATGCTGGTTCGCGTTTTCGCAAATCAGCTCTCGTGGTGGGTGATGTGTTGGGTAAATATCACCCACATGGTGACTCGGCTTGTTATGGCGCCCTGGTGCGTTTGGCCCAAGATTTTTCGATGCGCTATCCTTTGGTGACGGGTCAAGGTAACTTCGGTTCAGTCGACGGCGACTCAGCGGCGGCGATGCGTTATACCGAGGTTAAAATGGCGTCCCTCGCGGATGAAATTTTGCGCGACATTGATCGCGAAACGGTTGATTTTAGACCTAATTATGATGGCACGCGGCAAGAACCAACCTTGCTCCCGGTAGCGATTCCCAATTTACTGCTCAATGGCTCGATGGGGATTGCGGTGGGTATGGCGACCAAGATTGCGCCGCACAATCTCACCGAGATTATGAATGCGCTCATTGCCCTAGCCGATAATGCCGATCTCACCACGGCGGACCTCATGGAACATGTGAAGGGGCCGGACTTCCCGACTGGTGGTCTTATTTTTAAACAAGAAGATATTGCTCATGCCCTCTCGACTGGTCGCGGCGGCGTGCTCTGTCGTGGCGAGGTAGAAATAGCCGAAACCAAGGCTGGTTCGGCCCAACTCATCATCAAGTCTTTGCCCTATCAGATTAATAAAGCCGAATTGCAAGAGAAAATTGCCGACTTGGTGCGGGAGAAAAAGATTGAAGGGATTAAAGATATTCGTGATGAATCAACAACGCTTTCCGACACGCGCGTGGTGATTGAGCTCAAGGGCGGTGCTTATCCCGAGAAGGTGAAGAATGCGCTCTACAAACATACCGAGCTCGAGACGATGTTCCACTACAATATGTTGGCGCTCGTCGATGGCGTGCCGCGACTCTTATCGCTGAAGGGAATGCTGACCGAGTTCATTAGTCATCGGCAGATCATTGTGGAGCGGCGGACGCGCTTCGATCTCCGCAAGGCTGAAGAACGCGAACATATTTTGCTCGGTCTCAAGATTGCGCTTGATCACATTGATGAAGTGATCAAAACGATTAGGGGTTCGGCCGATACGCCGACGGCGCATAAGAATTTGGTGAAGAAGTTTGAACTGTCTGATCGCCAAGCCGAGGCGATTCTCGAAATGAAACTGCAGAAGCTCGCTGGTTTGGAACGGCAGAAGATTGAAGATGAGCTTAAAGAGAAGCAGGCCCTGATTAAAGAGCTTAAGGCTTTGTTGGCCGACAAGAAGAAAATTCTCGCGGTGGTGAAGAAAGAGTTTACCGAAATTCGCGATAAATATGGCGATGAACGCCGCACCAAGGTGGTGAAGAGTGGCGTGCGCGAGATTAGCGATGCTGACCTCGTGCCAGAAAAAGAGAATGTGCTGGTGCTGACGCGCGGTGGTTATGTGAAGCGCACTGATCCGCTGGAGTATCGCGCCCAGAAGCGCGGCGGCGTGGGCGTAATTGATCTTGATGTTAAAGAAGAAGATTTTGTAAACTTGCTCCTCAATGCTAATACGCACGATGATTTACTCTTTTTCTCTGATCGCGGCAAGGCCTATCAAATTAAAATGTATGATATCCCAGAGGGAAAACGGGCGACGCGGGGTAAATCAGTGATGAACTTTTTGTCTTTTGCTGATACCGAGAAAACCACCTCCATTCTTCCCTTGTCTAAAGAAAACAAAAAGGTTGATGTGGGTTTGGTGATGATTACCAAACAGGGGACGATTAAGAAGGTGAAGGCTTCGAGCTTCCACGATGTGCGGCGCTCGGGGATTATGGCGATTAAACTTGATTCTAATGATGAGCTTTTATCGGCTCTGCTGGCGCCCAAGGGTAGTACGATTATTATCGGTACCAAATTGGGTCAATCTATTCGGTTTAAAGAAGCTGATATTCGGGAGATGGGTCGCACGGCCATGGGGGTGCGAGCGATAAAATTAGGGAAGAATGACGAAGTGATCGGTGCCGACATTGTAACGAAAGACAATCAAGACAGCACCTATTTTGTGATGACCGGCAATGGCTTTGGTAAAAAAACTGCGGTTAAGGAATATAAAGTCCAAGGCCGTGGCGGTTCAGGTATTAAGACGGCCAAAATTACCACCAAAACTGGTCCGCTCATGATTGGTCGCGTGATTGTGGGCGAAGAAACAGAAATTATTGCCATCTCGCGTCAGGGCCAGATTATTCGCACCAAACTCGATGAGATTCCCACGCTCGGTCGCCAAACTCAGGGCGTTCGCATTATGAAGGTCCGCGACGGCGATGCCCTCGCTTCGATGGTTTGCTTATAAATCCCCTTCTGTTTAAAACCGTTAGGCGTTAGAATAAACCTGATGCCTTTTTTAGAACCTAAGAAAATGGTTCAACAGCTCGGGATTAAGCCCGGGATGGTGGTGGTGGACTTGGGATCGGGGAGCGGCGTTAATGCCTTGGCGCTGGCGCAATTGCCGGCACGACCTAAGGTTTATGCCATTGAGGTCCAAAAAGATTTGTTAGAAAAATCTGCGGGCGAGGCAAGGCTCAAGGGTCTCGCTAATCTCGAGGTAATTTGGGCCGATATTGAGAAGGTGGGTGGCACCAAACTCCGTGAAGATTCGGTCGATTTGGCATTACTTGCCAATACCCTTTTCCAGCTCACCGGCAAATATACCGCCGCTTTAGAAATTAAACGGATGCTTAAACCCGGCGGTCGGCTGGCGGTAGTTGATTGGAGTGATTCTTTTGGCGGCACTGGTCCGGCGCCGACCCAAGTTATTACCGCGCCGGCCGCCACGGCCATCTTCCGCGAAGCGGGTTTCCGCGAGGAGCGCACTTTTCCCGCTGGCGACCATCATTGGGGTATAATATTTATTAAACCAGAAACCGAACCTTCATGACCAATTTCCACACCATTCTTATTATTGTTTTTGTGGCCCTACTTTTTGTGGGAGTATTGATTTTCTCTGGTGTTTTGCCCGGTTTTAAGGGGCCGGATGGTGTGGTGGTGGGCAATATTACTGTGTGGGGGCCAGTGCCCGCCACGGCGGTAGCGCCGATGCTCGCGAGTTTTAATCAGGCTTATCAAGATCAGATTTTGGTGACTTATGTGGCCAAGGATCCGGCACGGTATGAAGCCGAGTTGCTCGAGGCCCTCGCTTCGCTCGCTGGACCGGATTTATTTTTCTTCCCCACCGATTGGACCATCCGGCATGCCGATAAAATTGTGCCCACGCCATACGAGAGTTTTCCTTTGCGAGAAATTCAGACCGAATACTTAGACCAAGCCGGCCTTTTTTTGCGGCCAAACGGTCTCTTGGCGCACCCCCTATATCTTGATCCTTTGGTCCTTTATTACAATAAAAATTTGCTCGCTAGTGCTGGTTTGGTGTCGCCCCCAACCACTTGGACCAAGGTTAAGCTCGATGTACCTCTCCTCACTAAGCTCGATGAGCGGCGCAATATTTTGACCTCGGGTGTGGCGATGGGGCAGTTTAGCAATCTGCGTTCGGCCAAGAGTTTGCTCGAAGCCTTGTTTTTCCAAGCTGGTAATCCCATTGTGCAATTTAGCGCTGGATCACCGCGGGTAGTGCTAGAAGAAACTTTTGGTTTTGCTTTGCCGCCCGCTATGAGAGTGGTCGATTTCTTTAACCAGTTTGCTAACCCCTCCAGCGCCACCTACGCTTGGAATCGTTCTTTGCCCGAGGCCTTAACCGTTTTTGCCGCTGGTAATCTGGCTTATTACTTTGGCCCCGCCAGTGATCTGACTAAAATTAGAGAACGCAATCCGCACCTTGAGTTTGATGTAGCTATTTTGCCCCAGAAGGATGAGGGGCCTAAAATCACTTCCGCCAAAATGATGGGCCTCGCGGCATCGCGCCAGAGTCGTAATCAAGCGGGCGCGCAATTTACCGCTCGGGCTCTGGCTAAAGCCAATTTTGCCGGCGCTCTGGCTAAGGCGCTTTATTTGCCGCCAGCGCGCCGCGATCTCTTGGCCCAAGCCTCGGCAGATCCGCTAATGACGGTGTTTAATCGCTCGGCCCTAGTCTCTCGGGGTTGGCTCGACCCTCATGCGGCCAAATCCGAAGCCATCTTTAAGGACTTGATTGAGGCCACCAATACCGGTCGCTTAACCGCCCTCGATGCGGTTAAAGAAGCGGCCGCCGAATTAACTCTTTTGTATCAATGAAAACTTTTAAAAATTTACTCATTTTGATTGCTTTTTTGGGCACTATGGCCATGCCGCTTCTAGTCCGTGGCCAGAATCCCGCCGAGGCTGTGCCGAAAACGGAGTTTGGACCCTTGGTCACTTGCGGGATCGATACTAATGGTAATAAGGTCCTTGATGACAACGAAGTGTGTCACTTCCAAAACTTAATTAATCTAATTTGGGCGATTATTAAATTTTTGGTGTTTTACCTCGCGGTACCGCTAGCCGTAGTCTCGATTCTTTATGGTGGGATCTTATTCCTCTCTTTTCCCAACATTCCGCACAAGAAGGATAGGGGTAAAGAGATTATTATGCTGGCGTTAAAGGGGATCTTGATGGTGCTCGCCGCCGAGCTGATTATCTCGACCATTCTCAACTTCTTTATCGAACCGACAAGCGGCGTGAGAATCCCTCAATCGCAGTCATATTTGGGTACCGAAATTGTTTATGCGGAAGATACTTATCCGCGGCCGTCAGGGGATAATTCTGCTGGCTCCCCTTTCCAAATCCTTCGCTTCAAGAGCATTAGAGCCTTTGTGGTGGCTTTGCTCGATCTCGTGGTGCAGATTGGTGGCCCACTAATGGTGGTGGCCGTAATTTATATTGGCTTTCTTTTTGTGGAGGCTCGGGGCAATACTTCTAAGATTGAGAGGGCCAAAGAAGCGGCGCAGTATACTGCTATTGGCATTGCGATCATTTTGGGTTCATACTTTATGATTCAGGTGCTAGAGGCCACAATTAAAAATTTGACCGAAGAACGGCCACAAAGCAGGATTATTAATAATTATAAAAATTCATGACAGCCCAAGTAAAAGACTTTGCTTATTTAATAAACACCATAGGGATTGGTAAAATTATTTCGCCGATTATTTATTTAATCATGACCCTTGCTTTGGTGTATTTTCTGTGGGGGGTTCTGGGAATATTTAATGATAAAGATCGAGAAGTAGCCAAAACAAGAATCCTTTACGGCATCATTGGTCTCTTTGTGATGAGCGCCGTGTGGGGCTTGGTGGCTTTGGTTGAAAACACTTTTAACTTAGACAATCGACCAGTGAATACTGGCGGTTCTTCGGCTGGAACCGGTGGGGTTTATGGTCCGGAACCAGATTATCAAGGGCAGATCGAGGATATTATGGAAGACACAATAGGAGGCAGTTCACCATATTAATTCACACCCCCGCTTGGCTGGTCTAGCCAAACTCGGTATACTTACTCATTATTAGTTACTTGGTTATTAAAATTAAAACAATGTTTAAGAAATTTAAGAATTTAGTTCCAGCCTTAGCCTTATTCCTTTTGCCGGTTTGGGTTTTGGCCCAGAGCTTTAGTGCCAATCAAAATGTGGACAGTCTTCAGGGTGGCGGCGAACTCTTTTTAGGTATTATCAATAGTTATGTGGTGCCAATTATTTTTGCTCTAGCCTTTGTTTACTTTTTAATTGGAGTGTTTAAGTATGTTAAGGGAGCGGGTGATGAGACTGAAAGAACGAAAGGTAAAGACATGATTATTTGGGGAGTAGTTGGTCTTTTTGTGATGAGCGCGGTGTGGGGCTTGGTGAGAGTGGTTAAAAATACGGTCAATATCCCCACTGGTGATTCTAATGTAATTCCGGATTTGCCTCGGTAACATAACCTTGCCTAGTGTTCTTATCGAGAATCTTCGTGTCTATATTCTGAACCCGATTATTGGGCTACTCTTTTCTTTGGCTCTACTTTATTTTTTGTGGGGAGTGCTGGAGCTGTTAAAGAAGGATGGCAAGATCGAGGAAGCCAAGAATCATGTGCTCTGGGGGGTAATTGGCCTCTTTATTATGGTTTCGGCTTGGGGGCTTATCAGACTGATTTGCACCACCATACTGCCCACCTGCCACTGATTAATTAAATAGTTCAATAGGCAAAAAAGACAAAAGACAGACAAAATAAAACCCGCCATCAGCGCTTCGCGCCGGGCGGGTTTTTGGTTTTGTGCTATGTTTTCACCTCCCTTTTTCAATTTTTTTCCATCACATACACGGTGATGGTTTCTGGTCTTGGGCCATTTTTCTCTTCCCAACGGCCCGCCCTTACCCACCAAGAGAAGTTGGCGGCTTTGGGCCAATCACGATCTTGGCCCCTACCATTTTCCCACTCATAACCATACCGATCCCTCAAGGTCACACAGGCCTCTTCTGGTTCTACATGAATCTTGAACTCGTTATTTGGTGGCGGTATTGGTCCGACCCAAGAGCCATCATATTTCACCTTGTACCAACGGAACACTTTGTATCCGTTTAGGTGATAACTTACGGCGCCATGTGGGTTTTGTGTCGGGGCATTTTCCGGCTTTTCATACCGGTGCACGCCCGTTGGTTTTGGTTGCCTGTCTGCTGACGGGGCAGTGAGCTCCGCGTAAGCCCTTAGGAGCCAGTTTGGTTGTGTGGAGGTTTCCGCTACGGCAGCTTCCACATCGACCCATTCATTTTCTGTGGTGGAACCAAATGCCACCGAACTATTCTGGTTTGGCCAAAATTTGTAAGTAGCATAAACGCTACCCACGACGATTCCTAGGGCGATGATCCAAAGGATTTTCTTTTTCCACTTTTTCATGGTCTACCTCCGTTAATGTTTATGATTGGTAGCGGAGATGTTCCGCCGGTTTCCACGATTTGGACGCCAGTCATTTCTTGAAGAAGCAGGGTTATCGCCGCCGCTCGATCAGGGTTGACCTCCAGGTCTGTGAGTTTCGCCGTCATTGTCGAAACGAACTTTGCTCGTTCTTCCGCCGCCACTTTCTTCTCTTGGGCGATTCGCTTTTGCTCGAGAGAGTTGGTGTAGGCTACACTAAACGAAACTTTCTTTAGGGTTAATTGACCGATGTCAATACCCAGGGCTTTCTCGATACGAGAGTGTGAACCTTTTCCTGTTCTGTTCAGTCGCTCATCTACTTGTTGATGATATACCGAATAGAAATCCAAGAGCTTAAGCCTTTTCCTATCCGAGTCCCTGATTAAGGTGTGAGAATCCCCACCAATCTTCAACCCTAAGGATGTCAGGAATTCGGGATCAGAGTGGGGGGGAGTTTCTAGTCGCAGGATGGAATCAATCAGGCGCTTTAAGGCTGGCCTCTTTTTGTAGAGATCTTTAGAATTGTGTTGTCCAGCAACATCACCCACTGTGTTTTGAACGGTTTCTTCTAGTCCACGGATAATAACTGGAGCTTCGGCCTCATAAAACTGAGTTGCGAGCATGTGTTCATCTGCTCGGTAAAGCACCGTCGACTCCACCGTGACTTCCGGTCCATCTAAGCAAGTTGCGGATATTTTGACTGGTCCCTCACGAATGTCGATTTTGAATTCATCGTCCTCGACTTTGTCTATGCCGAATGGCCAGATAAAGTGAGTTCCTTCGTCAAGTGTTCTTCCTGTTCTTTCTCCTAGACACAGAACCACCCCACGCTTAGGAGCTTCAACTTTGTATGTTTCCAAACAAAGAAGAAAAGCGAGAATGAATCCAACCCCCGCAACCCAGATGTTTCCCCAAAGCAAAAGGAGAATTATTCCTGTTGCGGGCGCAATCAAGATAACCCCACTCTTGTAGATGATTTCCAGCATCCACCCCGAATCAGGTAGGTTACTTTTTGGGGTTGACCACAGACTTTTTAGCCACGATAGCATATTGTGTTCTCCTGGGCCAGTGGCCCGGTTAAGCCATATTTCGGTTGTCAAAAAACTACTACTGGCACTGTATCATATATATTATAAAAAATCAAGCCCCTTAGATCTTGCGATCTTTGGGGCTTGGGCGAACCAGGAGTGCTCTATCGGAGCGTGATCCTAATCCTGACAGGCGATTCAATAGTTGAGCGGATCTCCCAAATACCAACTCCTCCTTCTGTTTTGACAACGACGGGTGTTTGGACATAAGTCTCTAGTCCACGAGCGGCCTGAACTCGCAAGCTCCTTCCTTTCGGGACGGTTACTTGTAGGGGTTTGGTTGGCTCGAGGGTCGCTTCGAAGGGAATGTCATCCTTGATTTCTACCAACGCCGAGGAGGATGGCGCGGTGGCCGTGAGACTGTCACTAATTGTCACCTTTGGTTGGGAAAGTGGTTGGGAAAGAATTAGAAGTAAAACAATAAAGATGGTCGCCACCGCAATTGTTACGGTTAGTTGTGTCTTTTGAAGATTGATGGCGTCTACGATCGTTTGCGAAGGGTTGCTGTTTGCCGCTTCGCTCTGCTCTCGTGCTTCTGCTTGCCTCAACTGTTCCCTCAGCTCTGCGACAGTGGGTGTCCTTGGGGTGGGCGGCGTGGGTGGATTCGGTTGAGGATTTGGCTGGGGGGCTGGTGTCGGATCAGTTGCGCCCGGGTCTGTTGTTGGTGTCGCCATACTTCACCATTCTTTCTGGCCTTTTGGCCGGTTGGTTTTGGGTTCTATGTCAACGAAAATCTGATTTAAGATCTAGCATTTTATGTATAAAAAGTCAAGGTTTTGTGATTGGTCAAGGGATTTGGTGGGCAAAACAAAACCGAGCATCCTTGCTCGGCTCACGATTGCTTCTTTTCGCCTCAATGAGGGATCTAGGAGTTTGCTTCTTTTCCTCTGGTCTGACCAATGAGAGTGAGATTATCGGCGAGTACCCATTTTACAACTACCTGACCCGCAGAATCTCTGTAGCCCACAGGGACAATGCTCCTTTCTGGTTTAGGGAAGATCCCGTCCAGTATTATCCCTGGTGGGATCCCGAGCACCACGGCCTTTTGGGGTTCAGCTTCTGTGGTTGGTGGGTACTTTTCAATAATCACCCTGTTTCCCGGCCGGAAATCGCCCGGCCACACAATCTTTCTCTGATCTTTCATCACAAACTCCTTTTCTTCGGCGATCCGCTTATACTACTAACAATCCCTAGTTTTTTTGTCAAGCAAAACAGAATTGGTGCTGGGGAGAGGACTTGAACCTCCACGAGCTTGCGCTCACAAGCTCCTAAGGCTTGTGCGTCTGCCAATTTCGCCACCCCAGCTTTTTTCCTAGTCCGCCCAGAGGGAGTCGAACCCCCGACCGTACGCTTAAGAGGCGTCTGCTCTACCAACTGAGCTATGGGCGGATTAAAATAGTGTAATGGACAAAGGGTTAATTGTAAATTAAAAAAATAATGCTGGGGTGGCGAAATTGGCAGACGCGCAAGCCTTAGGAGCTTGTGGGGAAACCCGTGGGGGTTCAACTCCCTCTCCGCCCAACTAAACGAGGCGAAAAAGATTCGCGGGAGTAACTCAGTGGTAGAGCGCTTCCTTGCCAAGGAAGAAGTCGCGGGTTCGAATCCCGTCTCCCGCTCCATTACAACACCAGGAGAGAAATGATGAAGATCG
>CAYICB010000007.1:0-42466 GCA_964361825.1 uncultured Candidatus Saccharibacteria bacterium | reverse complement strand
TGGTCAACAAATCCAATTTATCTCTGGCCCGAAAATGTTCACCATTAACTCCAGGTCGCACATACCACATGGTGCCATTATCGTCTGAGGTCAAAACGGGTAAGCCGTGAGCCATCGCCTCCAATACAGCACAAGACGCCGCCTCAAGATAACTGGGTAAGACAAACAGATCGTGGGCGGCATACTCTTTTTGAACCCGTTCCCAAGGTAAATCAGTTTTGACAGTAATTAAGTTGGCTAAATTGTGGATAGTAATATATTGATGCATTTTTTTGATATAAATCTCTTCATCATCCTGACCAATCAAAGTTAGGCGCCAATCGTGTTTGTTTTTTAGTGTGTTTAAGACTTCAACCAAAGATAACTGATCTTTACGTTCTTGAAATTTACCAACGCAGATAATTTTAACCGAACCAGAAACAAAACGCGCCGGGAGAATTGTTACTCCAGGATAACTAAATGGAATATAAATTAAATTATCGTTTTTATTTTTAAAACTAGTCTCACCGAGCACAGGAGTGATCACTTTCGCACCAAAAAGACAACCAACCAAAAACACCGAAAAACTTTTGGTCTTAGAACGATGTTTTGGAATTTGCACTAAAAAGATTACACGCGAACCAGAAAGCTTGGCAAACGCGGCAACAATTAAAGAATACAAACTAGCAATATTTTTGATGACGACCACCTCCGGTTTGAGAAGAGCTTGCCGACGAAGCAAGTCAAAAAGCGGCGGGTAGCCATATTTAAGCTCAAAATTGTTTTTTATTAAGCGCCCACCACTAGAATTAAACAGACGATTTAAAAAAAGAAAGGTTGAGGAAAAACCAAGAACCTTGGGCACCACGGCTTCGTAGTATTCTGCCCCCCCACGATATAAACTCCAAAAATGGACGAGGTGACCGTGATCAACCAGGGCTTTAATCTGGAAATGTAAATTAGTGTGATAACGCGGCGCCACAAAAAGAAAAGTCATAATTTAATGATTACATAGTCAGAGTTTTCATACAAAACCGGAAGGGTTTCGCTAAATGTGGTCCATAATTGCCAGTACGGTCCGCGAGGAACCAGCATATGTGTGGAATCAAGCTCTTGAGCAAAAATGACAATTTCTTCAAAACTCTGTGCTGATTCAACCACCTCTTGGTACCGCCGACGCTCATCATACCAATGTTTACTATTATAAAATCCGGCGGTAACCCAAATTGAGCCCTCCTTATTGGTTAAATTGGTGTTGTGCCGACTAAAAAACTTAAAAGCAAAGTCCTGTTGATTGCCGGAGAAAACAAAAACTTTTGCTTCTGCGGACAAGTTTTTTCTTGCCCATTCGGCCGCAGCTAAAACATTCTCAAATTTTAATTCATCCGACGATCCTATTACCGGTGCCAAATTATATTTTTCTCGAATTGATTCCGGAACAACTGCCCTAACCACCGACCTAACAAGGGGAGCAGAAAATCTTAATGGTCCAAAAACCAACCAAACAATTACCAAAAAAACAATCCATCGTCGAGAGAAAAAACGATGCCATAAATAAACAAAAATGGCTGCTTGCATGATTAAAACATAACCCACCGCTCGTACTGGTCGCAAGTGGTCAACAAAAATCGGTAAGCCACCACGTGTGATAAAAAAATAATTAGTCACCTCGATCACAAAGATAAAGATTAAGTTAAAGGCAATGAACCAGTTGGTAATAAAACTCACCCTAGCTTGTTCTTCCGTTATCTGTGACTTATATCTTTTTACCAAACACACGCCCAACACCCAAAGCAACACCAAAACCGATCCATCCCAAACCGATCGCTTAATTTCAGCAAAATCAACCGTTTGCAAAAATCCACTGCCACGAAATTTGTACTGAATAATTTCTGACTGTAATAAAATTTCTTCGGCCGACAACCCCGTGGTTTGGTCTAACATCCCAGTAGCCGGATTAATAACGTGGTTCAACCAAAAGGGTGCGGCCGCCACCAAATACACGAGCGCAAAAACAGCCAATGGTTTCCATTTGTAAAAACGATAAATTACCAAGGCGGTCAACCAGAAAAAAAATACTGTAATGGCGCCCACAGGAGGATAAACATAGATCAAAAAACCAGCCAAAACCCCCAACCCAATGTTTTGCCATTGAGATTTTATTCCATAAATTATCCAGTAATAACTGAGCAAAAAATAAAACGGCGCAGCCAAGATGTTGCCACGCAAACTGGATAAATCTAAAAACCCCATCCTGGTTGGAAAAATAAACCTAGGGATCAAAACCAAAACCCCCACTAGACCGGCAATCCACCAAGAACGAAAAATCTTGTAAGCCACCAACCCGCTAATCAAATATGTTGCAGCAATTACCACAATGGATAAAAGGTGATAGCTCCACAACCCGCTGTCCAACCCAGGATTCAGATAATAGAAGAGGGGGAAAGCTAAATATAGTTCTGATTGATTGTAAGAAGGAGGAACATCACCCCAATGATGATACCGAGACTGGATTTCCAAAAATTGATAACCCCACACATCACTACTTAGAGCACCGACCCCCAGATTGTAATTAAAAATAAAATATAACGAAAAACAGGCAACTAAGCCCAGGATAAATAAATATTTGGAGTCAAAAAAATTTTTCCACGAGCTCATGTGACAACGTTTTTTCTGGCAACAAAATATAACCCATGTGAGTAATCAGTCGCCCGAGGATGTTTACCAACAATATAATCGAGATAGGTAATTGGGCCAAAAATAAAGATGAATATGGCCAACCAAATTTGATACAAAAGCGAGTGACCAAACGAAAAGATGATAGCCAACCAATTACCAAGCATAGAAGTTAGGGCGGTGGTCGGTCCCCAGGCTGACCCGGAAATCTCAACGCTAAAAGAGCTTAGTAATTCACGCATGCCAAATTCCGTCCAGCGATAATAATCACGAGGAGAAGCGTGATACCCCAACATAAACGGTGTCACCACATAAAAGACACCCCGTGGCTTTAGCACTCTGCACACTTCAGCCACCGCAACCTCTGGTTGTGGGAGATGTTCTAGTAATGATTCGGCAATAATGACATCAATGCTATTGTTTTTAAACGGCAAAGAGCAGACATCGGCCACAACCGCAACTCCTGGAAATTTATCATAATCAACATTTATGACCCCTGGGCCAACCTTCTTAACACCAGAACCAAGATTCAAAACCACCTGCCCCTCCTTAAAACCACTAACCACTTTTTTGGCAGACAACCCAATAAAAGCACCGGACCAGAGATTTAGAATGTCAAACAAAAACGGGTTCTTTTTTACTTGGGATTTAATCCACAAAATGATACTGTCACGCTGGTTCAACGAAGAGATAACTCGAAGCCGATCGGGTGCAGGTTTTCTAAATATAATTGTTTCACCGTCCATTTGATACAAATGTTCACATTTTTTACACACAACCGCACCCCCCAGTTTTCTCAGAGCTCCTCCACACTGTAAACATTGTAACAATGAAGAATCGACCATCAAAAAATTTATTTTAACCAGCCGGCAAAATCAGAAAGAAACTGATTCACAACCTCGGTAGTTTTAAAATGTGAAGCCATGACGGGAAAAAATTTTGGGGGGACAGTGACAATGTGAGCTCCAGCCATACCAGCATCAATTATATCCTTGGCTCCTCGAATTGAACCGACAATAATTTCTGATTTAATTTTTTGCCGATCGATTATTTCTCTCGTCTTTTTGACAACAGTAGCTGGGTCAAAATCCTCCTCACTAAGAACTCGGTCTTTTATTGACTGCTCATATTGAGCCTTAAATTTATTATCCTTGTTGCCATCTCTAATTCTCCCCCAAAACAAACTAACAAATTTTGCTCCAGCCTGAGCCGCAAGAATTGCTTGGCCAACAGTCATACAAGCGGTACAGTTAACTGAAACTCCTTCTTCTGATAATCGGTGAATTATTTCCAGCTCGTCCCAGCCAACTTGAACCTTAACGCTTAGTGAGGGCAACTTAAAAAAATTTTTAAACCTTCGTGCCTGACGCAAAATCTCCTTACTGTCTTGAGAAAAAACCTCGACACTCAGATGGGCCCCGCTATCGTATTTTTTGATTAAGTTAACTATTTTCGAGATGTGTTTTTCAAACTCAACTTTCGGCTCTTTCGCTAATAAAGAGGGGTTAGTTGTTACCCCTCGTACGATGCCACGTTCAAACGCTTTTTCTATATCCCCCAAATTAGCAGTATCAATAAATAATTTCATTTTTTATTTTTTCCCTTATACATAACGCTTTCCCACTTGGTCTTACCGACTTTTAGTTTTGGATGTGACACAAATAAATGCCAAATCACCGCCTGGAAGGCCTCGGCGTGAGGTGTCACATGGTCTGGGTGTACAACCGGTATAATAACGCAAGCGTTGGCAGCTTTGGCAGTATAACCACCATCACGCCCGACTACGCCAACAATTGTCGCCCCAACTTCTTGAGCTAGTTGTATAGCCCCCACCAGATTGGAACTAACATTTTTCTCCAGATCACCCCCACCGACAGAGAAGATCAGAAGTCCATCTCGCGCATTAATTTTACTCCCTTTTAACCATTCAGAAAAGACGCTCGCCCAACCATCATCATTGGTGCGAGCTGTCAATTCTGAGACATTGTCGGTGGGTGCATAACACTCGAAGCCACAAATTTTTCTAAAATCATTTACCGCGTGGGAAGCGTTGGCCGCACTGCCACCGACTCCAAGGATGAATAATCTGCCCCATCGCGCCCGCACTGCTACCAACTCATCAACCGTCCTTTCTATAGAATCCAGATCAAACTGATCGGCTACTTGTTTGACTTGAAACAGGAACTTCTGGGAAAATTTCATGGGCAAAATAGGACAATAAGAGTAATGCTACTCCACACCTCCAAACTAGACAAGTTTGACAAATAAAATTAATTATGCCAACAAACCAGTAAGGTTGGTGGCCACTAGCCCCGTCTTTAAAAACTAATGATTTTATGCCTAGCCCCCAACAGGTCTGCGTCAAAAAACATCTCTTTCATCCCAAAAGATTTTAAAGCCTGTCGAACATTATCTTTGCTCTTTTTTGATCCACAGTAAAACATAAAATAGCCTCCTCCTCCGGCCCCCATTATTTTTCCTCCTAATGCCCCGGCTCTTTTCGCTTTATTGTAAATACCGTCGAAAACGGGGTTGGAGATATTCCCCGACATTTCCTTTTTTATTTTCCAGTGTTCATCAAGAAGTGGTCCGAATGATTCAAGATTACCAGTCTCGAAGGATTTGTATATTTCCAAACCAATGTTTTTAGTTTGGTGTTTAAGTTCCAAAGCTTTTTTATGATCTTGGGCGGCAAGAATTTTTGAACTATCTCGTTTAACCCCAGTATAAAAAAATAGTGTGTTATCAAAAAAATTTTTACTAATTTCTTTTTTTATCCGTGGTTTAATTATTTCAATTTCTCCATCTTTATCTATATTTAAAACTGTAAATCCACCCACTGAGCAAAGATAGGGGTCCTGTGGCCCATCTGGTAATCCCAGTTTCTGAGTAATAAAAAAAGATTTTTCTGCCGCAATCTTATTACTAATTTCATTCCCAGAGAAAACGCTAAGCCCCTTGAGGAGAGCAACTGTGCATGCCCCAGATGAACCCAAACCCGTCCCCGCCGGAGTATCTGCTTTAAAAGAAATAGCCACTGAGTCTCTGATCCCCAAAGCCAGCAAAGCCTCCCTCGCCAACTCGTGTTCAACCTTTTTCGGGTGATCAACTGACTCAAATTGACGATAATGAACATGGATTAAATTATCCGATTTCGTGTTTTTTATTAAAATATCCATGTAGAGATTAATGGCTACACCAAACACAAAACCTCCGTATTTTTTGTAATACGACGGAAGATCTGTTGACCCACCACCGAGAGAAATTCTGAACGGGACACGTACTAAAATTATAGGTGAGTTCATGTCTGTTTCCAATCAAACATAGCAGAGTAGGGGGCAAATGTCCAAAACAATTAAGTATCAACCTTATTTTCTAGTTGAAAAAAACAATCTTCCCTGCCTCGACGATAGACCGTGCGATAAAATCAGCCTCCAAACATTCATCATCAATATTTTTTTTAATAAAAATTGTTTTACAAGCAACATTTTTCCCAACTTGAATATCGGTTAAACTATCACCGATAAAAAAAGATTCGCCCAGATTAATTTTCCATTTTTTTGCTGCCTCTAAAATCATACCTGGTTTTGGCTTACGACATAAACATTTTTGATTGCGTCCATGAGGACAAACATAAATATCGTCTATCGGCATTTTTTTAAGATAACTAATTATTTTTTTGTGCTCAACAATATTGAGTGTTTTATATTCTAAATCAGGCTGATTGGTAATTATTATACGCAAAAATCCTTCCCGCCCTAAACGATTTAGAAACGAGACAACCCCCGATTTGATCTTTAACTCAGAAAATTTCCACGGGGCCGTATAACACACTTTTTTCCCCATTACCCGACAATTTCCTCCCCGATAGACAAGGTCGTTTATTGTGCCGTCCCGATCGAAAAATACTGCCTTATTCATTTTTTATTCTTTTTAAAATATCCTTACCTGTTGTGACACTTGTAATTACTTTTCCACCAAGAACTGAGTAGCAACCAAACCCATGATAAGTCACTTCACTGAGGCGAGAATCATTCTCCTGAGATGACTTATCGATTGGTAAAACCGAGTACCTCGACTCAACATACTCAGCCTTATCTAAAATAGGAAACCATCTCTTACACCTATCTCTCATGTTTTCCCAGAGAGAATATTTCGGTAGTTTTTTCAAAATGGTTCCGTCCCCCCTTCGTCCATCACCCACTGCTCTAATAGACAGGGGGACATCACCGAAAGTAAACAATTCATCCTCCCCAGTGGTCACAACAGTCGCAAATGGACCATCTACAATCGTTGCTGAAAATGGCGGTTGTTTTGGGATACGAATCAAAATAAATTCCTTGAGTCTGAGTTCAATTTCTTTTTTAGCAAAGCCAAGCCAATTGGGTAATAAGTTATAATTGGAATAGGTACAATTAATTACATAATCAAAACTTTCATTTTTTTCCTTATGGCCGTCTGCAAAATATAATTTCTTTTTGCCATCAGACATTAATTCGGAATTAGTTATTGGGGTGTTTAATTTTAAAATTATCTTTTTCTCTTTTATTTTTTTTGTAATAATGTCAAACAAAATTTTGTAGTTGTATATTCCCTCATTTACACTAAAACAACCATCAATATTATCTTTATTTATTATTTTACCATCTGGCACAACATCTTTACACGGGAGATCAAAATTCGAACAAAATTTAATGAAATCTTTCTTGGAAGTTAGGGAGTTTTTATTCGCCACGCAATAATAGCTTTCAAAATCATACCTTACCGCCTTTCCATACCACTCGTCAAAATCCTTTGTGGCGTTAATAATTTCTCGAACTGTTTCTGAGCTACGTGGGTAATGATAACCCGAATGGTGCCGATATTGATTTAGACGAGTGGCTTCCAACATTAGATCCTCATTTTTTTCAAAAAGAGTTACTTTAAAATCATCACTCAGAGCAATGGCTGTTGTAACCCCAAAAATACCGCCACCAATTACTGCCACGATGTTTTTGTTGTGATCCGAACTTTTAATCACTGAACTTGCAACACCAACAATCCTCTCCCCTACGCCTCCATTCGGATATGATATATTGCCATTACTGATTAGTTTTAAAAAGGTCTCAAGTTCGGATCTTAATGGTTCCTTAACCGATGAACAAGTAAAACTTTTGTTTGTTTTTCCCCCCTTAAGAACAACAGTCCCGGCTTGAAAATCAACGGTAATACTTTCTTTACTGAAATTAAATTTCAACAATCTTTCTTTGACCTCTCCAAGCCAACCCAGATTAAAATTGGCATCAATGTTATTTGAATACCTTATACTTGTTTTTATGAAGCTTTCCCCCCCACTTGACCAAACCTTACGAACTTTTGAGTTAAAAAAATAATCCATCATATCCCACCAATGCAACTCTTCAAACGCCGGCTTTTCTCCGCGCCAAGTTTTTATCGGACTTATAAATGATCCGTCCACACTCACCGGTAACGATCTTTTGTTGAGTAATTTTTTAATCACCCCAATCGCCGGATGAAATCTAAAAATGTGTCCAACCATTAATTTGTTGTTATTTTTTTTTGCCAATTTAATTAATTTCCTTGCTTGTTTACTGTCTTCTGTGAGTGGTTTTTCCACAAAAACATCACAAAATTTTATACAACGGCTTGTAAGTTTAAAATGGGTATTACTTGGTGTGACAATAATAACCGCGTCTACTGTTTTTAATAAACCAGTTGATATCTTAGAAAAAACAGGAAAAAATATCTTGGAAGATAATTTTTGTACATTTTTTTCTTTATTAACAATTACAGCAATCAACTCAATCAATCCTTTGGCATGGAAATCTGAGAGGATCCTTAGATGATTTTTCCCAAATCTCCCGGCTCCAATAAGAATTACCTTGGGGATTGTTTTCATTTTACTTATTTATTTTGATCTCCTTGATCAGGTGGGGCGAAGATTTTGTTAGGGTATAATGCAAACGCAACAACATTTCAGCTAAAAATCCGATCATAAATAGTAAAACCGACAAAATTGTAAACGATGTACCAACCACGGGTAGTGGTGTTTCTGTGAAATTTAATATTCCCTGTATTCGTAGGACTATCGCCACAATAAAAGAGATGGCTGCCAATATTCCAGAAATCAATCCTAAACCACCAAAAAACCGGAGTGGTTTAGCGGCATAACGAACAAAAAAGACAATCCCCAAAAGATCAAAGATCCCCTTAACCATGTTCATGATCTTGATCTTGGAAACCCCGACCTCTCTCGGATAATGAGGAATTGGCACTTCAATAATTTTTGCCCCTCGTTGCTTTGCTACCGCAGGGAGAAATACTTGAGACTCCCCCCAGAGGGGAAAATCTTTTATAAACTTACTTCGATACACCTTAAGACCACAGCCAAAATCATGAATGTCCAAATCAAGTAATTTACGCGCAATCATATTGGCTAATTTAGAAAAAAGTTTTCTAATCCAATGATCTTTTCTTCCTTGTCTCCAACCAACAACCACATCATAGCCGTCATTTATTTTACCTAACAATAAACCAATGTCTTGTGGATCATTTTGAAGATCGGCGTCAATTAATACGATGATATCACCTGTAGCGTGACTAATCCCCACATCTAAGGCTGCTGTTTGACCATAATTACGTTGCAATGTAATTATGGTCAGAGAAGGAATCTTTTTCCCCACCTCCCCTGTTTTGTCCAATGAACCGTCATTGACAAAAATAATTTCAAATGATGAATTAAACTTTGTCATTGCCTCAATGAGGCGTGTGTGTAATTCTTTTAGCAGTTTTTCTTCGTTAAAAATTGGAACAATCACTGATATCTTGTTCATGTCGATCTAAATATACAAAAAATACGAGAAAAAGAAAGGACGGGATGATTATCCCGTCCCAGATTCCATTTTCTCCTTGAATCATTTGTCTTGCCAACGAGTCCCGATGCTTGCCTGTAGGCGCATGGCTACATGTTGGGCTGTGTTCACCTCTCGCCACGCCTGATCGCGTATTTCAATAATGCGTTCGGCTGGAACAGTGGTATTCCTCATTACTGCATTTTTCCAGTTAAGACTATCCGGATCAAAATCTCGATCGAGATTTCCTCCAGCAATAGCCGTTTCGAACAAACTACTACCCGGGAAAGGGATCGGGATAAAAAACGTGCAGTACTCAGCCCCCGCCTCAACCAGTCTTTTCGCCAGGGCAATACTCTCTCGCATCTCTTTTTCTGTTTCATCGGGGAAACCAATCATCATGTTGATTGGACAAACTATCCCAGCCCGTCTAGCTAACCGCACCAACTCAACGACATCTAGGGTTCTCAGATTAAGTTTAGCTGTTGCGTACTTGTCTAAAATACGCTGAGAGCCAGACTCGACGGGAAAAACGATCTGGTTAAAACCTGATTCAGCCAACAGCTCAAGATACTCAACGTCGATTACCAGACGACCATTCTCTCGTTTCAGGAAATGAACCAGATTTACTCCGTTGACGTCAGCGATGCTTAGACCGCAACCAACCACTGAGCTGAAGATTTGTCGAACTCGTTCCTTTTTTGCCAAAAGACTGTCGTCTTCAAAAAAGATTTTTTCTACACCGAGTTCTCTCAGTCGATTGATTTCCTCGATCACTCTTCCCACTGACTTGAGACGAAGTGAACCAATGTCTCCGACTTCTCCCACCATACTTTTTTCGACGGAGATGTGGCAGAAGGAACATCGGAAGGGACACCCCCGAGAGGTCATGATCGGGGCATAACGTTTTTGTTTTTCAGCTGAAACGCCGTGCGGTGAGGAAATCTTATCATAATGTCCAAACGGCAACTTCTCCCAAGTGGGGAAGGGTAGATCATCTAGATCAATGACTACGTCTCCTGGCCTTGCTGATTTACGCACGATCTGTCCAGCTCCATCTTGAAATGCAACCCCGTATAAATGCCGAAGGTCTTCTTTACGCCGCCAAGTTTGGGCAATCATGGGAAAGATTCGATCTCCCTCGGTCAGGCAAATTTGGTCAACATTGCCTTCAGCAAAGAACCTGTTGAGCGAATTACGGGCGTTGACACCTCCGGCCACCACTAAGATACTGGGATCAACCGACTTAACGATGGAAGCGACTTCAAGCGCCATTCTGGTTTGAGGAGTGAAGTTTGAATTAATTCCAACCAAACCATACTCCCCTGTCGATACTACTTCGGCAATTCGATCTGGAGACATACCGATTCGCGTGAGACCATTGGGTAACTTAACACTCCGGTAAAAAGTCTCCTCCAGAGAGTCGTCCGCCGTTCCCACAGAAGCATCCAGCACATCGACAGAAAATCCTGCCAGCTCCAAGGCCCCAGCTAAATACAGCGGCCCCAGAGATCCATCTGGTCGTGGGGTTTCAATTTCCATGAGCTGATTCGGGGGGTAAACCAATAATACACGATTTCTATTTAGCATCGAGATTTCTCCCTTTCAAAGAGCTATTCTCTAATCGTAGATTTCACAGACTCCTTCGTCAGATTACTTTCTATTGTTAACCTTGTCAACATCTTCAACTGTCGAAAAAGAGAGCTCGTCAACTCCCTGAATCGAATATACATCATTGTCATCAATAAACCCGGACATCATGTCGGTAAGATACACTTCTTCTTTGTGGTGAACATTTGTTTGATAATTAAAAATATCAGCGCTAGTTAAAATTAAACCACCAGCAACTAAATTAGAAGTTGGGATTTTAGGCTTTTCAGCAATCGACGAAATTCTTCCCTCTTTGTCTAAGGTTATTACTGCTGAATTTTGGGGTTGATTGAAATGTCGACACAGCCAACTGAATTTATGAGTTAAACAATGTTCAACATCTTGTTTTGTTAAGAGTTCGTCACCGTAAACAATAAAAAAACGCTCGCGGTCAAAAAAATATTTCTTGGTCAACAATAGGGCCGGCCCGGTCCCGTTCAGTGTTTCTTGCCTCTCAAATTTAAAAGATATTTTAGGGTATTTTTTAATAAGGAAATCTTTAATTTGGTCACCGCGATAACCAATGACCACTATTATTTCGTCAACAAAATCTGTGAGAGATTCAACGATATGTTCTAGGAAGCTTCGCCCATAAATTTCCACCAACGGCTTGGGAATTTTATCCGTCAATGGTCTCATCCTACTCCCTCTGCCTGCGGCTAAAATAACTGCTTTCATATATTAATCTAGATGATTGAAAACAAAAAATTTGCTAAAGAAAAAACTAATTACTGACATTCCTCCCGCCACTAAGGTCACAGATAACAAGTAGTGTAGTCCTAAAACAGATGTCAAAAAATAAATGGCGAAAAAACCTATTGGGGACGATAACGCATAGAACGACATATTCTTAATATACGCCCCCCAGAGGTTTGGGAGATTGTCGTGAGAAAAAGTGAAAAAACGATTAAACAAGAAAAAACTTGACCAACTAACGACCGCACCAATAATTGACGATGCTAAGTACCACAAACCAAGAAAGTCAACGAGAAAAAAAGTCGTGACTATGTTTATTAAAAAAGAAACCGCCCCGCCAAGAACAAAAAGGTTTATTTGCTTCATCTGTGGAACCATGTTTGTAGTGTTTTAAAAATTCTCTCCGAAACATGTCCGTCCCACAGTGAAATATTGTGGGGCAAGAAATCACTTCGGTTAAGATGTTTAAAAATTTCCTCCGAGCTAGTCTGTTCGACAGGACACAACTTATTAGAACCAAGTTCTAGGGTAATTGGACGTTCAGTATTATCTCTTAGTGTGGCGCAGGGAACTCCCAAGTGGGATGTTTCTTCTTGAATCCCCCCTGAATCAGTCACTACTCCCAAGCTCGATTTAACTAACTTCATGAAATCAAAATAGCCCAACGGTTCAATCACCTTAAACGGATTAAGCAACTCATCTAAACCATAACTGGTAATTCGTTTTCTTGTCCCAGGATGTAGTGGCAAAATTATTTTTACATTTCTACTTAAGCCGGACAATAAATCCAAAATTTTTTTTATTTGAATTGGACTGTCGGTGTTTTCTTGACGGTGGATGGTGGCTAGAATATAGCTTTTCGGTTTTAAAACTAGTTCATTCAAAATTTTTGATTGATCTATTTTATCTCGATATATTTCGAGAGATTCAATCATAATGTTTCCGACCAAATTAATTTTTTTGTCTTTTACCCCCTCTCGATGTAAATTTTCTACCGCTGATGGTTCGGAGGCAAAAAGCAAATCGGACAGATGGTCAACAATTACCCGATTAATCTCTTCCGGCATGCGACGATCATGGCTACGTAGCCCAGCCTCAATGTGTACAAGAGGCAATTGTCTTTTAACCGCCGCCAACGCTCCAGCCAAGGTGGAATTAACATCACCAAAGACTACCACCCCGTCAAATTTATTTTGTTTAAATACATCCTTGATAGAATCAAACATTCTCCCAATTTTTTCTGTATGCTTATCGCCCCCAATCTCCAGAGTAATTTCTGGTTGAGGTATATCCAGTTCGTCAAAGAATATCTTTGACATCTGTTGATCAAAATGTTGCCCCGTATGAATCCCTGTAAACTTAAAGTTCGGATGATTAACAGCGCGCCGAAAAAAGGGGGCGGCTTTGACAAAATTTGGTCTTGTTCCAAGAATGACCGCGAAATTGGGCTTATTTTTTCTGAAGAAAAACACAAATTTTAACTAATTCGATAATATTTTTTCATCCACTCGATGGTACGCTTAATCCCCTCTTCTAACCCCACCGTTTGTTTCAATTTAAGGTGTTTCGCCGCACGGCTAGCATCAACTTTTTTACTTTTAGTTGTCAAAATTTCAGAGTCTTGGAATTTGATCAATGATTTCTTTGCTCCTGAATGTTGTCTGGTCAAATCAGCGAGAAGTTCAATATCATGTTCTTCACCACCGGCAATGTTGTAAATTTCACCAGGAATGAAGTTGTCGATTATGTTTGCCAAGGCGTTCGCTGTGTCTTCTAAATAAGTAGAGGTCCTAGAATGCCCGCGGTAAACAACAATCGGTATACCATGCAAGAGATGGTAACAAAATTTACAATTTACACTCCGATATGGATGATACCACTCCCCTGGACCGTAAGTATTAAAAAGTCTAATTATCACTGTTTCTGTTTTGTGCTTAATCGCTGAATTCCTAATCTGTTGTTCATTAACCCATTTAGAAAGAGCGTAATCATTCATTTGTTTGATCTCATGTTTGTCCATCACACTCTCGTGCATAACATCATCAAAATCTCCATAAACTTCAGAGGAAGAGAAGTGGATTAATTTAAAACCCAACCGTTCTTGCAACCTAATAATATTCTTAGTTCCGATGGCATTCGAGCGCCAAACTTGCTCATAAAAATCTTCTCCGTTCCAGCGACCAAATTCAGCAGCGCAATGATAAACAAAGTTAAATGGTCCAGCCTTTTCGAAAACCCTTTCCAGTTGTCTAAAATCAGCAACATCACAACGAGAATAATAAAAATCCCCCTTAGACATTGTGTGTTCCCACCCTATTTCACCCAAATCATGGGTCAGATCAATACCAAAAATTTGGTGTTTCCTCTCTGTGAGAACCTCAGTTAACCATGATCCAATCACCCCCCGACTACCAGTAATTAGTACTCTTGCCATATTTCTAAAAAAATTTTATTGCCTCCAGTAATTTAATGTGTGGATCTACCTTATGCTTTGAAAATCTTTTTACATCACTCATAACATAGTCTCTCGAAAAAACATTGTACCCGAGATCTTGAAGTTCTTTCTCTTCCCACCCACATCGGTGTGTTTGATATTCATGCCCACCATGACCCAATATGTCTATATCCTGGGGAACATATCCTTCGGGAGTCTCTAAAACCACCGCTTTTTTTGCGACTGCTTCACACTGTTTAATCATGCTAAGTGATTCGGCTTTTTCAAGATGCTCAATTACATCTAAGGCTATAACTAAATCAAAACTTTTTGGAACAAAGATATCTGACAATCTTCGGACATCATGCTTTATCACGACATACGGTACATTCGACTCAATATGATCAAAATATTTCTCATAAATATCGACACCGACGCGAATTTGAGCCGGAATAAATTTTGACTTTAGAGAAAGGCCGCAAGCGACATCAAGAATAGAAACTATCTCACCCCCCTTGAAAGGCCAGAGTTTCTTGGCAGAAAACAGGTTGACAATTGTATTTTTTTTCCAATCATCCTTGGGCATGTAAGTATGGTAATTAAAGGTTAACACAGCGACTAATTACTGACAATCAAAAAGAAAAGGCGGTGTTTGGACACCGCCTTTTAAGCACCTCCTATTTCCACGTGACCTCTTCGAGGGTTCGACAGTCACGACGACCGAACCAAATCACCTGACGGGCAAACTCTTTTGGGTCATTGCCATAATCAATAACACGAACTCGCATTTCTTGATCTTTGGCAATAAGTTCACAAGAACCATCGTTCAACAGTGAATCAAAATACTGGGGGATATTGTAAGTGAAAAAATACGACTCTGGCTTGCCAAGATTCAGGCTGGAAATTCTGGCAAATTGGTATTTAATCACTTGAGATAACTCGTCGCGACAAAACTCAATTCCACGACGAGAAATCAGTTGCCCCACAAGTTCTTCCAATTCGGCGTAAAACATCTCTGGGTTGTGACACAAATGAAGAAAGGTCACCTCTTCCGTCTGCCATGAAATTTCCCCAAACTCATCGAGAAAGACGCACTGTGGTCTACCCAACAACAGGTCATCTAAGTACTCTCTATACCTAGTAATTTCTCTTGAGAAAATTGGAAAATTAGCAGCTTGACCTCTTTCAATCAAATACTCAAACAGTTCTGTATACTTTATACCAAAACGCTGGAACAAGTATAGAGCTACAAAAAAACCGAGTTTCTGACCATGCAGTGTTTGGGCCATCCAAGCTAGAGTAGCGGCTCGCTTCCAGTCCGTAAGTGGCATTGTTCTGGTTGAGACAACAATGTCTTCGTACTCTGTGACCTCACCAGGTGATCGTCGAACGGAGTGTGTCTCAACAAGTTCCAATCGTCGTGTTTCAATTCTATGTTTACGACGATAATCTTCGAAGTCCATCTCTGTGTTGGGTAATACCTGACACAAAAATATCCCCACTTGATCATACAACCCCGCCTGAAATACTTCTTCGATTCCTCGCGAGAAACTTTCGTATGTCTCACCAGGTAAACCGAGTATTAGTTCAGTATAAACCCTCATTCCAGCCTGACGGTATCGTCTAAGCAAATCCCGATACACCTCAAGCTTAATATTCTTACGGTTTATCTGAATAAGTGTCTCTGGGTCCGTACTTTGGAAGGACACCGTCACTCCTTTACTAAGATCATTATCTTCCAAAACCCTGGCAGTATCGAAAACTCTGTCAGCTGCGTTCTTCCCGTAACAAACCCTGAATTTACGGGGCCACCCTCGACTTCTTTTCGCCTCAGCAAACAGTTCGGCAATTTCCCTGTCTCTAGGAATCATGCCGAAGTTAGCATCCGCTCCAAAAACATAGGGAATCTCTTTATCGGCGAGCCAGCCGATCTCACGTCGAAGTCGCTCAAGATCGAATTGTCTGACCTTGGCCTCACCGTTACCCCAATAGCAAAAAGAGCACCGAAAGGGGCAGCCACGATTAGTCTCCAGGATTACTTGATACTCCATCCCTCCTCTAGAAGAAAGTGCGTCATCATAATACCCAGCCAGATAGGGAGATGGGAGTTCATTCAGATCTACCAATTTTCCAGGCTGAGTGCGAACACCTTTGCCGGTTGCCGGAGATCGAAAAGCAATTCCCGAAACCGTAGCTAGATCCCCTTTCTTTGCGTGGACAAGTAAGACTTCAGCGAAAGCAACTTCTCCTTCCCCTAAAACTGCCACATCAACAAAGGGGCATTCAACAAAAAATTGTTCGATTACCGTGGGAAGATGTGGCCCACCAAATACAATTAGTGCATCGGGAAAGAGTTGGCGGGCACGAGCCGCCAATGTTAGATTCAGTTGATGATTCCACATGGAAGAAGAGAAGGCGAGGACTGACGGAGAATCCCATTGTGCAACAATCGAATCAGGTTTCCCTCGAACGAAGAGGAACGGCGCAAATTGATAGCCTTTTCTAATCTCCGGGATTGATTCTGCGTACGCACGCAACATTCCAGACACATTCGGCAAGTAAACTTTCTGATCCATCAGAATATTGAATTCATGAAGCACAATTTGCATCATTTGAATTTCCTTTGTTGTAAAAGACCTAATCCAAGAACAGCCCCATGCTATTCGACTGAGTTATTTATACCATTTTTTTAAGATACTGCAACACAAACGATGACACTAAACTTTATCCAAGTAACAATTAATTTTTTGCCCCAGAATATCCCATGTTAAATTAGCCAAGACGAAACTTATCGCAGCCGATCCAATTTTTGATTTTTGGTCATAACTCATTTTACCCACCCTCAAAATTGCCAACTCCAACTCTACAACAATATTTTCACCACTAATCACCATGCAACATTCAGATGAAATAAACAGTTCTCGGACCGAACCAACGTTTGTGGTTATGGTCGGAATACCAGTTATTAAGCTTTTTGTCAGTTTAGACGGACAAGCATATTCTGTGATTTTTATACTTGGCCTTGGAATCACTATAACGCTTGATTGACTCATGATCGAATTGGCAACTTCTTGATCAACTTTTACATAAACAGAGGTCACATCTAACAAATTATATTTATTCAACAAATCATTAATGTGTGTTGCCCCACTACTAATTACTAAATTAATTCTGAAGTTTAATTTGTGTTTACTGTGTAGGTTGGAGCAGGCCTCTAGAAGTAAGGGAATTCCTTGGTATTCTTTTAGATTACCCGCATAGCCAATGGTGAATACCTCCGGTTCAAACTTTTTTTCCTTAAAAAAAACTTTTTCGTCTACCCCCTCATAAATAACTTGAATATTTGGGTTAATATTTTTAAAATATTCTTTATGTTTTTCTGTGCAAGTAAATACTAAATCATAAAACCTTAAACAAAATCTTGTAAATTGTTCTATCAACACTTTCCTAGGCCAGCCAATTAACTTATCATAATACATTTCTTCCGCATATAACCCGTGTAAATCAATCACGATTTTTGATCCGGTTAAAATTTTCAACGCAACGGGTAGGGCTATCCCGATTTCAGTTGCCGTCATTATTGTGTCGATTTTATTTTCTCGGATTATTCTAACAAAATAGAATAGTTTTGATATATAATTTCCTGGCGGATATTCATAAAACTTAACATCTAACTTATCGTTTCGGTCAGGGGCTGATAATACAAGATTGTGTTTTCGGCTAATTTCCTTAATAAAATTATATACCCTAATTGGGGTACCTTTCTTAAGGTTGCACAATGATTCATTGGCGATAAATAAAATTGTTTTCATTCAATTACGGGGAAGAAAAACGGTGTCCTGAACAATTGATTAAGACTGTGACGTTCAACTAATGTTTGGTTTTTTAGTCTTATGACTTGCTTTTCACGGTCCGACATGGAAACAAGTTTTTTAATTTCTGTAGTTAATCTATCAGGGAGTAACGCGGGAAGGTTTCCACAAGCCATTGCCTCCAATATCGTCTTATCAAAGCTCCCTGGCGGTGTTAGATTAACATAAATTTCATGGGCACGATAAATTGCGGGCGTTTCGTGATGAGGCACTGCTGGTAAAAAAATCAATTTTCCTGTTTCCAACAGCGGGGCAGCAAGATTGTGTAATTTGTGCTCATAAATTTTGTCAATCTCCGAAATTGGGGAACCAACAATGGTGGCCATAAAATTTTCTCCCCTTTTTTGCAATTCAAGCAAAGTTTCAATGAAAATCTCTAATTTTTTTACCGGTGAAATGCGGCCAAGGGCCAAAATTGATCTTGGTTTCGGTTTAATATTCGGATCAGGACAGAACATTTTTGTGTCAACCCCAACGGGCATTTGCTTCGCTTTAGCAAACTGCGCAGTAAAAGATTGTGGTGAGGTATAAAAAACAGTATCCGCTAACCAGACAGCAATCCTCGTCAAAAAATTTCCCACTCGATGATTCCGCCACAAGAAAACTTTCTTTCCCATTACGCACCACCAAAGACCTCCCAAAACAACATATTCCTGATTCATGTGAACAAACACCTTGTCGTAATTTTTTCGTTCTTGCCAAATAAATTTATAAAATCGCCAGAGATATTTTAGGCGTGATTTTCCTGTTTCTTTGCCCAATGACAAAACACGCACATTTTTTGGCAAATCAAATTCCCCTTTTTGTAAACAAATCACGATAATCTGCTCACAATGCTTAGAAAACTCTTCAATCCAACGATGAAAAAACCCCAAAACTGGATCATTTCGATCAACCTTTTGAGTAATGATTAATAATTTCATAAAATAGTTTCGGAAATTATTTTGGCC
Source organism: uncultured Candidatus Saccharibacteria bacterium (assembly GCA_964361825.1). Classification (GTDB taxonomy): domain Bacteria; phylum Patescibacteriota; class Minisyncoccia; order Phycocordibacterales; family JACOZG01; genus CAYICB01. Next base: position 23,358 of record CAYICB010000007.1, on the reverse strand, counting down.
CCAATTTCTCTCGCCACCCCCACATCGGTCGATAAAACCGGACAACCGGCGGCCCGAGCCTCTACCAAGGTCATACCATAACCCTCATACCAAGAAGTGTTGAGAAAAAGATCGGCTGTTTTGTAATACGAGGGCAAATCATCAGACCATGGCTCAAAAATAATATTGTTTTTTAGTTTAGCGCTTTTGGCTTTCAACTTTTTTTCTTCGGGACCGGAACCAACAATGATTAAACCAGTTTTGGGATTTTGTTTCAAAAATTTTGGCATCAACTCAATCGCCAAACCAATGTTTTTTTCTTTCGTTAATCGCGAAGCCATTAAAATAATTTTACCAAACTGTGGATATTTTTTGTGTAAGTCTATTTTAACCGGCGCATTTTTTATTTTCTCAATGTCAACAAAAATTGGTCGAACTTCAATTTTACTTTCCGGGATTTTTAATTTATTTATTAGAGATTCTTTAATTCGGTTGCTTACCACTCTAATATGATCAGCGCGTGGTAACAAAAATTTAGCAATTATTACCCTCACTCTGTTCAACATCCAGTGTTGAACAAAATACGGACTAAACAAATCAGTATGAATTTGTAGCTCAAGTTTTGCTTTGCACTTTCTGGCCAAAAACCAAGCGGTTAAGCCATTTTCGAACGGATCTTGAGCTGTCACCAGATCAAAATTCTCGCCAGGTTGCCAAAAAAAGGCCTGAAGCCTGCCAAGGGAAATCACCCTCAACTTCTCACTAACCCGTGTTATCGAAGGCTTTCCCGCTCCAGGCACCACAACCAAGTAACCGTCTGTTTTTTCGGCATAACCCTTCACGCGTTCGCGAACGGCACTTCCGGCAACAAATAAATTTCGATCAGAACCGATACTAAGAATTTTCATAAAGGTTTAAAAATTCTTGGGCGATCTGGGAATAATTGTGTTGAAAGTTAAAATCAGCAACTTTCTGAACTTGCTCGTTATAATTATTTTTTTCACTCAACCATTCTAATTTTTCTCTGACATCCTCTGGATTAAGGGGGTCAATATAAACTCCAGCCTCACCCACCCGGTGGTTAATACCATTTTCTTGGGTTAAAACAAAAGGCTTATTGTGTCTAATCGCTTGCAATACGATATTGGGACTAATATCCGAAATTGATGGCACAACCAAAGCATAACAATTTTTTATTTTTTCTCTTAACTTCTCTTGCGACCACTGACCGATTTCAAAATCAAACTTAAGATTTTTAAGAATTTCTAGATTTTTCAACTTTAAATTACGCCCAGCAACTAAAAAGTTTTTCCCCACAACACTAAGTTCTGAAGATTTTGGCCCATAATAATTCTCCACGATGGCCGTTTTTGATAAATCAAGTTGATACGGTTCACGCCAAATTTGGCGTTGCCAGTCGGTACTAAAAACAACCATCGCCGCATTTTTGAGTGCTAAGCGGGTTAAGGTAAAAATTATTTTCTCTTTCAAATTTAATTTTGCTATCCCCTGCTCAACTTTGCTGTAAAACTCCCGCAACAAAATTAAATTCCCCGTTCTCTCAACATGCCATTCCCACAAAAGATCACCGCCAGTGCGGATAATATATTTCTTTCTCATGAGAACACAAGCGAACATTGTCGGCACCGCCACTAAAAAAGTATCGAGAACAAGGATCACATCGGCATTCCAACCCCAGCGCATTATTTTTATCAGATAAAAAAAATGTTTAATCCACGCTGGCAACCTTCGCTCCCAGGTGTAAGAAACCACCTTCACCTGATATCCTTCCTTCTTCCAAACCAAAAAAAGGTTGTGGGCGTACTGGGCTGGACCACCAATATCTGGAGGGTAAATACTACTCGCAATAACGATTTTCACCCTAAAAATATAGCTTAAATCTTGGCTTTTTGGAAGATTTGACCCATGTCTTGAGCTATTGTGTCCCAATTATATTTTTCTGCCACCAATTTTCTCGCCCGAATGACTATTTCTTCAACTTTGACCTGATTAACGGGATTAATGATAAATCTCACCTGATCAGCGACACTTTCGGGATTTCTCACTTCGCAAATCCAACCGGTCTCGTGATGCTGCAAAAAATCTGGGATCCCGCCCACCGCCGTACCAATCGTGGGCAAGCCGGCACCCATGGCCTCCAAAAAAGAAATCCCGAGGCCTTCAGAAAGTGAGGGGCGACAAAAAATATCGGCTTGAGCCAAGTAATTCGGAATCTCTGCTGGCTCAACCGAACCAAAAAACTTCACCCGACTGTCAAGGTACAACCTTGACACGAGGCGCTTGAGTTTAAACTCATCTTGCCCACCGCCAATAATCCACAAGCTGATATTGTCTGGTAAAAACTTCAGAGATTCTACTAAATCGCCCACCCCATTTTTCTCCACCAATCTTGAGGTAGTAATAATTATTTTATCCATGATACGCCATTGGGGATAACTTTTATCTGCCCCTTAAACCCCATTTCGCGGCCCCACTTAGCCAAATAACGGGAAATCGCCTGACAATAATCCGCGCGCGCAAAAACTCTAAAAAAACGCGGTCCAAGCAAGCGCGCAGCATAACCAAAGCTGGCAAAATCATCTCCCTCTTGGAGGCTCAAGACGAATGGCACCGTGGGAAAGCTTTTTTTAAACCTTGCGGCCGCCATCCCCGCTTGATTCGCCATCATCGCCCACACTAAATCGTAATTATTGGCAAGGTGCAACCTTGCCGCCAAACGACTTCCTTGCCATGGATAAAAATATTTAGAGAATTTACCTGATCCTATTCTTCGCACCAAAACATTCCCGATTTTTTCTGTCTTTTTCTGCTTTCCGTCGAGGTCAACCGTGATCAGCTCAAACTCATGTTCCGGTAAACGGTCAGTGATTTCTTTAATCGCCACCTCGGCTCCACCCACAAAAGGCAAATATGCGAGGGAAAAAATGAGAATGCGCATAAATTAATCGAGTCCGGGAACCTTTAGACTGTTCTTGAACTCATCGGCGAGTTTTACTTCCGCAGGTTTTTGATTTTTGCTCAAAATCTCACGCAAAGACTTTTGCAATTCTTCTTTATTGCGCGGTTTGAGCGTGCGCTTTTGAGTCTCCTCTTGAGCCTTATTTTGCAGGGCACTTAGTGATACCACCTTTTCTGTGGTTGGTGCTGGTGGTCTCGTTGGTGGTGTGATTATTGGCGATGGTGCTGATTTTACTGGTGTGGGAGTAAAAGTTTTTGGCTTCGGAGGCGGGGGTGACAGAAACTCCTTCTTACCTTCATTATGCCAATCGGCAATCAATTTTTCTACTTCCAACCGCGGCTTAGCATAATTTTTGCGACCCAAATCAATAATGGCTTGAGCATAATTTTCTCCCATCGCCGGAATTGGCGGCAAGGTGGTGGCCGAAAAAGGCGGTGAACCAATACCATCGATCATTAAAGTGAGATAAAGTTGATAGCGCCCCAAATTAACTAAATCCTCTTTGGTAAAAGTGGGGAAAAAGATTTTCTCAAGTACTTCGGCGTCAAAAGGACCCACCCGAAACGTGAGGATTGAACCCACATTGCCGAAAACCGCCGCGCGCACCTCTTCACTCATTTGCTCAATGTATTGATGAGCAATATGAAGCGACAATTTATATTTCCTAGCCTCGGAGAGAATATTGGCAAAACTCTCATTGGCAAAACTTTGGAATTCATCCACAAAAAAGTAAAATGGGGGCAATTTCTTTAGCTCCGCACCAGAAAGATTGGCTCGCGACATCGCCGTGAGATAAATCTTGGTAATAAGCATCGAGCCGAGCAAATTGGCATTACTCTCACCTAAGCGCCCCTTAGACAAGTTAACGATCAGAATTTTGCCTTCATCCATAATTTGACGGAAGTCGAAAGAGGATTTGGGCTGACCAATGATATTGCGAATCAAGGGATTAGAGGTAAATTGGCCAACCTTGTTTTGAATCGCTGGTGTAGCCTCCGCCGCAAAACGGTCGGTATACTTGGCAAATTCATCCACCCAAAAAGAACGCACACCGGGATCGGTAACATGTTCGATCACCTTGTTGCGAAAATCCTTATCCGACACCATGCGATTCACCCCGAGTAAAGTCGAGCCCGGGTACTCAAGAAGCGCGAGCAAGATGTTCGTTAAAATATATTCCATCCGCGCGCTCCAAGCATCAACCCAAATCTTCTTAAAGGCGCTCATGAGACCAGCCACCACCAAGTGGCGTTGATCCTTCCCCACATCCTCCATCACATTGAAGGAAATCGGATTGTCGAGATCGAAAGGGGCAAAATAAATGACATCTTTTACTCGCTCCTTGGGCACATATTCGAGGAGCTTCTCGGCCGTGCCGCCGTGCGGATCCATAAAAGCAAGGCCGTGACCATTCTGGATATCTTGAATGGCCATATTCTCGAGCACGGTTGACTTACCCATACCCGTTTTTCCAATTACATACACATGACGCATCCGATCCTCGAGCTTAATCCCGAAGGGCGTCTTTTTGCCCCGAAAGTCCGTCTCGCCAAAATAAATCCGATCTTTAGGTTTAGTTTCCATTAACCCTTTAATAAGCCAGCAATATAATTATAAAACTTTTTAAAATCAGATAGGTTTTTTCGACAAGCAACAATAAATTCCATTCGATTAAGTGACTCGTAGCGATGAACTACGCGGTTACGCAAACCTACCACGGGAGCAATTTTGACAGAAAAATCTTCGGGCAAAACACCGCCCTTACCCAAAGTAATGAAGGTGCTTTCCAAATCATCAGGCGGGGCAACGTTCTTTCCTCTAATAACATGGATATTAATGTCGATCATCGTATCAACCAAAAGCTGAAACAATCTCTCAACCGCATGATATTTAAGCGAATCAGTTAGAACTTCCTCATCGGTACTATCAGAGAAAATTTTTTCCAACTCAACAAAATATTCTGATAAAAATTTTAACTTCCTAGAAACAAGGTTATCGTCAATCATTGATTTAATTCTAAAGCATATTCTCGCGATTTACCAATAACATAATCTCGCTCTAAGCGACGCAGGGCTACCGTTTCTCTGTAAAGACGCAGGACACGCAAAACAAAATCTTCGAAAGTGCCCGGCCCCTTTTCGTACAATAATAAAGCAGAGTCGATGATTTGCTTTTGGAGCAGAGGGGAAACTTTTCGCAAATTTATTAAATCGAGATCTTCTCGTCGCACTAACCCTACTATATCTAAATAGATCTGACCATCTTCATCAAAACTAAAATTAACTGGTGGTAAATAAGCAATATCCACATCACTTTTGGCATGAGTTTTGCCCGTGGCTTGTGAGCCAAAAAGCACCACAAAGTCTAGGCCATACCTCTCGGCCACGGTTTTAATCCCCGTTTTTAATTCCTCTGTATTCATACCCCAGAATTCTACCAAATCCCCCACCACTTGACAAATTTCCCCTTTTCGTTTAGATTAGTACTTGGAAGCACCTTGAGTTCAAAATAGAGAAGAATCAACTGACTAGAGGCTGTAGCCACAGCCTGGCTCTCGGTGGAAACATCGAGAGATAGCCCTGATACCTGCGGGTTAACAATCAGGGCGAGTTGGGGTAAAACCCAGCCAAAACACCATAAAACCCCCATCGCAGATGGGGGCCTAGGAACCTTTAAGGACGATCTTTGTGGCGAGAATCAGCAAAACACTGCCGCGAAAACTCACCACCCCAAAGTTGGCTGGGCAAGAGCAAAAAACGGCTCTAATTAGCCAACAAGTTACCAGGCCAGAATCCTTAAAGGAATTCGTAGGGGTGTTGGGCGAGGTTAATAAAATTTTGCTCATCACCCTCAGGCCAGAATCCTTAAAGGAATTCGTAGGGGTGTTGGGCAAGCCGAGGGGTAAACCAGTTTTCGTCTTTCGGCCAGAATCCTTAAAGGAATTCGTAGGGGTGTTGGGCATTGGCGGTGGGGGCAGAGTTGGGGGCGGGTTGGCCAGAATCCTTAAAGGAATTCGTAGGGGTGTTGGGCTCCGGGCCGTCACATTGATTACATGCGCCTCGGCCAGAATCCTTAAAGGAATTCGTAGGGGTGTTGGGCAACGCAAGTGTGCCGAGGTTGCCCTCGCTCGGCCAGAATCCTTAAAGGAATTCCACAAAGCTCTTTTTTGAACAAATCGCCACTCTTAATGGGTGGCTTTTTTCTTGCTTTAACTTACAGATGTTAGAATTGGCTTCCACGGTCTTTCTTCTACAATCGCCCGCTTGAGTTGGCAAATTTCTAAAAACAAAATCCTTTCCATGGTTTCTTTCCGTCCATTGTATAAAAACCTTTCTTGCCAACGCTCAATCATCAGAGCAATAGCTTTTCTAAATTCTCTGCTCCCCTTCTCTACCCCACTTTTAGGTCGACGCGAAAAAATCGGCATAATCACCGCATCTACCGCCGGTTGACGAAAGATTTCCATCACATCGTAAATCAAGGGCAACCGAGAATTCTTACCGTGCAAAATGCCAAATTCTAAGAGCAAACCAGACTCTAATAAAATCTTTTTAACTTTCCGCCCCAAAGCCACATAACCGGTGTTTAACAGGATACTTAAAACATCGGTGGCATGAGGATACACGCGATGCCAATCTTCGACCTGATAACAAATTACTCGTACCGCCTCCCAATAATCCTTGGCGGCCAGAGCCTCAAGTTGGAAAGTTCTGGCTTTAGTCTCGGCCCCCACAACTAATTGCTCCCAGCGCCACATTTCTCCTACGATAGTTTGAATAATACTAGCCTGATCAGAACCAGTGCGCCGCGGCGAGCGAGCATAAACAGTAAGCAAAAGTCGGGAGTTTTTTATCTTAGTTTTAATGATTTCTTTGGCAGTTTCTAAACCAGCCGCGCTATCACTAAACACAATTTGTGCCCTTACCAAAACTGGATCATGGTAAACTTCCTTCATTTTTTCCATTAACCCAAAATCAAGCACAAAAAGTCCCCCGAAGCAATTGCTTGCCTCGGAGGACGGAGAAGGAACAAATTTATTCCTCCTTTTTCTTTCTCCTTTCTAGACCCAGACTGGCAATGACCCCAGCCTTCTCTGAAGGCGACAAGTCTCTAATGCCCGTTTCCAACAACTTGAAACCCGGCACCAGTTCGACGCAAACGCGACCATCAACCGCCTTTTGTTGAACGATTTCAGCAATGGAAGCGTGGTTAAACCTTGTCGCCAAGGTTCCTCCCGGTTGGCCTTGACCGCGCTTCTTATTACCTTTTACATCCTCCAGATAGAGATTGGCATTAAGGCGCTTGGCGATGGCCACCAGTTTAAGCGCCGCCACGCAAGCATTATCCCGACGCTTTTCCCGATGGTCGAACATCGGATGAAGGCTCCCACCAGATAAGGCGTTGCCTTCCTTGTCGCGATTTCGTCTCCACACTTGACCCGGATACTCAAGCAGAATTTCTCCAGTTTGATCATCGCAAGCCCAGTGGAGCTTGATACTCCAACCATGCGGTTCTTTGGTCAAGGCGATATGCACTCCGCAAGTGTTGGGCCGAGACGGAATTTCCACCTCGCGTTTGAGCACAAGTTGGATAAAGAACCTATCACCCCGCCGAACCAACAAGGACCAACAGGGCTTAAATTCCTTACCGCTTAGAGTCCGCACCAAACGACCATGATCAAGATTCTCTAAATCAGACGACAGTTCACAAAATCGTTTGATTTCCCAACCGTGACGGATAGAGAGTGGCACGAGCATTAGGTTCTTGGGCTTGCCCTTGGGGGTGGTTAAACTCGCGCCACTCCAAATGGGAAGTGGGGTGAATTCCGCCAATTTCTTGTGCCACCAAGTCTCAACATGGTCGAGCGGGATAGCGGCCCAGAGACCGGGTAAACGCTCTTGCGTGTGCGGATCATTCCAAATCCGGCGGAAGACCGTCACATCACCACTACCAGTAAAACGCAGGGGCTGATGCTGAAGTGGTTTAGACTGATCGCAAAGTCGCGGATCTGCTTGATCAAAGGAAGGGAAACCAATATCGGGACGGGTCGGGTCGGCCTTCTCTTGGATTCCCAAGTGAGAAGCGAGCGATTGGGCCACTTCTTGCGCCGCACCATCCTTAAACTTGGCCGGCAAGGTCTTGAAAAGTGGTGGCGCCAGCCAACTCGTAATGAGTCGCTGGAGTGCCTTGGTCACCTCAATGTGAACCGAGGTTTTCACTGTTTTCTTCTCACCCTTTTTCGGCCCACGCTTGATCTCAACCTCGAAACTGTATGTCTCAAGTAAAACGAAACGCAAGACTGGCACCTCGCCTGTTTTTTCAACAATCTCAACCAAATGATACGAATTGAGATACTTAGGGCGAGCCAGCGCGGCTGGGCTCAATTCTTTATTCCCACCAAGCTCATCGTTAGTCGTTTTAACTCTATCGGGCTTAATCAATTCACGAGCCGCAACCAGTTTTGCCGGATCAACACAGGGAAGATAAAGTTCGGCGCGAACGATTTTTTCCTCGACCTCGCCATCTTCATCTGTAATCTCGACTTTCTGAATCCGTAAATACTCCTTGAGCATTCGCATCGCTTCAGCTTCGGCCCGGCCCACGCGGGTGATCCAATTCTTGATTGTTTGCACCCGCGGGCCACCCGTCAAATGAATTTCGGTTTCCACCACGCGGTAGTCAACGATCTCCACCACATTAGGAACGGGAACGACAGTATCAGCACTTCGTTCCTTCTCTGCTACCAATACCATCATTTAGCACCATCTTTCTCTAGAACTCAATTTTCTTTCAAACAACAACCACGCCACCATACAGAATACACATTTTTTAATCTTCGTCAAGGGCGTCTCTTGTGTATTTGTTACTCGGATCCCAGAGCATCCACGAGGTGAGGCCGGCATCGTAAGTGGCTTCTATTTGGGCGCGGACCATGTCGGCAGTGTAGTCGGCACCAAGATCGAAGTCTTGCAACCACGGGCGGAGTTTGCCTTGCCTCGCCGAAGCAGAAGCGAAGGCGGGGGTGGTCGTTGATGTTAGTTTCTTAACCGCCTCGTCCATTGAATATTTTACTACTTCATACGGATTAGCGGCCGGATTTTTAAAACCCTCGAAACCCGCGGCGAAATGCGACGGATAAACCATTGGCGCAATATAGTCGAAGTGCGGCGCGGCGTCTTCTAAAATTTGCCCGATCCCTAAATCACTTTTCGCGCTCGTGGTGAGACCAAAAAGGTCGGCCGAGATCGGCAAAGGCAAATCACTCAACTCTTTGTCGAGGTAAGCAAAAAACTGGCGCAAAACTTCTGGCTTGGTGGTCATGGTTTTATCATAAAATGGGTAAGCAATATCTTCCATATCACCATCGGACGGAAAGCGAATATAATCAAAATTAATTTCGTCAAAACCAAGGGCATACGACTCGCGCGCTAATGTTACCGCGCGCTCCCACGCTTCCTCGCCCGCCGCATCGAGCCAAGTAATCCCCTTGCGATCCTTCCACACGCCACCATCGCTCGCGCGCTTTACCGCGAGCTCCGGTCGCTCTTTAACAAAAAGTGGGTCCTGAAACACGGCAATTCGGCCAATCACATAAACCTCTTTCTCGTGGAGAGTTCTAATAAACTCCTTAATATCCGGCATCCGACCATCGGTCAGCGCATTTTGGCCGGTGTAATCCTTAATATCAATCACGAGGGCGTTGAGCTCGGTGTCATCAATAATTTTTACCAACTTCTCGCGAATTGATTTAGTCCCCGCTACCCAACTGGTCATATAAATCGCTTTAAGTGGCTCCGGCGTAAGCAAATGGGTGACCGGTGGTTCTACTGGCAAAACGGGCAGTGGCGTCGTCACCAAAGGAGGTGCCTCCGGTGCCTCATACACCGCGCCAGGAAAACTGGGTAACAAAAAAATGGCGACCAGCGCTCCACCAAGCAACACGGTCGCCACTAGGGTAAAAGCCCTCATCTCAAATTGTTCGCTGGCTCGAAAGTGCCACCAGAGTAATAATCAAGCCAAAAGCGAGAAATAACCAGTCTTTGGTCCAATCCGGAAAACCCAAAAACGGCAAAACCATTACCAAAATCCCAAAAAAGACATTCGTCCAGTTTTTATTACGATTCATTGCGGGTTATTTTAGCAAATCATCGGCCAAATGGTAAATATCGCCCGCGCCCATGGTAAAAACTAAATCATCAGCCTTGGCTGTGGCCAAAATCTTCTGTTTCATCTCGGTAAAATTAGCGAGATAAATCGCGTTCTGACTTTGCTGGTTAATCGCCTCAGCCAACTTTTCACTATCCACACTGGGGTCAAATGGTTCCCGCGCGGCATAAATTGGCGCGACAATCACCAAATTAGCGTCGCCGAAGCTTGTGGCAAAATCAGCAAAAGAATGCTTGGTTCGACTATAAAGATGGGGTTGGAAAACAACAATCACTTTTTTCTCACCCGCCAATTCTCGCGCCGCTTTAAGCGTGGCGCGAATCGCCGTGGGGTGATGAGCATAATCATCGTAAACTAAAACGCCGCCTGCCCCGAGCGAAGTCGAGGGGGTTTTTCCCTTAAACTCAAAGCGCCGCCAAGTACCAGCAAATTCTTCGAGCGCCTTCACGGCGAGGCTTCGCTCAATACCCACGGCAGTAGCCACAGCCAAGGCGGCTTGGGCATTCTGCACATTATGCGCGCCGGGCACCTTTAGCTTAAAATCTACTGGCACTTGCTCATATTCTTTAGCCGTAATCACCTTCCCGTCAGCCGGAACTTTAGCTGCAAGTTCCGCAAAAGCCTTGTGGATGTCAGACATGTCCAAATAATAATCGAGGTGGTCATTATCAATGTTTGTAATCACCAGAATCTTCGGCCAAAGATTAAGAAAAGAGCGCCGATATTCGCAAGCCTCAACCACCAGATACTTACTCTTTCCGGCAATAAAATTGCTCTGCGTTTCTTTAAGCAAACTGCCCACAATCACCGTGGGATCAAACCCAGCATCGAGAAGAATCTTGGCGATCATCGCCGTTGTCGTGGTTTTCCCGTGTGTCCCCGCCACCGCAATGGTAAACTTTTCGCGCGAGAGTTGGCCTAAAAATTCGGGGTAAGTTTGTGTTTTAATCCCCAACTCTCGCGCGCGCCTCAACTCCGGATTAGTCTCCGGAATCGCGATGGTATGAATGACCAAATCACAATCAGCCGAAATATTTTCGGCTTTCTGGCCTACAAAAATTTTTGCCCCAAGCTTGGTCAGCTCTGCCGTAATTGGCGAGGGCGAAGCATCCGAACCGCTTACTCCGCCAACTGGCGGATTCCCTTCGCCCAACATCATCCGCGCAATCGCCGACACCCCAATGCCGCCAATACCAATAAAATGGACCTTCATTGAACGAATGATAGACTAATTAATGATAAAATGGTAGGGTAAAAAACAGAGTAAGGAGATCTTTGTTGTTTATGAAAAGGAGTAAGCAGATGACAACCATGTCTAAAGTTTGTGCTCAAGAAACTCTGTCAAAGATGGTGGGGCTACGACACGGAGCATCAATCCACCTTTTCGGCACACGGGTGCATATACCACCCGGAGACAATCCTGAAGGTTTGAGTTTGATAGCAACCCTTCTTGAGCAATGTGGTATACACACCCTACTCAGACCAAACACCGCGCGTTTCAATCGACTGATCATTGACTGCAAAACTGCTTTCCACCAAAAATTCAACATCAGAAAAGTGACTGTTTACACTGATCTAGCGGCTGAAGGGGTCATCGTGTTCCCCGGAGAAGCCGCTTTGATTCGCGTGGCTGATTGCGCTGCTTGTTATGTGGCCCACCCGCACATTAAAGGCATCGCTTTCTTCCGCGCCGGATTGCGGTCAATCGTTTCAGACAATCCAGAAAAAACTGGGGTTGAAAGTGTGGTAAGAAGTGCGGTGAACACCCTTCTGAGACACAAACACAAGAATTCAGGAATTCTAGCTGAGGATTTGAGCGGGGGGATAATTCTCGGCATTCGTGGTGGACACTTTGTTTACAGTCCCACCGATCCGGTTTATGGCACCAAAAACCAACGATTACTTGAGAGGATCAAGGTGGGTTGGCATGAAGGTTGTCTCAAAAAATCAGTCTCCGGTGGCATCAGGCTGAGACATTTAATCCGCCGGGAAATGAGACACTGCGGTTTAGCCAACTGCAATATTGAAATCACCAAACACTCCCCCGTGTGTGATGTTGATGAAAGTGGCCAACATTTGTGGCACAGTCATGTAAGGGAAGGTCAGAAAAGACAAGAAAAATCAAACGCGGTTCTTCTGATCAACCCCCCTCAAGATTAGTCAGAAAGCAATAACCTCCCGCCCGAGCACGCTCCACACTGGAGTGGCGCCCGGGCGGTTTTTTTCTCTCCGCGCTTGCCAAAAAACCCATTTTAGCCAAGAATAAGGTCTGGTGTTCTTTTCCAATCAACGAAAGGAGAAAAAATGCGACTGAATGTCACTCAAGTTTGCAACAGCAGCATGGTACAACTCCGCCCTTTCGGCCAAAGCTCTGGACCAACGGTTTGCCTGTTTGGTGCCCCAACCAATTGGTCACCAAACAAAAAGGGACTACATGTGGATCAAATCAGAACCATTGTTGAAATAGCCAAAAACACTGGAGCCAAAAGGTTGTATCTACCAGACACAACCGACGAAAACTCGATTGTGGCCACACCAGAAGAGTTTGTGTGGTTATCATCGGACAAAAACCATCACCTGCCAATTTATTACGGACCAAACATCAATGGGCTCCTGCTCCAGCCTAATGCCGCCTATTTCGCACCCTTCGGTGATGAGCCAATTATCGTGGCCAGAAATAAGCGCAATTGGGATTTGGTGGTAGCCAAAGCAAGTCTGTTTAACCTCGTCCGTTTCCCCCCCAATGATCCCCGCCTCGTTTGTCGTCAAGATCACGAGTCGGTGATCGAGGAGATGATTAAACTCCTAAGTAACCAGTGCGCCAATCAGCACCGTCGTTATCCTCTTGAGGTAAAAGTTTTCGGTGGACTGCCAACGAAACACTTCTATCTCCCCACCTTCAATGTACGCCCTCTCGACGACAAATCTCACTACCCACCACATATGGGCGAGCACAATTTGCAACTACTAGAAAAAGTAATCTCGCGGTGGGGAAACTGTTTGATTGACGATCCGGTGTACGGCCAGCTGTGTCTGGAAACCATAATTTCCAAGCAGTTTACCTACTACGGAAAAAATAGATGGGAAATAACTTTAAAGTTTTCGCCCATCAATATCTATGAGGATGCCTATTTTGACAGGTCTGTTGACTGTTCGCCCGCCAATAAACTATTGTGGCACTGCGAAGCCAGAAGCGGTAAGCCAAGTAGGAATGGGGTCTTGGTCGTAAATTCTTCTTAGGTGTCCAGTTCAGAAATCGCCGCCGCCCCCAACACCAACGGGGGCGGTTTTTTTATTTCAATTGCTTGATGAGTTTATTAAACTGCGCGCCGCGATCATACTCATTTTTGAATCCACCGGGAGGCGGACCAAAGGAGGCGAAGCCGGGACTAAGAATTACCGTGTCGCCAGTTTTAGCCTTATTTTGAGCCACTTTTACCGCTTCCGCCAAACTTTTAACTTCTGCGAATTTTGATTTTTGACTTTCACTTTTGCCTTTTGACTTTTGCCTTTTGACTTTTTCCGTCCCTGTACCCGGCAAGAGAATTACTTGCTTCACCGTAAGTAATTTATTAACTAAGTTGGCGACACTTTCTTCCGGAAAGTTCTTGTCTGCGCCACCAGCGATCAGAATAATTTTCTTTGGATCACCGAGCGCTTGGAGCGCCACGATCACCGCTTCCGGACTCGTGGCGGTCGTATCATTATAATACTTCACCCCGTGCTTCGTTCTAATTAATTCTAAGCGCCCCGCCACACCGGTAAAATTCTCCATTGTTTTTCTAATCATCTTCTCCGGAATTTTAAGCGCTCTTGCCACCGCCACCGCGCAAGCGGCATTAACGCGATTGTGTTCGCCCAAAACTTTGAGCTTCCAACTCTTCGGTAATTTCTCCACGCTCTCACCTCGAATTAAGGTGTCGCCAGCTTTTTGATATTTAAAAATGTTTTCTTTGTCGGCCAAGTATTGTTTCATGTCGCCCTTATAATAATTGAGGTGATCGGGAAAAAAGTTAGTGAATACCGCGATTTGCGGGCTAATTTGCTCTTCGCCAAAACCTTGGAGTTGCCACGAATCAAGCTCAAGCACCAAAATATCGCCGGTTTTCACCTTCTTGAGCAAAGGTAGGGTCGCCACCCCCTTAACATTACCGCCCAAAAAAACACGGTGACCTTGGGTAAGAATTTCATAAATCATTTGCGTCGTGGTGCTCTTGCCGCGCGTACCAGTAATTCCAATTAGAGTCACTCCGGCTGGCGCAAGTTCCGCAAACCACGAAGCATCCATTTTAATAGGAATCCCATTTTTTCGCGCTTCCGCTAGATGAATTGAGCCGAGCGGCACATTGGCAGCCCGAAGAATAAAATCCCTATCTTTAAAATCCTCTAACCGGTGTTCACCTAAAACAAATTTGATTTGGGAATATTTCTTTAACTGTTTCAGCGAAGTTTCAAGTTGCTCGGCCGTTTTCAAATCAGTCACAATTAATTCCGCCCCCATTTCCGCCAAAAATTTGGCATCATTAATCCCCCGACCGAGGAGTCCGAGACCCATCAGCGTGATCTTTTTACCCTTAAAATAGTCTCGCCAAACAATCATCGCCTAACTCTATTCTACCTCCTTCTCGATGTCCATAATTTCTTTTTCTAGATACTTTTCGGCATCAGTGAGAATCTTTCTGAATTGCCGTAACATTGATTTTTCTTCTCTGGTAAGTTCTCGTTTATCCCGCGCCGTCTCCAAGCGCATCACCCCATCTACCACCTCACCATGGAGCAGGTCAAAAGCGCGCCGCACCGCCTCTTCCGCCTCGCGGCTCTGTTTCTTTACTCGTCGCCGCAAACCCGAAACCTTGTGCCAACTATAAATCACCAAAAAGATAATCAGCAAAAGCATGGCCAAAATCGGCACAAAAACCGCCAAAGCATTAATCGTATTTAAGCCAAATTTCAAAAAGTGGGGCAAAACTACCGGAATAGCAATTGCCGATGACGCCGCGCTTTGCGCCCCACGATCATCGGTAACATAAGCCGACAAGTTATAAATTCCTTCTTTAAGTTTGCGGTCAGCCGTAGCGATAAATTTACCCAACCGATTACTCCGGGTACTAAAAGTAATTTTCTCCCCACCTTCACTCTCTAAAGTCAGATTAACGGTAACCTCGGGGTAAGTCTCTCCGCCCACGGCGAGTGCCTCACCAACAACAACCTCTTTGGGATAATCAGTGAGGCGTGGCGGATCCAAAGTATCTACATCAAACTTAAGTGATTCGGCCAAATAATTACCCGCCTTATCATAAACCTTAACCAAAAGCGTGTGCTCGCCCGAAGCCGCCACCAACCGATACTGCTGCGTGCCATCATCCCGCCAAGTAATTGGCGTCTCATTATCGAGACTAAACTCATAATAATCAATTCCCGATAAACGATCGCTCGCCAGCACCTCCACGGCCAGTCGCGGATCACTAGGGTCAGTGCGGGGCAAGAGCTTAAGGGTCAATGATTCCGGTTTGGTGGTATCAACTTTGAAACCGAAATGCGTAATTCCGCCCCAACCCTCGCTATTGCGCAAACGGATGTGGAAAAACCATTCACCATCGGCCACATCGTCGTATTGATAAGTTTTTAGTAAACCATCAGAGTTGGTGCCGGGATTAGAGGTGGCATTTTTATCGGCCAAAATATTAACGGCATCAATGCTGGGGCCGAGCTTCCACGCAAAAGTGGGATCATTGTGGCTATACCAACTCGCGGGGTCGGGGTGCGTGGTGGAGGTAACCTCAGGCGCTGGCGGCGCAAAGTCAGCCGCCGGCGTGGCCGAGAGATCGGGTGGTGGCGCTACCACCGCCGGCCTAATGGCAAAAGTGGCCGGCAACATCCCGGTTAAAATCTCGGTGCCCAAACCATCATTGGCCAACACCGAACCGGTAGAAAAAGTCACCGGCGCCTCGCCCGCGGCCCGAGCGCGAAAAGTAATGTTTAACACCGCGCCCGAGGCGCCAATAAAACCCGGATTGGGCACCACGCCCTCAAACTTAATTTGACCCGCTGTGGCCGCCGGCTCGGTGATCCAATAATTCAAGATTGAGCCAGTTTTATTAACACTCAAAACCTCCAATTTATCGGCAGGGAAAGTGGCGGTACCAGCAATCGCATTAAGCGCGCGGTCAGCGCTCGACACCCGAATGGAAGCAACAAAGGTTTGACCAACGGTGTAAGTACTAGCGCTAGGCGAAACAGATAAAACCGCAGCCAAAAGCGGCGCCGGCAAAAAGAAACCGAAGCTAATTAAAACGGCGAGATAGACTTTTTTCTTTTGAAAAACCATAGACACAGACTTACCACAATTATAGCGCCAAGAGCCAAAGAAAGATAAACGCCGGTGGGGGAAAACCTCGTGGCTACTTGCACATTGCCGGCCAAATCTACGGCCCGCACCGCTACCTTGAGAAAAAATTTTTGCTGCTGCAATAAATACGGACTCTCGGCTGGCAACCACTCGCCCCACAAGCCCTCCTTTACCTCGTAATGATCGATGCCAGTTTGCTTATCTTGGGTCTGGAAAACCAAAAACTTTTGCCCCGCAAAAACACTCGCCTCGGTCGAAATTTCTGGTCGAAAAACTTCTGGTGGGATATTGTCATTTAGCTCCATGATTTCACTAGGAATGAAGCTAAAAACTGGTGTTTCGACTTGAATCGCGGTGCCGAGACCATCGTGGAGAAGAACTTGGGGATTAGAAATTTTAAGGTTCGACCTTGGGTTTTGGGTTTTTGAGGTCGAACCTTGCATCACGGAATTAATTTGCAAAGCTAAAATTTGCCCACCAGTACCCTGATAACCACCGGGAATAATTCCCGAAAAAATTATTTTATTGTTTTGCCCCGCGGAGCCTTGGCGGAGTGGGGGTTTATCAACCCAAAAACTAATGAGGGAGTTGGCGTCAAAAACTTGCTCAAATTTGGCTCCAGCCGCAAGCTCAATTTCTCCCGCCACAGAATTAATTTTCTGATCCGGAGAATCAATCAATAGCTTTACCAGACTCCCTTCTTCAATAAAATATAATTTCGCCATGTAATTTAGCCCGTCCAATAATAAGCCATGATACTAAAGTCGACCAAATTAATTTGCCCGTCACCATTGAGCTTGGCCAATTCCTTAACCGCAAACTCGGCCAAAAAGGGCCGGTGATACCAATAGGCCGCAATAGAAAAATCAACCAAATTAACGCGACAATCATCATTAAGATCAGCGCGAGCCGGGCAACCCGCGCCGGGTGTGGGCACATTTTGGACGCCCACCGCAAAAGCGAGCGAAGGACTAAAAGCGCTCACCTCATTACCCACCCGCGACTTAGCCTTAGTGGAGTGGTCGCCCAAAGCTAAAATGGCAGTATCAAAATTATAAAGATAAACTCCATCCACATCAGCCGTGGTGGTGGCAAAGTATTCTGGCTCTGAATTTACTGCAATCGTAATGGTAGAAGTGGCTTGAGCTTGACCAAAAATGGCAATGTCATCGCCGCGCCGCACTTCGGTTTTATCAATCGCGATAGTTGGGGCCAAAATAATCCCACCAATCTCGGTGGAAGCACCGCTCGTTAAAGTGAGAGGAAAGGTAAAAAGACCCGAACGCCGATCAGAATTATCTTCTCCATAAACGGCAAAAATATAACTCCCAGCATTAAGATTGGTTAAAGTTACACTGAACTTAGCATCTGGACCGGCAATGGTAGTGATGGCGATTTGGCCATCTTTAAGCACCGTTACTTGACTCAAGGGATAAGCGCGCCCAGATAATTTTACGCTCGTATCACTGCTCCCACCACCGCCACCACCACCTCCGCCACCGCCACCGCCAGCTGGTGCCGTAGGCGTGGCAGTTACTTCTGTCGAAGTCGCTAAGGCATTATCGAAGGTGTCGAGCGGTCGAATCACAAAATAGTACGCGGTACTAGCGGTGAGGCCCGTGCGCGTGTTACTTGTAACATTACCAAGACTGGTGTAAGTGTATGGGCCACCACTTACCGTGGCTTGTCCCACATCGTAGCCAGAAACTGTCCAGCCAAGGTAACCCGTGGAAGCCGTCCACGAGAGAGCCACCTCTTGCACCCCCGCCGTGGCCGAAACCGCCGGTGTATCCACCTGCGGAAAAAAGAGGAAGCCGGCGCCGAGATTAAAACTCGCCGCCGTGCTCGTGCCAATCGCCAGCTCGGCCAAACTAGAAAATAACTGAAAATCAGTGGAGCTCGAAAAGCCCGAAGGTGCCAACACCGGATCCAGAATTTTAAAATCAGTAGAACTAAACTCCTGCGCGCCCACCAAAGGCAAACTCACAGCAAAAATTACTAAACCAAGAGCCAAAAACAAAAAACGAGTTAAATTTTTAATCACCTTAACCAGTAAATTGTAACAAAAACCCCGAGTTTTCGCTTGGGGTTTTCTTTTTTTGTCCAAATTATGATTTGCAACAGATAAGAACGATCGTTCTAATGTGTTGCAAATTATTTTGTGTGACATCCGATGTCAAACAATTTTATTGGTGATCGGTTCGGTCCAAAATTTGGAAACCTTCGAGAATACTGGTGGCAAAGAAATCGGCGAGCGGGGTAAACTCTTCTTTGGTTTGGGCTTGATACAAGTGATCATAATATTGGCGCTTCTCTTCAGCCCGGATAATAGCTGGCGCAAGATTGGCCACAAGAAACATGGCGTTCATCAAGAGTCGCCCCACGCGACCATTACCATCGGAAAAAGGATGAATTTGCTCAAAGCGAGCATGAATCTTGGCCGCCAAATTTATAATATCTTCGGCCTTAGCTGATATTTCTGCAAAAAGTTCCGGCATTAAATCCGGAATTTTAAGATAATTTGCCGTCGGTAAATCCACACCCACAATCCGCACGGCATGTGAGCGATAAACGCCCGCATCAGGCCTAATGCCGTTCATTAAGATCCCGTGGAGCTTGAGAATAAACTTTTCATCAATCGCCGCCTTGCTCGACACCCGATCAAACATCGCCAGTAAGGCTGTTTGATGATTCTTGGCTTCGAGTTGCTCAACCAAAGTCCGATCGGGCAAAGCCACATTGTCGAAAATAATCGCCGCGGTTTCTGGTTCCGAAAGCGTGCTGCCCTCAATCTTATTGCTATGGTAAGTAAGCTTAAGCACAAACTGGTCGCGAATATCCGGACTCGCCAAAATCTCACCAATCACGCTCGGATGGGCGGCCGATTTCTCTTGCAAAACTTCTCTTAGATTCATCAATTATTGCGTTGGGGCGGGGGTCGCAGGAGCGGCTTGGTTCTTCTTATATTGCTCAATGGCTTGCACCACTTGCGAATCAGCTTTAAGGTCTTCGACAAACAAAATATGGTCGCGGTTGATCTTCATCCCATCAGACGGCCCATGGAGCTCATTACCCAGCTTCACTAAATTGATATTATTGGCTGGCTGACTCGGCTGGAGCGGTTGCGCCACCTGCAAATAATAAATATCGGTTAACTTAGGGTAATTAGAGTTGGAATTACTCAATTTACCAAAATACACTTGATTATTACTCAAAAAGACGGCCTGATACTTACTCGAAGCTCCACCCAAGAAGGAGCCGCCATTAACCCACCACCAACCACCGGCTACTACCACAATGACTAATAATAGAATTATCCACCAAATCCCCGCCTTCTTTTGCCCCACCTCATTATTTATTTGTGTTTCCATAGGCGATAATTTTAACCTATTCTGGCAAATTGCCAAGGCTAATGGTGGCCATTTCTACCACCTTGTTTCTAGCGGGATCATAGAGAATCCCCCTACCGGCCTGCTCATAAATTAAGAGTTTGTAACCAATTTGAGCATTTTTAAAAAATGGTTTGTCGGCCAATGGTCGCAAATCATTAACCGTCGCCACCACCGGATTCTCTCCCTCTGGTAAGACCGCAATTTTACTCACACGCTCCACGATCCCCTTCACCTCACTGGCCGCCACTACCGAGTCAGAATCCACCTCCACCCGAAACAGGTTGCTCAAAAAATAAGCCGTGGCCCCCAATAATACAAGAATGATTAAAGTGATAGCAATTTTTTTATTCATGGTGTTTCTTCGGTAGGATTATCTGCTGGTGGTGGCTCCTCGGCCGCCGGCGGCGGTTCTTCCTCTTCGGGCGCCGGATCCTCTGTCGGTGGTGGTTCTTCGGCTTCCGCCGGAGGCGCCCCGCCTGCCGGATCGTCGGGCACGGGATCAGCCTCTGGCTGAGGTAATTCTGGCTCCTCAACTGGTGGTTCTTCGGCGGGTGGTTCTGGTGTGGAATTATCGCCACCGCCACCATTATTATCATTGTTATCGTCTGGCAAAGTCAACCCCTCAATTACCTCGGACACCGAACTTACCGTGCGCGGGTTCTTAATCGCCAAAGCAATCCAATTAAACATTAGATCTTCTGGCGCATTACGATTGAGCTTAATGGTAAAGCCAGTCACCTCTTTCTCAATTACCAAATAACGAATATCGGCATCAAAAATTTCTTCTTCATCATTCTCATCAGCGGCTAGAGTAACATTGACCACTGGCTCTGCCGCATATTCTTGATCAAAGGTCACGACGACCTCCCTATCACCCTGCTTTATCTCGGCAAAACCACCGGTATCGGCATTGAAGTATGGCCGACCAAGCACCACCACATCGTTATTGAAAGTAACTTTCTCTCCATCGAGAGCGATAATTTCGCCCACGGTTAATTGACTCACCTGAAGCGGCGCACTCAAACTCAATCCCGCCACCCCGCCACCATCCACCAAGAGCTGGAGGGTATCAACTTGGTTTTTAAGTTCTTGAATGGCCTGTGTCATCAAAGGAATAATACTTAGATGACGAACGCTGTGGACTAAACCATCCTCATCATAACCAACCAAAAGATCATCTATCTGCTGAACCTCTTCAGCAATAAAACCATAACGCACCCCCGGCATGCCCACATCGTCATTATATTCAAAAGTGACGGGCCGAAGATCCATAATGTCAGTTAAACCAGAACCGGGGGGCAAAGAGACGATGTTGTGCTTAAATCTTTGCGAGGAAGCCACGCAGGTTTCATTTTGGGTATTGCGTGTAACTTCATTGGTTGATCCCAAACAAATAGAGGCAGTGGCGGCGCCGGTATTAGAAGTCAAACCCACAAAACTCACGGTGCCGTTTACGGAAAATGTTCGCCATGGCGTGGTAGTACCAATACCCACATCACCAGCTGCGGTTACAATAAACGGCGTAGTGTCTGGTGAGGTCGAATCTTCGACAATAAAGGAGGGAATAGAACCGGTATTGGTCACCGAAAGTTTGGCATAAGGAGTAGAGGAGCCCACACCCAACTCACCAGTATCTACCAGTAAATCATTAGCCACATACACCGTTCCGGCATCAAAGTAGCCAGCATAATTTGCTGTGGCACCAGAAGCGGTAGAGTATAAGCCATAATTTATGGTGCCACTGCCAGAAGCAGTAAAATGTCCACCGTAGGTGATATCAGCACTCGCCGCGGCCGATCGCACGCCATAAGCAGTGGAGACCGCTCCGGTATCACCAGTGGCCGTAAAATAGCCGCCGTAAGTACTCTTAGCCCCCGTGCCACCCGAGCCAGTATTAGAAACCGTATTGTAAAGACCGTAAACATTCACCGCGGTGGCATTACTATCAGCGCCGGTTTTAGTGACATTGTTATACATCCCATAAAGATTTTGGCCAAGAGATGAGTTGACCACGGTCGAATTGAGCTTGTTGTAAACACCATAACCAGTTTGGCCACTAACGACCGAAGTGGATGAAGCATAAATATTACTCGAAGTAAGGGTCCCATTTTCGGCCGCCAATAAAGCATTACTCGAAATAAGACCGCCCGAAGTCCCCACATCATACACACTGCCGCTCACTTTGATCAAAGCATCGGTTACGCCCACGCCGGTACCAGAGGGGCCAGTTAAAACTAAGGCGGAACCAGAAGTGAGAGACGAGGCCGTAATAGTGTGGGCATCAGTGGTATTACCGGTAAAGGTGTGGGCAATCGTGCCCGATAAACTAGAGAGCGTGACGGTCGAAGAATCAAAGTCGGCGCCAATAGAACCAAAATCAAGCCCGGTCACGCCAGAACCTGAAGACAGCCCCACGCTATTGGAAACATCGTCAAAGTTGAGAATTAAGTTCTCGTCTTGTCCAGTCCCCGCTCCCGTAATCGTAAGGGCGCCATCATTGTCATCAGATAATGTTACACCATTGGCTCCAATTTGGAACGAAGCGGCAGAGCCAGAGGTACCGAGCCACTGCAGGGCGGTGGCAGCAGTCGAAGAATCCATCGTAATCACATTGGATGTGTCGTCGAGATTGATTCGTAAATCTTCATCACTGCCCGTGCTAATACCCAAGAAAGTAATCGCGCCGTCGCCATCATCGGTCATCTTAACGCCCGTCGAACCAAGTTGAATATCTTGGCCAAGCACTACCAAATCAAGGCTGGTAGTAGCGGTGCCACTCACCGTAAGACCAGTGGTTACCGTGCCGCCACCAATCGTTGATGAGGCAGTGGAAAGAAGGCCGATGCTAGAAAAGCGGGCTTCGGTTACACCAGTGGATGAAGTAAACTCAACCACATTGGAGGTGTCATCAAGATTGATTCGTAAATCTTCGTCACTACCCGTAGAGGTGCCGAGAAGAATAAGCATCCCATCACCATCGGTATCCAAATTAACGCCAGTGGAGGCAGAATCAAGTTGAAGAGAGGTTAAAGCGCCGACACTAGTAAGTGAAGAAGCGGTAACACCTGAACCCAAGGTTGTAGCGTTTAGCACACTGCTGCCATTGATGGAATATGCGGCGCCTGAAGCGAGGTTAAGGTTGCCAGCCGTGTCGAAGGTGGAAGTGGCCGTGCCGCCGAAATATGCCGTGCCGGTATTAGAGAAAAGAGTAGAAGAAGCATTGGCGAAAGATTGAAGAGCCGTCCAAGAGTTGGCATTGCCGAGATTGAGAGAAGCAACTACCGCACCGGTGGTGGGACTGATGGTGAGGGTGCCATTAGCATTCGAGACCGAAGAAACAGCACCAGCGGGAGTAGAAGTCGCAATCACTTGACCATTGGGGTTAATAGCAAGGAAGGTGCCAGCTGCCGTGGCGAGACCAGAGATAGCGAAGTTAGTGGTAGTGGCATTGGTTGAGGTGGCATTGATCATCGTTAAGTTGGTGATGGTTG
>CAYICB010000006.1:0-46677 GCA_964361825.1 uncultured Candidatus Saccharibacteria bacterium | reverse complement strand
CTCGGTCCGGCCGAGGCCGAGCGACGCCTCACCGAGCATGGCGAAAACGCTTTTGTACGGCATCATCATGCCACTTTTCTGGAGCTTATTTATCGCGAATTCAAAAATCCTTTAACCCTACTCTTGCTTGGTGCGAGCGCCCTGGCTTTAATTTTGGGAGAACTGGCCGACAGTTTGGTAATTTTTTTAGTCGCCAGTGCCAATATCACTCTCGGCGCGCGCCAAGAGCGCCGTGCCGGCCAAGCCTTCAAAAAAATTTCCGAGGCTAAAGAAAATTTCGCCACGGTCATTCGCGATGGGCGCAAACAAGTACTCCGCGCCGCACTCTTGGTGCCGGGGGATCTAATTTCTTTAACCGCCGGCGATCAGGTGCCAGCCGACGCGCGGATTATCGAAGCCACCAATTTATGGCTCAACGAAGCCAATCTTACCGGAGAATGGCTCTCGGTGCCCAAATCGGCCGAAAAACTTAATCGTGAAGTTCGGCTCACCGAGGCGCGCAATCTCCTCTGGATGGGCACCACTATTGTGTCTGGCACGGCGCTGGCGCTCGTTACCGAGACCGGCCCCCACACCGAACTGGGCAAAATTGCCGAGAGCCTAGAGAGCCCCTTCAATCAAGAAACGCCGTTTCAAAAAGAGATTAAGCGTTTGTCTAAAATTATTAGTTTGGTGATCATTGGTTTAATTATTGTGCTCGGGGTGGTGGCCCTCATGCGCGGTTTGAGCTTCGGCGAAACTTTAATTCTTTCAATTTCTATGGCCGTGGCTGCGCTACCGGCTGGTTTACCCGTCGCCGTCACCATTATTTTAGCCATTGGTTTAGAGTTAATTCTCCGCCGCGGTGGTTTAGTAAAAAATTTGGTCGCCGCCGAAACTTTGGGCAATACCACCGTCATCTTAACCGATAAAACTGGCACGCTTACCCGCGCCGAGATGCAAGTGGGGGAATTGATTACTCGTCTCATTGAGCCGAAGGATCAAAAAACGCTCATTTCTCACGCTCTGCGCGCCACCGACGCTTTTGTGGAAAATAATGGGAGCGAAACTTATCCGCCAGCGCTCTCTGGTCGCCCGATTGATCGCGCCATTTTGGCCCATGCTCTAGAACACGGCCACGAGGCGCCGCCACGCACTAGTGCTCAAGCTGGTGGCGAACGCTTGGCTTATTTACCCTTCGACTCCAAACAAAGATTTGCCGCCGTGCTTTATGAGGCCAAAGGGCTCAAAAAGGGTCAGGTTGATAAAAAAATGCTTAGTTTGATTGGCGCGCCAGAAACTTTGCTCACCGGAGCCACTCATTATCTGAAGGCGGGCAGAAAAGTGCTTTTGCGCGCCGCCGACCGCAATTATTTTGAGCAAGAATTTGCGCGCGCCGCGGGTGAAGGCGCGCGGGTGGTAGCCGTAGCTTATCGCGAAGCCGAGGAAGACCACTTGGGTTTAGAAGCAAATAAATTACTCCAACAGCTAGTGTTTGCTGGTTTGGTCACGCTAATTGATCCGGTGCGCGATGATGTGGCCGAGGCCATTGCTGGCGCGCAAGCCGCCGGCTTAAGAATTATTATGGCCACGGGCGATAATGCCGCCACCGCGAGCAAGGTGGCGAGCGATCTGGGAATTCAGCTTCGAGGTAAAGCCGTTACCGGCGATGAATTAGCCAAACTTAATGACGAGGCAGTAATGGGACTCTTAGAGAAGCATCGAGTTTTTGCCCGACTTTTGCCCGAAGACAAGCTCCGTCTTCTCCGTTTATTGCAAAAACAGGGCGAAATTGTGGCCATGACTGGCGATGGCGTAAACGATGCACCCGCTCTGCGTCACGCCGATATTGGCATTGCCCTTGGTTCGGGCACGGATCTGGCCAAAGAGTCTTCTGACTTGGTCTTGATCGACAATAGTTTTGGCGTCATCACCGCCGCCATTGAGGAGGGGAGGCGCATTTTAGACAATTTAAAAAAGGCTACGGCTTATCTTTTTTCTACCAGTTTGAGCGAAATAATTTTGGTTGGCACCGCGCTCATTTTGGGTTTGGGGTTACCAATTTTACCCACGCAAATTCTCTGGACCAATTTTATCGAACAGGGCTTCATGGCCCTCGCTTTTGCCTTTGAGCCGGCCGAGCGCGGCGTCATTGCTCGCGATCCGCGCTCGGCCGAGATGCGCAAAATTATTACTGGACCCTTGCTCTATTTTATTATTGTGGCCACCGCCATCTCGGGTTTGCTCCTCATCGGCTTCTACACCTTGGTTCGCGAACCCTTAGGCTTAAGCGTGCAAACACTGATGTTTATCGTTCTCTCGCTTGATTCTCTCTTCCTCGTTTTCTCACTCAAAAACTTTCGCACGCCTCTTTGGCAAATCAATCTTTTCTCCAATAAACAACTTTTTGCCGCTTTTCTCGCTAGCCTCTTAGCCCTTTTTCTCGCTCTAACCCTCGACCCCCTGCGCCACCTCCTCCACCTCGAACCGGTCACTTGGGGGCAACTTGGCCTCGGCCTGCTCTTTGCTTTGGTAAATTTGAGTCTCATCGAGGGCGCCAAATTCTGGCTTTTCCGCCAAACGGAGAGTAAGATATTGGCCACAAAAGCATGACCTTATTGTGGTTAATTGGCGGGGTTCTGGGCGGAGTCGTAATTGCGGTCTTGTTTTTTGCTTTGCGGAAAAAAAAGCCAGAAGCTCCAGAAAATAATGGCGCTCTTACTTTACTCCAAAACCAGCTTCACGAACTCTCGCGCAACAATGCCGAGTTGGCGCGCCTCATCGAGGCCAAACTCTCCGACTCCAGCACCAAACTTCATCAATCGCTCCAAACGCAGGCGAGCGAATCAAATCGGATTATTCGCGATGTTACCGAGCGGCTCACCAAGCTCGACGAGACCAATAAGCAAGTGATTGGCTTCACCGATCAGCTTAAATCGCTCCAAGATGTGCTCAAGAACCCGAAACAACGAGGAATATTGGGCGAATATTTCTTAGAAACTTTGCTCAAGAATGTGCTCCCAACCGGCAGTTATCAGATGCAGTATCCCTTCCGCGATGGCAATATTGTGGACGCCGCCGTGTTTGTGAAAGATAAAATCGTGCCAATTGACTCTAAATTCTCGCTCGAGAATTACAATCGCCTCACGGAAGCGAGCGATCCGAGCGAGCGCGAACGCCTCGAGAAAGTGTTTATTGGTGATCTCAAAAATCGCATTGTTGAAACTGCCAAATACATTCGACCCGAAGAGGGGACAATGGACTTCGCCTTCATGTTTATCCCGCATGAGGCAATTTACTATGATCTTTTGGTTAATAAGATTGGCGCCATTACCGAGGATACAGAAAACTTGATTCAGCGCGCGGCAGGGAAGTATCGCGTGATTATCGTCTCGCCAACTTCCTTCCTCGCTTATTTACAAACGGTGCTTCAGGGTTTGAAGGCCTTACAAATTGAGGAATCCGCCAAAGAAATTCGCGCGCGGGTAGAAGAGCTTGGCAAACACTTGGGCGCTTATGATCAATATATGAATAAACTCGGCAATGCCCTAGGCACCACCGTCAATCATTACAATACGGCTTACAAAGAATTAAAAAAGGTGGACAAAGATGTTCTCCGCATCGCCGGCACCAATAACGGCATCGAAACCTTAACAATCGACAAACCGAGTTTGGAGGAATAAAGTCGCGTTTGACGCGATAGAAAACGGGAGCGTTACAAGCAACGCCCCCGAAATAAATACCCACAATCCCTCAACCAGCCTGACACATGTCTTGCCCCACCGGCATGTCGTCGGTTGAAAACGGTTTAACTTGAGTCCACGGAATCACGCCCTGACACCTTTTGCACATATCATTAGCCTGGCCATCGGGCGAATCACAACAACAAACAGGAAAATAGATGTCAGCAGGACAGATGTCTTCATCGTCAAACCCCACGCCAAAAGACATGCTCGTTCTCCTAATTCCTTTACCAAATTTATACGGCGAGCCCACTGCCAGCCGCGTTCAAATCCAAAGTTAGATTACCACAAGAGGGGAATTAGTCTAGGTGTGCGACATCCGATGTTGAACATTCAATGTCCAACAAAAAAGAGACCCCGAATCGAGGTCTCTAGTAATTTTACGTCTTGCCATCGACGACCTAGAACTTTCCCAAAGAACCTATCAGAAGTGCATCCGGAACGGTTCTCTTGGGCGGCCAACGTGCCCCCCGAACTCAAGCTCTGTCTGCGTCGTTGGGTTGATAACGCGCACAGTGCGTGGTTCTTCGATCTTGGATGCAGTCTGAACAAATCCTACGACGACAGCAATGGCCATCATCGTGTCAACCTGACTGACGTCAATCACGACAGTGTTAGGTTTACCGAACTTTTCCCATTCTCTGTAAGCCTTACTTTTCTCCTCTCCAGGCCGGAGAGTAATCAGCACACACCCATCAAGGTTAGAATAATCTGTCATTGGCCATCTCCTTTTCGGGGAACGTTTTGTTTCAACGATCACCCGTTTCTGGCTTTCGCCTTCATCGATTAGGACAACGCGTCCTAATGATCAATCCGCCAATAGATTAGCATGGATAAATATAAAAGTCAAGTGTTTTGGTGTGGGGTAAAATGGCCTTATTTTAGGCCATTTTTAACCCAACTTCTCCCAAGCCATTTGGGCTGCGATTTCGAGGAGGGGTTTGCCGGTTTTGGCATGACGCGTGAGGGCAATGGAGACGCTTTTACTTATTTTTTCGCGCACCAGTTTAAACATTTTCTCGGCGCTGTAACCTTTATGCTCGGCGAAGGAGGAAATCACGCCACCAGCATTAGCGAGAATGCCGGGGATAATGAGCACGCCGCGCGCATGTAATTTTTCTTCAGCCTCACTGGTAATTGAAATGTTGGCACCTTCTACAATGATCTTTGCTTTTACTTTATCGGCATTGCCAGCGTGAATCACATCGGGCAAGGCGGCTGGAATAAGGACATCTACTGGCAGACTAAATATTTCTTGGTTATTTAGTTTTTTAGTTATTGGGTATTGAGTTACTGTTCCCGTCTTCTTTTTCACCTTCATCAGCTCGGCATAATCAAGTCCCACCGGATCATAAATTGTCCCTTTCGAGTCCGAAACTGCTACCACTTTTGCCCCCAGTTCGGTGAGAAATTGCATCGCGAAGGTTCCCACATTGCCGAAGCCTTCGATGGCGATGGTCGCATCTTTCAAATCAATTTTTTTAAATTTCAGCGCGAGCTTCACGGCCTCTACCACACCGAAGCCGGTCGAACCAAGCTCATGCGGCAGACCCTTAAGCCTTTTCGGCTTACCCGTCGCGGCCTTCTTGTCCTTCACTGCGCCCACAAACCAGGCCATTTCTTCTTCGCCCATATTCACATCCGGGCCGGCAATATAATATTTTGGTAAAAATGGTTTGAGTTCCTTGGCAAACCACTCCACCAATTTTTTCTTGGCCGCCTTATTTGCACTCCGCGGATCGAAAGCAATCCCAGCCTTAGCGCCACCGAAGGCAATGTCGGCGAGAGCGTTCTTTAGGGTCATCGCTCTGGCCAATCTTCCCACTTCTTCTACCGTCACGGTCGGGGTCATCCTAATCCCACCCTTACCCGGCCCGCGCTTGGTATTATCGATCACCAAGAAGCCCCAAGCATCAAATTCTTTATTATAAACCTGTACTACATACCGCGGCCCAATTTTGTTTCCAGTCATGCGGGGATTGTAGCAGAACTTGCATTTATGACCAATTTAGGCTAGGATTACGGCCATGAAAATGGCGGTAATTAAGACGGGCGGGAAGCAATATCTCGTGAAGGAGGGCGACAAGCTCCAAGTAGAAACCTTGCCCAATGAGAGCCGACGGGGGAATTTGACGACCTTCAACGAGGTCTTACTCATGAGCGATGCTGGTGAGGTAAAAGTGGGCAACCCGACCGTCGCTGGTGCCACCGTAACCGCCGAGATCGTCAAGGATGATCGTCACGACAAGATCACCGTCATCCACTACAAGGCCAAAGTTCGCCACCGCAAAAAGGCCGGCCACCGCCAACCCTACACCGAGGTCAAAATCACGGGGATTAAGGGGTAAACCGTAAGATCTAACGCATCTCCAGCTTCTTCTCAATTTTCACCACGCGCTCTTGAAGTTCTGCCGGGTCAGCTTTTGAGAGAAAAAGAAAGACGGTTTCAAAGTTGCTTTTCATTTCATGCGACAAGTCGTCAAAACTGGTTTCTAACTTATCTATCCTGTCTTCCACATTACCCAATCTAGCGTTGGTTATTTTCTGCTCTTCAATTATCTTTTCAGTCTTATCCTCCAAAGAGTCTAACCTAGCAACCACCTTACCCATGGTCTGATTTACTTCATTCATCACCTGCACCTTATCGTGAAAATCCTCAATAATCGCCATGAGATGATTGGGGTCCGCTTTACTAAAATCTGTTTTCTTAGGTTTGCTGGTCGCCATATTTACCCATAATCATACCAGCCCCCACTTGGTGGTCAAATTGTTTGACATCGGATGTTCAACAAAATAAAAGCCCGACTACGCATCCCTGCGCGCCGGGCCTTATTGACTCTTCACAACATCAGGTCTTATTATCGGCCTTAAGTTGCCCAATGTAATCACACGCCCTTCTCAACACCGCTTCTTTCAGATTGGGGGGCAGTTGATTGTAACGCCGTTTGAAACCACGAAACAATGGCTCTACCAAGTAATCCCCAACGCTTCGGCCAAGTTCTTTCGAATGGGAACTAACCTCGGCCGCTGGACAAAAACAAAAAACATCGAAGTTGCTAAGAACTTTTTCTGGAACACCGTCGCTTTCACGCAAAATACCGAGCATCATTCGCAGGGTTTCGTCTTTCGGAATTGATTTGTCGTTTAACCACGATTCAATGTCCATCTCGTCTACAGAAAGAACTTCGGCCCACTCCTTCCGATTAAACAATCCCGTGGCATCAACAAGAGCTCTCAACTGATCAGCAAACAGTGACACAAAGCACCTCCTTTGTAAGGATCAAGTTCATCAAAGACCTAACTACATCAAACTATAACTATCGTAAATTTCGTTTCGTGTCAAAACACTAGCCTCGATTCTTCAGTGCGCTTTTGAGCGTATCGGTGTCAGAATATTCGAGTTCGGTGCCGGTGGAGAGACCGCGGCCGAGGGTAGAAATTTTGAGAGCGGGGGAGGCGCCGCCAGTGGGTGGAGGTAGTAACGCTTTTTTGAGATACTCGGCGGTGTAATCGCCTTCGGTGGTAGCGCTAAGAGCGAGAATGAGTTCTTTTATTTCACCTTTTGCGAGGCGAGTTTTTAATTCTTTTATTCTCACTTTTTCTTCCGGATTTTTTTCGAGAATTGGAATATTGCCACCAAGCACAAAGAAGTGGCCGTCGTAAATCCCGGCCTTACGCACCGCTTCGAGATCAATATCTTTCTCGACCACCATCAAGAGCTCGCGGTTTCTATTGGTATCGCTACAAATAGTACATTGCTCGGTCTTGCCGCCATTAAGGGCAAAAAACCTACCACAATCAGTACATCTATTAATCTTATCTTTCAGCGCCAAGAGCTCGCTTGAGAGGCGAGTGATATAGCCATCACCCTCGCCGAGGAGAAAATAGACAAACCGCCGCGCCTGCCGCGGTCCAATGCCCGGGAATTGACGAAAGCTCTCTACTAGGCGATCAATCAGTTGATTCACCCTAACAATCTACCAAATTTTTAGAATCCGCCAAAGTCTTGCTTCTCGAGATTGGTGAAGGACACCCGCTTCTCGTCGAAGAAGAGCTCCACTTTGCCCGTGGGGCCATTGCGATGCTTCTCGATGAGAATCTCCGCAATATTTTTGCGATCGCTCTCTTCATTATATTTATCTTCGCGATGAATAAACATCACCACATCGGCGTCTTGCTCGATGGAACCAGAGTCGCGCAAATCCGAGAGGCGAGGCCGACCGCCGCGTTGCTCCACACTGCGATTGAGCTGGGAGAGCGCGAGCACCGGCACTTCGAGCTCGCGCGCGAGACCCTTTAAGGAGCGCGAAATTTCCGTCACTTGTTGGACCAAAGAATCAGAATCCTTGCGCGGCACCATCAGTTGCAAGTAGTCCACAATAATCAGACCCAAACCGTTCTCACTCTTTAAGCGTCGCGCTACCGACTTCATTTTGAGAATATTATTTGACGAATCATCGTCGATAAAAAGCGGCGCCTTAGAGAGCGAGTCGAGGGTGTCGCGAATCCTCGCAAATTCTTCATCCGCCGAGAGCCGCCCCGTGCGGAGCTTCCACGAGTCCACCTTACTCTCGGCAGCAATAAGGCGATCCACCAGCTGTTGCGAGCTCATTTCGAGCGAGAAGATGCCGACGGGAATATTCTCGCGGCAAGCCACATGGCGCGCAATATCTAGCGCGAGCGAGGTCTTACCCATTGAGGGCCGCGCGGCCAAGATCACGAGATCAGACTTTTGCAAACCCGAGAGATGATTGTCCAGATCCTTAAAACCTGTCGGCACGCCACGCAAACCATCTTTATTTTTATGCAAATTCTCGAAGCGCTCCCAGGCTTCGGCCAAACCCTCTTTCAGACTAATAAAACTCTTTTTCGAGAAATCAACGAGATTAAAAATCGCTTTCTCGGCACGGTCGAAGATCGAATCAATTTCTTCATGTTCCTCGTAACCCAGACTGCCAATATGATCCGCGGCGGCGATTAAGTTACGCAAGGCCGACTTCTTGCGCACCAGCTCGGCATAATACTTGAGATTCGCGGCCGAAGGGACCACGCTCGCAAGCTCGGCCAAGTAACTCGAACCACCAGCGCGCTCGAGCGCCTTCTTGGCCTTGAGCTCGGCCGTCACCGACACCATATCAATCGGGTTACTATCGGTAGCGAGGCGGAGCATGGCCTCATAAATGAGCTTGTGGCGATCCACATAGAAGTCCGTCGCCTTAATGATATCAAGAACATCTTGCATCGCGCCGGGGCGGATGAGAATCGAGCCCAGCAAGGCTCTCTCGGCCTCGAGATTCTGCGGCGGCAAGCGCACGCCAGTGAGAAATGGGGCTTCTTTCAGCTCAATCATGCTCGGATTTTACCACGCCCACCAAAAATCAGTTCAAGCCCCAACAGGGGATTAAAAGTGGATAAAATTAAAGTTGCCAAGTTGGTACAAAAAAGATATAATCACCACAAAAATTGATTGGTTATAGGGAAAATAATAAATTAAAGAAAAACATGAAAATAAAAAACATAATCACCGATAGCACCGATAATGTTTTAGGGTTGGGTGATGACAACAATGTGTATATTTGGGATGAACATACTGCTAAATGGGAACTTCTTTTAGTCGACAAGGGAAAAGCTCCAAATATTGATCTGGATAGTTAGATTCTAAAGTAACTTTGTGCCGTAGGCCTAAGCTTTCCTCACCCTTGGTCCATCAGTTTTGTCTTCAACCATGAAGCCCAGCTTAGCAATTTTATCACGAAGTTCGTCGGCGCGGGGGAAGTTGGCGGATTGGCGAGCGAGTTCGCGTTCGGCGATTAGTTTTTGGACATTTTCGGGAATTGGTTCGGTTTTTGTCGCGGCGGCGAGGTTAAGGCCGAGCACTTCGTCCCATTTGAGTAAGGTCGCGAGCTTTTCGCCCGGCGCAATTCCTTCATCTTTGACGAGTTCCCACACCAGCGCGAGCGCTTGGGGGAAATTAAGATCAGCTTCTAAACAATTCCTAAAGCGCTCGTCCCACGAGGGGAACCCTCGTGGTGTTTCATCAGCCACCGGCAAGGACTCTCCTTGGGGTTCATTTAAGGAGAGTCCTTGCCAGTCGGCTACGGTATTTAACAATTTCTGATACGCCGTCTGGGCGCCTTCGAGCGCTTCCCAAGTGAAGTTGGCGATTTTGCGATAATGGGTGCTTAATAAAAAGTACCGATAAGAAAGCGGGGCAAGGGTCGCCCTTGAGTCAAGGGCGACCCTTGCCTTCAAATCGGCCAAAGTAAAAATATTACCAAGTGACTTACTCATCTTCTCTTCAGCAATGTTGAGAAAACCACCGTGGAGCCAGAATTTGGCCAACGGTGCGCCATTTGCGCCTTCCGACTGCGCAATTTCATTGGTGTGATGAGGAAAAATAAGATCCGAGCCGCCGAGATGAATATCAATCGTTTCGCCCAAAGTTTCTTTAATCATCGCCGAGCACTCTAAGTGCCAGCCGGGTCGGCCTCGCCCAAAAGGGGAGTCCCAAGCAACATCACCATCTTCTTCTTTCCAAAACTTCCACAAAACAAAATCACCTTCGGGGTCAAAATTTCCGGCCAATTTTCCATAATTCTCGCTCTTATTAATCAAAAAATAAACTCCATCTTCTGCTCGATAAGCCAAACCTTTGGCCATCAAAATCTCAATAAGCTCGATCATCGCGGGCACAAATTCGGTCGCATGAGGCGAGGCGGCCGGCGGGAGAATGTTTAACGCTTCGCGATCAGCGATAAAAAGCTGTTCATATTTTTTGGTGAACTCGGCTAGTGGGACCCTAGCCCCACTAGCCCCACTGATCGTTTTATCATCCACGTCGGTGATGTTCATCACCAGCTTAACTTCATAACCCAAGTAGGTAAGGGTACGCGTGAGCCAATCGGCTAAAATAAAAGTTCGCCAATTACCAAGGTGAACGGGTGCGTAGACAGTCGGGCCGCAAGCGTAAACGGTGACCGGCAAGGACTCTCCTTGGGGTTCATTTAAGGAGAGACCTTGCCGGGGCATAAAGACCTCTTCTGCCCGCGAGAGAGTATTGTAGAGTTTTAGAGCCACCGCTTATTTTTCGCAATCTGCCACATCACGGCCAGCACCGCAATCATAATCACAACGACAATATAGAAATCGTACGGCCCGCCCACAAAAGGCAGGTGAGTATTCATCCCGAAAATTTGACCAATCAAAGTGAGCGGGAAGAAGATGAAGGCCACCACAGTCAAGGTCTTCATTGTCTCATTAGTCTTAATGGAAAGAAGCGACTCATTGGTCTCGCGTAAGTCTTGGAAGGTCTCGCGATTGCTTTCAATCATCTGCCAAATTTTCTCATATTGGCCGAGAATCGATCTAAGGTAGTAACGGAACTTTTCGCCAAAAAACTCTTCGCCCGAGAGCTCCAGTGAGCCAAGCACCTCGCGATGTGATTTAAGCGCCCAGCGACAATCGAGCAAATCGCGATTAATCTCGGAGAGTACCTTAACCATCGGCTTTTCTTCACCAGAAAAAATACGCCCTTCGGCTTTCTTCAGGCGGTCATTGATATAATCTAGCCCTGTTTCGAGCGAGCGATAAAGTTCCTTCAAAATTTTGAAAAAGATAATTCCCGGATGGATTTTACCATTCTTCGACCGTTCCCAAGTGGCTTCGAGTTCGAAAATCTTCGATAACTCATGAAGAGGATCGATGGCCTCATAATGAGTGGTGATCAGGAAGTTGTGCCCAATCACAAAATCAACCTCTTGCGTGCCATAATCTTGCTGATCCGCCACCCCGGGCACACGGCAAATTTGGCAAAGGGGAAAATGGAGAATGAGGTAAAAATAATCTTGGTACACATCCACCTTAGAGCGCGCTGAAGGGGAGCGCAATTCACCGGCCACCAAGGCGTGGAGGTTAAAGTCTTTAGCCAAAACCTCAATCTCCTCCTTGGTGGGAGCCTCAAGATCAATCCAGGTAATATCCTGATATTTAAATTTCCGGAGCATGGAATAAATAATGATGAATGGCTTTAAAATTGACTTCGGTCTCTTGCTTAAATTCTTTGAGATCTAAAGATAATTTATCCACTTTCTGATTAATCTCGTTCACCACTCGGATCTCGTCTCTAAACTCCTCAATCACGGCCATTAGGTGGTCGGGGTTCTTAGAATCAAGTTTTTTGGTTATCTTGGGCACCATATTGCTAATAATCATACCAAGCCACCTTTCGGGGTCAAATGTTTGACCGTAGTTTGAGGGTTTGCGATAATTCAACACATTCGATGAAAAAATTTCTGAGATTATCCTTTTTCCTTCTCGGCGCCGCAATATTGGTAGGCACCGGCTTTGTGGCTGGGGTTTATTTGGGTTATGAAAATCGTCCCGCCGTAGAAAAAATCGTTAATGTTACCAATAAAGAAACACCGCCCGAACGCACGGAGGTTGATTTCGAGCCATTTTGGAAAGCGTGGAATGTGATTGACGAGAAATATGTGGTCACCACCGGCACCACCACCGAAAAGGTGGGGAGTGACAAAATGGTCTACGGCGCAATTGGTGGCTTAGTAGAATCACTGGGCGACCCCTACTCGGTCTTCTTCCCCCCAGCGGAGAAAAAGATGTTTGAAGAAGAAATCCGGGGCAATTTTGGCGGTGTGGGGATTGAGGTTGATTTGGTTGACGGCGTGCCCACCGTAATTGCCCCACTAGAAGACTCGCCAGCCCAGAAAGCCGGGGTTCTCCCCAAAGATCGAATCCTAAAAATCAATGACACTCCAACCAAAGACCTGCCCCTTGAGCGCGCGATTAGTTTAATCCGAGGTGAAATTGGCACCGCCGTGACCCTCACCATGGGGAGAAACGGCGCCGGAAAAACGCTAGAATTTAAACTAATTCGCGACACCATTCAGGTCCCCACCATCAAAACCGAAGCTCTAACCGAAGATGTTTTCGTCATTCGCCTGTATAACTTTGGCGCCACCGCCTCTGGCCTCTTCCGCAAAGCGTTGAAGGAGTTTGCCGAAAGCAAAAAACAACGATTATTGCTCGACTTGCGGGGTAATCCGGGTGGTTACTTAGAATCAGCCGTCGATATTGCCAGCTGGTTTTTGCCAGAAGGGGAGGTGGTAGTGACCGAAGACCACGGACTAGATTCCGAAACTAGGGTCTACAAAAGTAAAGGTTATAAAGCTTTCAAAAATGATCCAAGAATGGTGATTTTAGTAGACGGCGGCAGTGCTTCCGCTTCAGAAATTTTGGCCGGAGCTTTAGCCGAACACGGTAAAGCCACCATGGTTGGCAAAAAAACTTTTGGCAAAGGATCAGTGCAAGAGTTGGTGCCAGTAACGGAAGACTCGTCGATCAAAATTACCATTGCCCGCTGGCTCACCCCCAAAGGTCATTCTTTATCGAGTGGCGGCTTAGAACCAGAGATTGTGGTAGAACCAGCCGAAGGTGATAAGCGGGGCGAGAAGGATGCTCAACAAGCCAAAGCGGTTGAAGTTTTGCTTCAAATGAAGTAAAACAAGAGAAATGGAAGTAATTCTCTTACAAGATGTCCCCAAAATTGGCCGAAAAAACGATCTGAAACAGGTAAAAGAGGGCTTTGGCCGCAATTTCTTGTTAAAACGCGGTTTGGCCATAGAAGCCACCACCCAAACTAAAACCGAATACGAAAAACGTCTCAAACTAAATACTGCAGAGAACGCTAAAAATCAAGAATTAAAAAAGTTGGTGAGAGAAAAACTAAAAAATATCGTTTTAATTATTAAAGCCAAAGCGAGCGATAAGGGGCACTTATTTGAGGGAATTAAAAAAGAAATTGTTTTAAAAACCCTCGCGCGTGATCACAAGATAATTCTTGATGATAGTGATCTTCTCCTCGACAAGCCCATCAAATTAACCGGCGAAACAAAAATCCCCCTTCATGATGGGGGAGAATTGGCCGTAAAAATTATTGCGACTTAATTTAGTTAACGCTTACGACTTTATGCGTTTTGGTGCGGCCGTCGTAACCGAGGCGACGCTTGGCAGAAAAGGAAACCACACCCTTTTTATTGGCAAACAAGGTGTGGTCCTTACCCATAGCAACTCCGCGACCGGGAAGAATGACGGTGCCGCGTTGGCGAACCAAAATATTACCAGACACTACCTGCTCACCGGCAAACTTCTTAACCCCAAGATACTTGGGGTTTGAATCTCTTAAATTCCTCGCTGTTCCGCCGGCTTTCCGATGTGCCATAATTCGTTATAATTTACCGCATGAGCTTAGCAGACTGGCGAGAAAAGTTCAAGACAGGAGGCCGTGGACAGCACTTGGCCGTTATTTTCATCACTATCCTCGTTTTTACCTTGGGTATCGGCCTCGGTCGCCTCTCAACGAAAAATGAGGTGGGGGAATCGCCACTCACAATCACTAGTCCCGGCCTAACCGCCGCAACCCAAGGTTCGACCTTAAAGACCCAGGATCCAAAGGTCGAACCTTTGACGCCTCTAAAACCATTAAATAATGACGGCAAGATCGTGGCCTCACGAAATGGGAAAAAATACTATTTACCGTGGTGTGGCGGGGTAAGTCGCATTAAACCCGAAAACTTAATCAGCTTCGCTTCGGCCGAAGAAGCCCGGGCGAGGGGATACACCCCAGCCGCCAATTGCCCGGGTTTAGAGTAAGTCCAGCTCCGCGAAGCTTCAGCGAAGTGGAGGTCGCACAATAATACTTTTGCGACATTGATACTAAGTAACAACCACTACTTAGCGAGCGCCAAGTGTTTAGTCCAACAAGAACGGCTGGCCTTCCATGGATGGGAGCCGGTGTTCTTAAGCATCCATAAAGCGTAGGCCACATTACCCTCTGGGTCATAAATATCAAAACCAAGCTCCTTGCTTTTCTTGCCGTGGAAGCGCTCGTTAATTTGAAAGACACCAAGGTCGTCACGGTCAATCCGGCCACGCAAAATCTTACCTTGGTCATTATAATGAGTCGTATGACTCTCACATTGAGCAATCGCGAGGGCCAAGTCGACATCAGTCTCATACTTAATCGACAAATCACTAATAAGCGCTTCTAGCGCCTCCCGCTGGTACTTGGCCACCTTGTCACTAACCACCTGAACTAGACTTTCTGCGGTTGGGAGCTCAATTTCTGCCACAGACATAATAACCGCAGCGCTTTGGCTGTCAGCCATGATTGAAGGGGTCTCGGGTGTGGCCGGGAGTTGGCCTGCCAACTGACCGGCGAATATGAGGCTTGCTAGACCTATTTTTGAGATTGTAAGAATAAGGTAAAAAAGCAAAAAGTATCGTTTTTAAGCCATATTCGGACGCCACAGCACTACAGATAACGATACTACGTCAATACTCTATCATACTTGACAAATCTTGTCTAGACCCATAAAAAGTTATCCACAGTTGGTAAAAATAAGTCAATTTGACCCAGTAAAAAGTCTTTTACGCCAAATCAGGATAAACCCTTGGTAAGACTTCTCGAAGTTTGGCCTTAGCCTCACCCAACTCCCCTACTAGGCGGGCACCAGCCGCCGCTTTGTGTCCGCCGCCGCCAAGCGCCAGCGCTAATTTAGAAACATCGTACTTCTCTGGGTCACGCGTCCGTAACGAGACATGGACCTGACCGGGCTCTTCTTCACTCAACTCAACACCAATATCCCAACCAATAACAGATTTGAGTTTGTTGCTCATGCTGACTGGACCGAGATGCTCTGATTTGATCCCTTTGGCGCTCAACTCCTGATAACTAACCGCCGAAACCGCCACTTTCTCAAACATCACTTCAATACTGTTGAGGGCCAAGGCTTCATAAAACAGGGTTTGTGGCAGGCGCTTATTATCGAGAGTAAAAATAATTTTGGAAAAATCAGGAATAATTTCCACCAATTTGGCCACCATCATAAAAGTTTGCGTGGTGGTCCCAGCGTAACGGAAACCGCCCGTGTCGCCATACACCCCCAAAAACAAGCAGGTAGCCATATTGCGGTCAATCTTAATTCCCCAGTCAGTAAACAAATCAAAAATAAGCTGGGCGGTGGCCGGATAATCGGGTTTAATTAAATTTATTTGACAAATTGGTTTAGTGGTTGCATGATGATCAATCAGAATTGTGGGAAAATTGTCCGGAAACTTAACTTCTCCCAAGGCGCTAATCCGATCCACCGGAGAATCGACAATAATCATCAAATCGTAATCAGCTAAATTAACTTCAAAGAAGTTTTTGGCGAGAATTTGCTCATGACCGGGAAAAAGGGGCGCGAAGTCGGGTAATTCCGAATCACCACGAATCACCGTCGGCTCTTTACCCCACTCTTTAAGCGCCCAGTACATCCCGAGGGCGCTGCCCATACTATCGAGGTCGGGACCCGGATGGAGATGAAGAAGAATCTTGTTCGCCTTCTCTACGGCCGCCCTAATTTCCGCGGATTTTTCCATACAATTCGATCAGGTAATCCCCCCACCCGCGCACATCGACTTTAAAATAATAAAGTAAAGCCAGCCCGATAACGATAATAATGATTAACTTAAAAAATCCCCGTTGATTCATAACTTAAAGTATAACTAAGGTTTACAAATAATCCATTGGGTTGAGGTAGGCCTTGGGGTCGGCGATAGGGATGGTGTAAGTGCCGGCGCAGACCGTACTCTGACGCGAAGCGATTTGCACCCCTTGGCTAGCATAAACCGTAAAGTGCAAATGCGGTCCGGTGGCGTAACCGGTATTACCGGAGTAAGCAATGAGATCGCCAACTTTTACCGGCTGATTTGGTGCTACCTTAATTAGTGATAAGTGCGCGTAGAGCGTCGAGAGGCCATTATCGTGCTTGAGCAAAACCCATTTACCATACGAGGCGCGAGAACACACCGTATCGGTATCGCCCACCCCCTGCACCACCCCAGATGCCGCCGCCCTAATCGGCGTCCCCACCGGCGCGCGAAAATCTATCCCATTGTGACTGCCAGATTTATAAAGCCTTTTAGAATCAGCCGTCACTCCAAAAGATTGAGTGATATACACATCGGTCACGGGCCAAGCAAGGGGCTTGGTACCGAGAGTGGGCAACAAACTGGGGTCAATAGCAATCTTAAGTTGCGACTCAAACAAGAAAAGCTCTTTTTCGAAGGCTTGTTTTTTGGCCACCGAATCGGCTAAAAGTTTTTTGTAATTAGACTCCTTGTTATTGGTTTCTTTTAGTAATTTATCTTTATTAGCTTTTTCTTTATCGGCCAAAGTCTTTTCGTCGGCCAATTTTTCTTTGAGCGATGCCAATTTTTCTCGTTCGGCCGAAACTTTGAGCTCATTGTGTTCTAGTGCCACCTTAAGCCCCTTTAATTCCTGACGATTTTCTTCAACCCGATCGCCATATTGGAGCAAAGAAACTTGTCTTTGCCAAAAACTGGCCAAAGTGGGACTAGAATGAAAAACTTATAACCAACTCTGTTTTTTTTTTTGGAGCTGGTGCCGCGCCGGTTCTCGTTGCGCGGGGTGGCGGCGTTTAATTTCGGCTTCTTTGCTCCCAATATCCAGTTCCAACTCTTCCAATTTAAGATTAGTGGTAGAAATTTTTTTCTCCGTCACCTTAATATCAGTAGAAATTTTCTGTCGGTTCGTATCCACCAATTTAACCGCCTTCTGTAAAGAATCTTTTTCTTCGGTGGTGGTTTTAATCACCGATTGATACTGCTTAATTTCACTCTCCAGTCGCTCAATTTCCTCATTGTGGGCCGAGATTTTGGCTTCTAGCTCCACCACCGTAGCTCCCTGTCCCGAGCAAAGTCGAGGAGCCACAAGGAACAACACCCCAATTAATAAAACCCTAAAGCTTCGCCGCATAAGCCAAGCGTTTGAGGGTTTCCTCTTTACCCAAAGTGGCAGCCAAAGTAAAAGGATCGGGCGATTTATCGCGACCCGAGAGGGCCACGCGCATCGGCCAGAGCACCTCCCCCCTCCCCACTTCGGTGGCATAATCCCAAATCGTGACTTTAATTTTTTCGGTCGAAAAATTATCTTCTGGCAGAACGCCAAGCAATTCTTGCAACTTAGCAAAATGAATTTGATTTTTCAAAAGCTCCTTGGCATAAGTCGGTTGACCGGCAAAGTAATTAAACTCTCCATCTCGCACCAAAGCTCGCTCCCAATACTCCCGTTGCTTCTCGGGTGGCAAAATTTGAACATAGTGACGATTAAACCAATCTAATTTTTTTTGATCAAACACCGCCCCACCTTTTTGCACTCGTTCGAGTTGGAACCCTTTCACCAATTCTTCTAAACCAAAAAGCTCTTGATCATTTTCTGGATGCCAACCAAGTAACGCTAAAAA
Organism: uncultured Candidatus Saccharibacteria bacterium; assembly: GCA_964361825.1. Lineage (GTDB taxonomy): Bacteria > Patescibacteriota > Minisyncoccia > Phycocordibacterales > JACOZG01 > CAYICB01. The sequence continues at coordinate 28,631 of CAYICB010000006.1, read as the reverse complement.
ATTAATAATTGCTTCTGGTAAATAACCCTGATCGCGATAATCGGTGAGGGCCACCGCCCCATGACGCTTAGATAATTTAGAGCGATCAGTGGCTAAAATGAGGGGCAAGTGACAATACACCGGCCGCGGCGCCCCAAGCGCCTCTTGAATCAAAATCTGTCGTGGAGTATTAGCAATATGATCATCACCCCGGATCACATGAGTCACTCCAGACAACCAATCGTCTACCACCACGGCAAAATGATAAAGTGGCGCTTCTGGCGCTTTGGCAATCACCATATCGCCTAAATCGTTCACGGTGGTGATAATTTCTCCCCGCAATAAATCAGTAAAAGTAATAGTGCCACCAGCATTACGAAAGCGAATTACTTTAGACAAATTACCATCTTCGCGTTTTTCTTCTGACCAATAAGCTTTGTTTTGGGACAATAAATTATTAATTTCTTTGGCATAAATTTCTCCTCGTTCCGACTGTCGATAAAATTCGTCATAATTGAGACCAAGCCAAGCCAAGCCATCAAGAATCTTTTGCTCAAATTCTTTGGTTGATCGCGCCCGGTCAGTATCCTCAAGACGCAAAATAAATTTGCCGCCCATTTGTCGCGCAAATAAATAGTCAAACAAGGCTGTTCGGGCGCTCCCAATATGCAAATTGCCGGTTGGACTCGGCGCAAATCTGGTAACGACTTTATTCTTCATGTTCTAAAGCGAGACCAATCAAGGCTTCGGCAATTAGGCGACCCGCCTCCGGCCGAGCAAAACTTTTGGCCCCGCGTTTCATCTCTTCGCGTAAATGAGCGTCGCCAACCAATCGATCAATTTCGGCCAGTAAAACCGAGGGGGTCAAATTTTCTTGTTCAATTACCACGGCGCCACCTGAACGAGCATAGGTAAAAGCATTACTTCGCTGATCATGACTAATGGCTTCAGGAATAGGAATAAGGATGGCTGGCAACTGCCAATTGGCTAGTTCAAAAATCATTCCCGCCCCGGCTCGCGACACCGCCAGAGTGGCCGCGCCCGCCACCATCTTCAGCGCCACTTCGTTCAAATAATCATAGGCCTGATAACGGCCAGCTTGAGGATTGTTTTCTAAAATCAAACCACTGCGGCTCTTAACTTCGGCTAAATTCTCGGCTCCCGCCTGATGAATAATAGCGTAACGCGAGACCAAATCTGGCAAAATTTTGAGCACCGCTTCGTTTAGGGTTACCGCGCCCTGCGAACCACCGGTAATAAAAATAATTGGTGCTTCTGGATCGATTTGTAAATATTCTCGGGCGCCAGTGGTAATTGGCTTCTTAAGCGAAGCCCGAATCGGATTACCCGTGACCGCTGTTTTCTCGACCGAGAAATGTGGCGTGGCTTCGGGGAAAGAGAGGGCCACGCGGGCGGCAAACTTACCTGACCAAAGGGCCACGCGCCCGGGATGAGAATCAGACTCATGAATTGCCACCGGAATCCGCAGAATTCTCGCGGCCCAAAGCACCGGAAAGCTCACATAGCCGCCTTTGCTAAAAATTACATCGGGGTAAAGGGTGTAGAGCTTCCACAGAGCGGTCCACATTCCTCGGGCGGTACGCCAGAGATCAAAAAAGTTTTGCAAAGAAAAATAGCGCCGCCACTTACCAGCCGAAATTTTGATAAATTTTATTTGATTTTCAAACAAGGCCTGCTCATCGTAAGGCTTGTCAGCAAAATAATAGAGTTGCGGTGGTACCAACTTCCGCTCCTGCACCAGCAAATTAATTTCCTCCGCTACCGCAATCAACGGATTAAAGTGTCCCCCACTCCCGCCACCAGTTAAGACAATTTTCATAAGATGTGGCGCAGTATAGCAGTTTTACGCGTATTTTGAAATATTGAGAAGAATACCAATTTCAAACAAAGTCACAAGCAAGGCCGTGCCGCCGTGAGAGAAAAGCGAAAGCGGAACACCCACCACCGGCGCCAACCCCACCATGGAAGCGATATTGAAAAAAGCGCCCACGGTAATGAGCGACACCAAACCGATGCCCAAAAAACGCCCAAAGGTATCAGTGACGCGCGCCGATAAACGAAAACCCCAAATCGAAAAGATAATATACAACAATACCAAGGTGCTGGTACCCACAAAACCAAACTCTTCTCCCGCTACCGAAAAAATGGAGTCACCAATAGGCTCGGGCAAAAATTGGAATTTTTGCACACTTTGGCCAAAGCCGCGGCCAAACAAGCCGCCTGAACCCAAGGCAATCAGAGATTGGTTAATCTGATAAGCCGAACCTTGCATATCTCGCGAAGGATCCCACAGGGTTAATAATCGCTCTCGAACATAAGGCTTAAAATAGGCCATACTAGCGACCAAAATAAGCGAGGCTAAAACGATGAAGGCAATGTGACTCCAACGCGCGCCAGCCACAAAAAACATCATGAAAGCGGCAGAAAAAATAATTAAAAAGGTGCCAAGGTCTGGTTGCGCCAAAATCAAACCACCCGCCAAGCCGGTAATAATTAAAAAGGGCAATAAACCAGTCTGCCAAGTTTCTACCTCGCGGCGATTCTTGGCAAGCCAAGCCGCCAAATATAAAATTAAACCAAACTTAAGAAATTCTGAAGGCTGAAGCGAAATGGGACCAAGATGCAACCAACGCACCGCGCCACCAAACTTAAACCCCAAGGCCGGCACAAATACCGCCGCGGTTAAAACTAGGGTTAATAAAAAGATTGGCAAAGAGTATTGTCGCCAAAAACGATAAGGAATCCGCGCCGCGAGCAACATCCCCGCCAAGCCTAAAGCCAAAACCAGCAGCTGTTTACCCACCACCAAAATAAAGCTGGCGCCATCGCGAGAGTGGAGGCCGAGCGCCGCCGACGAAAACACAAAAAAGCCAGCGGCGGCAAGCGCGAGAATAAAAATCAGAAACCACTTGTTGGCTCGCCGTCGCACCTTAAGTAAGCAGGGCGATCACCATACCAATGAGCGCCATGATAATACTAATAATCCAATAACGCATGGTGACCTTGTACGCCGGCCAACCCAAAGCCTCAAAGTGGTGGTGAAGTGGGGCAATGAGAAAAACTTTTTTCCCGTGCCGAAATTTTTTAGACAACAACTGAATCACATCCGAGGCCGCCGTGGCCAGCAAAGGAAAAGCGATGATCGGCAAAATCAAAACAGTATCCGTAAGAAAAGCCACCACCGTAAGCGCCGTGGTTAAACCGAGCATTCCCGTTTCCGACATATAAAAGCGCGCCGGCGGCACATTGAACCACAAAAAAGCCAAGATTCCGCCCGTCACCACCGCGCAAAAAGCCGCCAAATCAATTTGGTTTTGGAAAAAAGCAATCCCCGCATAAGCGGCAAAAATGATGGCCATGACCCCGCCAGCTAAACCATCAATCCCATCAATTACTCCCGAGGCAAAAAGTCCAACCATCGTGATGATAAAAAGCGGGATCACCCACCAACCAATATTGATAAGGCCATCAAGCGGGATCGCAATCTCGGACAACTCAAGTTTGAAGTAGAACCACCAAGCGCCGATGGCCGCAATAATCAAGACGATAAATAACCTTTTTTTGAACGACAAGCCACCAGAAATATATTGCCCGCGGCCACTTACCTCAAACCAATCATCAACTAAACCTACCAGCGAGGCCGCCACCAAGGTAAAAAGCGGCAACCAAGTTTGATTCCGGCTCAAAAAATTAAGTTTAGAGGTAAGCTCCGAGGGGAAAAAAATCGACACCAACCAAATGGCCAAAATTGTTAGCAGAACACTCCCCCACACAATCACTCCGCCCATCCGTGGCGTGCCCACCTCTTTGTGCTTATGCAGTTCGTTGAAAAGGGGCGTGGCTCGACCATCGGGGGCCACCTTGCCAGCCTTCTTCTTCCACATCTCGTGACGATACAAAAAACCCGCCCAAAACGGCGTAATCAAAATTCCCACGATAAAGGCAAAAATACTCGGCGCAAAAACCTTGATTACATCGGTAATCATCGGGCGTAGTATAGCTCAAAAGGCGTTTTTCGCGAAGTATTCTAATGTGGCTTGTGCCAAGGTGGTGGTATCAGCAAAACGGCCGTCAAGAGTAGAGCCGAGCACCACAATAATTACGGGCTGATTGAGACCGCGATCGAAGACGGTTACTAAATTGCCACCAGCCAAATCGGTGGAACCAGTTTTCGATGCTAATAAGTCGGGAATGGCTGAAGCGGCCTTATTGGTATTGGCCGGAAAATAAAGTTGCCCCGTACCAGACTTAATAATTAACCCAGTCTCTTTGGTCGCCTCCAGCAAAGCCGGTTCCTGCTCGACAATATAAGAAAAAAGGGTCGCCAAATCACGCGCCGAGCTGTAACCACCAGCAAGGTTGGTAGACCAGTCGAGCCCCGACGCATCCAAGAAAAAGGTTTGCTCGAGGCCGAGCTCCCGCGCGCGGCGATTCATGGTTTCGACAAAGTTTTTGCCAGTTTGCTGCTCCACCGCCATGGCTAGCGCCTCGGCCCCATCATTAATTGAAGCTAGTAAAGTGAGATTAATTAATTTAGTTAGCGAGAAAAAATCTTCGCTCAAAGCCACGGTGCTGGTGGCATTTAAATTCTCGGTAGCGAGCAAGGCCGTCATCACCTTAGACAGTGAGGCGGTGGGCAGGGGTCGGTCGGCTTGCTTAGCAAAAAGAGTTTGCTGGGTGGTGAGATCATAAACCAGCACCGCGCGCGCCAAAATGTTTTTGGGAACAACAAACTGTGTTTGAGGAATGGGCACCGGAGTTAAAACTGGTTCTAAATTTTCTCGTTCGGTAATCACCAAAAAAACCACCAAGAGCAAAAGGCCTCCAACCATTAATGCCTTAATTTTTATTAGGGTGAGAGATGAATTCATTAAGTTTTTGTTTAACCACCTCATAATCCGGTGCCTCTTCGAGCTTACTAATCCCCAAATGACTAAGCAAATCAAAGGTGGGACGATAAAGGAAACTACGCGCATCTTCCGGATTCGGCACTTTCTCCACTAAGCCGCGCACGAGGAGATGGCGCACAATAAAGCTCGAGTTCACGCCGCGCACATAATCAATTTGCGCGCGCGACACGGGGCCTTGGTAAATGATCACCGCAAGAGTCTCAAGCCCGGCCTTGCCAATATCGCGTGAGAGTTCCTCTCGAGTTAACTTCTCGATCAGCTCCCCCACCTCTGGCGCGGTGCCCAGCATCACCTCATCGTCTTTGCGCACCAATCTCAAGCCTCGACCAACCAACGCTGTTTCTAAATTATTTAACGCTTCGCCAATTTCTACTTCGTTTTTACCCAGAATCTGCGCGAGCGTTTTCACACTCACGGGCTCCGCTTTCCAAAAAAGAATTGCCTCAATTTGCGCTTCGAGATTCATAAGTTAATCATATCTGGGAACCCCCGCTTGTGTCGACTCCATGCGGATATCACGGAAATGCGCCTCTTGCCGCACCTCAAGCAAACCCCGACGCACGAGCTCAAGCATCCCGAGGAAGCTCACGATCACATTAACCTTCTCTTTTTTATCTTTCACAAAATCGCGGAAGCTAAGGTTAAGCGCCCGCTCGGCGCGCGAGGCAAGATCGGTAATTACTTCTTCCAAACTAATCACTTTCTTCACCACCACCTGCGCGAGCTTCTCTGGCACCGGCAAAGCTTGGAGCAAGCTCTTAATCGCTTGCGCCAAATTACTCAAACTAATTTCTGGGGTCACAGTGAAAACTGGTTCAACATTCTTCGCTTCTTGCCTAAAGAAAATAGTTTGCGCTCCCCAAGCTTCATTTAATCTGGGAACAGCGTCGCGAATAATTTGATACATTTTGAGCCGGCGCTCGAGCTCCTCCACACTCGCCTTCTCTTCTTCATTAAGTTGCAGGGTGGGCAACAGGGCCACTGATTTAATCAGCATCAAGGTCGCCGCCACCAAAATAAAATCGGCCATGGCCGACATGGTTGAATCAAATCGCTTAAGATATTCCACATAATCATCCGTCACCTGCGCGAGCGCCACTTCGCTCACATGCAGTTTGCGCTTTTCGATCAAATCCAAAATGAGCGGAAGCGGCCCCTCATATTCCCCCACTTTAACCTTAAAATCATTTTCCATTTTTACCCCCAAACTATACCGTTTTTTTACCCCTCCGCGAGACTTGACAAGATAAGAATATAAATGCTAGACTGGTGGCGGAACTTCAGGTTGGCCGCATTTGATCAACTCAACAATTTTCAGAAAGGGAGAAAGTATGAGCGCAAAGGTTGTTGTAGTAATTCTACTGAACGCAGCCATAATGGTCTTCGCTGAAAAGATCGCGAGGATTGAATACAAAGAAGGTGTCAGCCAGTTCGGGGTATTCGCCTGCAAAATGTTACGAACAATTTGCGGCGCGGCCCTTTACTGGGCAATGACAACCTGACCCGCCCGCAGCGACCGGAAATAGGCCCGTCGTGTCGTGAGGCGGGTTTATTGTTTTTAAAATTAAGGCGTAACACATTTCCCACGACCGTTAGGATTGTATTACACTTGTGGTTTGAGGTCCTTCTGTCTATAGAGTTGGTTTTGTTTGACACCGAATGTCACACATTAAGAAAAATGCCCGCGAGACTTGACAAGATAGTGTGCAATATGCTAAGCTGTGCGCGGAAAGGCCTTCTCGTCGGAAGACCGCTACCCAAACAAAGTCTCGAGATAAGGAGTTTGAAATGTTATCCAGACAGAAACTAATCGTGTATGCCGCCCCCCTGGCAATCTTTTTAATCACAGGAATTGTGTTGACACTAGTTCACTTTGGACTTCTCAAGGAAGTTGAGAAGGTCGGGGTACAGAGATCACTGGTATGCTCAAGTCTCGGTGTGTCTTTTATTTTTGGGGCACTCCTAGGCGCAGCCAACACAATGAGCCAAAAAGGTTTTGTTCGGATTATTATTGTTTCCCTCGCTTTAAATTCCACCATCTTGTTTGTCTTGGTGGTCTCTGCAACCCTATAGTACCCGCCCTGACAGGCACAATAAACCTGTCGTGAGGCGGGTTTATTGTTTTTTACTTTCTCACCTCTGTAATCTCAAACGTATCGTGATCTTTCTCGAAGCGAATTTTGTGTTGATCGAAAAAAACCTCTTGGCCAATTAGTAAATCAACATTTTCGCTATCCACAAACCAAACTGGTAAATTAATTTTGGTCACTATCATCAACCCTAATCCCCAAAGCGTGGGCATACTGAAGATTTATTGTGGTGGTGTCAGCTCCAGAATCAAGAATTCCTAAGGTGGTGATTTTCTTCCCATTAACCCCCATCAGTTCAACTTCTAGCACCGGCCGTTTAACCATGTGCCCACGCGTATCAGAAACCCCTAAAGCCGCTTGATACTGAAACTTCATCAGCTTAAATTACCACTGGTGCGTAACCAAGTTTTGGTAAAACTTTCATCACCACTCGAGAATCGCCAGACACATCAGCGAGATTGTCGCCCACCGCGACAATCTTTTTGTAATCGCTCGAGAAAGCCACCCACTTATTTGCGTGTTGCTCATTGAGCAATGACAAATCAGGAGCCGAGATAACTTTTTCACCTTTTTTCATAAAAATAATACTACCTTACTTTTTAACCTTTGCCAACTATACCGTTTTTTCACCCCTCCGCGAGACTTGACAATATAGCCACATTCGTGCTAGGCTGGTGGCAGAAAAGTTACCAATTCTAAGTAGCGAGCGCGTGGCTCAAAACTTGGGTTGAGGAGTTGTAAACATGGAATTTATCTTATTAATCCTACTAATTCTTGGTTTTGGGTTCGCTCTTTTGGGGGTCATCTGGGCTCTAGGGGTGGTCGTGGTTCGAACAACCCGCCCCGCAAAAAACGAACGATGGGGTTGGACCTGCATCGAGTGGGTAATCCTTGTGGCCATACTGGCCTTCATTCCTTGGTTTGCCGTCTCGTTTGGATCCGATCCAGCCGGTCTAAGTTGACTGATCACTTACCCCAACCCCACCACCACAAACCGTCTCGCTTCATCGCGAGCGGTTTTTATTTTTTAATATTTAAACCGAGTTCTTTGAGTTGCTTCTCTTCAATCTCGCTCGGGGCGTCCATCATGAGGTCGCGGCCTTCGCCGGTCTTGGGAAAGGCAATGACTTCGCGGATATTCGGTTCGCCCAAAAGTAAGGTTACTAGCCGATCTAAGCCCCAAGCAATCCCACCATGCGGCGGGCAACCAGAAGCGAGCGCCGCGAGCATATGACCAAAATTTTTCTCGATTCTTTCTGACTCGTAACCCAAAATTTCAAACACTTTCCGCAACGCTTCTGGCTCGTGGTTCCGGATACTCCCCCCGCCAATCTCGAAGCCATTAAGCGCCACATCGTATTGACTAGTAAGAATCTCGCCAATTTTTTCTTTATTCTCGAGCCACGCTTTATACTCCGGCTGTGGCGCGGAAAAAGGATTGTGCGTGAAGGTCCAAGATCCGTCTTCGGCTTTTTCGAAGAACGGAAAATCTATGACCCAACAAAAAGCGAGCAAATCTTTATTTCCTTTATCTTCTCGCAAATCTGGTCGATCGGTGCCGTATTTTTCCATCGCTTCTTTATAGGTCAAACGCGGGAAAGGTTTGGTTTGAATTTTCTTCTCCGGAAACAAAGTCTCCACAATTTTAATCAATAATTCTTCATTGAGCGCCATCACCTCTTCGCGCATCACAAAGCTCATCTCGAGGTCGAGCTGGGTAAACTCGGGCTGCCTATCCCCTCGCGTGTCTTCATCGCGGAAGCAACGGGCAATCTGGAAATACTTCTCTAAGCCAGCAGCCATAAGAAGTTGCTTATATTGCTGAGGCGATTGCGGCAAAGCATAAAATTTTCCTTGGTAGAGGCGCGACGGCACCACATAATCGCGCGCGCCTTCGGGCGTACTCTTGGTGAGAATCGGCGTCTCGACTTCCGTAAAATTCTGCGCCGAAAGGTGATCGCGAATCAGTTTAACAATCGCGTGACGCGAGCGAAGATTGTTTTGCAATCGGGGCCGACGCAGATCGAGGTAACGATATTTCAGCCGCGTTTCCTCGCCCACTTCGCGCCCGTCGGTGGAGATATCGAGCGCGGGCGTAGTGGCTTCATTCAAGATTTTAATTTCCAAAAGTTCTATTTCCAAATCACCATTCATCACACCGGCCTTCACATTTTTCTCCGGGCGCTTATTAACCTTGCCGCGCACTTCAATCACCCATTCTGTTCGTAATCGGTCCGCCTTCGCTAGGGCTTCGGCGTGACTAGGAAGTGCGACCATTTGCACCTTGCCGGTCATGTCGCGCAAATCAAGAAAAACCATCTTTCCCTGATCCCGCCGCACATCCACCCAACCGGCAAGCGTCACTTCCTCACCCACCTGCGCCGCCAAGTCTTTAGTATAAATTCTCTGCATTAATTTAATCCTACCAATTCTCGGACTTTTTGCATCTTTTCGCTCGCGACCGCGCGCGCTTTCTCGGCACCGGCTTTCAAAATCTCTTGAACATGCTCGGGGTTCTTGGCAATTTCGGCTCGTTTCTCCCGTAACGGCGCAAGATAATTATTCATATTGTTAAACAAAATCTCTTTCGCTTCCGCATACCCAATCCCCCCTTCTTTATACCGCTTGGTGAGTTCGGGTAAATCGTTTTCGCTAAAAAGTTTGTGCAAAGCAAATACATTACAAGTTTCTGGATCCTTCGCTTCTTCCACCCCCTTCGAGTCAGTCTTAATACTCATCACGAGCTTTTTCATTTCCTCCGGCTCGGCAAAAAGTGGAATAGTGTTGCCATAACTCTTGCTCATCTTGCGACCATCAAGACCGGGCACCACGCCAACATTGGGCAAAATAAGGGCTTCTGGCAGTTTAAAAGCTTCGCTGTAAACTCGATTAAATTTTTCCGCTACATCCCGCGCAATCTCCACATGTTGCTTCTGGTCCTGCCCCACCGGCACCACATCGGAACCATAAAGAAGAATATCCGCCGCCATTAAAATCGGATAATCGAAAAGACCCACATTCACCTCCTTGGCCTTCTGCTCGGCATCTTTATAAGCATGCGCGCGCTCGAGGTAAGGCATCGTGACGAGACAATTAAAAATCCAAGCGAGCTCGGTGTGCGCGGGCACTTGCGATTGACGAAAAAGCACCACCTTCTCTGGATCCAGACCAATCGCCAAATAATCAATCGCGAGATTGAGAATATTTTCTCGCAACTTACTCGCCTCCTTCACCGTGGTGAGCGCGTGGAGATCGGCGATCATAATATGCGCCTGATACTCGTTCTGAAGTTCAACAAATTGCCGCATGGCGCCGAAATAATTGCCAAGATGCGGCGCGCCCGTGGGCTGAATGCCGGAAAGTAAAATTTTCTGTTCTTGATTCATTTTTGACCCCCAAATCATAGCAAATTGCCCAAGACTTGACAAATATTGCCCAAGCTGATAGGGTTACCGAGGATGGACTGGTGGCCGCGTGGCCCCAGCCTCAAGGTGGAAGTTCTTCGAAAAAACAGGAGAGTTAGTGATGAAAAAGTGTTTGGTTTTGGCGTGGGCGATGATGGTTCTTGCGGTGCCAGTGTTTGGTGGAGGAATCTATACCGGCTCGTCGTTCAACAACGACACGGGCACGAGCGGCAATGCCTGGGCCAACTTTTACGGTCAAAATGTGAAAGTTACCACGGTCGGTTCGACCACAGATTTGTGGTTAAACGGCGATCCTGCGACCAGTGACGCGTACTTCGAACTCCGCGTCAATATGTTGGGAAATATCCTAACGGACGATGAGCTACCAAGTGGTGGCTCTGGTGGAGGCGGCGGCGGAGGAAACAGTGGACACTTAACGGTGTCCCATGTGACTTGGTATAATTACGAAACTGGCGAAAGCCAATTGTACCAATTCTCGCCGGCGTTGGATCTCCATTGGAACACTTCCAGTTGGTTTAACTACAACGAGTTCGACGACATTTGGTCGGGTGGTGGGAGCGGAGATGGTCGAGTAACCGGAGGCGTTTTCACCAGCACATCCATGAACTTCAACGAGACGCCGTGGACAGATGCGGGTCCAGAACCGGACTGGTGGACCGATTGGAGTTCTTCAATGGTGTTCACTGGCATCATCACGGCCGACACATGGGTTGCCGTGCCCGAACCCACCAGCCTTGCGCTTATGGCGCTCGGTGGTATAGCAGCAATCTGGCGCCGCAAGCACCGGATTGCCTAACAATCTCCTGAACACGGGGAAAGAAGCACCCCCTGCCCCGCCTTATTGCGCACAGCGCTTTAGGCGGGGTTTTTTCTTGTCTTTTTTTGCCAAAAGAGTTATATTCAATCGGCGTAAATGGGTCTTTGACAAGATCCATGGATATCTCACACTTTTTTAGGAGGATTAAGTCTTGCTAAAAATAGTTTTGCTTCTCTTTTGGCTGGTTGGATCATCATTCAACCCACCACCGCTATGCTCAAACAAGGACTGTGTCAAAGATCAGTCGGCGGCCTTCATCAAGGATGGCTGGCTCAAGTATCAAGTAAGGGTCAAGGACGAAAATGAGGGGGAAGTATTCTGCGAGGTGATCAACGGAACATCGAATCTAGTAAACCTCAGGGTTTCGTTTAATCAGCACTTGATTTACGAACTCCGAAGTCACGAGGAAAACGACGAGGTGGTGGTATGGGAAAAGAATCACGTAGGAAAGGAGGAAAAAACTTCAAGGGTTCCACGCAAACTTTTCAATAAAGTTGGTGGTTGGGACATTAAGTGTCAAAAAGAATTGCCTGGTTGTTTGTTTGGCTCTTATTGGCGGTCCTGGGTAACCGAAGACTGGAAAAGTGTTGTCCCGCCACCAATCAAATACGACACGGTGATTTGGACAGACCCGATGCGACCACGAGTAAGATATTTTCGGTTCATAACGATGGAGAAAACCCCAGAAGAAAACCTCTTTAAGAAGGAGAGTGAGTAATGCTCAACATCATCTTCGTACTCGCGACCATTGTCGCCAGTGCACCCAGCACCAAGACCTTCGTCGTTAACGATGAAAAGGTCAGGATGGACACGGTGGACAAAGAAGGTTTGTCTGTGGCCCACATCCTGACATCTTATGATGTCATCGAGACCTCGGAAGAAGTCGGGAAATTCGTCAGATATGTCCTACCTCGCGGGGATCTCGACCTGAAAGTCAGCCACTTCGAGTGGGATGAATTTGGCCAACTTCTTTTCAGTGCAATACTTGACGAAGAAGAAGTTGGGGGCAAAATGGTGCTGGCAGGGAACATCTTTGTCGTTGAGATCTCTGATCCCAACGGAAAAAATGTCGAAACCTATGACTACCAAGTCTGGGAACCGGTGGGGGGCGAAGATCTTCGTCCACTATATATCGAGTTCTTACCCGCCCCACCCATTATCCCCCGCTGTAAGTGCGGAATTAGCGGGGAAGACAACAACAATGGCGTATGTACCACGGAGCAGTGTGACGACATGAAAACTTGCACTGCAACAAACGGGCACACAGGAAGCTGTGGTTACAGATCGCTCGTCTTATGAAAAAGGAGTACCATGGATCAAATAAGTTAAAGCCCCGCCCGACGGAGATCGGACGGGGCTTATTTGTGCCAAAAATCAGGCGAATTCTACAATGAAGGTACTCCCCTTGCCCACCCCCTCGCTCTCGGCCCAAATTTTGCCCTTATGTGCCTCTACAATCTGCTTAGCCACATAGAGACCGAGGCCGGTGCCTTTTATATTCACCTTCCCCGCATCATCAGCGCGCGAAAACTTTTCGAAGAGTTTGGGCATCGTTTCTGGTGCAATCCCAATCCCCGTATCGGTCACGGAAAAACGAATTTTGCCCGCCACTTTGGCCAGCTTTACCGCAATCGAACCAGCGTGCGTATACTTCATCCCATTATCAATGAGATTAGAGATAACTTGGCTAATTTTACCAGAATCGACCTGCGCCTTAAACTCCTCACCGCTCGCCGATGGATCGCTTTCAAAAGTAATTTTTAACTTATTTCGCTCCACCGTAGGCGCAATTTCTTTGACCAAGTTTTCGGCGAGCGCCTTAAGATCAATCTCGGCTATTTCATACTTCATGGTGCCGAGTTCGATCCGGCTAATGTTTAAAAAGTCCTCAATCACCAAAACCAGCTTTTGACTGGATTGGAAGATCCGACTCACCGCCTCCACCGCCTTATCGGAAATTGGACCAAAAGAACCTTCGAGAAGCATGGAGGCATAACCCTTCACCGAAGTCAGCGGGCTACGCAATTGATGACTCGCAATCGACACAAATTCTGTTTTCTGCCGATCAAGCTCCTTCAATTTCTCATTCGCCACCCACAACTTGTCGTTTGAGGTGCTAAGTTCCCCCGCCAAATGCTCGATTTTCTCCCGCTGTTTAAGTTCCTTCTTTACATTTCTTACCAAGAGATAGCCAAAACCCAAAGAAAACACGAAGGTGGCAGCATTAAGAAAAACATTGGTCCGGTTACGAATAAAGAAAAACTGCGCTCCGATCAGCATCACCAGCGCAAACACCAGAGCTTGAGCAGCAATTAAACGAATATTGAACACAGCAAAACGAACAATCAAGTAACCCAGAGCGGCGATAAATATCACCATCGCAAAGAGACCCCAAATTTCAAAAATAAAGTTGCCAGTCCTTTCTGAGATAAAACCTGAAACAAAAAAGGCATAAAGAAAACTAATTATTCCAATTCCTAAAATTAGAATTTGCTTCCTCGTTCCCCAAACTTTGGTCAAAAAATATTTATAGCCAAGGTAAACAAGGGTCAAAGCGGCAAAAAATATTTTCACTCCTCGGATATAATTTAAATAGGGCAAATTTTCTACGGCCACACACTCTTGTAAATCATAAGAAAGAAGATTAAACCTCGTCGCCGCAAAAATAATCAATGGCAAAATGGGCGCAAAAAGCAACACTTGCTGACGCAGAGACAAGTCACGCTTCTCCAAAAATACATAAACAAAATAAAAACCTAAAACAAAAAGCAAAACACTAAAAAGTTCTAACGATGACCATGCGAACATCAGCCAACTGCCGCGCCAATAATTAAGCCAAATAGACAAATCCAAAACCGACCAAACAAAAAAACAGGTAGCAATGGCAGTTAAAAACCAAGAAGAAAGGGTATCGCTTTTCTTAAAATAAACAAAAAAGGCCACAATTAGGGCTATTGCCGCTGGTGCTAAGTGAGAATAATAGAGCAAAGTCGACAACCCTTGCACAAACTCCCCACAATACCGAAGATTCTCCAAAAGATTATATTCCATGTCTTATTATTCTAGCGCAAACGATAACGAGTTTCTATCATTTTTTTCATCTCAACTGGATAAGTGGACCAAGACACCTGTCGCTCCACATCAAGCGGCAGTAACGGACAAATCAAGGGCTGGACACCAAAAATTCTTTTAAGCTCCCGGAAACTTGGGTACACTTTTTCGAGAAAAAATTTGTGTTCCTCTTCATCTCCTTGCAAATAGTTTTCAAATAAAATACCGTTACGAATAAAAAGGGAGAAAAAATAAAGATAATAATATTTTGTTTTCTCTTTGGTTGAGTCAAACCAGTGGCTAAAATTGGTCGGCCGATAATCATTTTCGGGATAAAACCAATTCAAAAGCTGGTGATGAAAATCGGCTAGCTTTAAACCAGTAGTGGTTTTTACCTCAGACAAGGGTTGTCCCTCCACTTCGTTGAAGTTTACGATCGTTAAGGTGGGCAAGGGCCGGCCGTGATTTTTTCCCTCTTCGCCCAAAAAAAATAGTCGACCCAGAGCATATTTATCAACAGATTTGGCCACAAATTTACCGGGATATTCAAGCAAGAGTGGCCGCAAGTTGGCCAACCGAGCTAAATCTAAAAAATAACGAAATTCTAAGGTGGGAGTAACAACCGGCCGATTAAATACGGCCCGAGGTGGACCACCGTTTAGTTTTGGTAAATAATCCTTACCCCAAAAATCTAGAACTTGTAGTTTCAAATTCTCGTCTTTTTGCCGACGAGAGAGCTCAGAGATGGCGATGGAGAAAGGGGTATAAACGGAGAGGATGTCTTTCTGAATTTCGCCATCGGTTGTCATAAGGAGAAAGAATTAACGGCACTGATCGGAAAGGTTTAATTTTTTAAGCGTTTCCTCAGTACAAAAAATTGTTTGGCAATGTGGAGACGCGGCTGGGCAAGAAAGTTCTTGGCACCCACCCCGCTCTGGCTCACA
Organism: uncultured Candidatus Saccharibacteria bacterium; assembly: GCA_964361825.1. GTDB lineage: Bacteria > Patescibacteriota > Minisyncoccia > Phycocordibacterales > JACOZG01 > CAYICB01. The sequence goes on along the minus strand of CAYICB010000006.1, from coordinate 13,394 downwards.
CCGGGGGGCCGCTTTCGCTAAATAGTAAATTATCTTATATCGATAATCGTTTTCTTCGTTAAAAAAACAAGACCCAACTTCGGTTTCATCGCAAGTAACTTGCGCGTAAAGCAAATAATCTTTGTTGATAAAGTATTTATGCCAAGACAAAATTAAAACCAAAACAAAAGATACCAATATTAACAAAAAAAATGGTCGTGAATTTGATTGAAAATTCATACAACAAAATGACTAATCTTAAGCATTAAAGAGCAAATAAGTTCCGACTAAAATAATCGCGAGCGCCAAAACCTTCTGTATAATGGTAGCTCGAGATAGGTCTTCCTGTCCAATCTTTGGTAAGTAGAGAGTAATTAGCGCTCCAAAGATAAAAACAAACAGTGGTTGGAGTGAAGAGACAGTCTGAACTAAAGCCACCGGCGCAAGGACTAGCGCCCCAGCAGTCGCAATGTTACCAACAATGGTCGTTATTTCACTTGTTAGGTTAAGAGAAAAAATAGCTGTAGAATTTTCCTTAATCATTCCCAAAAATTCTCGACGATATCTCTCAATAAAAACAAACAAGAAAAAGCCAACCAAAAACAAACCGAGATGTTCCCAAAAAACAGCCGTCCAAAAATTAACCTCTACCGCAGCAAACTTAAACAGGGTCTCGTATAAAGCAAAAAAGAACGAGGAAATAAGAACAAAAAAAATCATGCGTCCACGAAAACGGTAACCAGACGAAGTTATTTTGAAAGAAAGAATTAAGGACCCAAAAAGAATGATGAGGGAGGCGACTATTTGTCGAAGAGTTAAGGTTTCCCCAATTAAGATCCAAGACTGCAAATATCCAAAAATCGGAATCGTCAAGAAAAATGGCATCACGACCGAAGCATCATCTTCATTAATGGCAAAAAGGTAAAACAAAATAAACAAAGCATTAATGAAACCAGCTAAAATTAAAATCCCTTTAGCAAAATCCGAAATCAAAAAAAGGTCAGGAGAAAAAAAATAAAATACCGGCAACACCACAATGGCCACAACGGAAGAATAAAGCATCAGTGCTCCAACCCCACCGGAACGAAAAAACTTCGACAAGAGATACTTGTCGACATGATTGACAATACTCCACAAGATCGGGGCAGACAGAGCTAGCAAAAACCAGTTCATTTTGAGTAATATCATTCTACCCCAAAATACCCATGTTATCCACCACCTCGGTTTGGGGGGTGTGGTAGAATGTGGGGGTTGGTTTGTGGATTATTAATTAAAATAAAAAAATTAATGAAATTGCACAAGATCGCGTTTATTCTTTTGATTATTGGGGGTTTGAACTGGTTACTAGAAGCCTTCAACTGGGGACTCGGTAACTGGATTTCTGCCTCAATCATGAAGGTTGTTTACATCTTGGTTGGTCTCTCGGCTATTTACGAACTTGTTACCCACAAGAAGACCTGCAAGGCTTGCGATAAGGGCAGTGGCGGGATGGGCATGGGTCAATAATCTCACCTGCTAATCATCAAAAAACTCCCCAATTAGGGAGTTTTTTGATCTCTGATTGAGAAGAACTCTTAACCTTTAATCTCTGGGATCACGGGAGCCGTGTAGCCAGAAACGAAGGGATATTGAGCGGCCTGCAAAGCCAAAATGGCCCGCAGTAAGTTCAATAACTGGTTACGAAGTTCTGGAGACATGTCGGCAATAGTCAAAGGCTTTTTGACCTTTTTACCACCACCGCCCCCACCTCCGCCGCCGGTATTGTTATCAGGATTATCGGTCGTAGGCGGATTATCTGTCCCACCATTACCATTATCCTTGGGCGGCTTAGGAGGATAAACATTACTTGAAGGCTCTTCACCAATCGGCGAAGCTGGGCCTTGCGGTTCATCCGGAATCAACTCCGGAGAGATTACCGGTAAAATAATGTCGTGGTTACCTCCATCCTCAACTCTAGGCGCCTCTCCACGAGGAGCATTATCGCTCGGCGTAATAGAAAGATTATTCACCGGAGCGGGGCTCAAAGACGAATCAGCAAAAACTACCGAAGTAGTCAGCAAATTAGCCATTACTAGAGCCAAAGCAATCATTTTATTCATAATTTTCAACATTTTTTGCTAATAAACTCGAACGCTGCTATCGTAGCATATTTAAGAATGTCTGTCAATAGCAAGATACGCTCCATTCGTTATACTAGGCGTCATGTTCGACCTAGTCAACCTAATTGAGACTGGTGGTTACTTGGGGCTTTTCGCGATTATCTTTGCCGAATCGGGACTATTTTTTGGCTTCTTCTTACCGGGCGACAGCCTCCTCTTCACGGCCGGCTTCATTGCTGCCCAAGGATTACTTAATATCTGGCTTCTCGCGCCACTACTCTTTGTCGCGGCAGTGCTTGGCGATAGTACCGGTTATGCTTTTGGTAAAAAGGTGGGACCAAAAATTTTTAACCGTCCAGAATCGCGCTTCTTCAAGCCAACACACATAACCAAGGCCAATAAATTTTTTCTGACTCACGGCAATAATGCCATTGTTTTAGCTCGCTTTATCCCAATTATTCGCACTTTTGTACCCATTGTGGCCGGCGTGGGCTCTATGCCCTATCGCAACTTTATTATCTACAATTTAGTTGGCGGCTTTTTATGGACCGTAGGCTTAACCGTGCTTGGTTATACTCTGGGCGCGCAAATTCCCGAAGCCGAAAAATATCTCCACTGGATTATTGCGGTAATTATTTTGACCTCCTTCCTCCCCGCCCTAAAACATCTAAAGCGCGAGCCAAAGATAAACCAAGCCAGCAAATAAAATCCGATAAAGACCAAAGGCCACAAAAGACCAGCGCTCAATGAGGCGCAAGAAAAACTTAATCCCAATCAGTGCCGAAATAAAAGCGGTGATTAAACCCACCAAAAGCAAAAACCAATCGTCGGGAGCAAAATTAGCGCCGCTTTGCCACAAATCGTAGCTAGTGGCGGCCAGCATCGTGGGAATGGCCAAAATAAAAGAAAATTCGACGATGGCGCGCCGCGAGAGGCCGAGGGCGAGCCCGCCCACAATCGTGGCCGCGGCGCGCGACACTCCGGGAATAACGGCGAGGGCTTGGGCGCCACCAATGATTAGCGACTGTTTGGCAGAAATGGTGTTTTGCTCCCCCGCCCGATGCCAGCGTTCAAACACAATTAAAATTAAACCGCCCAAAGTGAGCGCGAGCAAAATTACCAGCTCGCTCTCAAACAAAAAACCTTTGATTAATTTGTAAAGTAAAAAGCCAATAATCGCCGTGGGCAAAAAGGCGGTTAAAGCCCGGCGCCACAACGCGGGCTCTTGCCATAAGCGCTTCCGATATAACCAAATTACCGCAAGAATGGCACCAAACTGGATCACCACCACAAAACTTTTGACAAAATCGGTTTCCGCTATGCCGAGCCATTTGGTAGCTAAAATTAAGTGCGCCGTAGAAGACACCGGCAAAAACTCGGTTAAACCCTCAATAAACCCCAAAATTACCGCTTGGAAAAAAGTCATTTTATTAAGTATAATCAATTTAATGAAAAAGTTGACCCTGGAACAAGAACGCGTGATGCGCCAAGGAGGAACCGAGGCCCCGTTCTCTGGCACGCTGTTGCACGAAAAGCGCGCGGGTACTTACAAGTGCGCCGCTTGCGAGAATCCCCTGTTTGCCTCTGATGCCAAGTTTGACTCTGGCACTGGCTGGCCCAGCTTCGATCAAGCTTTGCCGGACGCTGTTGAGTTTATTGAAGATTCTTCACATGGAATGACGCGCACCGAAGTCCGTTGCGCCAACTGCCATTCTCACCTCGGCCACGTGTTCCCAGATGGTCCAACCAAAACCAGCAAACGCTATTGCCTAAACTCGGTGTGCTTAGAACTGGAGACGGAAAAGTAAAACAGCTTACCAATGTCAAGGGGTCCCCTTGCCGGAGGCTACTATCGTATCCCCGGATCGACAGCGGCGAATCCAAGCGATCCGTCTGGAACGATAATGACCTCTAACTCCGTCCCTGAATCACTTGAAAGAAAAAGTAGTGGTCTGCCCGGGTCAAAAACAGGAAAAACGGGGTTTTCCATCAAATACGGCTCACCGTCGTCACTTAGCAGCGAGTACTTGCGATGCTCTAAACCCCCGTTAATCCCAAACTGAATGCGCCGTGTATCCGAATAGTACATGGCGTATGTATAATGACTGTCATCCGAGTGATAGGGGATGTAAGCGAAGTCAATGACACCTGCGACCAGTTGGTCAACATTGACCACAGCCGTCGTATCCACTCCAGTCCTAATCGCAAGCGTATTACCGAAGATATTGTGATCTAGTATTAGCGTGGTTTCAACTTCCAACTGAATCGGCTGATACCCGTTTATGACGGATCCGTTCTCGTCCAAATCAAAAATGTGAACTTGCCCGGTCGGACTGGTCGCGACGAGTTTGCCTGATTGCGATAGCGCAAGTCTTCGCCGGCCGCCGCCAATACTGAGAACCTGTTCCAGTTGAACGGTTCCGTTTGGACTGGCGATTGTGAAAACATAGACATTGCCCGTGAGCGATCCGGCGACAAATAGCCTGTCACCGCGAACTTCGACCGAAAACGGTGCGTCGCCGTTCAATAACATGCCGCCGGTGATTTCCGCCACCAGAAAAAACGCTTGCGGGTCGGCCGGATACAACTGCACGCTACTCGTTCCGTTCGAGTATTGCCCCCTGCAAACTGCTACCCACTGTTCGCTAGCCGACATGTCGATGGAATCACCAATCGAATTCTCCGGTAAGACCACCTGAAATGCTCCTAGGTTGCTTAGATCAGTCAAATCGACCGTTCCTAGGAAACCAAGACCCGCGACGCTCCAAAGTCGATTCCCGCCGATTGCATAGGTCATTGGTCGAACCGGCTGAAGTTGCGGAGTTGAATAAGAAAGCAATTTCATCCCCTCGGCGTAGTGCACCGTCACCCCCACACTTTGGCCACAAGGCCCACACAATCCTTGATTGTAAATCGTGAGGGTGACATGGTGTTCGCCGGGTTCATTGAAGGCGTGGATGGTTTGGGCTCCACTGCCATAATCTTCACCAAAGTTCCAGAGGAAGGCGGTGGCATAGTCTGAAGCAGAAGCGTCAAATTTAACTCTTAAGCCGAGTTCAATCTCTTCTACTGGGTCACCGTCGACTTCTGTTGGTTCGAGATCAATTGGAACCCAAGTTTCGGTGGGTGGAGTGGTGTTGAGATCAACATGAGTTAGTTTAAGGACTTGAATGCGAGGAATGAGTAAGTCAGCAAGGCTTTGATTGATGACATTGACGCTTAAGGAGTCTGTGGCGCCTCCTCCACAGGGGTCAGTGACGGTTAAGGTGACGGTATAGGTTCCTTGCTCAGCATAGGCATGGGGAGCAGAGAAGCCGGTGGCGGTACTGCCATCGCCAAAGTTCCAATGATAGGTTAAGGGATCACCTTCGGGATCACTGGAGCCGGTGGCGATGAAGGTATGGGTTTGGTTAATGTCTAAGGTGGGAGCAGTGCCCGCATTGGCGATGGGAGCGTCGTTGCCGGTGCAGTTCATTTGCTCTTCGTCGATATTAACAGTCACATTGTCGGCTACAGACATTGAGGATTGGTCACCGGCTCTTCGCACCCAGAGTCTGGTTAGATATTCACCAATGCTGGGGTAAATGAAGTTAGTAGTAGGGCTAGCTTGCCAACCAGTAGATTGGGGTGGGTTAGTGCCAGCATTCCACCAGTATTCCAAAGCTTGACCAAGGGGATCACAAGAAAGGGAGCCATCGAAGGTGAGGGGTTGGTTAAGGGAGCCAGTGCGATCTGGACCACCATTAGCGACAGGTTGATTGGGATTATTGGGATTAGGATTGATACAAGCCGGTGGAGCCGAGATGGTGATGGGTACCGTGGCTTGACTGGTCGCATTGCAGTTATCGGTCAGAGTGAGGGTGAGCACATAGGTGCCGGCGGTGGTATATGAGTGAGTGGTGGTGAGGCCAGTGGCGGTAGAGTTGTCACCGAAGTTCCAGCTGTAATTGGTGATTTGGCCATTGTCGGTGGAGTTGATGGCCGAGAAGGAGATGGTTTCATTAAGATTAGCGGTGGTGGGAGCGGTGATGACGGGATTAGGTGGAGTGTTATTGAGACAGGGATTAGCATCGGGGGTGAGCGAGGGTTGATTGCTAGGAAAGAGCGGTTGATTATCTGGAGTACTAATCTTATTGCTGTTGATCGTGGGAGGTTTAACGGCGGCCGTGAGATCAGTTTGCGGTAGAGCTTGATGGAGCGTAAGAAGAAAAGCCACACCAAGGAGAGCGGTACCAAAGGTGAGGACGGGTTTCATTAAGGTTAAGTATATTCAAAAGTGCGCCGGTAAGGCGAGGGCGGGGGTGGATAAGCCCACCTCACCAACAGATTAAGCCCGAGCCAAACGCGTTTCAAGATCCGCGAATTTCTTCGAGTTGAACCATGATTTTCCCAACCATCTCGGTGTGAGAATCCAATTTTTGATTAACCGTTTGAAAAGCTTCCTTAAATACTTCGATTTTCTCGTCAAAATGTTCAGCCACGACGCCAATATAGCGTTTCATGTCGTCGTCAGAATGAATTGGCTTAGTTTTCGCTTTCATTATTGTCTAGTATACTACCGCCCCAGTCAGAGTGGCAATAACCGGAAGGTTAAACCTTGCCGGGAACCACTCAATGTCAAGGGGACCCCTTGCCGGAGGCTGGAACGAAGCGGTTTTTTTAAGGTAAGTTCAATTTAATCAAAAAACTCGATGAGGTATTTGTCGATATCGCGCTGGTCGAGGTCGTAGAAGTTTTTGCCATCACGATGAAGATCACGGGCGAGGTCACGGCCGACAAAGCGCCAATGCCACGGTTCAAATTGATAGTAGGTATTGCCCGGCGGATAGGAGAGCACAAAGCCATAGCGATAGGCATTCTCTTGCAACCACGCATAGGCTGGCGTGTTTTGGAAGCCATCTAAACCACCTGCCATCTGTGGTGTATTGAGGTCTACTGTGGTACCAAGTTGATGCTCGGAGTAACCCTGATCAGCCGAGAATTGATTAGCGCCCGAGCCATAAACCACTTTGTATTGCGCCTTAAGCGCTGTTTGCTCGGCAAAGTCGCGGTAAGCCGAAACGATACGCAGTTCTACCCCATCATCATGTGCTTCTTCAAGCATGTCTTCGAGTCGGCGCCACACTTTAGTCTGAATTTGCTGGGGCTTGGCGGCCGTGGCCAACCACTCGGCCGGAATCTCTTTGACCTGCGCCGGTGTATAATGCTCATTTAAGAAAAATACTTTGGAATACTTTTGCAAAAGTTCTGGGTCGAGCTTAGCGAGCTTCTCAAATTCATCCACCTTGTCATCAAGGTCCTCATTACGCTGTTCAAGTTCATGTGCGCGCTGTTGCTCGCTCGTGAGATTGCTCACCAACTCATCGCGCTCGGCCGTTACCTTGTCGAGCCCGGTCTTAAGTTCATCAACTCGAGTTTGGAAGGCGGCAGTGGTGCTTGCCAATTCACTTTGTAAGGCGAGTAAGGCCCGATCTTGGGTTTCATACTTCTGCCAACCATAAACCACCGTCCCACCAAAAAGGACGACAAGAATAGTTAGGCTAAGCCATGTTGCCTTCATCTCTCTAAACTATCATAATTCTTGATATAATTCATCTATGCCCACCAATCACCCCGTTTACGATAAATTAATTGCCCAACATTTAGCGATTCTAAAAGAGCTTCAATATCGTTCTGGGCTCTTTGCCGCCTCGAAGAAGGATGTGGCCACCGGTTATAATAAAGCCTGGTTGCGCGACAATTTCTACGAATGCCTCGCTTTCGAAATCATTGGCGACTTCGAAACCGTGCGCCACACCTATCGCGCCATTCTCGATATTTTCAAAAAACATGAGTGGAAAATTGATTATGCCATTTCGAAAAAGCCAGCGCATACCCATGAATATATCCATCCGCGTTATCATCCCGAGACCTTCGAAGAATATTGGGAAGAGTGGGGTAATAAACAAAATGATTCGATTGGTTGTATTCTCTTCAAAATTGGCGAGCTAGAAGCCAGATCGCCCGGCTTACTTAAACTTGATGACGATGATCGCCGCGTCATCCAAAAACTGGTCTGGTATCTCTCCACCCTTGAGTATTGGCATGATGCCGACTCGGGAGTGTGGGAAGAAGATCAAGAAATCCACGCCTCTTCGGTGGGTGCTTGTCTCGCTGGGCTCAAAATGATTGGTGGACTTGATGGCATTGAGGTGCCGGCCGAACTCCTTAAAAAAGGCGAGGAAACCCTGCACCGCCTCCTCCCCCGCGAGTCAGAACGCAAATTTGTGGACCTCGCTCTGCTTTCTCTAATTTGGCCTTATAAGGTAACAAATGCGGAAGAAACCAAAATTATTTTAGACAATGTCGAATATCATTTACTCAAAGAGCGTGGCGTGATTCGTTATAAAGGTGATCGTTATTATAATAAAAATCCTGATGGTTGGAGCGAGGAAGCCGAGTGGACCTTTGGCCTAAGTTGGCTCGCGATTATTTATGACAAGTTAGGTAATCAAGAAAAAGCGGCTCACTTCTTAGATCAAGCAAAGCAAACCGTAACCAAAGATGGCGTAGTGCCCGAACTCTACCTTTCTCACTCCACCAAACACAATGATAATACCCCGCTCGGCTGGAGCGAAAGCTTATTTATTGTGGCTCTGCACGAAGTGACTGAAAAAAACTCAAAAGTGGGGTGAAGTATTGCTGTGCGACAAGTGAGCTAAAGCATATTCGAGCGTGCCGCCCACTTTTTTGCCGGGATTAAAAATGTTTTGCGGATCAAAAATCTGCTTGATTTTAGCAAAAAGCTGAACCGTCTCCTCGCCATACATCGCGGCCAAAAATGGCGTCCGAATAATCCCATCATTGTGTTCTCCCGCCATCGAACCGCCAAAAGAGAAAGTGAGTTGGAACACTTCTTCCGCCACTTTAAGCAAATCGGTGCGACCAAGCTCGCTCTCAAGATTGACCAAAGGGATGAGGTGAAAATTGCCATTACCGATGTGGCCAGCGATGGTGTAAATCATGTGGTGCTTTTGCAAAATCTCATTAAATTGCGGTAAAAATTTGGCCAAATGTTCCGGCGACACAATCACATCATCAATAAATGGCGCCACGCGATGCCCGGCCTCATTATGCTCGCGGAGTAAAGCAAAGCTGGAACGCCTAATTTGCCAATAGTTTAAAGCTTGATTGCTCGCCGGCAAATCAAGCGAGAGTTTGAGCGCGGCCAAGGCCACGCGCGTGGCCTCAAGCGGCGCGGCCACACTCGCCTCATCATTACCCGCAAACTCGGCCAGCAAGGTGAGCTTGGTTTCGTTCTGCGTAATTACGGCTTGAGCCGCGGCGGGCAAATACTTAGCCGCCAAAGCAAAAGTGTAGTGATCGTAGCACTCAAAACTCTCCGGCCGAGCCGCCAAAACCAAGCGCACCACTTCTGGTAAAATTTCTAAATCCTCAAGCGTAATGACGAGCAATTGCCGCACGGGTAAAACCGGCATCAAGCGCAAAGTGATTTTAGAAATTAGGCCCAAAGTCCCCTGCGCCCCCACCATCAACTGGGCGAGGTCAAAGGGGCCACGCGGTTCTGGTTGCACATGCCAAATAAGATAACCAGCCGAGTTTTTGGAAACTTTGGGTTTAGCTTGGGCGATAAGAGCCCGATTTTCTTCGAGCAAATTTTTGACCTGACGATAAATCTCGCCCTCATAATTATTTTGGGCTAACTTTTGCTGGAGTTCAGCCGAAGTTAATTTGCCAAATTGATACTCCTCACCATCAGCCAAAATTACCGAGAGGCTCTCCACAAAGCGCTCGGTGCTCCCATAGGCTAAAGTTTTTTCGCCGGCGGCATTATTGGCCACCATCCCACCCACGGCGCAAATTTCTTTAGACGCCGTGTAAGAAGGCAAAATAAGACCGGCCGACAAAGTAACTTTCTCCAAATCGCGATAATAAACTCCGGGTTCTAGGGTAATTCGCTCTTGCTCAACGGCGCCAAGGTGATTAAAATGTTTGGTAAAATCTAAAATAATAGATTGATTGAGCGCGCCGCCCGACATACAAGTGCCAGCGGCGCGCGCCGTAAGCGAAAGCGCCGGATGATCAATTTTGGCATTAGCCACAAACTTAACCAAAGCCTTAAGATCACCCGCATGGCGCGGATAAACCACCAATTCTGGCTTAACCTCAAACACGCTCGCATCGGTAGAACAACGCAGGAGTTCTTGAGAACTATCACTTAATTCTCCATCTACCAATTTGGCCAATTCTTCTTTCAAGATCATTTGTTGGCGTTAAATATAACAAAAAAGAGCCGCCGCCGCCAAATATTGGCGGCGGCGGCTTTACTCGCCGCACATCACACACTATCTCCCAAGCGGGATTTGGAGTGAGAATCCCGCCTGCCAACCATCGAGATCAACTTCGGCTAAACTCTTTTCGGCCACGGTGAAGTTGTACACCGCGTGCCAGCCAAGTCGCCAGCCAGTCTGGCCAAACTCGGGCTCACCCACCAAGCCGAGCTTGAGTCCGGCACCCCAAAAGGAGTCGCCGTCTTCAATAGGCATAAAACCGATCCATGGGTCGAAGCTCTTAAACTGGTATTCGCCATGAAAGACTTCGCCCCCAAGTTGGAACCCGACCAGTTTTGGGCAAAATGCAAAGTCCCAAGGATAATAATGAATACCCGCCCCCAGAGACCAAAAACTACCATCAATTTCGACCCCCTCGATCACTTTCTTGTTGGGTCGAAGCTCGAAGCCGCTTACTTCCGTGTAGACTTCGATTTTTTCTTCCGCCAAATCAACTTCACCACCGAGCGTGACCCCGTAAAGAGGTAAAACAAAACCATCTGTAACATTGCCATACCTTCCTGCGACCTGTCGCGCTCCACTGCCCACACTCACCCGATTGAGACTACAACCAGATATCACCACCATCATTAAAGCCGCCACTCGCCTCGCCTCCTTGCGCCAACCCACGGTTTAATCCTCCAAAAAATTACAAAAAAACAAAGTGCCACCTTCCTACACCATACGCCTAATTAACCTTTTAGTCAAAAGTGTCCAAAACTTTAGCGCCTTACATCCCCACCAAAACGGTAAAACCGCCGTAATTCATACGCTTCATGTCGAAGGGCATTGGTTGATCCTTGTGCTTGTCGTAAGCCTTCTCCATCTCCTTCATCACTTTGGCATTCACCTGATCGCGATGCTTCCGCGATTTGTAAGTAATATAAGAAAAAACCACCAGCTCGCCCTTCTTCAAGTTCACCAAATCGGGAAAATTTGGAATTTTCTCCTGGCCCATCTTGGGGTGCATGTCATCGCCAACACATTCCATATAATCCAGCGCGCCGGCTTTCTTCCACATCTTCCCACCCATCGCGGCCATTTTCTTATACGCTACCAAATCCTTCTCCGGCACCACGAGCACAAATCCGTCTACATATTTTGCTTTAATCATATCGCCCCATTATATTCACCCCCCAAATTTTTACAAGAAAAAGGCCCAGACACCGAAGTGCTGGGCTTGCGCTATTTTTTCAAGCGTTTTTTAGAGACCCATTTTCCAACCACACTTGGTACAGGTCTCAAGGTCACCTTCAGCGTATACCGTAGGGCAACCGCACAAGAAACATTTTCTGATTTTCAAACAGCTAACAATTCGATCGTGTTCGTCTCTTGCCCGATTGAAAAAATGAACGATAGGAACCAGAGAACCAAGGGAAGCAATAAGCAAAAACACTCTCTCTTGCCTAAGCGTGGCACTTGGGTCTTCTCCAGAAAACACCAAAAATTCATTAAGGACCAAAACAATTAGTAACACCCAATACACGATCACGAAAAAAAACCAACCAAAAAGAACAGTCAAATAAGGAAACCATGCCCACCATTTCTTCAGCGACGGCATTATTTTATCTCCTCTAAAAGAACCTTGCTCCAACCAAACTTTATAACACAAATCCTTTTTACTTACCAGTCACCCCCACATTATTCCCCGCCACATATCCGGTGGTCCAGCAGAGTTGGAGCGAGTAGCCGCCGCTGGGGCGATTGATATTGAGCACATCGCCGATAAGATAGAGGTTGGGGTAGAGGCGCGAACACATCGTTTTGAAATTCACTTCATCGAGCTTCACGCCGCCGGAAGTGACGATGGCCTTATCTTCGCCCAAGAGACCCGTGATATGAATCGGCAAACTTTTAACTAATTTAACGAGCCGCAAACGCTCATCGCGCGTTATATTACTGCCATCGGTTTCTAAATTAATGGCTGAAAGTTCGGCAATGATTGGCGCGATAGCCGGGGGAATAATTTCGCTCAACACATTTTTAAATTTCTTCTTGCCGTGCTCGTGGAACAGCTTTTGCAGTTCGCGATCAGGGGCCGGTTGGTCGAGCGAAGGGAGAAGGTCCAGCGCGAGCGTCACCTCGCCGTACTTCAAGAGTTCGCTGACCTCTTGGCTAAGGTTAAGAATGGTTGGGCCGCTCACGCCGAAGTGAGTAAAGAGAATTTTGCCTTTCTTGCGCGCCAACTGGCTCGCCTGCTTCACGCCATTTTGATACAAACTAATTTTGATATTTTGCAAACTCACACCTTGCAAGCGCTTGACCCACGCGTCGCCCACCTTAAGCGGCACCAAGGACGCGCTCGGCTCCACCACGGTGTGGCCCAGCTCGGCAAGCCAGCCCAAACCCTCGCCGGTTGAACCAGTTTCGGGATGCGATTTGCCGCCAGTCGCGAGAATGAAAGACCTGGCTTTAATTTCTGTTTTATCCTTCAGCCTCACCGCCACAATTTTCTTAGCTTCAACTTTGAAGCCCGTCACTTCTGCGCCGGTGCACACCGCTACTTTGCCTTGCGCGAGATAATCCACCAGCACTTGCCACACCGACTCGGCTTTATCTGACACCGGGAAAACGCGCTGTTCCGGCTCCACTTTAGTGAGCATGTTGCGACCATGAAAAAAGTCGAGCGTCTCCCGCACACTCCATTGCGCGAAGGCGGAAAACAGATACTCGCCCGTGCCGCCGGATCGAGGCGAGCCCGCCTCCTTAAACTTCGCGAGCAAGGCGCGATTATCGAACTCGGCATTGGTCACATTGCAACGCCCGCCGCCGGTAATGAGAAGCTTCTTGCCGAGACCCGCATTCTTCTCGAGCAAAATCACCTTAGCCCCCCTCTCCGCCGCCCTCGCCGCCGCCATCATCCCCGCCGGCCCACCGCCAATCACCGCCACATCCCACACTTTTCCCCCTTCCCCTTGGGTCATTGGATTATCCTATCATTCCCCAAAAGAAATCTTCTGTTCCACGGCGCGTCGCTTTTGGCTAC
>CAYICB010000005.1:36700-49926 GCA_964361825.1 uncultured Candidatus Saccharibacteria bacterium | reverse complement strand
TACCCTATAGTCTTTTCCGTTATTAATCTCAAAAAAGAACTCCACGGCCTGTTTGTCAGCCTTGTCTATAAAAGTATGCACATACAGCAGCCTGCCGATATTCGGTTTGATATTTAATTCTTCGACTAACTCCCTTTCCATGCACTCAAGAACGTCTTCTCCCCACTCCAGATGGCCCCCTGGCAAAGCACAAAAACTAGGGTCCTGCGGATGCCTGACGACCAAAAGCTTACCCTCATTCAGTATTATCGCCCTGCAGCGAATCACCAATTCTTTGTCATGAATCATCTGCGCGCCCGATGGGACTCGAACCCACGACCTCTCCCGTGACAGGGGAGCGTTCTAGCCAGCTGAACTACGAGCGCAACATTTTCAATATACCATTTCAAATAGCAAATGCCAGCGGGAGGACTCGAACCTCCGACCTAGCGCTTATGAAACGCTCGCTCTAACCACCTGAGCTACGCTGGCAGAAAGAAACTTGTTCCGGGACCAGGACTTGCACCTGGGATCTTCAGGTTATGAGCCTGACGAGATACTACTTCTCCATCCCGGGATCTATTATCCAAAGGCAGACACGCGCCATTCTACCCCAACCTTTAAATATAATCAAACTCCTTAAACACCACCTCAAACAAAGAAATTACCCGCCTCGCCTCCCGTTTGGTCAACACAAAAGCGCTTTCATGAGCAATGCGATTGCGCACCTTGTGAGCGTCCCACGCCGCCTCCAGTGTGGTAAAATCACTCACTTCAATCGCCTTTAAGCGCTCGCCTAAATTATCACCCGGATACTGCATCGCTTTAACCATTTTGTCTAAAATGTTGTCGGCTTCAATAATTGCCACCTTCCAATCAGCCGGATTTTCTGACTCTAGCGCCCGCAAAACCTTTTGCCACTCTTCATTGCCGCCCTTATCGGCCTTCACTTTTTGGTCAAACAAAGAAGCGAGATCACGCGCTTCCTCGTGCCGTAACACAGAAATTTGGTAAAACAGATAAACGATCGCCAAAACAAACAAGACCGAAGCCGAATAAGAAAGCACCTTAAACCAGAACCAAAATTCTCCCACAAACAAAGCCGAACCACCCGTGACCCCCGGATCCGTGAGCAAGCGATAAATCCGGTCATAGAAATACTCTAAATTGAGATAATTGGGTTCAAATAAGGTTGGCAAGTCATTCATTAGTTATTATTTTACCAAGTGCAAATAAAATGTCTTCTCGGAAGGGGGCGGCCATAAGCTGGAAGCCGAGGGGTAAACCAGTTTTCGTCTTTCCCATTGGTACAGATAAGCCGGGAATTCCCGCGATATTCGCCGGCACCGTGAGCACATCTTCGAGATACATTTGGAGCGGATCGGCCATTTTCTCGCCTAGTTTGAAGGCGGGTGCGGTAGTGGTGGGCGTCGCAATGGCATCAACTCGAGTAAAAGCGTCGGTAAAACTTTGTTTAATCAATTCACGCACGGCACAAGCCTGACCATAATAAGCATTATAATAACCGGCCGAGAGCACATAAGTGCCCACAATAATCCGCCGACGCACTTCGGGCCCGAAGAGTTCACCGCGGGTTTTGAGATATTCTTCGAGCAAATCTTTCCCTTCGATTCTGGTGCCGTAGCGCATACCATCAAAACGCGCGAGGTTAGAAGAAGCTTCGGCGGGCAAAATAATGTAGTAGACCGGTAGTGATTGCTCGATATGCGGAATTTCGATGTCAACAATTTCATGACCAAGCTGTTTTAACTTATCGAGCGAAACTTCGAAAGCGCGGGCGACTTCTGGATCAAGTCCGGTCGCCAAAAACTTTCTGGGCACGCCAAGGCGAAAATTTTTTTCTGTAATTTTGCCTTTTGCTTTTTGCCTTTTGCCTTCTTCAGTCGTCGAGTCATTCTCATCCACCCCCGAAATAATTTCGAACAAAGTTTCGGCATCCGTGACACTGGTCGTAAAAGTGCCAATTTGATCAAGCGAAGACGCAAGGGCAATCAGACCAAAGCGCGAAACTGCGCCATAAGTTGGTTTAAGCCCAACCACGCCACAATGCGCCGCCGGCTGACGAATCGAGCCACCAGTGTCGGAACCCAGCGCCGCCCAAGCAAGACCGGCGGCTACTGCCGCGGCCGAACCGCCAGAAGAGCCACCGGGCACGCGCGTGGGGTCATGCGGATTTAGCGTGGGACCATAAGCCGAGTTCTCGGTGGAGCTACCCATCGCGAATTCATCCATATTGGTGCGACCGATCAAAGTTGCCCCAGCCGCTTTCAACTTTTTAATCACCGTCGCGTCGTAAGTCGCCCGATAATTCTCAAGCATCTTCGACCCTGCCGAGGCAATTTGCCCTTCGACCAAAATATTATCTTTCACCGCAATAGTCTTTCCTGCGAGTCTTGTCCCGCGAAGTTCGCCCCCAGCGAACGAAGTGGGAGGGTAAATTTCTAAAAATGCTTTGAATTCATCCTTAATCATGATTCTCGAGTCAAAATTTTCTTCACCTTAAAATAATTTCCCTTGCGTGTCGGTGCCGCTCTTAATAGACTCTCACTGAATTTCCCTGACTCGTGTGGGTTCGTATCTTCCCGCAAGCGATTAACCACTTCCCCCACTTTGCCTTTTGCCTTTTGACTTTTGACCTCTTTTATCTGCCCCACATAATCCAAAATCCGGTTCAAATCACCCCGCAATTTCTCGCCCTCTGCCGGCTTAATCTCCAACCGTGCCAAGTTTGCCAATTTCTTTACTTCTTCAATCGTAATCATTGGTTTAGCTTAGCATTAGCAACCCTTTTTTAGAAATTTGCTCTGGTTGACAAAGTAGATGAGACCTGATAGATGTTTAACCAGATCGGAAAAAAACGGATTGAACTTAAACAACACTTTTGCCACAAGGCGAGGAGTAACCCAATGGACGACCGAGAATCCTACTTGTTTTTTGAGAAGCTCTCAACGGACGATAAGACCCATATTGCAAAAATCAAAACCCTGTTGGCTTGCGCACACAAAGGCTTGATCACACACAAATCTGGTCAAGTTTCCATAATCACTTCACCCCCAGATGGAACATCGTGCAGTGGGATGAGCATCAAATGCACCTCTGTGGGAGAAATTGTCGACATCGATGTCGCACCAGACAATCCAGAGTTTCTCTTGTTTTGTCTTTCGGTTGCCGAGATCCACAAACCAGAAAGTAAGCATTACGCCGATTGTGCCCAAAAGTTTCTTCTTCAGGAATAAACACGCCTGAAGATTGTCAAACATCGCACAACCACCGCACCCTCACGGGATCGCGGTGGTTTATTTTTGTCTCAATTTTTGACTCTCGTCATGTTTCTACGACCGTTGGACGTTGGCGAGATTTGTCTTTCAAACAATTTTAACATGCGCCGCAATTGACAAATGTCTGTTTACTGCTTAACTCAAGGGTGGAATAGTCCATCCTGCCCTGTTGGCGGGGTTTTGAAAGAAAAAGGAGAAAAGTTATGAAGATTGCCGTAATCGGAGCGGGTTATGTGGGTCTGGTCACCGGTGCCGGCTTGGCCAGCACCGGAAATAAGGTTACCTGTGTTGATATAGACGAGGAAAAAATTAACCTCCTCGCTGATGGCCAAGTTCCAATTCACGAACCGAGATTGGAACAGTTGGTTAGATATGGGTTGGCAAAACAAAATCTTTCTTTCAGCACCGATCTGGGTAGGGCCATTCGGTCATCGAAAATTATTTTCGTGACAGTGGGCACTCCCGCCCAAGTTGACGGAAGACAAGACTTGTCGACAGTAGATACGGTCTGTGAGCAAATTGCCGGAGCCGCAAATGGACCAAAAACCCTCGTGATGAAGAGTACGGTCCTGCCGGGCACTGCCCGAAAAATAGGAGAAAAACTACAGACCTCTAGGCATAAAATCGCCTATGTCAGCAACCCAGAATTCTTGAAGGAGGGGTCGGCAATTGATGATTTTCTGAAACCCGACCGAGTGGTTATTGGTTCCGAAGACCAAGACGCGATTGAAGAAATTGAAACTCTCTACAAACCATTCCTTCGTCGGGAAGAAAATATCTTGGTCATGGATTCCGCTAGTGCCGAGATGACCAAATATGCCGCCAATGCCATGCTTGCCACCCGCATCTCTTTTATGAACGAGATGGCGGCTATTTGCGAAAAGGTCGGGGCTGATGTAGAGAAGGTCCGTCGTGGAATAGGCACTGACCGAAGAATTGGCAATGGACATTTGTTTCCGGGAGTTGGTTATGGCGGATCGTGTTTCCCCAAAGATGTCTCAGCCATCCTGTATCTTGCAGAGCTTCTCGATTGCCCCGCAGGAGTACTTAGGGCCACACAACACACCAATGACGGACAACCAAACAGATTTGTCGAAAGAATAAAAAAACACTTTGGTGACAAAGGAGGGGGTTCTGTGCTTGGAGTTTGGGGTTTAGCTTTCAAGCGAGACACGGACGACATCAGAGAATCGCCCGCCATGAAAACGGTCAAACTGTTGACCAAAAATGGCTTTAGTATTAAGGCTTACGATCCAGAAGCCACAGAAAACGCGGAACGCGAACTAGACACCATGAGGGTTATGCTGTGTCGTGACCCCTACGGAGCGGTGACTGATGTGGAAGCGCTGGTCATTCTCACCGACTGGCCAGAATTCTCTAACCCGGATTTCAACAGGCTCTCAACCCTAATGCAAAAGCGAGTGATCTTCGACGGCCGAAACCTGTATGAACCAAAAACAATGGCCCAGAGAGGATTTCTTTATTGCTGTATTGGTAGACCGACGGCCGACCCGTCAACCTAAACTTTATCGGGTCAAACTACACACCGGGTGCCGAAGCGCATCCGGTGTTTTATTTTTCCCCAATTAATTTCAAAAACTCTTTCTCGTCCAGAATTTTGACTCCCAGTTTTTCGGCTTCATCATATTTAGAACCCGGATCAGCGCCAGCGATTACATAGCTGGTTTTTAGCGACACACTACCGTGCACCTCACCACCGAGCGCTTTGATTTTCTTCTTGGCTTCATCACGACTCATGGTTTCGAGAGTGCCAGTGAGGACGAAGCTTTTCCCGGCAAGGGTCGCCCTTGCTTGGTTTCCGGCAAGGGCGACCCTTGCCGGCGAGATGATTTTTACTTCTTTCAGCAAACGCTTGAGAAAACTTTTATTGTGTCGGTCACGGAACCAATGATAAATTTCTGGCGCCACCTTCTCCCCCACGCCATAAATCGCCTGCAATTCTTCTATCGGCGCCGCGGCAATTTTCTCGAGGTCGCGAAAGTGTTCGGCCAAATCTTCGGCCGTTTCTTCCCCTACCTGCGGTATCGAGAGCGCAACCAGCAATTTCGCGAGTGGCACTCGTCGCGCTTTCTCAATCGCCGCGAGCAAATTATCCGCCGCGCGCTCGGCAAAACGCGGCAAATTAAGCAAGTCCCCCTTCTTAAGCGTAAAAAAGTCTGGCGCATCAGCAATTAAATTATTATCGAGCAGTAAATCAATATTCTTCGGCCCCAAATGCTCGATATCAAAAGCGTGTTTGCTCGCAAAATGATAAAGTCGTCGGCGCAACTGTAAACCAGAATTTTTATCGACCAAACGCCACGCCGCCTCACCCGGCACGCGCTCAATCTTTTCGCCACTGGGCAATTCGCGCGGGAATTCATACACCCTCGCCGTTTGTGGTCGCAACTCGGTAATCACCGCCACGATATCCGGAATAATATCGCCCGCCTTTTGCAAAATTACCGTATCGCCCACGCGCACATCGAGGCGCTTAATTTCATCTTCATTATGCAAAGTGGCTCGCGAGACCGTGGAGCCATCGAGAAAAACCGGACGCAAATGCACCACCGGCGTAATCACGCCCGTGCGTCCCACTTGGAGCGCGATTTCCTCCACCACCGTGGTGGCTTGCTCGGCGCGGAATTTGAAGGCGATAGTAAAGCGCGGCGCCTTGCCGGTGTAACCCAGTTGTTCTTGATACTGCCGCTCATTAACCTTCACCGCCACGCCGTCCACACCATACGACTCTTTATCGGCCATTTTCTCAAACTTCTGCCAGCAAGCAATCACTTCTTCGATATTGGCACACAAAGTAAAATGCGGATTAATTTTGAAGCCAAGTTTTTGGAGTAATTTTAATTCCTCAATTTGGGTTGAGGGATGCAAAGGTGCGTCCTTAAAACCCGCCAAGGACGCACCTTGGGATCCCGAGGCAATATCATAAATAAAGCTCGAGAGCTTGCGGCTGGCCACAATTTTTGGATCCAATTGCCGAATTGTCCCCGCCGCCACATTGCGCGGATTAGCGTAAAGTTCTTCTCCTGCCTTTTCCCGCTCCTTGTTGATGCGCGCAAATTCTTGTTTCGACAGCCAGATTTCCCCCTCCACAATTACATCTACCGGTTCATTGAGCCGAAGTGGCACCGACTCAATCGTCCGCACATTGGCCGTCACATCCTCACCCACCGCGCCATCACCGCGCGTGGCCGCCGTGACCAACAAACCTTTCTCATAAGTTAAAACAATTTTGAAACCATCAATCTTGAGCTCGCACACATAAGTTGGGTCGGCTCCCGCCGCGGTGTCGGGCAAGCCGATAATTTTCTTCACTCGCGCATCCCACTCCCGCATTTCTTCGGGCGTGAAGGCGTCATTAAAGGACCATTGCGGCACCGCATGACGCACTTTGGCAAAGCCCTCGAGCGCCACGCCAGCCACGCGCTGACTTGGCGAATCGGGAGTAATAAGCTCAGGCCACTCACGCTCCAGCTGGGCCAACTCCGCCTTCAGCGAGTCAAGCGCCTCCTCCGAAATTTCAGACTTATCCAAAACATGATAAAGATACCGGTGATGATTAATCACCTCCCGGAGCTTATTTAAACGGTCTTTGGCTTGTTTGGCCGCTAAACCAGCCTCCCTTTTGGTCATCAAGACCAGTTTAGCCTATTTCCAATTATCGTTGTAGGTGGTAACCAATGTCCTTTCTACCAAGCGATTACTATTAGCATCGGGGCAGGCACTGGCGTTACTCAAATTATAACCACTGGACTGAATAATAGTGTCGCCAGTTTCCTCATCTTCATCGGGAGCTTGCTTGGTCACTTTCAGTTTGGCGCAAGAACCATCTGAAAAGACGATATCAATCAAAGCTGTTCCGATCGTGCTACCAACATTTTCTGACCAATCAACTGGGTCATTGGTGTCACCACACTGCACAGTGATTCCTGGTGGTTCTGGATCTTGAGGAGCGTTTGTATAAGACCCAAAAGGTTTGTGGTCTACCACATTCTTATCCCGATCCCAGAAAATTGCGCAGTCTAAGCCAGCGTGAGCGGCATAATAAGCTTTTTGCGAATCACGATTGGTGGCCGAGAGTACCAATTGGCGCAAAGTAATATCGAGCAAAACTAGAGTGACTGTCAGCACAATGCTGACCAAAAGAACGGCAAAGAGGAGCACAAAGCCATTTTGCTTAAAATTTTTCATGGTTTGAGATGAAACAAGTTTTGCGAGAGCACCAGCTCTTTGGAAACATTTTTATTATTCCACTGCACCGTCACTTTAACTTCAATTTCTTGGCTGGGAACACGATTGGTAACCTCCGCCCAGCGCGTAAAAATTGGCCCCTGCCACTCGCCAGAACAATTCTTGTTTTTCAACTCATAACGGCCAACGGAATCGCAAAATTGTAATTGGAACTGATTTTGGGAGGGTGGTTCACTTGTTGCCACCGCATCATCAATTAAGCCGGGGCTAGCACTATCCTGAACCAAATCAATATCAAAAGCGTCTACATAACAAAACCTTGTTTCAGAAACATTAGGAATGCAATCAACATAGGGGTCGTCGCTATTGCCACTATCGCTATCAATTCCCGTTAACCACTGATGCTCCAAGATTAAATTAGTATTGCGAGTATTGATAAACACCTCCATCGCTTCTTGGGCCAAATAGGTGGCAGCAATTTGGTTTTTGGCATAAATACCATCCGAGATCCCGCGCGAGGCCACGCCAAGTGGGCCAAGCACCCCAATGAGCAAAATCGAGATGGCCACCAGCATCTCCACAATGGTAAAACCGTTTTTAAAATTAAATTTTTTCATTTTCCTGAAACCGTGGTTTGTAAATAAAATTCGGTGGCTAATTTGGGGTCTTTGGTCCGACCTTTTAGCGCAATCCCCACCCGTGGCTTACCTTTAGGTCGTGGCGGATTGGAGGTGTCAGACTGCGCATTCCACACATAAAATTTGGCATCAGTGATATCAATTAAACTGCTGTCGGTAATGGAAACATAAGCATCGCCAGTAGTTTTTTTATACTCAAGCACAGCATCACTAATTCGATAAGAAATACCCGAAACATCAATCCCATTGATAAAACCATTAAAAGTCACACCAATACCACCATCCTCACAATTTTCAGCCCCTGTCTGAGCATCAGTCGCACTCGTCATACAATCAAAAGTATTCCCTTGTCTAATTTTGAGCGACATCGAGTCGAGAGCGAAGCTTAAATTATCAATCGCCACCTTAATGGCCTGCGCCTTACGATTAGTTTCGCTGGTGGTAATTACCGCGCTGGTCACCAAAAGCGCCACACTCACAAAAATCGAGACTGACACCATGATCTCCACCAGAGTAAAACCTGTTTTTTTGTTTTTTAGGGGCATATTACATTGTTGTTTCGCGCATAAATTTGACCGGTATTAGAAACTCGAATCTCGCGGTAAGACGATGGGTCTCGGGTTGATTGAATACAAATTTTGGCATAACTAGCAGAAATAGAACCACCACTGCCGTTGAAAAAGTTAGCTTCTGGGTTGGGACGGTTAAACAAAATATTGAGAGGATTGCGGGAGGTGCAACCACCAGAATCACAGGTACTAACTCCATTAACAGCAATTTGCACTGCCCCCTGCATCGTGTACTTCTCAACACATTCTGTCCCTCCAACACCACAATCTGGCGGTATATTATATCTATTGTTGGACGGTGGGAGGCCAGGCGGATCAATGTCGGCAAACAAAACTAAATTTTTATTACCAACACCAGAAGGGCAAGCCCCTCCTGGTAAACAAAAGAAAGCCCCGTGTGAGGGATAACCACTGGTGCCAACGCTCCTCGTCCCGAGGCCATACACCTGTGCTTGGCGGATAATGGTGGCCATTTGTTGGGCGGTAAGATCGAGAAGCGTTTTCTCACGGAATTGGGGCAAACTAGCCATCACTACTCCCGTTACTAGAGTAAAAATCCCAATGACCACCAACATTTCTAAGGCGGTAAAGCCCCTTCGACTCGCCGAGCTCACTCGGGGCAAGCCTCGCTTAAAAAATTTGTGAAAAAAGATTGAGACCACAGAGCAAATTGAGGAGAAAACCAAAAATAATAAACGGCGCGAACGGGATTTCTGATTTTAAAGAAACCCCAGACTTAATTGTATAACGCTTGTTTAAGAGCAACAAGGCAATACCCGCGAGCGCCCCGCTCCAGAAGGCAAAGATAATCGCCGAGATACCACCGGCTGGCCCAAGGAGCAAGCCCACCGCGAGCGCAAGCTTAGCATCGCCGAAGCCCATCCATCGGCCGCGGCCGGCGGCCCACAAGAGCGCGAAGAAGGCAAAAAGTCCGAGACCAGCAAGGAGGTGGTCCCAAAGCAAGGGTCGCCCTTGCCAAAGAAAAAACAACCGACCAAGGGCGAGCAAAATAAGCGAATAAACAAAAAAGTCCGGAATAATTTTATGGCGCAGGTCGTAAACGGTAATGACCACGAGAATTGCCATGATGATCCACCAAAAAAGTAGACCCCAAGGTGTGTCCTTAAAACCCAAACCCAAGGACGCACCTTGGGGCCATTCCCAAAGAAATATGGCTAAGAATAAGGCGGCAGTGAGGAATTCGACTAAAGGGTACTGCCAAGAAATTTTGGCTCGACAAGCGCGACAGCGGGCGCGCAGGAAGATAAAGCTCACAATGGGCAAGAGTTCGGGCCAGTGCAAAGTTTTAGTACACACTGGGCAAGTGGAGCGACCACCCAGCGACCGGCCGGTATTAAACCGATAAATCACCACATTCAAAAAACTACCAATAATGGCGCCAAAGATAAAAACAAAAACAGCGGGAAGCAATAAATTACTCATTATAATTTGCCCAATCATCAATCCAAACCGCAAACTCCCCCGGTTTTTGAAAATAGTCAGGGAAGACGGCGCGATTAAGAATAACATCTTCTGGTCGATTAGCGCCGATATAGTGTTGATAGCTGGAGAAACGGTAATCGTTTAAGAACTTCTTGGCTTGATCAGGATTAGGCACCAGCTTCTTCTCCCAATTCTCCGAATCATGGATTTTTACCGGATTAAGGTGAATGTAAGCAAAAAGGTATTTGAGATAGGAATCATCAGAAGCATGTTGGGCTTTGAACTTTCCCTCAAACAAATTACCGGCACGATTATTTCTCTTGTTAAAATACATCGAGTAACTTGTTTGCAATTTGAGTAAAAACTTTGATATTCCAAAGCCTTCTCGCTCTTTAATCAATAAGTGATAGTGGTTAGGCATTAAACAGTAGGCACCAAGGTCAACAAGCCTCTCTTTGTCCTCAATCTTTTCGTCATCAAACATCTCCGGCAAGGGTCGCCCTTGCCAGTCACTAAGGTGGATCACTCTTTTACTATTGCAAACATGGAGACAAACAAGGAATCTTAGCCGATCGCCTTCGGTGAGAAAAATCTGCCTCTTTTCAGTGCCACGGTTATAGACATGATAAAACTCATCGGGAGCAAAATTAAATTTTCTTTGCATCGAATAATTTTAGCAAACTTTGGCAAGGGCGACCCTTGACATACTGTGGACAAACAAAAACCGCGCGAGGCGGTATTTGTTGGGTTTTTAAGCTTTTCGGAAGGGCGACCCTTGCCGGAGGGCTCTTTTAGGACTTTAATTACAGGCGTTAGCCGTTATTGCGTTGGCAAGGGTCTCGGAAGTGGCATAAACATAAGACTTGCTCTTACCCGTGCTGTCTACACACCAAGCGTCAGGTGTAGTGTCTGCGGCTGTTCCTCCTGTTTTAAGTGGAACAGCTACCGCCCAATCAGTACCAGCCGTTGTCTGAGAACATCGACCAACCCCAATCCCACCATTATTGTAAGCATCTCCAGCAGCCTCTATGGCATTAGAAATACTGGTGTCAGCAAAAATTGTGTTAGCTGTCGCCGCGCAGGCTGCTGCCGCAAAAGCGGCAGTACCATAATTAAGATTGGTGTCATAATACAATTCGGCTGCAGCGCGAATACCAGACAAGTTCGCTTTAATAGCCGCATCCGCACCTTTGTTTCTCGCTGTATTCAAACTCGCAAGCACAATACCCGATAGAATACCAATGATCGCAATGACCACCAAGAGTTCGATAAGAGTAAAACCTCGTTTCTGATTCATAAAATTAATTTAAATAATAAACTTTTCGACTTCTGATAATTACTAATTGATGTCTTATAGTATAAGGGAAGAGTAAATAAAGCGCAATCGGCTAGTGGGCGGAGGTGTGGATAAGGGGGTAAAGGCAAATGTCAAAAGTTGGGGAAATCCACAATGGGGGGGGTTGACGGGACAGAGATCGGTTTGCTAACATACGGGGTAATGGCTTCGGCCTGCCCCCGCCCCGCAAGGGCGGGGGAAAATGTTTTTTAGGACAAAGCAGGGAAACAAACTTCTACAATTCTCGCAACCAGATCGTGAAAAATGGTTATATCTAGGGTGCCGATTTTCTTGGCTAAACGCTTGCGGTCAACAAAACGGAGTTGCGAAAGGGTGGCCACGGCTTCACGGCCGTCAATTTGGCCAAGGGAAAAATAGAACTTACCTTTCTTTGGTCTAGCCGTTAGAGGAACAACCAAACAAACATCTAAACTAAATTTGGTAATAATCACCACCGGACGCGTAAACAACTCACCACCGCCATCCTGCTCGTAACCGATATTAACCCCGAGGGCACACCACCAAACTTCTCGCTCGTGAAATAAGGCGACACCAACATCATCGTTTAATTTAGTTTTCTTCTCGTGCCACTGCGCGAAATCCTTTTTCATCGTCACGCCTAAATCCCGCTGGCGAGGTTGTAGATTGGCATGAGGACCGAGACGAGGAGGACGCCGACCATGGCGGCGAGACCAATAATCATGGCGGGCTCGATAAGGTCTACGAGGGTGCGCACCTCATTATCTACCTCACGGCGATAAAACTTGGCCAAAGTCTCGAGAATAAAGCTCAATTTACCGGACTCCTCGCCCACCTTGACCATCTGGATCATAATATTGGGAATCTCGGGATACTTATAGAAAACAGCCGACATCTGGCCACCGCCCTTGATACCATTGCTCGCCTCGATGAGAATGTTTTGGTAAATCTTATTATCTACCACATCGGCGGTAATCTCGAGCGCCCGGACCATCGAAATGCCGGAAGAAAGCATGGTGGAGAGATTATCGGCCAAGCGCGAGAGATAAATCTTTCTATACAAACGGCCAACATAAGGGACCGCCAGTTTAAAGTGAGACAGGCTGTTTTTGCCACTCTCGGTGCGGAAGTAGCGACTTAAGAATACGCCCAAGGCGACCAAGAGAATAAACAAGTAAACGCCGAAGTTAACGAAGAAATGACTCACGCCAATGACGATTTTGGTATAAATGGGTAATTCTTGGCCGGTTTCTAAAAGAATCGCCGAGAGCTTGGGGATAACCAAAGTCATCATCAAAATCATCACCACAATGAAAACGACCACGATAAAGGCTGGATAAATAAGCGCATTGCGCGCTTTGGAGATAAGCTCGTAGGAACGGTCGAGATAATCGGCTAAAAACAAAAAATTATCGGAGAGTTTGCCAGATTCCTCGCCCGCCTTGACCATATTGACATAGTAATCAGGAAAAACGCTCTTATGCTTGGCCAGAGCATCAGAAATGGGGATACCGCTCTTGATATCATCGGTGATCTCGGTAAGGGTGCGGCGAAGGAAGGGATTATCGGACTCGCTCGCCATAAGGCGGAAAGTGGCCAAGGCCGAAACTTTGGCCTCAAACAGAGTGGCGATTTGCCGCGAGAGAATAACGATATCGCGATTTTTGACCCGATGACCGAAGGTAATAATCTTTGATAGGCCGCGATCCTCATCGGCGGCGGCAATATCGACAATAATTAGGCCGCGGCGTTGAAGCGCGGCGATCGCCAAATT
>CAYICB010000005.1:0-36600 GCA_964361825.1 uncultured Candidatus Saccharibacteria bacterium | reverse complement strand
TGGTTGAGATCAATCATCCCTTGATCGGCGCCGGTCTCAATAACCACATCAATCTCGGCCGTGCGACCCTCGCGGATCAGATTGGCCACGGCATTATTATTGATGAGAAGTTCATAAGCCGGAATAAGGCCACCCGCCGTGCGCGGCACCAAGCGTTGCGAAAAAATCCCCAACAGCGAGCTAGCCAGCTGAACACGAATTTGCCGCTGTTGGTTGGGCGGAAAGGAATCGAGAATACGGTCAACGGTTTGCGAAGCGCTATTGGTGTGTAAAGTAGAAAAAATTAAGTGGCCCGTTTCGGCCGCGGTGACAGCGGTGGAGATGGTTTCTGGCTCACGCATCTCCCCCACCATCGCCACATTCACATCTTGACGAAACATTGATTTGAGCGCGCTCCGGAAACTGTGGGTGTCGAAGCGGACCTCGCGCTGATCGATAATGGAACGGTCGTTTTGAAATAAATATTCGATGGGATCCTCGATGGTAATAATATGCTCGGCGCGCTCTTCATTGATCAACTGAATGAGGGCGGCCAAAGTGGTAGATTTGCCCTGCCCCACCGGCCCCACAATAAGGAAAAAGCCTTGTTCACGCCGCGCAAACTCGGCCAAACGGTCAGGCAAACCAAGCTCTTGAATCGTTTTGATTTTACTCGGAATCAGCCGAAAAGCCGCGCCCACCGCCCCCTTCTGATAAAAAGCATTACCGCGGAAGCGCACCCCACCGGGCACGCTATAAGAAAAGTCGATATCTTTATTGGCCAAAAAAACTTCGCGATTTTTCTCCGAGAGCGCCTCCATCACCATGCCCAAGGTGTCTTCGGGATTAAGCAAGGGTTTTTTGACAATCGGGATTAGGTCGCCAGAAACCCGAATGGTGGGGTGACGACCAGCCGTTAGGTGCAAATCACTCGCGCCTTCGCGAGTCACAATAACCACTAAATCCTCAAGTTCTCGTTTATAGTCCATCATGTTGCTTTGGCTAAACGAGTTTTGGTAATTTCCAACACCCGCGAGACTACCTCCGAGGGCGTGGCGGAAGCCTTTACGATATAACCATCCACGCCCAAGGCGAGCGCGCGCTCGATATCATCTTTTTGCCCCAAATTAGAGAGCACCACAATCGCGGCATTGTGGCGTAGATTCTTCTCGGTAATCTCGCGGATCAATTGGAAACCGTCCATCCCCGGCATAATAATGTCTACCAATAAAATATCGGGCGCAAAACCCTTGGTGAGCTTCTCGAGCGCTTCCGCCCCAGAAAAAGCCGGTTCAATCTTAAAACCATGCTCACCAAACTTGATGAGATACATGTCGACGATAAACTTATCGTCATCTACTAATAAAATTTTTGTTTGCTGATTATCAGCCATGTTTAGATTATACTAAAGCTTGCCCACTTCTTCAAAGGGAATAGTGCCCTGAAAGGCCTTCATCAGTGCATCTTCCTTCATGGTAAGGAAACCGTTTTTCCGCGCCACCTTATAAATATCTTCTTCGGTCGGGCTCTTTAACATAATAGCCTCGATTTCTCGATTGACTTCTAGCACCTCAAAAGCGGCAATTCGACCGCGCGTGCCAGAAGGGCAAGAAGCCGAGCGCGCCGCCCGATAGACCTTATCGGGTAAGACTATTTTGGCTCGCGCGATTGGCTCCACATCGTTTAAAATATTTTCGACCATCGCTTTAACCGCCCCCTCCACCGGTAATGCCTCGCGAGAATCCTCGCACAGCACCGGCACCAAACGCTGACCCATCGCGAGAATAAGCGTGGCGGCAATAAGATAAGGTTCAAGCCCCATATCGACCAAACGCGGAATCACGCCGGCGGCATTATTGGTGTGGAGAGTAGCCAAAACCAAGTGACCAGTGAGCGAAGCTTGCACCGCAAGACGCGCCGTTTCGGTATCGCGAATTTCTCCGACCATAATAATATCGGGATCTTGACGCAAAATAGAGCGCAAACCATTGGCAAAAGTGTAATCAATCTCGGGTTTAACCTGCGACTGATTTACCCCTTCGATATTGTATTCAATCGGATCTTCCAAACTCACGGCATTATTTTTCTCCCGATCCAGCTCGCGCAACATCGAATACAAAGTGGTGGTTTTACCCGAACCGGTGGGACCCGTCACCAAAATGAGGCCGTAGGGCCGACGAATGGCGCGGTTCACAATTTCTAAGTTTTCTGGTGAGAGGCCGAGCGCGGGCAAAGTGAGAATGGTGCGCTCGGGATCAAGAATCCGAATCACCACCTTCTCGCCAAAATAAGTTGGGAGAGTGGAAACCCGAAAGTCAATTTTGCGACTATCGATCCGAGCAGAAAAGCGACCGTCTTGCGGTTTACGCTTCTCATCGAGCTTCATATTGGTCAAAATTTTGATCCGCGCCACCACGGCATCATGCACATTGATGGGTAAAAATAAGCTGGTATACAGCACACCATCAACCCGAAAACGGACCTTGAGATTGGCATCGCCGGGCTCAATGTGGATATCGGAAGCGCCACCACTGGTGGCATGCTGTAAGATCACCGCCACAATTCTGGTCACCGGCGCGTCTTCGATGACTTTAGCCGTTTGAGCAGCTGGTGTATCGCGCCCCGAGAGCTCTTTGGCCTCCACTTCTTCGGCCTTAATTTCGGCATCGAGATCACCGAGCGCTTTAGACACTTGAGTGGTTAAACCCTCATAACCCTTTATTACCGCCTCAAAATCGCCTTGGGAAATGGCAAAAATCTTGAACGGCACCCCCAAACGCGAAGTAATAAACTGGAGCGCATCTCTCGCCTCAATACTTGAAGGGTCCACCATCCCCACCTCAAGCACCCCATCGGTTAAACCAATGGGCACAAAGTTGTAATAAGTAGCGGCGTTGAAGGGAACCTGCTTTAAAACCTCGGGCGGAACCTTCTCCCCGTCCGCAAACTTTTTGGTGGGGATAGCAAGATTGGGGTCCATTAGTTAATTAGCTGGCGTCGAAGTGCCGGTATCTAGCGGCAAATCTTGGTCATTGGCCGTTTCGACAGTGGGGTCGAAGCAGGGATCAGTTTCTACGCCAATGGGAGCAAAAGGATTGCGACGACACCGCGGCTCGGTTACCAGTTCAAAACTAGAATCAATTAAGCGTTCTTTAAAAATTGGGTCAGAAAACAAATCGGTGCGGAGGGTAAAATCTTTTAGGCTGGCAATTTGGCTCAAAAAAGCCTCGTTTTCGGCGGCGATATCGCGCAATTCACCCGTGAGCTCACTGCTTGGAGAAAAACCAGCCGCCGCAATACCGGTAGAAGTATCGGCCGCTTCTTTGGCCAATAAAAAGTAATAAATACCAAAAACCACCAAACCAACAACGAGGATAATGAGAATGATGCGTAAAAATTTATTCATAAATTTCTATCTTTTGAGCCAATAAGTGGTTAAACCCACATTATAATCATAAAGGCTCCCTTCGCCGGCCTTCACCGAGAAAGAGTTGATGTCTAGAATCCGCAAATTATCGGCCAAATTCTTCATAAAAGATTTAAACAAGGGATAAGAACCAGAAACGGTAAAACTAATATCCACCTCATTAAGCTGATTTTTAACATCACCCTCGGGCAAGACCAAGGCCGGCTCCTCGCCATCTTTAGTACCGGTGGTCACGGTCACATTACGCATCGGCATCCCATTACGACTACCAATCCGCCCCATTTCAATAATTAAACGAACATTATCGACCTGTTCGGGAATCAGCTTATCTAAACGCTCAAACTGCTCATCGCTAATCTCATTGCGCTCGGCAATTAGAGCGTTTTGTCGCTCAATTAAGTCTTGGGCACTTTTTAAGCCTTCTTCTAGCGCTGTCTTTTTTTCCTGCCACTTATCAATTTGACCCAAAACCGGATCGGTCAGCTGAAAGAAAATGATGCCAGCGATAATTAAAAATAAAATGGGAGTAAAAACTTTCATAGGCCTAAATATTTTTTATAAGACAATTCACCGTCTCGCAACTTAATCGTCAGCTTAAAGCGCACCCGACCGGTCTCACTGGGCGAAAGATCGGAAAAAAGAAAACTATCAAATTCTCTCACCTCCTTCACAAAAATATCGGACTGGAGAGCGATGCTTTCATAACCCTTGGCCTCACCAGAAAGCGTAAGCTCGCCCCCACCATAACCCAAAGAATCGTAGCTAATTGTTTTAAGAGTGTGGGCCTCAAGAAGATCAAACACCGGTAGCGCAGTAAGGTGATTATTAATTAAACTCTCGGCAGTGCGAATTTTGGCTTCTTTAATCTTTAGATCATCAATCACATTCTGTTGTACTTCTTGTTTGGCGCGCTCGAGTTTGGCATTGAGGCCACAATCGAGGGTATTGGTAATGGCCGACTCGCGACAAGGGCGCTCAATTTCGTTTTGTAAAAACTTAGCATAAGCGTAAGAACCACCCCAAAATAAAACACTAATCAAAAGCACGAGGAGGGAAATCAGGGTAAACAAACCCACGGTTGGTGGCCGACGCGAACCGCCGCCCACCGTTAAAACTTGTTTGGGGATAAACGAACTTTGTGTATCGCGCGGATCCATAATTATATTTTAACCTAATTCTTCTAAATGTCGTAGGGCTAAACCTGTGGCTACCGCAAAACCCGGGCCCGTCTCCTTAAGCACCTTATCGAGAAAAGCTGGATACTCCACTTTGGCAAAGGCTTCGCCCAAAACTACCGTGGCCTCAAAATTGGTTTTGGCCAAATCAAGCAAGCCCTTAAGCAAGCCGCCGCCGCCAATAATTACCACCTTGGTTACCACTCGCCGCTCGCGATTCTGATAAGCACTAATCACCTTATTGGCTTCGGAAAAAATGTATTCCACAATCGTGCTCACGGTATTGCGAATTTGGGCATCTTCACCGGTAGCGGTGCTCGGCAAGCCCACCGACTCCACCAAGCCCACGCGCCGCTTAATCTCCTCGGCTTTGGCAAAATCAACCCCCAGCGAACGCGAGATGGCGAGTGTAATATCTTGCGAACCCTTACCGATGGTGTGGGACTGACGCACCACGCCATAGTCGATGATTGAGAGCTTGGAAGTGGCGGCACCAATATCGAGCATTACCACGGCCTGCATTTCTCCGGCAAACACTGCCCGAATGGCGCTAAAAGTCTCAATCTCAAAGAAAGCGGGTTGGAATTCGGCCAATTTCACAATCTCCTCATATTGCTTAATGGTATCTTTGTGAATGGCGACCACCAAGACCTCCACCGTGCGGCGATGCTCTTCTCCCGCTTGGTTAAAAATCTTCTTGGGGATAATCCACCAATCAAGCTCCACTTCAGAAATTGGCACCGGAATATACTTCCGCGCCTCAATGGGGATAATTTTCTCCAATTTATCGGCGGCCAAATCGGGCAAACTCATCATATTAACTAGGCTAGAGCGGAGCGGGATCGCCAGCGAACCCACGCGCGTGGTAATATTAGCCTCGTTAAACAAGTCAGCGAGCAATTGAGACATTTTCTCCGACCCAAGATTAGACACCTGACTCACCGCCAAATTATTGTAGGGTCCGAGAGCAATCTCACCATAAGTCTCGAGCAAAATGCGCCCTTTATCCTTCTTTAATTGCACCGCCTTCACCGATGAGGTCCCGAAATCAATTCCCACCACCTCATTTACCTTCTGATGCCAAAGACCAGACTTGCCAAAACCTAAAAGTTTCGAAAAAAGATTGGACATGAAAAATTACCTCGGTGGCAAGTGATTAATTATATCATTAATATTCATGAGTCTTATCCACAAGATTCTAAACTTGATTTTCCCCACCCAATGCTTGGGTTGCGGGCGCCATGGCTTCGATCTTTGCCCCAACTGTGCGCTTAATCTCCCGCCGGCCGACACCACTGATCTCGCCGAGACTTATGCCTGCTTCGACTACGAAAACCAGATTGTGAAAAAATTGATCTGGCGACTAAAGTATCGTGGACACTCGGCCCTCGCCAAACCCTTAGCCCCTTTGCTGTATGAACTAATTTTACCAGAAATTGCCGACGGGCGCCTCTTTGATACGCGACCGTGGTTAATTGTGCCCACGCCCTTGCGACCAAAACGGCTAGCGGAGCGCGGTTTTAACCAAGCGGCCCTGCTGGCCAAATTTTTAGCCGCCAAAGATCCAGCAAATCTTAAGTATCAAGGAGAAATCTTGGAAAAAATCAGAGAGACCAGCACGCAAGTTTCCCTCAAAAACCGCGCCACTAGATTGAAAAACTTGCACCAAGCGTTTGCCGTCTGTCGCCCAGAATTAGTAACCGGTCAAAAAATCATTGTGGTAGACGATGTGATCACCACCGGCGCCACAGTAGGAGAAGCACGCCGCGCGCTCTTAAAAGCCGGCGCAAAAAGAGTTTTGGCCCTCGCCCTCGCGCATGGGTAAAGCACAAAGTCCTACTTAATATATAAATCTTTCTGAAGGTCAAAGAACACGGAGCGTATGGAATCCACCTCACCAAGAGCATCTACTGCATTAGCAATTGCATGATACTTAAGATTCAAGAGCACTGGCAACTTCTCCTCATCCAACTCGTCAACACCTTTCTCCTCATACTTCGCCAACACAAAGGCCAAAAACCCTTTCTGCTTTTCATCTAATCCCTCAAATATCTTTCCTTTTGCCTGCTCCACACGCTCCACTCTTGAAATGGTTGGCCTCAAGAACGAAACATAATTCAAAACATCAAACAAATCACTCTGCTCTGCATCAATCATTTTTTGTAGCATCTCCAGCTCGTCCTTGCCATATCCAATTACTGCTATTTTTTCGAGGAACACTTTTCTCGTCACAGGATCAGACCATATCTTTCGCAACTCCTCTTCGCTCTTAAAGAACTCCGGCATTGCACCAAACATATTGTCCATAAACTCCTGCACCGATACAGGCTTGCCATCAGCACTCCAAAAAGACGTAGAGATCATGTGCTGAATCTCACGCTCCTTGCCATCACGAAGCTTTATCTTGAGCTTCCTCTTTGGCTCATCAGGTGGCTCTGGTGGAGGATCACCGGGTGTTCCTGGCGGATCCTTTGGCCCCGTAGGAGGTTTTATCTCTGTCGTCTCGTCTATAGGATCACCGTCCCATTCAGGGTCAGCAAAGTGATGATAGGCATCCACGAAGTCATAGATCGTGAAGTATTCCTTACCATCAAAAAGCCGTGTACCACGACCAATAATCTGTTTGAACTCGATCATCGAATTCACGGGGCGCATGAGCACGATATTACGAACATTCCTTGCATCCACACCTGTAGAGAGCTTCTGCGAGGTTGTAAGAACTGTTGGAACGGTCTTCTCATTATCCTGAAACTCTCTCAAATATTGCTCTCCCCGTGCGCCATCATTCGCTGTCACACGCTGGCAATAATTTGGGTCTTTACTCTCCTTCATCTGGTTGACCAAATCCCGCACTGCAAGCGCATGATCTTGTGTGGCACAAAAGATAATAGTCTTTTCGTTTTGATTGATCTCATCCAATATCACACGCACACGCTTCGCCTCACGCTCTTTAATGACAATTATTTTATTGAAATCTGCTTCTTCATAGATCTTGCCTTCTTCCACTTCACCCTCGATGATCTGGTCGTCAGATGTAAAAATATAGTCATCGAGTGTCGTTTTGATACGCTTCACCTTAAATGGCGTGAGAAATCCATCATTCACACCTTGCTTGAGTGAGTAGGTGTATACAGGTTCGCCAAAATATTCGTAAGTGTCCACATTGCCTTGGCGTTTTGGCGTAGCAGTGAGGCCGAGTTGCACCGCAGGAGAAAAGTAGTCCAAAATCCCTCGCCAGTTGCTCTCGTCATTCGCACCACCACGGTGACATTCATCAATGATAATGAAATCAAAGAAGTCTGGTGGATACTCCCCGAAATACGGGGCTCCCTCCGGCCCACTCATAAAGGTCTGAAAAATCGTAAAGTAGATGCTCCCTCCCATCGGCACTCCCCCCTTCTTGCGGATATCAAGAGGATTTATACGCACTCGCGCATCACTCGGAAAGATCGAGAAATCATTACCAAACGCCTGATCAGCAAGGATGTTTCTGTCTGCCAAAAAAAGAATTCTTGGTCTCCGTGTACCGTCCCGATTCAAATTCCACCGTGTTTGAAAAAGCTTCCACGCGATTTGTGCCGCGACCGCAGTTTTGCCTGTGCCCGTTGCCATGGTGACAAGGATCCTTGTCTTCTCCTCCGCTATGGCATCAAGCGCCTTGTTGATTGCAAGTTCCTGGTAGTATCGCTTGCCATGATCGCCCTCAATCTGCACTAATGAAAATCTTTCTTTCCATTCATTCTGGTCACCATAGGTCGCCGTCCACAATTCATCCGGTGTTGGAAACCGCCCAAGAAACCACTCCTTCCCTGTCGTCAAACACATTTCGTAGATATCTCTACCATTAGTCGAATAGGTATACGCAATACCAAGCTTACTCGCATACGCCTTGGCCTGCGCCACTCCTTCGCCTATGTGCTCATCCAGCTTTTTAGCCTCAATGACCGCAACTTTTCGGTTTCGATACACGAGGATATAGTCAGCGATTTCTGGCTTTCCGCGCACCCCACCCGTTTGTATCTTCCCTTCTGTGATCCGGAATTCGCGCAGTACCCGCGTATCGTCGACAACACCCCATCCGCTCGCAACAAGCTTGGGATCGATATACTCTGCTCGTGTTTCAGATTCGTTCATGTTAAAAGTTTTTTAACACTACCATTCGCCAGAAGTGATTTCATTTGGACAATAGCTGTCTCGTTTAATTTGAGCAATCTTTCTCTTTGGGACATTCCCATTTTTATAAATTCAGCGTTCACGCTTTCAAGATTTGCCAAACAGACGAGTTGATACACATCTGTATAATCCCGCATGTTGCCCTCCTTTCCCTTGTTCGCTCGCTTCCAGTCTTGTGCCGTCATTCCAAAAAGAGCAACATTCAATACATCTGCTTCGTTTGCATACACAACAGTGGATTCTTTGCTGGTCAATTTCTGAGGCAAAACGATATGCTCCTTTATCGAATCAGTATGGATTTTGTAATTGATCTTGGTGAGCATGCGCTT
The DNA here is from genome assembly GCA_964361825.1 of uncultured Candidatus Saccharibacteria bacterium. GTDB lineage: Bacteria > Patescibacteriota > Minisyncoccia > Phycocordibacterales > JACOZG01 > CAYICB01. The sequence goes on along the minus strand of CAYICB010000005.1, from coordinate 27,517 downwards.
CGCATCCCAGCCAAGGAGTATTCTCTGGTTTTCTTCTACTTTAAGCCGCTGGAACTCCTTGATCAAGTAAAGTTTGAATTCAGGCGAGATCCAAGTAGCAAACTCAAACGCGATGTCCTTGTGGGCAAAAGTCCCTCCCCCATAGCGACCGGGGGAAGACCGTATACCGATTGCGTTGGTACTTTTGACCCACCGAGATGAAGACAAGATAAACCCGTTAGAACCAGCACTATTTCTAATGTTATCGAATTCCATAACATTAAAAGCGACATTGTGGAGATGCTCCCAAGCTCCTATAAACTGTATGGTGTACTTGGTAGAAAGCCAGTTTGCGATGACGATACCCGTGGCTTCGGGATCCTTGAATTTGGCAATATCAGTCAACGAAATATAATCATCTTCATTCTCTGACAGTTTTACCGCGATGATTTTGTTTTTAATTTCAATCCTTTTCATGTGTGCATATTACTACAACTTCCCCTTAAACGCCTTACTCAACACCGACTTCTTAAGCTCCTCTAAATCCGCCGACTTCTGCTCATATATTTTCTCCAGCTTTTTTGTTTCCATCGAGAGTGCGTCGAGTTTTTTGACGATGGTTTTTTGTTCTTCCAATGGAGGAAATGGAAACAGTTCGTGCTCGAAGGTTGCCATATTTATATTATGCTGTGCACTTCCTTTTCCTTTTGCTTTCAGTCTTACCTTAAACGATTGCAGGAGATACTCAACAAAATCGCTATGAGCGATTTTTGGATTAACAACGAGTCCGATCACACTATCCGGAAAACATGCATCAAAATCGAGTATTCCTGTTTCGGCGATATTGGCAGCAATTGTGATGCAGATAGTACCTTTTGGCCAAAGTTTGCTTTGCTTTAGGCCCACATCGTTATACGTCTGTGAGTACTGCGTGATGAGGTGGTTAGAGTTCCTAATATCACCAGTCTGAATAAAGGGGTATTTTCCTCCATAAAGCTTCTTGTCATTTCTTGGACGATGTTTAGATTTTCCTCTTCCGAATTGCAAAGAAACTTCTTCTAATGTTTTTGCTTCCCAACCCTTCCCGTAGGATTCCTTGCCCGTCCGTAGCTTTAGCGAAGGCGGGGCAAATACACTCTGTAAATACGACTCAAAAAGCTCTTTTGAGTTTTGCAAATTCTTTTCCGCCGACTCCTTCGCCTTTGTTACTTTCTCGAAAACTTCATCCAACTTTTTTACAATCCGCTTTTGCTCTGAAATAGACGGTATTGGAACTTCAATGTTGGAATATTCTGATATCCAATATCTCTTATGTATACCAGTATGATCGAAGGCAATATTCTGCATCATATAAAAAAGGAATTTCGCGTCAGATACCTCTTTGACCGGACGCAATATTTTCATTGCAGATGACTTCACCTTAAATGGAAAATCAACGAACTTTGTAGCGGTTGTAAAGTCATCAAAAATAATTACAGGTAAATCTTTGGCAGGGAAAATACCATTCTTTTCCTTTGTCTTCCCTAAAACAAAAGACTTCCCAGCCGTCAGAACAGGCGTCTCATAATCATCTTTATAGCTCTTGGAGCTAACGATATACGGAGTGGGTTGTTCGTATTCTAAAACCTCACCAAGTTTTTTTGTTTGCCAGTTAGTTTTCATATTTTTTTAACACCTCGAGTCGCTTACTGATCATGTCCAACGCTTCTTTCAGATTTGACTCGAACAAGCTATCAAACCCCCTCGCATCTTCGAGTAGAAGCTGAGCGCCATTTTTTACCGTGCCATCCGGCATCGTGAAAGTAACCGTGGCGCCTTGTAATGCTTTGTAGGCTTGCTCCTCAATACTCTTTACTATTTTGAGAGCATAATATGCTGAAACAATTCTGTTCAGCAGATCAGGCTCTTCTATGCGCTGGATATCAGTAGAACTACTCATTGCATCCCACAAATCAGATTTGAGTGGTTGTATAGTCAAAGTAGTTGTGTTGCCTTTTTTTCCTTTCAAGAAAAGTGAACTTAAAGAAAAATCGAGCTCCTCCTTGATTAGGGAAAGTGTCTTTACTTCCTTTTGTCTTTCATTTTTGAATGACAACGCATTCTCTTGCTCTTTTATGCGTCTGTCGATCCATAGAGCTATAGGAATACCCGCAATAAGAGCCAGCCCCGTTGCTATTAAGTTGCTCATGACACTTTCGTAAAACGTATCTCCCGGGCAGGTGTAGTAAATATAGATGATGGGTGCAATCAAAATACCCATCAAGGCAACGAGCAGAAAGTTTCCACCGAGTTTTTTTGTGAACCAAGTTTTCATTGTGTTTGAAGTGAATACAACTTTCCCAAATCAAGTTTTTTATCAATACCTAATATCTTGAAGAGAGAAAATATCCGCATTATTTCCGCATTGTGCCAAAATGTTAGGTTTACTGTAGGAACTAAAAAGTCGAACTGCTGTTCCTTGGTCTTGTTCAAATGCATATTGAAACTATCTATGCTTGGATGTGCCATCCTATTCATCAGAAGGTATTTTTCCTTATGTTCCTCTTTTAATTTTGGCGGGATTGATGATTCGTCGATGTTTTCTAAATAATCTTTAATCTCCACTCTTTTGTTATCAAAAAATTCCTTGAGCTTTTCGTTAATATCCGCATCGTCTGATCCTGAGAAAATATAAAACACCTTCGCATATAGCTCGTACACATAGCGATATAAATAATTTGAAAGAAAAACATCGTTAGTGAAGATAATATTCTCGAGAGAAATATTTAGAGAAAAAATCTTGTTCAAAACAGTTGCCACAAAATACTCTTTTGGAGACTCTTCTTTCTTTACTAAACCAAAATTAAAGCAGGGGGTTAGTAATGTATTGAAGCCCTGAGCCATCTCTAATAGATGCGCTCGCTGTTTCTCCCTCGCCTCGTCAAATAGCGTATCGTGTTTCATATAATTTTCTTGATGCTCATGATACTGCTTTTGATTTCAGTATCGAGCTTGCCCATCTCCACTATGATCTCTTCCGGGGTTCGCAATGCAGTCTCGTCTTTCTTATTTGGATTCTTTACTGACAGATCGAATGTTTTTTGATCTACAGCAGATACGTCAACACTCCACGAATTCTCGTTGTCTGCTTTTGCATGCCCGTCTTTGATTAGGGCCTTCTGCAACTTCACAAACTCTGCCAAATCTGCCTCATTCAGGGGATTACCCTTACCAAGATTGCGAGCAAGATTAAGTTGGTAGAACCACACTTTCTTTGTGGGTTTTCCTTTGTCAAAGAAAAGCACGACCGTCTTCACTCCCGCTCCCGCAAACACACCACCAGGCAAATCAAGTACTGTGTGCAAATTACAACTCTCAAGGAGTAGCTTTCGTAAACTTACAGATGCATTATCTGTATTCGAAAGGAAAGTATTCTTGATAATGATACCACCTCTACCTCCAGCTTTTAGTATTTTTACAAAGTGTTGGAGAAATAGAAATGCTGTCTCGCCAGTCTTGATAGGAAAGTTCTGCTGAATCTCTCGTCCTATTCCTGCTCCAAAAGGGGGGTTTGCCAGAACCACGTTATAACGATCCTTCTCTTGAATATCGTTGATGTTCTGTGCCAGCGTATCCGTGTGCCTGATGTTTGGCGCTTCTATACCGTGCAGAATCATATTCATGATGCCGATAATGTATGCCAGAGATTTTATTTCCTTGCCATAGAAGGTTTTATTCTGCAGTGTCGCCATCTGTGCGGATGAAAGACTTGCCTGATTTTCAGTGAGGTAGTTGTACGACTCCACCAAGAAGCCTGCAGAGCCACATGCTCCGTCATAGATCGTCTCGCCAATTGTTGGCGCTACCACTTTAACGATGGTTTTAATCAAAGGGCGTGGAGTGTAATACTCTCCACCATTTCTCCCCGCATTACCCATGTTCTTGATCTTGTTTTCGTAGAGATGTGAGAGCTCGTGCTTCTCCTCATACTTTCGGAAATGCATTGCATCCACGACATTCAGGATATCTCGAAGCTTGTAGCCACTGACTATTTTATTTTTTAGCTCACTGAAGATCTCGCCAATCTTGTATTCAATGGTATTTGCATCTGCATCAGGATTCTTGAACTTCTTCAGATAAGGAAAAAGCTTCTGATTCACAAAATCATTGAGGTCATCACCAGTCATTGCTTTGTGGTGATCTATCTTGCCGTCTTTGCCTTTTGGGCACGCCCACGCATCCCACCTGTATTGCGCATCAAGAATGTGATTGTATTTTTTCCCAGCAAGTTGTGCCTCGGTCTTCTTTATCTCATCCAGATCATCAAGGTATTTCAAAAAGAGGGTCCACGATGTCTGCTCTACATAGTCGAGTTCAGTCGCCGACCCGGAGTCAGTGTGCAGGATATTGTCTATGTTTTTGAACGAGTTTTCAAACATGTATAAAAATTAACCTTCGGTTCAAAGTTGCCAATCTGGCGGAGGAGGTGGGATTCGGTCACGCGTATCCGCCAACTGGCGGATCGCTCGACCCGAGAAAAGCGTTTTTATAGCTTTTCTCCACTCCTGCGCGGACTCCGGCTTTCGAATCCGCACCTCAATGCCAAATTTTCCTAAGAACAAACTTAGTAAAATTTGGCATTACGGAGGAGGTGGGATTCGAACCCACGGGCCCCATTTCTAGGGCCACGGTTTAGCAAACCGTTCCGTTAACCGCTCCGGCACTCCTCCAAACTAATCAGTCATCAAGCTAACACATTTTTTCCCCACTGACTATTGCCGGCCCATGCTACACTTAAGCCATATTTATGGAACAATTAAAAAATCATCCGCATTTGCCAGCCTTATTAGTAGTAGGCACTTTGCTTGTTCTCACGGCCGCTTATTATCAAGATAAATTACCAACCATCTTCACCTTTGCACCCCAGCAAACTTCTAAAACACCCGGCGGCTTACTAGAAAAACAAGAAGTGGAAACCATGGTGGAATTAGCGCCAGTAACTCAAGAAAATGAAACCGGCCCCAACGACTCGGGCACCAACCTCCTCTCGGAAGTAGATACTAGTTCTGGTGATTCGCAAGACGATGAAGATGACGAAGAAGAACCGCCGCGAGTGCCCACCCCGCCACCCGATAATGCCACTTGTTTAGATTATGGCTCGGCCAATGGCCTCCTCACGGTCGAGAACCAACCCTATTTCCCCATCGGTCTTTGGGGTATGGGGGGCGTAGTACCGTGGTCCCAATTTACCAATGGCTTCAATGCCTTAGTAGACGCCCCGTGGTCAGCTTTGCCCGATACCTTGCTGGGTGAACACCAAACCAAACTTTTCTCACAAGTTCAAAACTCGGTGGCCGCCATCAACCTGCAAGAAGATTATCAAAACATTATCGCTTGGGAACTCCCGCACGAGGGCTACCATGAGGGTTATGGGTATAGCGATGCCGAACTCTTGGCCTTGGCTGAAGACTTCCGCCAAGCGGATTCTTGTCACCGCCCCGTTTTTCTCTCGCTCTCTCTGGGTCAAAGTGATCGCTTGGCCAACTTAAGTGGCGGGATTGATATGGCCTTTGTGCAAGCGGGTTACGGGATGCAAGTTTTGCCGCTCAAAACCGTTGGGCCAATTATTAAAGAAGTTACTCAAGCCATGGCGGGCAAACCGGTGATTGCCGTTAATGAGATTAGCAGTTATCAACCCGGTCGTTATCGTCTCGTTAGGCGACCACTCACCTTCGGCGAATTGCGTTCGGTTTCTTACAGCGAGATTGTTAACGGCGCGAGAGGGATCTTCTTCTGGAGTTATCGTCACGGGATGGAAGACACGAGCGATTACGGCTTCGAAGAACAAGAAATCTCCGAATTTGCCCTGCCAGATTCGCCAGAATATTATCAAGCTGTCTCTAATCTCGCCACCGAACTCAAAACCAGAACCAATCTTTTCTTAAAAAATTCCCCCACCATCACCGCTCAAAGTAGCAACCCCGAGGTGCAGTGCGCCGTGTTTGAGAAAAATCACGCTGGCACCAATAAGCCTTATGTCATCTGCGTTAATGTGGCTCAAACGGCCAATAATTATCTCGATTATGGTGGTGGCGCCACCGTCCATCGCCTCTTTGCCCAAGCCGAGGCCACCACTGGCGAACTCTTCCCCGCTCAATTTGGCACTTATTTCCCCTTCGAGACCGTCGATCTTAATCAAGACAATGTAAACAATGCTCCGGGACGAATCTTATTCCAAAATATCTATACCGGTATTACCAACACTCCCAGAACCTTAAATAAAGTAAAAATCTTCTTCGACAATGGCTCGGCCACCGGCAACACCTTCCAATACGCGATTTATAAGGATGACACAAGAGATGAGGTGCCAGATCAACGCATCTGGATTTCTGATCCTACTCCTGTGCCCACCACCGCCGGTTATTACGATTTCCCTCTCCCCAATATTGCCATCGAACCAATTAAACATCACTTCTTAGCCATTAAACCCACAACTGGTTCTACTGGGCCGATTTATGTTCGCCGTCAAGATGTGCGCGGCGGCGCCCGGGTAAAAGATAATAGCCCCGCGCCAGACTATCAACCCCGCCTTGGCGATGTGCCTCTGCCCCCCAATTTCGATCAGTTATTTGCTCCGGCTGGTATGGCGGGCAATCAAATCACGATTAGTGGCGGCAACTTTAGCACCTATTGTGCCAATCTTACTGCCAACAATCTTGACCCAGATACTTGCACCACAGGCACGATCACCAACAACAAAATTGTGACCGAGTTTGCCCCCGGCTTCTCTGGACCATATGTTAACTTCGACCCCTACGCCGTCCATGTTTACCGGCTTGATAATTAACTAGCGGTAATTATTTTACCTCACTCCCCGCTGGTACTTCTCGTTCTGGCTGAAGAATAATTGGCCCCGCCTCCCCACCCGCCGATGTGTCGGGCAAGCTCGCGGCCAGCACCATGCCTTGACTCTCGAGACCGCGAATCGTCCGCGGTTCGAGATTGGTCAGCACCGGTAAAAGTTTACCCACGAGCACACTGGGGTCTGGGTACGATAAAGCAATACCCGAAATAATTTGTCGAGTTTCGGGACCAAAGTCGATCATCAAGCGCAAAAGTTTATCGGCCTCAGGCACCTTCTCGGCCAAGACCACTTTCCCAATCCTGATCTCCAGTTTCTTAAAGTCGTCGAGGGTGATCACAGACTATTTCTTCTTGGGTTTCTTTTTCTCTTTGCGCTCTCGCGCATTACCTTTGGCCATAAAAATTAAAATTTAACTGCTAATCTCAAAATTGTAGCACAAAAAAACCACCTCAAGTAAGTTGAAGCGGTTTTTTGGCGTTAATTAAACGCGAGTCACATTGGTGGCGGCTGGCCCCTTCTCGCCGTCAACGACGTCGAAGGAAACCGCATCGCCCTCCTTCAGCTCCTCATAGGTCACGCCCTTCAATTCCTTGGAGTGGAAGAAGAGGTCCTTGGCCTCGCCCTCACGAGCAATGAAGCCGAATCCTTTCGGGGTCAGAGTTTTGATTGTTCCGGTCATGTAATTTTATTTTACTTTTTAATTGCTATACTCGAGAAACTCGACTCCGGCTTCCGTGCTCTTTGCACCCCACCACTATAGGGTAAAAAGGTGATTTTGGCAATCAAATTCTTAAACTACCATTGGTGTCTGCTTCGCCTTCAGTTTTGCTTCAAGCGACCAAGAGCCGGGACCGAAGGTCATTAAAACCAAAGAACCAGCAAGCACCATGAGCGGGAAGTTCCACCCCGCGCCGGTGGCGCCAGAAAAACTAATGCCCATCATAAATTGCAATAGAACAATGGCCCCAACCATAATAATCGAGAAGCCAGCGGCGGCCCAACGGGTGAGAAAACCGATGATTACGGCGACTGCCCCAAGCGGCTCAACAATAGACAAAAACTTCATTAACAAAACCATCCCCGCGCTCATCCCCTCTGGCGCCGCTGACCACATCCCCCACTTCACATAACCCGCGTAAAAAAACACCACTCCCAGCACCAAACGCAAAAACATCAAAGCCATCTCCTGCCCCTTTGTATAATTATTGATCATATTATTTAGTTTAATGGAAGTAAGACTAAAAGTCCAAAAGCCGCGCGAGACGAATGAGGTCGTAGGGATATTCGCCTTTGAGGTGGTCGAAGGCGGTCTTGAGCTTGTCTTTGCCCACCCGCCGAAAGGCGCGACGAATCTCGGCGATTAAATCTTCTTGACCGAGCGCGAGGTGGGCCAGATCGCTCACTTTCAGTTTTTTCGCCATTCGCAAGTCTTCTAAGTGTTTGATAATCGTGCCAGTGGTCAGCTTTCGCTCTTTAGCAATTTCTCGAATTTGCTTCTGCTCTTTCACCAAGCGCAGGGTTTCTTCCGGGCCTCCGGCCCGTCCCGCGGAGTTCGCCTTAAATTTTGGTGAACGAAGTGGGGTCAAACTCCCGCCACTCGCCACGATAAAATTATCTTGCATCGTCTTAAGTCGCTCCGGCGCCAAATTACCGAAGGTGGCTCTCGCCTCGCTCGACTGCCCGCGGAAGTCACCGTCGCGCGCTTTAACCTCCGGATGGACCTCGAGTGCCCGCTCATTGAAGCCGAGCAAATGGAGCCCAGCCAAGCTCCGCACCCGCGAGAGCGCCACATAACCCTGACCGTACTCGAAGGCCTGCTTAAGATCAATCAGTGCCGCGTCAAGCGACATCCCCTGACTCTTGTGGACCGTAATGGCCCAAGCCAAACGCAACGGCACCTGCGTTACTCGCGCCAATACCCGCTCGCCCGCTTGCACCGTCCACTCCAAGGGCTCGGCCACAATTATTTTCCCCTGCCGCGTCTTCACCAGCGGATAATGATCCATCGGCTGGAAGCCAGTCACCTCGCCCGTGGTGCCATTCACAAACTTCCGCTCCACGCTATTTTTCGTAAACATTACCTTGGCCCCAACCTTGAGCGACAAAGTTTCTGGCGAGAGACAATTGCGCTTGAGACCTTCCACCAGCCCCGGCGCGCCACTACTCTTCATGGCGAAGTGCCGCGGTGTGGCGCTAAGTTTAGCCAGTTCTTCATGATTAAGCCGATCAACATCGGCATTGTGCGGAAAAAGTTTGGTTAAACCGGCGTGAGCGGAACCAGTCTCCGCCACCACCCGCGCCGCCAAGGCCGCACGATGGCTCTCGGTCCACTTACCCGCGCGCAAGGCGGCCAGCACCGCGAGAAAGTTGCTATCCTCCTGTCGATGTTGCTCCGAGAGATAGCAAATAATAAATTGCGCCGCGGGCCACACCCGCGCCTCATAAGCAAACTGCGCCCGCTCGCCGCCACGCGTCACCGGCGGGAGCTGGAAGAAGTCGCCGACCACAATTACTTGCAAGCCGCCAAAGGGCTCAAGTGATCCGCGCAATTCTTTGCACAAGCGATCCACCAAGTCGAGCGTCTTCGCCGCGAGCATCGAGACTTCATCAATCACCAAAACGCGCGCTTGGCGCAGGCGCTTCACCAGCCGCTCATCTTGCGTCAGTTTATCGAGATCATAATCGGTTAATTCTTGCCGCACGCCAAGCCCACTCCACGAGTGAATCGTCATGCCATTAAGGTGGGTGGCCGCAATACCAGTGGAGGCCGTCACGGCCACCGTCACTCCGCGCTCGCGCAAATAATTGAGATACAAATTTATCGTATAAGTCTTCCCGCTCCCCGGCTCACCGGTCAAAAAAACATTCGCCCCCGTTTTAAGAATATTCAGCGCTTCGAGTTGAGTCATGGGGGTTATGGTAAACTGATCTGGAAAATTTACCAAGATGCCACAAGTCCTAGCCTACATTTTTTACTTTATCGCCGCGAGTGCTGCCCCTCTTCAGCGGCGTTGGTTAGCGAAGAGTAAAAACATCGACAATGTTGGCCAAACAGCCTTTGCTTTTCATATCACTTTAGTTATTGCGGTATTGGGATTGACCCTACTTTTCTATCAACCATTTTCTGTTAAAGGAAACACCCTCCAACTCACCCTTCTTTCTTTTGTTTGTGGGATTTGTGGCTCAATTTCTTATGTCTTTCTCCATACTGCCCAAAAATATGTTGAAGCTGGCGTAACTAGCGTGGTGAGTAATATCTACACGCCAATCACCATTTTGCTTGCCACTATTTTTTTAAACGAAAGACTAACTTTGTTACAACTTGCGGGCACAACCCTGTTATTAATAGGAATGCTTGTTGTTTCCAAGAAACATCGGACGGGGAAATTCACTTTCGATAAATACTTTTTAATGATGTTACTGTCGGGCGTTTTTCTGGGGGTGCTTCTGGTTGCTGAGAGATCTCTTCAGAAAACCACCGGCTTTACTACAGGCACGCTACTTTCCTGGTGGGCTACCTGTTTGTGTTTGGGGCTTTTCACATGGTTTGCTGGCAGTAATCATCCTTATTCCAAAAAAGATGTTGTGTTTACCGGAACACTTAGGTTTTTTCAAAATTTATCTTGGATTACTTTGGTTTATATCGTTGGTAATTTAAGTTTTGTCTCCGCGATAACAACTTTCAAAGTAATTTTGATGTTTATTGCCGGTGCCTTGTTTTTAAATGAGCGTGAAGACTTACCAAGAAAGATCGTGGGAAGTATTGTTGCAATAACGGGTTTGTTGTTGATGAAATAGAAAAACTGTTTAAAACCATAAAAACAATACGTCCCACAGAAGCCGAGCTACTGCGAGGCGAAGGCGGAGGGTGAGAGATTCGAACTCTCGGTGGGTTGCCCCACACACGCTTTCCAAGCGTGCGCACTAGACCACTATGCGAACCCTCCTAAATCGATCGGTAAACGACGAGACTAATAATACCGAAGCCGAGGGCGAAGTAAAGAATGATTTTAGCCAAAAGCAGTAGCCAAGCAAAAGGGGTGAGCAAATAGAGCAAAAGAGTAATTAGACCAATTGATTGGCAAAACATTTTGATCTTGCCCGACCAATTAGCCTGCGCGGTTACGCCGCGCTTTTGCAACTTAAAATAGGCGGTAAAAATAAGGAGGAGTTCAATCACCACCAAAGCGCCAGCCAACCACCAATTTACTAATCGCGTAATTAAGACCAACGCGGCCGAACCAATGAGTAATTTATCGGCCAAAGGGTCGAAGAGTTTGCCCCAATCGCTCACGGCGCCCCGCGTGCGGGCCAGCGCGCCATCAAGCACATCAGAGAAGGCGGCCAGAGTAAACAAAATCAAACCCCAATCATATCGCCCCACAATCAAAAGGCCAAAAACGATCGGCACCAAGAGAAACCGGCCGGTCGTAATTAAATTTGGCGTAATCGCTGACGGAAAAAGTTTGAGCAAACTCTTGTCGAGCAACCAATCAACAGCGCGCATAAGTCTTAAGTTTAACGCATTTCGCGCAAAAGCTTAATGCGTTCGACTAGCGGTGGATGGGTGAGAAAGAGGTGGTGAAGACCGCGCGCGGCGCGAGCGCCGAAAGGGTTAGAGATAAAGAGGTGCGCCGTGGCATCGGAGGCGCGAGCGAGTGGCGCAGGATGAGCGCCAATTTTCTCGAGGGCGGAAGCAAGGCCCTCGGGATAGCGGGTAAGGAGGGCGCCAGAAGCGTCGGCCAAGTACTCCCGCCGCCGTGAGATCGCGAGGCGGATCAAAGTGGCAAAAATTGGCGCGAGCACAATAAGCACGAGGCCGATGATGGCCAAAGCTCCACCGCCGCGACTATTATTGTTGCGGTTGCGACCGCCAAATAAGTGTCCACGCAAGAAAATATCCGAGAGAATCGCCACGAAGCCCGCGAGAATCACGGCGACCGTCGCCACCAAAATATCGCGATTACCAATATGCGCGAGCTCGTGCGCCAAAACCCCTTCTAGCTCGGCACGATTGAGCCCGGCGAGAAGGCCGGTGGTTACCGCCACGGCGGCATGATCCTTGTTGCGCCCGGTGGCAAAGGCATTGGGCGCGGCATCATTAATAATATACACCCGCGGCTTAGGCAAACCGGCGGTGATCGCTAAGTTCTCCACAATATTATGCAGATCGGGAAATTCGGCATCCGGCGCAGGTTTGGCTCCCGACATCGCAAGCGCCACCTTGTCGGAGAACCAATAGCCCGCGACATTCATAAATAAACTAAACACAATGGCGATGACCAAAATATCGGTGCTACCGTAATACACACTCAAAAACCAACCCAGCGCCGCAATCAACACAAAAAAGACGAGCATCAAGCCCCAAGTTTTGCGCACATTACTCGCCGCCTGCGTATAAAGCGTGGCCATTACTCACTAAAACTTCACCTCCACCGGATTTTGCGCCGGGGAATTATCTTCGAGATCGAAGTATTCCATCGGTTGGAAGCCGAAGGTTTTGCCAACGATATTGGACGGGAAGGACTCGAGCGAGATGGTAAGGTCGCGCACATTGCCATTGTAGAAACGGCGCGCGGCCTGAATCTTGTTCTCGGTATCCGAGAGCTCGCGTTGGAGTTCGAGAAAGTTGGTGTTCGCCTTAAGATCTGGATACGCTTCAGAAACCGCAAAGAGCGATTTGAGCGCGCCGGTAAGCATATTCTCCGCCTGCGCATGAGCCGCCGGCGTACCCGCTTGCATCGCCGCGCTCCGCGCTTGCGTGACCTTCTCGAAGGCGCCACTCTCGTGCGCGGCATAACCCTTCACAGTATTAATTAAATTGGGGATCAAATCATACCGGCGCTTGAGCTGGACCTCAATATCCGCCCACGCCTCCTTAGCGCGATTGGCGAGCTGCACAAAGCCGTTATACATTGAGACGAACCACACAATAATCACCACCAGCAAGATAGGAATATTCAGACTCCAATTAATCCAATCAAAAAGACCACTCACCAACAGTAAAATAATGACCGCCCCCAAAACCAAATTCCAAAAATTATTCATGATTAAAAATTAATTAATAAATCTAAAAGATCGCATAATTTCTTCATACTCCGGCGGCAGTGCCTCGCCAAAAGCTGGCATAAAACCAAACGCGACTACTCGCGAAGTGGTGAGGTCACGCCAATAAACCACCTGCGCGTCTCCACAAATCCCGGAGGTAATCTCGCCCACATAAAGAGTTTTCTCGTTTAAAGTTTTGGTTACAAAACGATCACTTTGGTCTGCTCCCTGAAGATCAGACTGGATCTCGATGCCCACAGAAAACTCCTCAGGAGCTTCGGGAAAACCTCCACAACCCTCACGAACCGGGGTGCGCTCTAGAACATTAGAGAGGCTCAATCCCTTTGAGGTTAAGCTGATGGCGTGACCGACGGGGTACTCGAACTCAAATCCCCTTTCCTCATTTCGATAAGTTTGCCAAGCCGCGGCGGTGTCGTTTTTCTTGATCCACCAATACAGACCAGCGATAATCGCAATCAGGACAACAATAATTAACAGCTTTTTCATGGCTTTAGGGGGTTCTCGCAACTTTTGGGATCAGCAATGCACTGGTTCACAGCATAAACACAGGAAGTCTTGGAAAACAAATCATCAGCGATCTCTGGCAAAAAACTACAGGTGTTAACATTTTTTGTCTTCAGAGCAATAGCAAAAGTGCACAAAGAACGATAGGATTCTCGTTCGGTATTTAAACTTTCTTGAATTGATTGTTCGTCCACACCATAGCCCCTCTGTTCCTGCTCTAGTTTTTGCAACCCCTCTTTATTCTCAATTAACCGACAGGTCGGCAAATCATTAAGCGCAATAGAAGTGAACATCCGACAATTATAATAATTGTGCGGTTTGGCATAATTTTTAGCATCATCAGCACCAATCACTCTAATTTTTTCGCAAATCGAATAATCTTTCAAAACAGGAGCGACTTCAACATAACAATTATCACGCAGTGCTTCGGGTGTATTGGGCAAGGTGGCACAGAGAGCCACACTACCGCTCGCAATAGCGGCTTTCTTCAAACAGCGATACTTCTGTTGGCCATCTAAATCAACACAAGCACTGGTGTCCACGGGTTTGCTTGCTACCGAAACCGGCGCGGGAACAAGCGGCTTAACCGGTGTTGGTGGCGTCTCAACCACGGTCTCGACCGGAGTGGGCGGTTCGGGATTTGGGGCAGTAGCCTCTGGTGTTGGCGCTGGCTGAACCAAATTACTTTCGACCAGTTCAACTTTGTTCTTTTCTATTAAGTAATATCCACCGCCACCAATAGCGGCTACGGCCAAAACCACCAACAAAACTAAGGACAAAAACCCCTTGTTACTTCTCATGAGTAAAAGCATACCACTTCCCGATCAAAAAACCACCACCTTAGACCAACCAATAAACAGCAGTTTGGCCATGGTCATAATTAAAAATTAATTAATAAAACGGAAGGTCTCTAGAATTGTCTCTGTTAATTTTTGTCTGTCTTCAGCTCCAAACAAAGAAGCGGCTGGTGGAAAAGAAAAAGAAAAAGTGTAACAAATATTATTGCCTTGGACTCGGTAAAAATCTGAATAAAAATAATTAAAAACTACTCCATAACTATTTGACCTTTCAATCTGATCACTATCGTTATAAGAACAAATCCCGCTGTTTGTCTTTAGATAAACTTTTATATTATTAATGGCCATTATTAATCCTTGATCATTGTTCGGACTGCCCGTTATCTCCCAAGAAGAATCCGCCGCCAAAGATAATGATTTGGGGTAACTAAACTCGAACCCATACTCTTCATTTCGATAAGTCTGCTGAGTAGAATCATCCACCAAGTTACCACCTATTATCCTAAAATGTTTCGTGGCCGGAACATTCGGGCAACACATCCCTTGGAAGAGATTGCCCTCGCCATGGACGGTCATATCAAGCTTAATCATCCCGGTTTTTTCCACGGTTATTGAATTAGTCACCACCCTGTCGCCCAAATGACCAGACGCCAGATACGCCGGCTCACCATCGCGATTTAAAAAAACATAGAGGGTTTTGAACACGCCGGTGCCGCCAGTATTCTCAGAGATTACGACAACAGCTTCATTGATACCATCACTGTTTGTGTCCGCAAGAGCAATCTTCTCGATGCCAGCGTAACCAGATACCAGCATCGTTTGATTATCTTTTCCCTGAACCGATGTAATTTGGGCTTTGCCATTAACAAACCTCAAAGGTTCGGCCCGACCGTCACCCAAAATGGTCATGTTCTTAATCTTTTCTTCAGTCAACGCGGCTGATCCAGTGGCCACCGGGCATGCCGCAAATTCGCAACTCGGTGCTACCCGACCAACATAAGAACCGTCGGGACACTGCTTAGCATCGAGGGTACAAACTCCAACATTACCACTATCAATTGGCGGCATCACTTGTTCATTTTTCTTGATCCACCAATACAAACCGGCGATGATCGCAATCAGGACAACAATAATTAACAGCTTTTTCATGGCTTTACCATATCATTTGGAGGTAAGTTTTGTCGAATGAGACGAAAAGTTACAAAACCGATCCCCGCTACGACAATTACCAGCATCACAATTAGTAATCCCGGGTATCGCTCCGAGACTGGTGGCAATACCGGAGGCGGAGGGACAAAATTGGCGTTCGCAACTTCTGTTCCTAAAGCAAACTGGGTTGTGTTTTGAAAATTGAGAGTAGGCAAATAATTAACGAGGTCATATTCGGCCGCGCGAGCTTGAGAATTACCATAGAACAATTGGTAATTTACTCCCACCTCGTAGCGGAAAAAAACTTCTCGAGCCAAACCAGAAAACTTACTATGGGATTGCTCGGTGTCTTGTACTTCTAATTCTGGATCGTCACCATTAAAGACCGTGAGGCGATAATAGCGAAAGCGAGCTTCCGGAAAGTCGATACTCTGCTTAGAGCCAAAGAATTCCCTAGTCTCATAAGCGTAGAGATAGTCATTGGTCTTTAGTACTTGCCAATTAGTTAAATCATTACTCCCCTCAAGGGCCGCTCGCCGATGATAATTACGACCATCAAGCGATACTCGGAAACTGTCGACCGGTACTCCAGTCTGCTCTAAATCAAAAGTGTAAACACTCGCCCGCTCGGCTTCATTTTTGGTTTTACTAACAAGCAGGGGGCGGAAATTGAGGCGAATTGGTTGCTCAAACTCGCGCTTGGTCGCCCGCACTCGAGCAATCTCAAGCGGCACTTGTCCATTGTTGAAAATAGTAAGTCGAAGGTAACGCTTACTACTGGGCACATACGATACTGTAGTGTCAGCGGCATGAAACTCGAGTGAGTAATCATAAATATACCCATGGTTTACCTGTTGGATTGGGTCGTTTTGATCTAAAATTGTAATCCAACTCTGATTATCATCACTCGCCTCGAGTCGGACCGGGCGGCGAAAGTTCCGGCTAGTAATATCAAGAATAATCTCATTGTGAAGTAACCCCGATTGCCCGAGGTCCACCGTCAACACCGAGCGATCGGATGTATGACCTTGATCGATAACCCGCGCTGGCAAATTCTTCACTTCATTGCGGCCGCTAGCGACCCGCAAAACATACGGCACTTCCCCCGTCTCTCCGACCAAGCGCAGGTCGTTGAGCGATCCTTGAGCGTGAGCTAAACTGTCTTTGTCGAGCACGAAACGGGCAAACTCTCCGGGTTGAGTTTCGCGCAGGGTTACCAACTTTTGATAGCGCCAGTCTGTGAGATTAAAATCGGCAAAAACCGATCCGGCCAAACTAAGTAAAAATACCGCGATCACAAAAATCTTTTTCATTAATTATTTTCGAGCAAAAACTTTTTAACTTCCTCTTTATAACGATAAAACAAGAAGGACACGATGAGCAAAATAGCGCCCAAACTGATGAAGGAAATAATCCGATAAAGATCTTTGAGCTGACCAATATCAACGAGAAAAACTTTAAGAATTACCACCACAAAACCACCGAGAGCCAAAAGCCGAGCATAGCGCAAACGATAAACAATTCCCACGACCATT
Organism: uncultured Candidatus Saccharibacteria bacterium; assembly: GCA_964361825.1. Lineage (GTDB taxonomy): Bacteria > Patescibacteriota > Minisyncoccia > Phycocordibacterales > JACOZG01 > CAYICB01. Next base: position 10,640 of record CAYICB010000005.1, on the reverse strand, counting down.
AAGATGGCGGCATGAATTGCCCACAAAACGGAAAGGGATAAATTTCTCGCGTTCTGAATCGAACGCCAAGTATCACTCTCTCTGAACGCGGGCTTAAAGACATTGGGCGTCTGTGCTGCCTCTCGCAAAAGACGCCATTTTTCCTGGGCCCACATAGAAATTTCCATACTTAAGGTAAAAGCCAAAAGCAGATTGGCGCTTAAACCAAAAAGGGTCGAAAGTTTTTTCTCTGGCGGCGTTAATTCAAGCTGACGACGAGCATACCAATAAGCCACCATAAACATTACCAAACAAAAAACTAAATAAATGAAAAACCGATCATTTAACAGTGGCTGCCACCCAGCGGTGGTTCGGTGGTATGTTTCGGTGATTAATAAACGCAGGGTGGCCAAAGTAAACACCGCTACCGAAAAAGCTCGAAGATAATAATTCTTTAACCAAAATCCCGCTCCCAACAACATCACCGCTTCTATTAACCAAGCAAAAGTGATTCCCCGCCCAGTTAATTGAATAGGAATAGCCGCGGTCAAAAGAACCAAGCCCAAACCACCCAAGGCCAAAATACCGTAGCGATCCTCACGATGACTGTAAGAAATGAGTTGCGCCAAAAACACATGAACGAGGGCCCCGACTGCAAAAAAGAATCCAAGGTAAGGCTCGTAATCTGGCTTGAGTAGCCAATAACTCAGACCAAAATAAACCGCCGCATTGATCGCCGTGAGCGCAAAATCAGTTGAAGAGGAAACAGCGCGGCGCCACAAACTGCGAAGAAATGGGGCGAGTAAAAAGATCGCGAAGAAGATAGATAAGAAAAACAGGGTCGGAAACAGTTTGCTCTTCTCATAAAAGTTTTCAAACCACAGACTAAACACCAGATAGGTGCCAACAAAATTAACAAGGTAGGCCTTATGCCACCGCTGGAAAAAACTGGCAGCCAAAAAACCGAGATTAAGAATCAGAATGTAAGTAAACAAGCCAAACTGATTATCAACGCCAGTAGAAAGTAAAAATGGAGTTAAAAAACCACCGACTAAAGACAAAGTCGCCAAATTTTCACTCTTTTCCAAAAGCGAAAGGGTTATTCCTAGGGCCGTAATTACAACCATAAACAGAAAGGCAATCGGTTGAGACACTAAGTGATAAAAGGAAAAAGCGGCATAAACCGTAAGGTAGAGGAGAGCCAAACCACCACCAGTAATGAAGAAAGAGTATTGGCGATATTTTTCCTTCGAACTTAAAAAGTTTCCTAAAAAAACAAAAGCTGGGCCGGCCACCAAACCCATGATCACCCGACCCGTTACACCAATCAAATTGTTTTCAAAAGCATACTTAAGGAAAAAGGCAACTCCAAAGAGTAAGGCAATAATGCCGATCACAGCAAACCACTTCCCCGTGACCTTAGACTCAACGGACTCTGGTTTAATCACCTGATTGGCGATTGGTCGAAGCGAGGAAGTATTTACCGGAGTGGAAACCGCTGGCTGATACCCACCAAGAACTGGCCTACCTTCAAGTCGGCTCAATCGAGCATTCATGGCATCAAAATCACGCCGGAGGCTAGTAATTTCTTGTTCAGAAAAAGCGGCCGCAATATCATCCTGACTCCAGCCAACCGCTTTTAAACTTGCCTCAATTTCTGGTTGACCCAAACCACGAGCAATCGCCGCCTCAATATATTGTTTTATTTCTGCTTTGGCCACATTGGTGTTAATGATAGCAAGTCAAAAATCAAAAAACCACCCGCGCGGGTGGTTTTTTCTTTGAGTTTAGTATTCCATTCCTCCACCCGGCATTGGCGGTCCGCCAGCTGGCGGATCTTTCGGCTCATCGGCAATCGCCACTTCAGTGGTCAGCAAAATCGCGGCGGCGGAAGCGGCGCGCTCTAAGCCCGTGCGCGTCACCTTCACCGGATCAATGATCCCCGCCGTAAACATATCGTCCACAATTTTATCAGCATTGGCATCGTAACCCATGTTGCCTTTACCCTGCTTCACTTTGTCGACAATCACCATCCCGTCATCCTTACCAGCATTCTTGGCAATTTGGGCGAGTGGCGCCTCCAGCGCCTTGAGTAAAATCTTTACTCCCGTATCAAATTCATCGCGAATGTCTTCCGAGGGCGAGGCGATTTTCTTATTTCCCACTTTAGCGCCAGCGCGCACCAAGGCCGCGCCGCCGCCAATCACAATCCCTTCTTCAATCGCCGCCTTGGTGGCCTCCACCGCATCTTCAATTTTTAATTTTTTATACTTCATCTCACTCTCGGTGGCGGCGCCCACTTTAATCACCGCCACGCCACCCGAGAGTTTGCCCAAGCGCTCGCGCAACTTCTCTTTATCATAAGAAGAATCGCTCAGCTCAATTTGCTTCTTAATTTGCGCCACGCGATTATCGAGATCTGCCTTCTTGCCTTTGCCGCCCACAATAGTGGTCGCCTCTTTGGTCGCCACAATCTTCCGCGCCCGGCCAAGCATGGCGAGATCCACATTGTCGAGCTTCAGCCCCACTTCTTCCGAAATTACTTTACCGCCAGTAAGAATCGCAATGTCTTCAAGCATCTCCTTCTTGCGGTCACCAAAACCCGGCGCTTTAATGGCCAGCGTGCTAAAGATGCCACGGAGTTTATTGACTACCAAGGTCGCCATCGCTTCGCCATCCACCTCATCAGCAATAATCACCAACTCCTTCTTGCCACTCTGCGCCAACTTCTCCAGTACCGGCAAAATATCTTTAATCGAAGAAATTTTCTTATCGGTTAATAAAACATAAGGATCACTATACTCCGCCTCCATCCGATCCGCGTCCGTAATCATATAGGGCGACACATAACCTTTATCAAATTGCATTCCTTCAACCAGTTCGCTCTCGACCGTAAATGATTGCGACTCCTCCACCGTCACCACGCCGTCCTTACCTACTTTATCAATCGCATCGGCAATAATCTCGCCAAATTCTTCGCTCTCGGCCGAGATCGTGGCCACCTGCTTAGTCTCTTGTTTATTCTTCACTGGCTTGGCCATCTCCTTAAGCGCCTTCACCACTTCCGCAGCCGCGGCCTCAATCCCGAGCCGCACGCCCATCGCATTTACCCCGAGCGCTGTTTTCTTCAAGCCCTCCTCCATAATCGCTTGAGTCAGCACTACCGCGGTGGTGGTGCCGTCACCAGCGATATCATTAGTCTTCGAGGCCACATCTTTAATCATCTCGGCGCCGAGATTCTCGATTTTATCCTTCAAACTAATTTCCTTCGCAATTGTGACGCCATCATTGGTGATCGTGGGCGCGCCATAACCCTTATCAATCACCACATTGCGCCCCTTGGGACCAATCGTGATCTTCACCGCATTGGCCGCCTGATCAATCCCCGCCTTCAACTTCGCTCGCGCTTCACCACCAAAAATAATTTGTTTACTCATAGTTCTTTATTCAATTACCGCTAAAATATTGGACTCACCGACGATAAAATATTCTTTGTCGCCAATCTTCACCTCATCCTTACTGTATTTGGAAAAAATAACTTTCTGCCCCTTCTTCACCGAGAGCAGGATGAGCTTACCGTCATCATTGCGCTTGCCATCACCTACCGCCACAATGGTGCCCTGCTCGCTCCGCTCGCGATCCACGGTGTCGGGGATAATAATGCCACTTTTGGTCTTGGTGCCAGTATTTTTATCGTCGGCTGGCTCGACGAGCACCCGGTCTCCCAAGGGCTTGATATTGATTTTGTTACTCATAGTGCCACGGATTATATAGTTAAAGTGACAAGAGTCAACTGCTTGACATAAATGGCTTATTTTGGATAATCAAAACTGGATTGAAGTCCAGAAAGTGAGGACAATGTGGGTCCAAAACATTTGGTATTACAACGGGAGCCGGCGAGCACACATAACCAGAAACGTTTAGACTGGATTATGACAATATTCTTCGTCTTGATGCCGTTGGTGTCACACTTCTTTTTTCATTAAACCCCCAGTGGGAAATATCCGGAGTCGCGACAACAAAACATCGCCGCTCCGGTCTTTTTTTATTTTCTAACTCCTCCCCGACCCTCCTCTTACTCTAAGAGGAGGGTGGCATCCCCCCTCTCTTAAGGTAAGAGAGGGGTTAGGGGTGAGTTATAGGTATTTCCGATATGCAAACGAGAGCAGATAAGCCAAAGCGAAACCGGCGAGGATGTCGGTAAAGTAGTGGAAGCCGAGGTAGACTCGAGCCAGGCCAATAGCGAGCGCGGCGAGGAAAAATAAAGTTAAAACTTTTTTATAATTTAAAAAATAGACAACGAAAGCGAGCGTAAGAAAAAAGGTGGCATGGCCGGAGGGAAAGGCGTCGAAGGTGAGGCCGGAAGGCCGCGGCAAGTGAAATAATCCTTTGAGCGCCAAGTTAATAATGGCGACGCCAATTGGCACCAAATACGCGAGCACCGGCGCACGGTGATAAATAAGAAAAATAAGGAAAAGACCGGCAACAAGATAATCAAAGCCCAGCATCGTGCAAAAGTTCTTTTATTCCGTCTTCTAATTTCACTTGCGGTTCCCAACCAAGCAATTCTTTCGCCAAGCGATTATCGGCCAAAGTATGTTTGGGTTCGAGCCGGGCCGGTAAATATTCTTTCTCACCCCCAATCAATTCGGCAATTTTATTGACCGAAAAGTTACGGCCAGCGCCAATATTAATCACCTCTCCTTTGCCCACCTTACTGTTCTCGGCCGCCAAAATATTGGCCCGCACCACATCGCGCACATGAGTGAAGTCGCGCGTTTGCTCGCCATCACCCGTGATCGTGAGCGGTTGACCCTCTTTTTTCTGTTTAATAAATTTACCAATCACCAAGGCATAAGCACCGTCGGGATTCTGCCGCGGGCCATAAACATTGAAGTAGCGGAGTGAGACGGTGGGTAAATTATAAACTTCCGAGAATACGCGTGCATACATTTCGCCAATATGTTTTTGCAAACCATACGGGCTTTTGGGCTGAGCAAGCAGGGTCTCAACGAGCGGCATAATTTCTTGGTCGCCATAAGCCGAGCTCGAAGCCGAATAAATCACCTTCGCCACCCCAGCCTCTTTGGCCGCGAGCAAAACATTAAGGGTCCCAACCACATTGGTCTCATTAGTCTCCACCGGATGCTCAATCGAGTATTGCACGCGGGGCAAAGCCGCCAAATGAAAAACATATTTCGCCCCAGCAAAAAGCGGCTTAATCTGATCCAACTTCCTGATATCGCGACCAATTACCAAATCAATATTCTCCACCTCGTATCCCCGAGCAACCAGCTCGTCTACCAAATTTGAACCAATAAACCCCGAGCCCCCCGTAACCACCACCTTAGTCTTTGTCATTCTTCAATTATATCCCAGTTCGGGAGAGTAAGGCACGAACCGTTTTGAGCGCGATTTCGAGATCGAGCCAAATACCGCGATTTTTAATATAATAAAGATCGTAAGCCAACTTATCTTTAGTATCCTCCACTTTGGGCCGGAAGTGCGGGTGAGACTCATGATAAATTTGCGCCCAACCAGAAAGGCCGGGGGAAATAAGGTGTCGCGCATCGTAATACGGAATTTGTTCGCGGTAAATCTCCACATAATCTGGCCGTTCGGGCCGCGGACCCACCAGCGATTGATCGCCCCGAATCACGCCAATGAGTTGCGGGATTTCGTCGAGGCGCGTACTGCGAAGCCATTTGCCCACGCGCGTGACCACGCGCTCTTCAAGCTTGGGGTGCATCGTCATGCTCCGAAATTTCGCCAAACGAATAACTCGCCCACCGCGACCAATTCGCTCATCGAAAAAGAAAAGTGGTCCACCATCATCAAGCTGGATCATGAGCCAAATCAACGGATAAAAAGGCAAAGTCACCAAAACCAAGAACGAGGCCACGCCAATATCCATTAAACGCTTAAGGAGGTCATAAGTAATCCGCCGGCGATTAGAAATATTTTCCATAAACCAGCGCTCATTAATAATCGAAACCGGAATCCGGCCAAAAGTTTCTTCATACAAGCGATGCAAGGGCAAAAAGCTCACTCCAGCAAACAAGAGTCGGTAAAAATCAACGAGCAAGGCTTGGAACTGCGGATGATAAATATTAACCACAATGGCGGCGGGCTTCATCTTCTTCGCCTCTAGTAAACCGCTCGCCTGCTTTATTTCTAAATTGTAATGCGGATTGGCCTCAAGCTCGGGCATCAGTTCCAACATCTCTGGCTCCTCGCCCAGAAAAACGAGGCGCTCGCGCCGACCGCGATAAACGAGCGGCCAAAGCCATAACCGCCAAACCAAAAGCGAAACGGTAGCCACCGCCACATAAATAAATAAATTAACTTTGGGCGAGAGCGAAAAATAAGGAATAAAATAGAAAAAGGCGGTGGCAATGAGGCCATTGATCACTTGGGCGCGAATAATCGTTTGCGGCAAGCGCCGACGGAGACCGGCGCGCGAACGGGTATAGAGATCGGAGATAAAAAAGACCAAAAGCCAAATCGGCAGAATCCAAACAAAATCTCGCAAGTGCGAAGTCACCAAATTAGTGTCTGGCCAAGCCAAATAACGCAACCATAAGGTCAGCCACAGAGAAATAAAGAAAAAAATTAGATCGCCAAACAAGAGGAGCGAGATTTCCTTTCGGGCTTGTAAATTCATAGCGTTTTGATAGGATACAATAAAATCCTTATTATGTCTACGGGGCAAAGGCCAAAAATCTTATACTTCATTACTAAATCAAACTGGGGCGGCGCGCAGAAATATGTTTACGATTTGGCGACAGAAATGGGTCCGGAGGTGGTTGTGGTCCTCGGTGGCGACGGCGAATTAAAGACTAAACTAGAATCAGTCGGAGTCAAAACAATTTCTCTGGCGCGCCTCGGTCGCGATATCAAACTTTGGTCTGAATTTTTGGTTTTAATAAAATTTTGGAAAATCATTCGTGCCGAAAAACCAAACATTGTTCATCTTAATAGTCCCAAGGCGGGTGGTTTAGGCGCCTTGGTAGCGAGACTGGCTGGCGTGCCTAAAATTATTTACACCGCGCATGGTTGGCCTTTTGCCGAAGAGCGCCCGACTTGGCAAAAACTAGCGATCAAATTTTTCTCTTGGCTGACCATCGCGCTTTGCCATCAAGTTATCGTTATCGCCGAGAGCGAATATCAAAAGGTGGCATCTTGGCCCCTTGCCCGCCGCAAATTACACCTCATTTATAACGGGATTAAAGACCTCGATTTTCTGCCGCGAGAAATCGCCCGAGCAAGGCTTAGTCTTGACCCAGATAAATTTATTATCGGCACCATCGCCGAACTCCACAAAAACAAGGGTCTAGAATACCTAAAAACCGCCCTCACCAATTGGCAAGGAGAGTCCTTGACATGGGCGCTGATTGGCGAGGGAGAACTCCATTCGCAGGTAAAATCGTGGAAAGCCAACTGGCAAGGAGAGTCCTTGACATGGGTAGGGGCCAAAGATAATGCCGCGCAGTATCTGAAGGCCTTTGATCTCTTTGTTTTACCTTCAATTAAAGAGGGTTTGCCCTATGTTTTGCTCGAAGCGGGGCTCGCCGCGCTACCGGTAATTGCCACGCGCGTGGGCGGGATTCCGGAAATTATTGATCATGAGGTTGACGGTATTTTGGTTAATCCCAAAGACCCCCCCGCTCTCGCCCAAGCCATCTTAGAATTGCAAACCAAATCAAGCAAAAGCGCGCAATTTGGCCAAAAATTGCGGGCCAAAATCCAAACCAAGTTTTCTCCACATCTCATGCTCGCCAAAACACTAGAAATTTACGATAATTAACTGTTATGCAAACAAATAGCTGGCGCCACCGGCGCGCCTTTACTCTCATCGAGCTCTTAGTGGTCATCGCCATCATTAGCTTGCTCTCAAGCATTGTGCTCGGCTCGCTCAATCAAGCACGAGCCAAATCCCGCGACAGTAAGCGTGTCCAAGACTTGGTGCAATTAAGAACAGCGCTGGAGTTGTATCGAACAGCAGTTGGGCGATATCCGGATGATCCGGTAGTAGACTCAACAATAATTCCTGGTTACTCGGTATATGGCTTAAGTTGCTGGGAATGCAACCTTTCGTTTGTCGGAGACGCCTCAGAACAAACACATTCAGATCTTTCAAAATTATCGATATTATCAAATATTTTACCCACTAGACCATCAGACCCGTCTGTGCCATTGGTGGGTTACTTTGGGGGTACCTCGGGGAGTAGGGACTATCGTGGTTATTGGTATAAAGTTAACCAGACTGGCACAGACTATAAAGTTGCACTATTAGGAACGGTGGAAAATATTTTGAACGCACCAGAAACAATGCGCAATGTTGGGGAATTCGACCCCGGCAATAATCTTGGGCAGCACTTTCCACTAAACTCAACATTAACCATTTTTTCTTCAGAAGCGTCCAAAAATTGGACAATGTACACGCCTTGGTAATCAACTAAATCCCGAAGAATTCGTTTTTGGTGAGGTCTTCGCGATGGAAGGCGCGCGAGTGACGGCGCATGGCCATCAAGAGTCCGAGGCCGGTGAAGGTGGCGAGCAAGTGCGAACCGCCATAACTCAAGAAGGGCAAAGTGAGACCGGTCACCGGCAATAAGCCAATATTCATCCCGACATTAATTAGGAAGTGGCTGGCCAAAATAATTACCAAGCCCACCGCAAAAAGCGTTTCGAAATTGGTTTCGGCCATCATCGCAATTTGCAAAATCCGCCAAAACACGAGGTTAAAAAGCGCGAGGAGTAACACCACGCCCACCAAACCCCACTCCTCGGCAAAAGCGGCAAAAATAAAGTCTGTTTCGTACTCGGGGAGAAAGCGGAGCCGAGATTGCGTGCCATAACCAATCCCCTTGCCAAGCAACTGTCCAGAACCCACCGCCACCGTGGATTGGAAGGCGTTATAACCAGCGCCCCGAATATCGGCGAGTGGATGGAGAAAGGTCACAATCCGCGCGCGTTGATAATTATCAAATAAGCGGAACCAGCTCACGCCAAAAGCGGCTACCCCCAAAAGCAAAACCAAGAGTAAATGCTTCTTCGACACCCCAGAAACCAAAATCATGCCGAGCCAAATTAAAAAGATCACAATCGCCGAGCCAAAATCGGGCTGGATAAAAATCAAACCAAAGGGGAGAAGAGCATAAAGTCCAGACACCAAAATATAGCGGAAGTTGCGAATTTCCACATGACGCCGCGAAAAGTATTTAGCCAAAACCAAAACCAGAGCGAGTTTGGCAAAGTCGGCCGGTTGGAAGGCGATGGACCCAAACGCAAACCAACTCCGTGCGCCCTTAGTAACCGGCGCCGCCACAAAGAGTAGACTCAAAAGCAAAAGCATGCAGGCAAAAACCGTAATCACCACGCCGCTCCGCCGCAAAAAGCGACTATCCATTCTGGCTAAAATCAAGAAAATGATAAAAGACGCGCCAAACCAAATTAGCTGACGATAGAAGAAGTGACTCTCGGCGGTAAACGAGTGCATGGTTAGCAAACCCGCCCCGAGTAAAGGCAAAATCGCGCCGACCAAAATCCAATCAACCGCGAGGAAACGCCGCCAATGAGGCCAAAATAATCCCATCAGCTAAAGATGCACTCCTAGAACCTAAAAGTCAAAATGGGGATAAAGCAATTTGAGCTTGGGTTCGGCGGGAAAGGGCGTGGGCCAAGTAAAAACGAGGTCAGCCGAAGCCCCACGAGGCAAGCTCTCCAGCTTAGTAGCGCTGGCGCCGATGGTATTCTCAAACTCGTCGAAGAGCACGGCCTTAACCTCAATTTCTCCTAGATCTTGGAGCGAGCGATTGGTGACCGAGGTTCTAAGTGAAGGCGTGGGCTCATTGGTAAAAACCTGACTCGAGAAGCGGAGATCTGGTCGCTCCACCGTCTCTCGCGCCCAAACCAAATCATTGGGGTCGAGCTCAAAAGACGCCCGCACCGGCACTCGCGCTTTCACATCACCCTTATTCAAAACTTCAAAAACCACAAAACTTTCTTGCGGATTAGCAAAGGTCACCCCCTTAAGCGAAGCAATAATAATATTGTTCTTGTCGTAAAACTTGAGCGTATAGGGTAGGGTTTTAAGACCAAGGCTAAGGTTGGGATTTTCGATCAAAGTTACCGAGTCATACAAACCATCAGAGACCTTAAGGACTCGACTCCATAAAACCCGAAGTGGGAGAATCTCGTTTTTGCAAACCGCCCGGCAGGCACCACCGCAATCAATGCCGGTTTCATCTTGATTGCGCTTGCCATCAGCGCAAGAGGGGTCAGGTCGCGTAAGCACAAAAAGCACACCACCCACACCCGCAAAAAAAGCGAGGACGAGTAAGAAATAAGAAAGCTGTCGCTTCACACTCCACGCAAGCATAGCGTAGATTATAACATGAGAGAAAAAATTTGAATCCTCTGTTCCGGCGGCTAGCTACTCTCCCCCGTGAGGAGTACCATCGCCACTACGGTGCTTAACGACTCTGTTCGGAATGGTAAGAGGTGTGACCACCGCGTCAAACCACCGAAACACAAGATTCAAATTATATTTTGAGCAATCAAAAAAGTGCTTTTCAGATTTCCTAATAGGAATGGGCGAATTAGTACGCCTCGGCTTAAACCCTTCCGGGCCTTATACCTAGAGCCTATCAACGTGA
>CAYICB010000004.1:71120-73254 GCA_964361825.1 uncultured Candidatus Saccharibacteria bacterium | reverse complement strand
CACATCTCTTGCGAGACACGATTTTAAGTCGTGCGCGTATACCAATTCCGCCACTTCGGCTTTTTCAAACTACCGAGAGGCCTGGGCGAGAATCGCACTCGCGTATAACTCTTTTGCAGAGAGTTGCCTTACTACTTGGCTACCAGGCCAACCATTATTTATCTCCTTTATCGAGCGAGAAATCAAGCACTGGCAAAGAGCGCCAGCTTATTTTATCACGAAGCCATTCGCGGAGGTTATGGAGTTGAGTCTTGGCTTGGGCTAATCCGCTTTTGGCAGAGGTTTGAGGAAAAATGGTTAAGAAGCAAGTGGCGGTTTTGAAGTTATCGGCCACTTCGCAACGAGTGACCGTAATCAGCGTGCCAAGCGTTTTGTGCTCGTTTAAGAAGTCGGCCACGAGGTCGCGCAAGAGCGAATTGGCTTGATCTTGGCGTTTCGACATAATTTATTTTACGACTAGTTCGATGGCCTCTAGCACATCGCCCGGAGCGAGAGCAATTTTGGCTTCTACCAGCGCACCAAACTGATTGCCAGTTTCTACTGTTTTTACTTTATTTTTCTGTTGTTCGAGATTAGTAATTTTACCTTGGCCGAGTTCTGCGCCGCGCCGCATAATCTTGAGACTTTGGCCCACGCTCACCACGCCTTCGAGCACACTCCCGCCCACCACTTGTTTGCCTTTGTCTTGATTAAAGATTTTGAGAATCTTGGCTTGGCCCACCACTTCTTCCACCGTAATTTTTGGCCGGCGTTTTTGGACTTCCGCGGTGAGCCACTCACTTAGTTTATAAATAATGTCGAAGGTTTGGATTGGGAGACCCGCTTGTTCGGCCAATTGCTCGGCAGCGCGTTCGGTTTTGACCCTAAAGCCCAGCACCAAACTATTTTTTGAGGCGAGGGCTGTTTTGATATCATTTTCCGTAATTTGGCCGGTGCCTTGATTGATGATTTTTAACCCCACCTTGTCGTCGATGATTTTACTTAACTCTTTTTCGACTGCTTCGAGACTGCCAGCCACATCGGCTTTAATGATGAGGGGGATTATTACCTCTTTCTCGGTTTGAGCCGGCAAGGGTCGCCCTTGACTGTGTGGCAAGGGCGACCCTTGCCGGATTTCTTCAAGTTTAGTTTCGGCGGTTTTTTTATCAGCAAAGGCAAAAAAAGCTTGGCCAACCTTGGGTAACTCGGTGCAACCAGCGATTAAAGCCGGGGCCGAAAAACTTAAACTGGCGGCTGGTTGGCCCAAAAAATTGTTTAGGCGTTTTAAACGGAAGAGGTCTTGATCAATCAGTAAAAAGTCTCGCTGGTGAAGGGTGCCGTTTTTGATAATAATGGTGGCGCCGGTGCCCGCGCGGGCATCGAGACTCGCTTCCAATACAAAGCCGGTGGCCGGAGCGTTGGGGTCGCCAGTAAGCGCCAAGAGCTCGGCTTGGAGATTAATAAGCTCCAGCAAATCCTTAACTCCTTCGCCGGTCTTAGCCGAGATTGGCGTGAAGGGGATATCGCCGCCATAACCCTCGAGAAAAATATTATTTTCGGCCAAACTTTGTTTGGTGCGCTCCAGATTGGCATTGGGCCGATCAATTTTATTAATTGCGACGAGATAGGGCAATTTATTGGCGGTGATCGCTTGCCAAGCTTCAATGGTTTGGGGTTTAACACCATCTTCTGCCGAAACCACCAAGATGGCCACATCCGCCATCGCGGCTCCGCGTTCCCGAATTCCGGTAAAGGCATCATGACCCGGCGTGTCGATAAAAGTAATTTTTTTGCCGTCTAAAACCACTTCATAAGCGGCCACATGTTGAGTGATGCCACCCGTTTCGCTCTCGACGACATTGGACTTTTGAATATAATCGAGCAGGGTTGATTTGCCATGGTCAATGTGACCCATGACGACAACCACCGGTGGGCGCGCTATAGTGTTACTCTTGGTCATTGAGGGCAAAATTATATCTTAACTAAGCCATTTTTGCAATTTTGTTGAAGAAAAAAAGAATTTATTTAGACACCGCCGCCGGTAACCTTAACCCTTCTAGTTTGCATCAGGAGGGGGTGGTGGCGCGGGGGGGGGGGGGGGGGGGGCGGCCCCCCCCCCCCCCCCCCGGGGGGGGGGCGCCGGGGGGGGGGCGGG
>CAYICB010000004.1:42987-71110 GCA_964361825.1 uncultured Candidatus Saccharibacteria bacterium | reverse complement strand
AAACCTTTTTTTTTTCCCGGGGGGGGGGGGGGGGGGGGGGGCCGGGTGGGGGGGGCCCCCGCCGCCTCGCCGCCAACTTTTTGGCGGCGAGGCCGAGTGAAATTGTTTTTACCAGTGGCGGGACAGAAAGCAATAATTTAGCAATCCTTGGGACGGTGCGACCCCTTTTGCGTGCGGGACAAAAGGTGCATTTGCTCACCACGATTGCTGAGCACGCTTCGGTGCTTGAGGTTTTGAACGAATTGGTTCGCGAAGGGGCCACGCTGACTCGTTTGGCAGTGGGGAGCGATGGCCGGCTTGATTTGCTAGCGTTGAAAAAAAGTTTGCGGCCAGAAACGGCGCTAATTTCTCTCGCTTACGCCAATAATGAGACGGGAGTAATTCAGCCCGTTACCGAAATTGCCAAAATTTTGCGCGGGCATCGAGCTAAGCAAAATGATGTTTGGCCACTTTTTCATCTTGATGCTTGCCAAGCGCCACAGTTTTTGGAACTTAAAGTGGCGCGGTCGGGTGTTGATCTCCTCACTCTAAATGGTGCCAAGTTGGGGGCCCTTGGGGCTGGTTTACTTTATGTTAAAACGGGCGTTAAACTTTGGCCCATCATTTTTGGCGGTGGCCAAGAGCGCGGTTGGCGTTCGGGGACGGAGAATGTGCCCGCGATTCGGGCTTTTAGCCAAGCGCTTGAGCATTGCGCCAAAACGCAGAAGAAAGAAAGCGAAAGATTAATTAAATTACGCGATGGGTTAATTAAGGGTTTGCTCGCTTTGCCCGGCGCAAGTTTAAACGGCCACCCCACCGAACGGTTACCAAATAATGTGAATGTGACTTTTGCTGATGTGGAAACCGAACAATTGGTGCTCGAGTTGGATGCTAAGGGGGTGGCGACTTCTTCTGGTGCCGCTTGCTCCAGTAACACCAAAACAGATGATATAATTATCAAGTCTGGCTTGCGTTTAACGCTTAACCAAAAAACGACCAAAGCCGACCTCGATTATGTGTTAAAAATTTTACCACCGATTATTAATCGTTTAAGAAAATTTAAGTAAATCATGCACACTTTGCCCAAATTAAATTATAGTTATGATGCCTTGGAGCCGTATATTGATGCGCAGACGATGGAGATTCATCACACCAAACACCATCAGACTTATGTGGATAAGCTAAACGCGGCGCTGGAGAAGTATCCCGAATTGCAAACTAAAACCGTAGAAGAATTGTTACAAGATTTAAGCGCGGTGCCGGAAGACATTCGTGGCGCGGTGCGGAATCATGGTGGCGGGCACTGGAATCACCGCTTTTTCTGGCAGATACTCGACCCTAAAGCCGAGCGCGTGGCCTTAAGCGATGAGTTGAAACTGAAGTTCAAAAACGCGGCTCTGGGTCACTTCGGCTCTGGTTGGGTTTGGCTGGTGAAGGGCAGTGAGGGGCTTGAGGTAATGACTACCCCCAATCAAGATAGCCCCATTTCGCAAGGTTTAGAGCCAGTTTTAGGCCTCGATCTCTGGGAACATGCTTATTATCTTAAATATCAGAATCGTCGCGTGGAGTATATTGACTCTATATTGAATTATTGGTATAAGTAAAACACATGCCACCATTTAGAAATTTTACGACCAAAGCCAAGGAAGTGATCCGCAAAATGCAGGAACTCGCCATTGAGCGAGGGCAAAATCAAGTTGGGCCACTGCATCTCTTGGCCGCACTCCTTCTCCAAGAGGAAAGTGTTTTGGTTTCGGTTTTAGAGAAGATGGAAGTGGACTCCATGATGATGGCCGATTATGTCATTGATAATTTGGAAGGTGTTGAGAGCACCAATGTGCTCACGCCGTCTTACCAAATTTATTTAACACCAGAATTAGTGCGGGTTTTGGACTCTTCGGCCAAACTAGCAGTTGGTTTGCAAGATGAGTTTGTGTCGACGGAACACTTAATCTTGGGTTTACTCGAAACGCCAAGCCAAGCCCACGAGGTGCTTAATCGTTTTCGCGTCACCAAAGAGATGGTGTTGCGCGTTTTGCAAGAAGTGAGAACTAATAAGGTGCGAGAAATTGATCAACCCAAGAAACTCAAATCGATCGAAAAGTTTACCAAGAATTTAACCAATCTAGCGCGGGCCGATAAACTTGATCCGGTAATTGGTCGCGAAGAAGAAATCCAGCGCCTCATGCAAATCCTTTCACGCCGGACCAAAAATAATCCTATTTTGATTGGAGAAGCGGGAACAGGTAAAACCGCTATTGCCGAAGGTTTGGCCAATAAGATTGCGCGCGGCGATGTGCCCGAGAGCTTGCGCGATAAGGAGATTGTGTCGCTGGATCTGGGAATGCTCGTGGCGGGCACCAAGTATCGGGGCGAGTTTGAGGATCGGTTAAAAAATATTTTGAAAGAAATTGAGAAAGCCGAAGGTAAGATTATTTTGTTTATTGATGAAATTCATACCTTGGTGGGCGCGGGCGCGGCGGAGGGAGCGATGGATGCTTCTAATTTGCTTAAGCCGGCTCTCGCGCGCGGTGAGCTCCGAGCGATTGGCGCCACGACGCTAAAAGAATATCAAAAGTATATTGAACGCGATCAAGCGTTAACGCGCCGCTTCCAGCCAGTAACGGTGGCCGAACCCTCACTTGAAGATGCGGTCACTATTTTGCGCGGCCTTAAAGAACGGTATGAGGCGCATCACGGAATTCATATTACCGACAATGCTATTGTGGCGGCGGTTAATCTCTCAAGCCGTTATATTTCTGATCGTTTTTTGCCCGATAAGGCCATTGATTTGGTAGACGAAGCTGCTTCGGCCTTGCGGTTGCAATTAGAGAATAAGCCGGTGGCGTTGGAGGTGGCGCATACCAAAATTCGCCGGTTAGAAGTGGAGCGCGAGGCGCTGAAGAAAGAAATTGCCATTGCTAGCGATCGTGATACCGAAAAGCGGATTAAAGAAATTGATAAAGCGATTGGTGAATTGCGTGAGGGCACCAGCGAATTGGAGCTTAAGTGGAAGAATGAAAAGGAGGTGATCGCAGAATTAAAGAGTTTAAAACGCGAGCTGGAGGTGGCGCGATTAGAAGCGGATCAGGCCGAAGCCAGAGCCGATTTGAGCAAGGCGGCGGAGATTCGTTATGGCAAATTGCCAGAGTTGGAGAAAAATCTCAAAGCGCGTGAGACCAAGCTGAAGCGCTTGCAAGGCCCGCGCCGGATTTTGCGCGAGCAGGTAACGGAAGAGGATATTGCTAAAGTGGTGGCGCGTTGGACCAATGTGCCGGTGACCAAAATGCTCGAGAGTGAGGCGGAAAAACTAGGGAAGATGGAAGATGAGCTAAAGAAGCGCGTGCGGGGGCAAGATGAGGCGATTAAGAAAATTAGCGAGGCGGTAAAGCGCTCGCGCGCTGGCATCTCCGACCCCGAGCGGCCGATTGGCTCCTTTATTTTCCTTGGTCCAACGGGGGTGGGCAAAACGGAGCTGGCCCGCACGCTCTCGCACTTTATGTTTGATGATGAGAAGGCGCTGATTCGCATCGATATGAGCGAATACATGGATAAATACAGCACTTCCAAGCTAATTGGTTCGCCGCCGGGTTATGTGGGTTATGATGAGGGGGGTCAACTCACCGAGCTGGTGCGGCATCGGCCGTATTCGGTTTTGCTTTTTGATGAAATTGAAAAGGCGCATCCAGAGGTCTTTAACTTACTGTTGCAGGTGCTCGATAATGGTCGTCTCACCGACGCTAAGGGTCGGGTGGTGAACTTCAAAAACACGATTATCATCCTCACCTCCAATATTGGTTCGAGCTTTATTCATCAGGCGCAGAAAATTGGTTTTGCGGCATCTCAAGGCGAAGCGGCTGATGAGCGCGCCAATTACCATGAGGCGAAAGGGAAGATTATGGACAGTCTCAAGAATTATTTCCGCCCCGAGTTCTTAAATCGCCTCGACGATATTATTATCTTCAATTTGCTAAGCCAAGAGACGATCAGAGAAATTGTGGATATTCAAATTCGCAATGTGACCAAACGCTTGGTAGCTAAGAAAATTGAGGTGACGGTATCGTCAGAAGCGCTGGCGCATTTGGGCAAGGAGGGTTATAGCTTTGAGTATGGGGTGCGCCCACTGAAGCGGTTGATCCAAAACAAAATTCTTAATCCGATCGCTGAGTTTATTATTGCGCGCAAGATTGAGCACGGCGGTGTGGTGGCGGTAGCATTAAAAGACGATCAAATTAGCGTGGTGATTGATAAGCTTTATCGCGCCCGCACCAAATTAGAATTGCCCAAAGAAGAGCTGGTGGCCTAAGAGGTGTGACAATTGACTATTTTTCCGCTAGGATTAGCTGACGCGCAGGTGGCAGAGTGGTCAATTGCAAGAGACTGTAAATCTCTCGCCCTTTGGGCTACGGGGGTTCGAATCCCTCCCTGCGCATAGACGAAATTAAGTTTTTATATTAATCTAACCCTCATGTCACAAGATCAACTGATAAAGCTCGCCTGCGGCAAGTGCAAGCGGATCAATTATTGGAGTCGGAAGAACCGGAAAAAGGTTGAGCGCAAAATCGAGCTCAAGAAGTTTTGCCGGTGGTGCAAGAAGCACACCGTCCACAAAGAGGCGAAGAAATAAGACTTATTTTCCTAATTCTAGAAGGTAAGCGATTTTTTCTACCTTTTCCGACCGAATAATTTGTAGGCCGGCTTCTTTGGCCGCAGACTCAATTTCTTCCTGACTAAATTGCTCTGATTTATAACTGGGCGATTCGTCAATGACAACCGTGCCATCTTCAATTTTCTTGATCGGGAGACCAATTTTCTCGTAGATTTCTAATCGATTGTCTAAGGCATCTTCTGAATAAGCGCTAAGAAGCATTTTGCCATCTTTCCTCAAAACTCTTCGCAGTTCTGTTAAGACTCTCACTTTATTGGGTCCGAGATTAACCAGTGTGTCTAGAAAGACAATGAACTGAAAGGACTCATCGGGGAACGGAAGGTTTGTAGCATTTGCTTGGAGTATTTTTATTTCGGGGAATTCATTTAAATTTTTTTTAGCATCTGCTATGGCTTGAGGGTCACTGTCTATTCCGGTTATTTTCCGAGTAATTTCTAAAAGCGACTTAATGTTTCTGCCATCACCACAGCCAACGTCTAGAACTGAAGAGTTTGGCAGAATGGAGTTTTGTATCCATCTTTTTTCCTTTTCAAAAAGTTCTTGATAGATCGGTGTTGGTTCTAAAAGGATTTTTTCCCAATAATCTATGTTTGTTTTCATTGCGGGTCCACCCCGACTCGAACGGGGAACTTCTCTTTTGGAGAGAGATGTTTTACCATTGAAACTATAGACCCTTGAAGGCTGTGCCCTCGAGTGTCATCTTAACTTGAGTGGCGTTTTTTATCCAGTTTATTCTCTGGTCGCGCTTGAACCAAGTCATCTGGCGTTTGGCATAATGCCAAATCTCGGTATTTAGTTTTTCGACCAATTCTTTTTTGGTAAATTTGCCTTGCAAATAAAGGGCAACAAAGCGGTATTCGAGCCCAAGTGCTTCGAGTTTTGACCAAGAAAGTTTGCTTTGATTGTGAAGATTTTGTACTTCTTTGATCAGGCCTTGTTTTAACCTTTTCGCGAGTCGTGTTTTGATTTTTTGTTTTAGAATTTCTGGTTCAGGATTAAGCCCAATCTGCACAAAATCATAATCACCACGAGGGGAGTCCTCGTGGTTTGGGACTTTGCCGAGCGCTTGCGCAATCTCAATGGCCCTGATTAAGCGATGGGGGTTCGCGCGATCGATATTTCTCGATCGAGCGGGATCTAGTTTTTCTAAAATTTTGAACAGTTCAGTGGGGGGGTTTCTCGCCAATTCCGCTCGGAGCTTCTTGTTTGGTGCGACTTTGGGGAAAGTGATGCCATCAACAATTGCTTGAAGATAGAAGCCGGTACCGCCGCAGATAATCGGTAATTTGCCGCGCTTAAGAATTTCTTTAATTTTCTGATTCGCCAATTTTTGATACCGCGCCACGCTAAAACTTTTCTGTGGCGAAACAATATCAAGCAAGTGATGCGGCACACCCTTCATTTCTGCCTTCGTAATTTTCCCACTGCCAATATCCAACCCTCGATAAACCTGCCGCGAATCAGCAGAAATTATTTCACCACTCAACCGCTTGGCCAGTTTTACCGCCAGCGCACTTTTCCCCGAGGCGGTCGGACCGAGGATAATAAGAACTTTAGGTTTCATGTAGTTCAATATACAAAAAAAGAGCTAGGCGGCAAATGGGCCGTCGAGCCCTCTGAAAGAAAGCGATCACAACACCGCAGGCCAAGCTGAAACAGGCCGCATCATTAAGGTTGTTGACCGCCCACCTTCTGTGATTAAGGTAACAAAATTAAGCAGAAAAACAAGCCCAGCTTTCCAAAACCTTAAACCCCACTTGGAATTTGTAGTTCCGACACTTCTCCTTCGGGGTTAATTTTTAGCACCCGGCCGGTTTCGGGGTAATCTAAAATATGGTGAATAAGCTTTTTAGCAATCAGTTTATGATCTGCTAGTTTTTCTACCTTAAATTTTTTTCCGAGATCTTGAAATGACCGCATGACCTTATGATATTGTGGCGTATCCATGGTCGGTAAACAATAATTATTTGTTTGGATTGATGGATTTCGAGCGGCAAAATCGAGTGTCAGAGTTGTGAGGGCGTGTTTGGCTACGGTATATGGAACCAGTTCGGGATTGCCAATTTTATAAGACCACTGACTGTCAAGGGTTACCACTTTCCCTCTTGCTGTTTCCGCTAGGTCTTTGAGGCCGAACGCTACATACAAAAGATTTTTATCCAAGTGCTCTTTCCAATCAATTGTGTTTAGCGAAGTAAAGCTTTTGGCGCGAGCATAACCAACGGCAAAAATTATTAAATCTAATTGTTGGTGCACCTTTTTTATTTCAGGCAAAACTTGTTGCCATTTTTCTAAATCACCCACATCGCAAAGATAATCAGGATTATTGGTGCGGCCAATTGTGACTACTTCGTACCCCCCCCGTTCGCCACGCAATTCATTGGCAAGCTCTTTGCCAAATCCTTGGGTACCGCCAACAATTAACGCTTTCATGTTATTAGACTATTTCTTTGTGGTGACGATTAGGGTCATTGGCCAATTGAGATAATGCTTTCCATTTTGCTCTTTAATACCCAAGATATCAACGGCCCCCCGTAAACACTCTTTCGGATTTGATTTGGTCATGGCATGAAGTTTGTACAGAAAAATTCCCACATCTTCTTTTTTATCAAAAACCCAGTCGGCATTAAAATCATGGAATTCTGGTTTTTCCAACCCACTCAAAAAACAAAGACTCTCCGTGTATTCTCTGCTTAGAAAAGCCACTTCGTGTCCGGTAGCGCAATGTTTTGCTACCCGGTCATCAAAATGTTTGGCCAAAATTGAACCAGCAAAAACATCAGCAATCAATAGTCGGCCACCGGGCCTTAACCAATGAAAAAAATTTTGAAACAGTTTAGTTTTGTGGAAAATGTGATGAACCGCTCCAAATGACCAAATCCCATCAGCTGTGGCGGCTTCTAAATTTGCCTCATCTCCTCCTTGGTTAACAATTTCGATATTTTTTCTGTTTAATTCAGTGACACCCGCCAATTGTTCCCGAGAAGGATCAACAACAATGAGTTTGCCGTCTGGGAGTGTGGCATCGGCAATGGTTCCGGAGAATAGACCGTTGCCCGCCCCGATTTCTATTATCACTTCCCCTGGTTTGGGAGAAAGATATTGGCGCATTAACTCAAGGTCGCCTTTTCGTGCTTTAGGAAAGTCTGTTAAGGCTTCGTGATAAAGCTTCGCTCTAATTCCATCAAATTCTGCCATAAATTTATTTATTTAATTGATGTCCCCGGCAGGAATCGAACCTGCATCGCCTCCTTCGGAGGGAGGTATTCTATCCGTTGAAATACGAGGACTTAATTTACGACAACCTTATCACATTTATTGCGGCCCGTGTTTCCCGCCCGAACGTACCGTTCGGTACGGGCGGGTACCCATTAGACTACGGGGACAAAATGCTTCGTGCTTAAGTTATATCACAACCGAAGACACAAACTCCATCCCTTCTTCCGTTTTCTTACGATCGTGAAAAAGTGGAATAATGAACTAAAAGCAAAAGTTGAGTAGCAAAAAACAGCATTTTTAGGTAATATCAACTCACACTTGCCGGAGTGGCGGAATGGCAGACGCGCACGACTCAAAATCGTGTCTCGCAAGGGGTGTGGGTTCAAGTCCCACCTCCGGCATAGTTTTTAAATTCACGCCTTTTTGCCAAAAGACCTTGAATTGGAGTGACTTTTAACCCAAATTCACGGGGTTTTGAAAATAAAAAAGAACCCTTAACGATCGCGTGAGCGATGGGTTCTGTACGGCCTTGCGGCGGTTTTGAATTAGAGGTCGAGAGCAATGCATTCGGCGGGAACGACGGTAATGCTGGACTGAGGCTCCCCGATACTCTCAATAACAATGAATTTTTTGCCGTTCCACTCAACCAGATCAGCAATCTTTGAGTCATCGGGAATCGTGTCTGGTAAAACTGTGGCGCCGTAGTTGTATCCTTCCGGGCTGGTCTCGCGCTCAGTTAGTTCGTTGTACGGCAGATAGAAGATGTGTTGGGGTAGGTGATATTCCTCAATTGTTCCCCAGTATCTCATGTGTTTATTTTCTGGGCGCGAGCCGCTGGCTACTGCGTCTAGCTCCACCTGTTTGATGAGAATTGACCACGGTACTGGGCCTTGCACCTCCTTGTCTGAAAAGTAATTGGGTAAAGCACGAACAATTGCTTGGGTGATAGTGTCATCGCTTTCCAGATCAAGCGTGGCTACCGCCAGCATGAGAAAACGATTGGTTTCGGCGAGTTTGTTGATCTCTGGCCAATTTTTGTACATGGCGGTGTCTCCTGTGAAGAAGTGAATTTTAAATGTGCTAAGCCCACTACTCATGGGCAGCTTGTCCAACATAGGAAAAGCTGACGTTAGGCTAGCATCTGTGAGCTAGTTTGTCAAGCTTTCCCACCTTTCTTTTCTAACTGGAAACGGTTTTGTGCTAAAATTGGGTGATGATTGAAGGGGAGAAAAAGGAGGGTGAAGTTTTTACGGGCGCGGTGTTTCTGATTGAAGTGGGGAAGATTAAGCCCAACCCGTTTCAGCCGCGGCGGGAGTTCGACGAGGACCGCTTGCGCGACTTGGCCGACTCGATTCGTCGCTACGGCATTCTCCAACCCTTGGTGGTGACGCGCAAAGAGGTTGACCTGGGCGGCAGTGGTCTTGCGGTAGAATATGAACTCATCGCCGGTGAACGCCGGTGGCGCGCCTCGCAACTCGCGGGTCTCACGGCCGTGCCCGCCATCATCAAGAGCGAGCAGAGTGATAAAGAGAAGCTCGAGCTCGCGATTATTGAGAACCTCCAACGCGAGGATCTTAATGCCATCGACCGCGCCACGGCCTTTAAGCGCCTCGTAGAAGAATTTGCGCTCAAGCATGTGGAGGTCGCTAAGCGCGTGGGCCGGAGCCGCGAGTATGTGTCGAACACTATTCGCCTGCTCATGATGCCGCCGGAGATGGTTGAGGCGCTCTCTTCTGGTCAGATTAATGAGGGTCATGCCAAGCCGATTCTCATGCTCTCTGATCGGCCGGCGGAGCAGAAGGTGTTGTTTCAAGATATTATCTCGCGGCGACTAACGGTGCGCGATGCCGAGGCGATTGCGCGGCGGATTGCCTTCGAGCGCGTGCGTAATAAAGAGAAGTATCTCTCGGATCCGGGGGTGGTGGAGCTGGAGGAGAGGCTCACGGAGACCCTCGGTGCGCGGGTGCATATTAATCGGCGGAATGTGGGCGGTCGCGTGGTGCTCGACTTTGCTTCCAACGAAGAATTGCAAACAGCACTAATGAGGCTCGCGGCCTCGGTGGGTCAAGCGGCGCCCGATGTGGCCCAACTTTCTTATGCCGAAGATGAGAAGAAAAAGATGGGTGGCAATGAGGAGATACCAAGCGCCGGTTTAACGGCAGGGGAAATGGCGGTGATTAATAAAGTAACTGATCAAGCGGCAGTTCAAGCGGCCGCTAGTACCGACCCCGACTCCGACATGTATTTTATTAAAAACTTTTCGGTGTAAAGAAAAAGCCCGCGATTCGTCGGTGTGACGTCGTGGGCCTCGTGGTTTTAGGCTTGGCAACCTTATCATTTATACCAATATCCATAAAAACTTCCGGCGGCAGAAAATGGATTTGTTGCTACAACTTCGATTTTGGCCCTGGGGTATTCCTTTTCAATTAATTCTCCAACTTTCTCGGCCAGAAGTTCGAGTGATGTGGCATTTGAAATTTCAACAAGAATATCTGATCCCAACCCATAACTCATTGCGTCGGTTGGGAACAAAACAATCATGTCTTGCTCGCCTTTCAAATGGAGATTTGGTACTCCAGTAACTACTGCTTGAACAATTTTCCGGTGCAGAGCCTGAAGTTTTTCTTCCGGTTCCTTCGGTAAACACCAAACTTTAATGACCAACTTCATTGCCCCGTCTCCTTCCTGGGTATTACCCAAAACCAAGTCCGATCTTAAACTACCACCTCAAAACAGAAAGTCAAATCTCGTAACTTTGTCACGATCGTAGAATATTTACGAGATTGTGTGACATCCGATGTCAAACACCTGAAAAGATCTGGGGTGTAACACAATTTCCACGACCGTTAGAGTTGTGTTACATAATCGTGTTTTGTGTTTTTTCCAACAGTCATCAATTTTCTGCACAAAACTTTTCGGTGTAAAGGAAAAGCGCCCGATTGGTTACGGGCGCTCGTGGTTTGGGTTGGCGAGTTGGTGATCTAGGCAAATTTGCCTTCGTTTGCTGCTGCCAAGATCCTTGCCCTGTTTTTTTCAAGAGAGGAAGCCTTTCCTTTGATCAGCTTGGTTTGAATGTCCAATAGGGCGAGAACCTCTTTGGAGGAAAAAGGTTCTTGCCTTTTTGATACCCGCATATAGATCTGTAGGTCGGCCGCCAGCCTTTCTCTCAGTGTCCATTCCTTACTTGGTTCGAACATTACCTTGTCTCCGTTTGTGAATCACGTAGTGGGTCTTCATGCCATCACGACTTTTGTAGATTTTCCTTTCAGCTTCTTGCCGATCGCGACAAGAGCACAGAAGAGAACCAGGCAAACGATTGTGAGCATTACGACTAGCCAACGGGAAGCCCAGCGATACTTGAAAAATAGTTCCGCTAGCTGGGCCCAGTTCCGGGCTTTGAATAGTATCGAAAGCCCGTTAAATATAATGGGCAGGAAATAAAACACTATCCATGTCACCGTTAGAAATCCTGGTCGTCCCCAATTTGATCTTTTGAAGCCAAGTTGTGGAGGACCCTCGTACTCGTCACTCCAAAAACGGCTTCTAATCACGAAATCTACAGTGAGGGTGATCAAGCAGACCACAACCAGTATTGGCCAAAAGAAGAAGAGAAACGCAGGTCCCGTTGGTTCGTCCATGCCTCCGGCAAGCCACACTAGACCTTCATGGGGGAGTCCCAAAACGATGAGACCGCCAATAAAGATTCCTACCCACTTGAGGGTTTCCTTCATGCCGTTTCCGATACTCCTCAGGATCTTCATTTGTAATCTCCTAATTTCGATGTGCTAAACCACCTTATCCCGTGGTTATGGGCTTGAGCTTACAAGCTCTGTCTAGCAGAGTAGGCTACTATTGTTTATTTGATTTGTCAAGCTTATGCGGGTTATGGTTGGGGCAGCCTTTATTTGAACACCGCTCTGGAATTGTCTTTGTGCCCTGCATCATTAAAGCACCGCACATTTTGCAAAGTTCACCGGTGGGTTTGGCTTTGATCGCATTTTTGCAATCGGGATAATTGGAGCAGGAGTAGAAGAGGCCGAAGCGGCCTTTTTTCTCAATCATTGTGCCATCTTTGCAAGTAGGGCATTGCACGCCGGAGTCGCGTCGTTTGAGTTCGGCTTCATCTTGTTTAACAAATTTACATTTTGGATAATTGGCACAAGCCACAAATTTGCCGTAGCGACCCTCGCGCTCAATGAGGTCGCCGCCGCAATCGGGGCATTTCTCGCCCGTCGGCTTCGGCCCTTCGAGTTCTTTACCATCCTCCGTCCGCGCGCCTTTGCACTCGGGGAATTTAGCGCAGCTTAAGAATTTGCCATTCTTCGCGAGCTTAATGACCATCGGCCCAGCGCAAGTGGGGCACTTAATATCCGCCGGTGCGTCGCCAAGATTATTTATTTTCTCAATCTTTGCTTTACTCGCCACCGCCTTGGTAAACGGGCCATAAAACTCTTTGAGCGTGCCTTCATAATCGCGTTCGCCGCGCGCAATCTCGTCGAGCTCATCTTCCATCCGCGCGGTGAAGGTGTCGCTAATGTAGTCGGCAAAATTATTTTCTAGAAAAGTGCTCACCACTTCGCCGAGGTCAGTGGGCTTGAGTGATCGTCCGCCAGCTGGCGGAAATTTTTCCACATAACCACGATCGATAATTGTTTTCATAATCGCCGCATAGGTCGAAGGTCGGCCAATGCCGCGCTTCTCGAGTTCTTTCACTAGCCCCGCTTCCGAGTAACGATTGGGTGGTTGAGTTTCCTTCGCCAAGTCGCGCACTTCGGCCAGCTTCAGAGGTTCACCCGCTTGGACTTTCGGCAATTCTACTTCTTCATTGCGCGCCGCAGGGTCGGCCTTCAGCCAACCATCGAAGGTAATTCTTTGGCCATTGGCCGCAAAAACTTCGAGCGATTTATCATCGGTGAGGGCTGTGACTTTCGTTTTCAAAATTTCTGCTTCTACCATCTGGCTCGCCACGGCGCGACTCCAAATGAGTTTATACAAGCGCGCTTCTGGACCCGTGCCCACCTCATTCACACCAGCTTTTGTAGGCCTAATCGCTTCATGTGCCTCCTGCGCATTCTTCGAGCGCGTGGCATATTGCCGCGGTCCGCGATAATAATTATTGCCAAACTTACTCTCAATCACGCGACCAAGATCACCGAGCGCTTGGCCGCTTAAATTGGTGCTATCAGTGCGCATATAGGTAATGTGTCCGGCTTCGTAAAGGCGTTGGGCGAGGCGCATCGTAATACTCGGCGAGTAACCGAGGCGTGAGGAAGCGGCTTGTTGCAAGGTCGAGGTGGTAAAGGGGGCGCGCGGACTGCGCTTGGCTTTATCTTCCGTCACTTCGCCCACTTGCCATTTGGCCTTTTGCGTCGCGGCGACCACGCGCTTAGTTTCTTCTTCTGTTTTTGGCTCAATGGCATAGGTCATTTTGATCAACTCATTCCGAGGCGTAGTGAAATCGCCTTCAATCACCCAGAATTTTTCCGGAATAAATGCCTTAATCTCGCGCTCGCGTTCTACCAAGATGCGCAAAGCCGGTGACTGGACGCGGCCAGCCGAGAGTCCGTAGCGCAACTTTTTCCAAATCAAGCCGGATAAGTCGTAGCCGAAGAGGCGATCGAGAACCCGCCGCGCTTCTTGGGCATGACGCAATTTATTATCAATCGCCCGCGGATGCTCCAGCGCTTCTTTAATCGCGCTCTCGGTAATTTCATGAAAAACAATTCTTTTGACCTTTGCCTTTTGACCTTTGCCTTCGCTCAAGCCTGTCACTTGAGCGATGTGCCAAGCAATTGCTTCACCTTCGCGGTCGGGGTCGGTTGCCAGTAAGACCTCATCAGCTTTTTTTGCGAGACGAGAAATTTCGGCCACCACTTTTTCTTTCCCCGGCGAAATTTCATAATGCGGTTTGAAGCCATTGTCGAGATCAATCGCATGCTTATTGGACTTCGGCAAATCGCGCACGTGGCCAATACTCGCGACCACCGTAAATTCCCGACCGAGATATTTCCCGATCGTTTTTGCTTTTGCTGGTGATTCTACTACCACTAACTTTTTAGACATTAGGCTACATTAGTACTACACAAAAAAATTTAAAGCAAATTAAGTGGTGGGAATTTTGAATAAAAAAAGACACCGCACCCGTTGGGGATTGGTGTCTCGAAGTTTCAAACTTGGGGTGTTTAGTTTCTCACTCTACTTCCTCCAACGCCAGGCCGGCAGAAGTGGTTGAGGCCACAGCAGGAACATCGCACTTTTTTTCTTATGTTTGGACACACCGTGCGTAACTTCTTGCGCTCCTGCTCGAACTGGTCTATTTGAGTTTTCAATTTAGATATCTTATCTTCAAAGAACTTTCTCGCCGCAACAATATCTTCCCGTTTCCATTTGGCGGGTTTTTTGCCCTTTTTCATGCTTAGCTCCTTTCAAAAAGTTACCAATCTAAAATTAACCTTGTTTAAACAGAAAGTCAAACCAATCTTACCTCACCCAACACTTCGCGAATTAGGCCCAGATTGGTTAAAATAAGGCAATGGGTCAATTTAATTTTAAAGACGGGGAAGATTTTGCTCAAGTGAAGGAAAAGGCAGAATCTTTTTATGCAACTATTGAAGGTGTCCGTTGTCCTTACTTTGGTGAAGTCATTGCCTTCAATGCCAAGGGTTTGCGTCACCTAAAGTTTAAATCAGATCAAAAGGCCCGTTCGCATGAAGAGCAATATGCGCGGTTGAAGTTACTACACTTTGCGTCAGAAGTTCTCAAATTGTCGCGCACCGTTCAGGGAATTTGGTATACGAAAAAGTTTGAAGATCAGAAAACCCACAATCGTTGGGAATATGTTTTGAAGGAAGTCTCGTTTTACGAATTTGTGGCCGTGCTAAATAATGTCCGGCTGAAAGTAATCGTGAAGCAGGTGAGTGGTGGCGAGAAATACTTCTGGAGTGTAATCCCGTTTTGGAAAATTAATCGCGAGAACAGTAAAAGAATTCTCCACAGTGGCGATCCAGAACAAGACTAAAGTTTGGGCACTAAAAAACACCGCGCAAGGCGATGCTCTTTAGTGGTGCTTGGCTACAGCTTGTAAATAGCCGTGACAGGGCAAGGCCCTACAAGCACCATGTTTATTATAACTATAGTTAGTGGTAAAAAGCAAGGAAATTTTTTACGCAAGAAAAAAGACACCGTACCCGTTGGGGATTGGTGTCTGGTTACTGGTGACAGACCAAATTAGCCGTGGCTGTGGTCCGTCCTTGCATCTTCGTCCTTCTCGTGGTCTTCGATGCGAAACGCGTCTTGTGCTTGGTACATTAGCCAAAGGGCTCTCTGGATAACCTCCACCTCCGTTACCCCAAGAGATCTGGTTTTCTCTCCCAGAAAATTTCTTGAGGTCTGGTTAAGATTATCAAGATCGATTTTCATCACTTCACTCCTTTCTGTCTTTATGTCTGTTTTATGAACGACTCGCCCAACTGACTTTAGTCTTATCTCAAATATATGTCAAACCAATCTCACCTCACCCAGCACTTCGCGAATTAGGCCTTTGATTTCCATCACGGCGAGGAGGGTGTTGGCATCGCTGGTGGGGAGGCCCGTGGCGCGGATGAGGTCGTCACGGATGAGGGGTTCGACGGCGAGGAGGTCAACAATAATTTTTTCTTGGTCAGTGAGATCGGTGCGTTCTTGCGCCGGCTTTTCGGAATTAAGTTTGAAGCCGAGCGCGAGCAAGAGATCATCGCCAGAAGTAATCGGCGTCGCGCCATCGCGGATTAAAGTGTTGGTGCCATAAGCACCGGGATGGAAGATGGAACCGGGCACGGCGAGGACATCACGATTGTAATCGGTTGCCAAGCGCGCGGTGATCAGTGTCCCAGAATTTTTCCCTGCTTCGATGATGAGTATCGCCTTGCTCATGCCGGCCATGAGGCGATTGCGCTTGGGGAAGGTGTGGATACCGGCCGGGCACTTGGGCTCAAGTTCGGAGAGGAGCGCGCCGCCATGCGCCACAATTTCATCGGCGAGTTTGCTATTGGAACTCGGATGCAAGACTTCGCGATCGAGGCCGGAGCCGGGGACGGCGAGCGTGGGGAGATCATTTTTCAGCGCCGCTTTGTGCGTAATTGTGTCGATGCCAATGGCGAGACCGGAGACGATAACTACTGGTTGACCCGCGAGCGCGGCGATGAGTGTTTGCACCACTTCTGTGCCATAGGTCGAAGCGCGACGAGAGCCGACGACGGTAAGCCAAGTGCGATCGGGGAAATCAATTTTTCCCTCCACATAAAGTTCTTTCGGTGGATCATTAATCTCGCTAAGTAATGGGGGCCAGGCGTCGCGGGGGAGTTTTTTGATTTCCATCTCGTAATTATAACTCACCCCCGCCTGCTCGGGCAGGTCGACCCCTCTCTTACCGTAAGAGAGGGGCTGGGTGAGTTACCAGCCGGTGCACGTTTTTGCGATTTTTGCTATCCTAAACGATCATGCTTGATATTAAGTTCATTCGGGAGAATGCGGATTTGGTTAAAGCGGCGGCCAAGAAGAAGCGGCTTGATTTTGACTTGGATAAATTGCTGACGCTGGACGAGAAGCGGCTTAAGGTAATGGCCGAGGTGGAAGAGGGTCGGCGCCAGCAAAACGCGGCCAATGATGGTGTGGCCAGCGCCAAGGATCCGGCGGCAAGGGAAAAGTTGATTGCGCAAATGAAGGTGGTGAAGGCTGGGCTTGAAACGAGCGAAGCGAGTTTAAAAACTTTGCTCCCCGAGTGGCAGGCCTTGATGCTCCAAGTGCCGAATATTCCCGATATCTCGGTGCCGGAGGGCGAGACCGATGCGCAAAATGTGGAATTGAAAACCGTTGGCGAGGCGCCGAAGTTTGATTTTGCGGTTAAGGATCATGTGGAATTAATGAAGAACTTGGATTGGGCGGATTTCGAACGCGGAACCAAGGTCAGCGGTTTCCGGGGTTATATTTTGAAAAATGGCGGAGCCGAACTGTCTTTCGCTCTTTGGCAACTCGCTTTGCAACAATTAATTAAAGCGGGCTTCACGCCCATGATTGTGCCGAGCCTCATTAAGCGCGAATCGCTCTTTGGCACCGGCTATTTGCCACAAGGCGCGGAGGATCTTTATAAAACACAGGACGAAGAATATTTGGCCGGCACGGCCGAAGCGGCGACCATGGGTCACTTGATGGATGAGGTGGTGTCGCGCGAAGATTTGCCGCGCAAGATTGTGGCGTTCTCGCCTTGTTTCCGCCGCGAGGCGGGGAGTCATGGCAAAGATACGAAGGGATTGTTTCGCGTCCATGAATTTTTCAAAGTCGAGCAAGTGGTGCTGTGCGAGGCGAGCCACCAGACGAGTGTTGATTGGCATGAGCAACTTCTCGCTAACGCTGAAGCTGTGATGCAAGCGCTCGGTCTCCACTATCGGGTAGTGACCAATTGCGCCGGTGATCTTGGTTTGGGGCAGGTGAAGAAATATGATATCGAAGTCTGGCTACCAAGCGAAAACAAGTTCCGCGAGACGCACTCCATTTCTTACTTCCACGATTTCCAAACGCGCCGCTTGAACATTCGGTATCGCGATGACGCGAAGCGGATGAGCTTCGCGCATTCCTTAAACGGCACCGCCGCCGCCACGCCCCGCCTCGTGCAAGCGCTGGTGGAGAATTATCAACAGGTTGATGGTACCGTGGCGCTACCAGAAGTTTTGCGGCCCCTACTTTCCACGCTAAAATAACCTGATGGCAGTTACCGGTAAGCAAGATCTCCTTGCCCGTAAACGGGTTGTGCGTAAACGCCGGCGCAAAATTGGCCTGATTATTTTTCTGTTTGTTTTGGTGTGTTTGATTGGCCTTTTTTTCTATCTCGCTAATCATGAGCGATTAGCGATCAAGGAAATTACGATTTATGGCAACAAAACACTAAATACGCCAAGTTTGTTGGCGGCAACGAGCGAGGTGTTAACTGGGCGTTATTTGGGTTTAGTTCGCCGAGACAATTTTTTGCTTTATCCCAGAAAAGAGTTGGTACTCGCGCTTAAGCAAAAGTTTGATAAATTAGCCACCCTCGATCTAACGACCAATTACGATGGCCAATTAACCTTATTTATTACCGAGCGCGAAGCCAGAGTGCTTTGGTGTGTAGACCTCGCCGCGCCTTGTGTTTATCTCGATCAAACTGGACTCGCTTTCTCGCCCGCACCGCAATTTTCTGGTCCGGTGATGCTTACGGTTTTGGCTTCTCGTGCGGCGGCGCTCAACTCTTTCCCGTTATCTATTGGAGATTTTTCTCATTTGCTTAGTTTTGCCACGAGGCTGCCAGCCGTTTTGCCCAAGAGTTTAGTGGTGAGACCGGTGGCTTATCGGGCGACTCTTTTGCCCGAAGGTGATCTAGAACTTTGGCTCAAGGGTGTGGGTGAGAATTTAGCAAACCCGATTCGTTTGCGCCTCAATTTGGCCGATGACCCAGTGCAACTCGAGAGCAATTTGCAATCAGCTTTTGGAGTCACTAACTTTTTAGAAGAAGTCCGGAGTCGCCGCGCCGATCTCGAATACCTCGACCTCCGCTTCGCCGACAAAGTGTTTTACAAGTTTAGGGAGAGTCAACCTCACCCCTAACCCCTCTCCCAAGGAGAGGGGGATTTCGGCAAGGTTTAACCTTGACATGATTGACATGAAAGCGGGAAAAGCATTATTTTGAGCCATTTTTTAGCTTTTTGGTTGAATGTGCCCCAAAAACACTTGACAAATACCAATCGAGTATGCTAACCTGTCGGCAGCTGTTCTTCATATTAGCCAGTGGTTACCGTGTTGGTAGTTCTGGCGAACGTTTGTCCAACCGTTTAAAAACAGGACAGGTATGGCGTTAACCTTACCGCCGAAGGAGTTTGTTGTGAAGATAGTTGAGATGAAAATTAAGTTCTACGTCGCTCTCTGTGACCTTCTTCAGGATGAGGTGTTTGTGGAAGATTCAGCGAGACAGCTAATTGAGCTCCATCAATCCCTCAAGCCACACATTTCTTTGGAGATCGATCGTGTATACGAGGGAGAAGACGCCTCAATCACGATAGAGTTTCTGCGCGAAAGTCACTATAATTATGGGTTTAACCTTGAGATGGAGGGTTGCTATAGGCCGATGCAGGACTTTGCTGCCAGCGCCTTCAAAGATCTCGCTAAACACATGCGTAATCCAGAGGCCAGGGAGGTTTTCCAAAGGTTATACAATCTTAGGTGTGAGGATGCATCGTCTGATCTATGCGATTTGTATCTTTGCCAAACCAATGTCCGTCACTTGGGAAAGCGTGGGGACCGTGTGAGTGTCGTCACTATAGTTGTCAGTGATTACCAAAGTTTTGTGGATCAGCTAGAGTGTGGCAGGTGGACTACGCCCATTCATTACGTTTAGAGGAGTTCGAAACCAGGAATTTATTCCGGCGCGGTCTGAAATATTCAGATCGCGCTTTTTTGTATTCGAGAAAACTTGCCATAACTCGATTTGCCTGTCTGTTACACTTTTGTTACACTGGCTGGATGCCTACACTTAATACTAGGATTAATATTACCGCCGACAAGGACATAGAGAAGGCACTCACCCGAGCCGCCCGTCGGGATCAAATGCCGGTAGCCGCCAAAGCGGTAGAATTATTGCGCTTGGCCTTGGAATTAGAAGAAGATTTGCTTCTTACTGAAATTGCTGACGCCCGCGCGAGCAAAAAGGTTCGCTTTATTTCTCATGAGCGCGCCTGGGTTTAAGCTAACTTATCACCCCTCGGTTGTTAATCAAGATATCCCGGAGCTTGATCGTCCGGTAGCGATACAAATCAAGAAAGCGATTGAGGTTAAATTGGCCACTAGTCCAGAAATTTACGGTAGCCCACTCCGCGGAACACTCAAGGGTTATTGGAAGTTGCGGGTAGGAGATTGGCGAGTGGTTTACGATGTTAAGGGGGCAACCGTCAGAATTTGGGTAATTGCCCACCGGCGAGAAGTTTATGATCTAGCCAAAAAACGTCTTTAACTCAATATTTAAGATTGCTCTGTTCACGCTTTTTTGTATTCGGGAAAACTTGGTATAATTTTAGGCATGAATCCGCTTAGTTTCGCGGCGACTTATATTACTTGGCATTATGGTGCCGCGCTAGTTGCCTTTTGGCAGACTGGTTATGAGTTACTGCGCTTTTTGTATCACTTCTTTTCGGTGCCGGTTTTAATCGGAACGCTTTTTTCTCCGTGGCGGCGTTTGGGTGAGCATCAGCTTGCTCGTTGGCAATTGGGCGCTTGGTTCTCTAGTCTGATTGTTAATGGTTTAATGCGCTTGGTTGGTTCAATTATCCGTTTGGTTTTTTTGTTCGTCGGTCTTTTAGTTTGCGCGGGCTTTGCCTTGCTTTGGCCTTTATGTTTTCTGTTTTGGTTGGCGGGTCCCTTGGTGGCGGTTTTGTTTTGGTTTATTGGTTTTTATTTTCTTTTGCATTCATGAGCCACCCTTTTCGCAACATTCTCCAAGTTACCACTCTTTATCCCGTTTTGGTGCTCGATTTCTGGTGGTCAGAACGCTTAAGACACTTCGTGATTGCGTTGACCCGCGCTTTGTTGATTGTTTTTTTAACGGCGTTTGCCGTTTTGCCTTGGGTGAGCCACTTCAATTATTTTGGCCAAAGTCTTTTGTGGTGGCAAAACACTACAGTGGTGATTGCTGGCTTCTGGTTTATTTTGGCCGGCTTTTGGACCCTTGCTTCTGGTTTAGAATTATTTTTTCGCTTCAATTTGTTTCGCAGTTTAGAGCGTCGCGCCGAAGGGCAGACTTCTTTTTTGGTTGGGAAATTGCTTTACGCTACCGCCGAAGCCGATTTGGTCATTGGCTTTTGGACTTCCCCTTTTGGTCATTTGGTTTTGGCGCGCCTCGGTTTAAATTCGCTAGCCCCCGACTCTTTAATCCAAGGGCGACGAGCTAAGCCGCAGGTTTCGGCGCTTAATTTTAAGCCCGGTGAAATTTTGACTTTAGAAGGATTGGCGGCCCTACTTTTGGCCGCTAATCCCGATATGGCCAAGTGGCTGGCCGGTTTTTCTTTGGGCGAGATCGAACTTAGAGGGGCGGCCAAATGGGTAGAGCAGAGGATTGATCGCGCTCATTTGGTAAAACGCTGGTGGTCTCGCGGCCGCTTAGATCGCGTGCCGGGCTTGGCTAAAGATTGGTCTTATGGCGCCACTTATTATCTCGATCGTTTTAGCGAGGATTTGCTCTCAAGCGCCGAAGTTTCGCGGTCGCATCTTACTGGCGTGGCCATTTATGAGGCTGAAGCTAAGCTGTTGGCCGATATTTTAGGCAAGCGCCTAGAGGCCAATGCTTTGGTTTTGGGTGAGTCGGTGGATGAACGCTTGGCGGTGGTGTGGGAGCTCGCCCGGCAGGTGCGAGCTGGCGCGGTGCGTCCAGAATTGGAGCATAAGCGCGTAATTTTATGGCGAGCCGCTGATTTTTTGGCCAATATTACTAAGTCTCAAGAATTGGAGCGCAATCTCAGCCTTTTGCTCTCCGATGCGGCCGCTTCGGGTAATGTGGTTTTGATTATTGATGATTTGGTGGCCCTTTTATTAGCCGCTGATAATTTGGGAGTAAGATTGCAAACGGTGCTTGACCCTTATTTGGTTTCTGGTCGTTTGCAATTAGTGGCGATGCTCGATCAAGCCAACTTCAATCAGCAATTGGCTAAAAATGAGACGCTGATTAATCGTTTTGAGCGTTTATTATTAGAACCACCGAGTAAAGATAAAGTCATCGAGCTTTTGGAGGGCGCGACCGAACGCTTGGAGCAAAATGGCAATTTGTTAATTTCTTATCCGGCTTTACTTGAGCTCGTGACGGCGGCCGAGCGCTATTTTGCCGATATGCCCTTGTCTGAAAAGTCGCTTAATTTACTGGTTGAGCTGGTTTCTTGGTCCGAAAATGCAAAAAAGTTTTTACTTGATCGCGAGGCGGTTTTTTCTTTTATTAAAGAGAAGACTCATGTGCCTCTTGGGCACCTCTCGGTAGATGAGCGCTCGCGGCTGGCTAATTTGCCAGATTTGCTGGGGGCCAAAATTGTGGGTCAAGCGGAGGCGGTGGAGTTGGTCTCGAGCGCGCTTAAGCGCGCTCGAACAGGGATTACGAGCGATAAGCGACCTATTTCATCCTTTCTTTTTTTGGGACCAACAGGGGTGGGTAAAACCGAAACCGCCAAAGCCTTGGCCGAAGTTTTTTTTGGTGGTGAAGATAATTTGATCCGTTTAGACATGTCGGAGTATGAAACCGACGAAGCCCTCACCAGACTCACGGGTTCTTTTAACTCCGGCAAGGCTGGTTTATTGGCCACGGCCATTAGGCAGAAACCTTATGGCGTGGCCTTGTTTGATGAGTTTGAGAAAACGCGACCAGAAGTGCTTAATTTGTTTTTGCAAATTCTCGACGAAGGTTTTTTTACCGACGCTTTGGGCCACAAGGTTAATGCGCGCAACTTGGTAGTGGTGGCCACTAGTAATGCGGGGGCTGATTTTGTGTGGCAAATGATTAAAGACAAAAAGCCCGAAGCGGAGTGGCGCGCGGCCCTAATTGATGAGGTCATTAAGCGAGGAATTTTTAAACCCGAGTTGCTTAACCGGTTTGATGCCGCGATCATCTTTAAGCCCTTATCACCAGAAGCCCTTAACGGCGTGGCCAAAATTATGTTAGAAAGATTAGCTCGTCGCCTCTCGGGTCAGGGGCTGGAGTTGGCGATTACCCCGGCCTTGCTCGAGCGAGTCACTTCTAGCGGGGCCAACCAAGCTTTTGGCGCGCGGCCCATGCAGAGGTTTATTCAAGATAAAATTGAGGCGGTCATTGCCGATCAGTTGGTTACCGGTCAGCTTAAAAGCGGAATGAAGATTGATGATGCCATTTTCCTTTAAAAAATTTTTTAATTATGGGGTGGGAGTAATTGGCGCCGGACTTTTTGGCCTGGCGGTTACTTTGGTCTTGGTTAATGGCCTCGATTTATCTTGGCGCTTAATTACCGATCGTTCGCTGGCTCTCGTTTATGCGCCTACCACCTCCGTTCAAGTGGCGCGCGGGCAAGGAGAAAAGGCGGAGGTGGTAAAATCGCTCCCGCCCCGGATTGCCCCAGCCCCCGCGGGTATTCCGGCCACGGGGCACTCACTGATGGCTGATTTGGATCAAATGATCATCTCGCTTTATCAAGACGGAGTATTGGTAGAAGCGATGCCAATTATTGCTAAGGGTAAACCCGGTTCGGCGTGGGAGACGCCCAGTGGTCAGTACCAAATTTTGGGACAAGAACTTAATCACTTTTCTTCTATCGGCGAGGTGTATATGCCTTATAGTTTGCAGTTTTTTGGTAATTATTTTATCCATGGTTGGCCTTATTACCCCAATGGTTTGCCGGTTTCGGCCAATTATTCTGGCGGTTGCTTGCGTTTAGCGACCGATGATGCCAAAAAAGTTTATGACTTCGTGTCTATTGGGACACCGCTTTTAGTTAAGCGCACCGCTATGAGTAATGAGAGTGAGGGTTACTATAGTTTTCGCACCACGGCTAAACCAGTGCTTACGGCGCAGAGTTTTTTGGTGGCTGATTTAGACACCGGCGAAGTAATTTTAGAAAAAGAAAGAGAGGCGGTGCGACCCATGGCGTCTTTAACCAAATTATTTACCGCTCTCGTTTCGCTGGAGGTGGTTAACCAGTTTCGGGAGGCTACGGTTTCGCCCGAGGCGGTGGAGACTTTTGGTGATGCTGGTAATTTGGCGGCGGGCGACATTTTGACCACCGGCGATTTGCTTTATCCTTTGCTTTTAGAATCTAGCAATGATGCCGCCGAGGTTTTGGCGCGAACTTTTGGTCGCGACAACTTTATTGCCCACTTAAACAAAAAAGCCGAAGCCCTCGGGCTCAACGATACCACCCTCGTTGACCCTAGTGGCATTGGTGATCGCAATGTTTCTACGCCCAATGATTTGTTTCGCTTATTCCAATATATTTACCGATCTAAATCTTTTGTGTTGAAAACCTTATTGCGCCCCACCGCCGAGTCCACAAATCATTTATGGCAAAACAATAGCGAGTTTTTGGCCCGGCCCGGTTATTTGGGCGGGAAAAGTGGTCACACCACGGCGGCCAATGATACTTTGGTGGCCGGTTTTGCGCTTAAGCTGGGTGAGCAGGTTCGGCCACTCGCGCTCGTTCTTTTGGGCAGCGAGAATCGTGCCGTGGATACCGTTAATTTGCTCAAATATCTCGAAGAAAACTTGGTTTATGAACAAGCCACGCGCCTTGTTTTTGTGGGTGACCTTATGCTTGATCGCGCGGTGCGGCGCTCGGTGGAGCAAGCGGGTGGTGATTATACTAAAATTTTTCGCGATGTAACTTTGCTCAAAACTGCCGATCTCGCCTTCGGCAATTTAGAGGGGCCAGCGTCTGATCAGGGCGAGGATTTGCGCAATTTGTATTCTTTTCGGATGGCGCCGGCAGTTTTGCCAGCGCTGAAAGAGGCGGGGTTTGATGTTTTGTCTCTTGCCAATAACCATTTAGGTGATTGGGGACGAGCCGCCTTCGATGATACTCGGTCGCGCTTAATTGGCGAAGGCATCTTTTTTACCGGGGCGGGCGATAATTTAGCGTCAGCCACCGAGCCCACGGTGTTAGAGCGCGATGGCGCAACTTTTGGTTTTTTGGGCTTTACCGATGTGGGTCCGGAGTGGTTGGCCGTGAGCGAAGAAGTTTCTGGCCTTTTGTTGGCTAACCGTCCGGATTTAAAAAAGATTATTGCTCGCGCCGCCGAGACGGTAGATTTTCTCGTCGTGTCTTATCATTTTGGCGAGGAGTATGCCAAGGAGCCAAGCGCGCGACAAAGGTTTTTGGCCGAGGCGGCGATTGAGTCGGGGGCCAAATTGGTGGTAGGTCATCACCCTCATGTGACCCAGCCGCTTGAGGAGTATCGTGGTGGGTTAATTAAGTATAGTTTGGGCAACTTTGTGTTTGATCAAAGTTTTTCTGAAGAAACCATGCAGGGGGCGGCGCTTGAGGTCTTGGTGCGCGGTGGTAAGTTGGTGGGTTTTCGCGAACATGAGGTGGTGATTGCTCCCGATTTCCATCCGCAAATTACTCAACCATGAAACAACATTTTTTTGCTTTCAGTGTTGTTTTGTTGCTTCTGATGGTGCTGGTGAGCTTCCACTCACTTAGTGAATTGGGGGTGAGACTTAATTGGCGCTCACTCCTTTCGCTCGCTTGGCCCGAGAAGGTGGCGGTGGCCGATCTTAAGACCAAGTATGAAACTAGTAAATTACGGATTTTGATTGTGCCGGGCCATGATAATGATTACACCGGAGCGATGTTTGCTCCTGCCGCGGGTGATCAGGCTAGTTTTACCGAAAATGATCTTACCTTGGCCACGGCTCGGGCGCTGGATTATTATTTTCGTTCCAATCCGCGCTTTGAGGTTTTTGCCACTCGCGATTTTATCACTGGAGAATATTTACCAGAATTTGCGACTTATTTTACCGAGCAGCGAGAAGAGATTTTGGCTTTTAGACAAAAGTTACTAGAACAGTTTACCGCACTGGTTTCTACGGCCGAAGTGACCGAAGAAGTTTTAGTTGAACACAATTTTGCGCCGCCAGAAGTGGGTTTGCGGTTGTTTGGTTTTAATAAATGGGCCAATGAGCATGAAATTGATTTGGTGATCCATCTCCACTTCAATGATTACCCGGGGCATAAGTTGGGGCGCGCAGGCAAGCATTCTGGTTTTGCGGTTTATATTCCCGAGCGACAATATCCCAATGCCAAAGTGAGCGCGGTGGTGGGGCAAGCGATCTTCCAAGAATTAAAACAATTTTTGCCAGTGAGCTCTTTGCCACTAGAGAATGTTGGTTTGGTGGAAGATCAAGAACTAATCGCCATCGGTTCGCGGGGTTCGCGCGACGGCGCCTCACTTCTTGTCGAGTATGGTTATATTTATGAACAACAATTTGTTAATCCGGCAGTGAGAGCCAAAATTTTACCAGAACTCGCTTGGGGTACTTATCGGGCGGTAGAAAATTATTTTGCCAAATTAGCCGGAGAATCTGCTTCGTTAACCGGGGCTTATCCAACAACTTTATTACCCCACCATTTTACCGAAAATCTGTTTGAGGGAATTACGGGTCAAGCCGAGACTCTTGTTCTTCAGCGCGCGTTAAAACAAGCTGATTTATATCCGCCGCCGGGCCGAAATCTCACCGACTGCCCGCTCAATGGCAACTTTGGCCCCTGTACCAAGCACGCAGTGACCGCTTTTCAAAACAAACATGGTATTACTCCCACTTCTGGTGTGGTGGGGGAACTGACTCGCGCCAAACTCAATGAACTTTTTTCTTCTGGTCAAAATAATGGCTTAAAATAAGGTTTTTTTAGCTTTTTCCCACAATAACTTACCAAAAAGCTTGACAGGAAAACTTACTTATGCTAGGTTATTGAGCGTGATTGGGTGCGTTGCTCAAATTCACAACCGTTCTTTATAAGAGGAAACGAAAGGAGGATGTATGCCACCGGGCTTAGATGAGTCTGATCGGATTGGGATCCTAAAAACCGGTCAGACTTAAATCCACTTCAGCCTTGGTAAATATGAAAACTCCAAGCTGAAACAGTGGACGTGATCCTCTTACTTTTTCTTCACCCCCCCCCGCACGCAACCGCGTCGGGGGGTCTTTTTTCGCAAAAAATTTGATAACCAACTAATTTAATAAAAACCACAATCTCGTAAAACTTCTACGACCGTGGTAAAATTACGAGATGGGTTCTAAAGAGAGGGTTGATTATAAAAAAGTTATTCTTACCACCATTGGTTTTGCTGGTTTAATGGCCACGGCCCTAATTGCTCCCAATATCGTTCAGGTTTTTCCGAGACTGGGGTTAATGGGTCGAGATAAACATGATCGGAAATATTATTTTGGTAAGGCGGTGGCTAATTTAGAAAAACGGGGCTTGGTTAAGTTGGTGAAGAATCGAGACGGAGTTATGTGTGTGCGTTTAACTGCAAAGGGAGCTGAAGAACTAAAACACTATGAATTCAAAGAGAAGGTTTTAAGTCAACAAAGAAAGCCTTGGGACGGTAAATATCGATTGGTGGTGTTTGATATTAAAGAATGGAAGCGGGGAGCAAGAGATGAAATTAGAAATTGGTTAGAAGAACTCGGTTTAGTGAGATTGCAAAACAGTGTGTGGGTTCACCCGTATGATTGCGCTGAAGTGGTTGCTTTGTTGAAAGCAAGGTTTAAACTTGGTCGAGAAGTGTTGCATATTGTAGCGGAGAGCATTGAGAACGATGCTTGGTTAAGGCGACACTTTAAATTATAATCGGATCTCGTAAAACTTCTACGACCGTGAGAGAATTACGAGATTTTGAATTTTTTAAAAAATGAATTTAGGTTTTTGGGAAAAAATCAAAAAACCGATCATGGTGCTCGCGCCGATGGCGGATGTGACGGATGCGGCGTTTCGGCGAATCATCGCGAAATATAGTCGGCCCGCGGGGCCGGATGTTTTTTGGACCGAATTTGTGTCGGCGGATGGCCTGATGAGTGTGGGGCAAGAAAAACTGTTGATTGATCTTAAATATAGTGAGAGCGAGCGGCCGATTGTGGCCCAACTCTTCGGCGCAAATCCGGAGAAGATGGAGGGCGCTGCTAAGCTCGTGGCGGAACTGGGCTTCGACGGTCTTGATCTCAACTTCGGTTGTCCGGATCGGAGTATTGAGAAGCAGGGTGCTGGCGCGGCGATAATTAAGAATCCAAGGCTCGCGCGGGAGATTATTCGGGCGGCGAAACGGGGCGTGATTAGCGGAGCAAATTATGGAACTCCTCCAATTCCTGTTTCCGTAAAGACTCGGCTTGGTTATAACAAAGATGAACTTGATCCGCCGGCTGGCGGATGGCTGCCGGAACTCTTGGCCGAAGAACCAGCGGTAATTACCATTCATGCTCGGACGCGCAAAGAGATGTCGAAGGTGCCGGCACGGTGGCACCGCATTGGAGATGCGGTGAAAATCCGCGATTCTCTCGCTAGCTCAACCCTAATCTTTGGTAATGGTGACTTGCGCGACTTGGCTGATGCGCGAGAAAAAATATTAGAAACAAATGCCGACGGGGCGATGCTCGGCCGGGCAATTTTCGGTAATCCATGGCTTTTCCTGGAGGGGTGGGGGCCGGGGGCCGCCCAAAAAAAAAAAAAACACCCCACCCCAACACCACCCCCCACC
>CAYICB010000004.1:0-42977 GCA_964361825.1 uncultured Candidatus Saccharibacteria bacterium | reverse complement strand
TTTTTGGGTAATCCTTGCCTTTTCGGGGTGGGGGCGGCACGGGCCCCCCTTAAGAACCCAAACCCAAGGGTGACCCTTGCCGAACGACTGCAGGTAATGGTGGAGCATACAAAACTCTTCGAAGAACTATTTGGAAGTACCCGCCTACGCGGAAGCTTCGGCGAGGCAAGTAAAAACTTTTCGATCATGAAGAAGCATTATAAGGCTTATGTTAATGGTTTCGACGGTGCCGCCGAACTCCGCGCCAAATTAATGGAAACTAACTCGGCAAGCGAAGTAGAGGGGATTGTAAACGACTGGCTATTGACAGATATACATTGAACGATTTATAATCACCCCAGAAATTGATTTGATACTTGTGGCCGTGTGGTCGCAGGTAAAACGAATACGATGGATGTACAAGGAGTGTAGATATGATGGTTTGTTGCATTCGAGCCACAGATGAACTTGATTTGCAGAAGAAGTTGACCAGGTTTTTCAGGCGCGGGAAGGAGGCGGGGTCCTTCTCAATGTTGCAAATTCTTCAATCGTCATGTACTAATGCAGTATATATTACGGTGATTTATACCGCGAACAAGGAGGTTGTTATGGATTGAACTGTTTCTCTGAGTACCGAAAGCGCGCGGATCCTTTACGGGTCCACGCGCTTTTTCATCCCCACTTATCCCCAGTTGCTGGGGA
Organism: uncultured Candidatus Saccharibacteria bacterium; assembly: GCA_964361825.1. GTDB lineage: Bacteria > Patescibacteriota > Minisyncoccia > Phycocordibacterales > JACOZG01 > CAYICB01. Next base: position 42,296 of record CAYICB010000004.1, on the reverse strand, counting down.
GGTTTAGAAAAGTTAAAATTGCTCCCAACGTGAAAATGTGGAGAAAAAAGTTGGCGAAGTTCGCAGAAGTAAAAATTATTATTAGTTAGTTCCCCCGTTTGGGGGATTTTTTTTGCCCGAAGGGTAAATCAAAATATGAAAAATAATTACATGGCGACGAAGAATATTAGAGCTTATAGTGCGGCGGTCAATAAGTTACGCGACTTTTTCCTCAAGAAAGGTTTTAAAGAAGTGCATACGCAGGACCGTTTAAGCATCTTGGCTGCTTGCGAAGATCCGTCCACTGTCGCCACCTATAATTACGCGGGCAATAAGTGGCCCTTGCCGCAGACCGGGCAGATGTGGCTCGAGTATGAATTGCTCAATAATCCTGATCTTCCGGGCGTCTTCTGTGTCTCGACCAGCTATCGCCATGAACCCAATCCGATTCCGGGCCGGCATGAAATTATTTTTCCGATGTTTGAATTTGAGTCCAAAGGCGGGATTGATGATTTGCGCGAGCTCGAGCGCGAACTGTGCGAATCACTCGGCTTCGGCGATAAGAGTAAATATCCGCATAAAGTGTATGATGAGATGAGCGAGTATTATAATGCGCCGGATCTCAAGCATGCTCATGAGCAAGAGATGTGGAAGGAATTTGGGCCGGTCTTTTTCCTCGAGCGCTTCCCGCTTCGCACTTCGCCCTTCTGGAATATGCGCAAAAATGGCGAGCATGCCCACAAGATTGATGTGATTCTCTGCGGCATGGAGACCATTGGCTCGGCCGAACGGAGTTCTGATGCCCGCGAGATGCGTGAGCAATTCCACACTATTTCTGACGGCGGTTATGCCAAACTTCTCTTCGACCAATTTGGCGAGGCGCGCGTGGAGGAGGAACTCAATGACTTTCTCACCTTACCCTTCTTCCCGCGCTACGGCGGCGGCATCGGCATGACGCGGATGATCCGGGCTCTCGAGACCGTGGGGGCGATTTAATTAATTTCACCAATTTGCTACAATCCAAATCAGATCGAGTTCTTTGACTCGACAAAAGGTTTACTTTTTTCTGAAAGAAAGAAAAGGAGGTTGATATGGCGGCAACAATAGCCGAAGCTAGAAAGTGGCCCAAGCCGCCGTATGACCCAGTAAAGTCGGCGACGGTAATCACCTTCCACTTGATGGCCATCCTCGGAGTCATCTTGTGGTATTACAAAAAGATTGATGTTTCTTGGTGGACGATTGGTTTTGCGGTCGTCTGGTTTCAGTTAACTTCCTTTGGTGTTACTGCTGGCTATCACCGGTTGTTTGCGCACCCCACGTACAAGGCGGCTACGATCCTTAAGGTTTTTCTGCTTTTACTTGGAGCAGCGGCCTTTCAGGGTCCGGCCCTCATTTGGGCGGCCTTACATCGGGCGCATCACTGGTTTGGTGACACCGAGAGGGATCCTTATTGCATTTTGCGAGGCAAAAGACATGCTCACATGGGCTGGGTTATGAGGAGAACCTTTCCGGATCTTAAGCTGGTCAAGGACCTTCTAAAAGACCGGCTCGTTTGCTGGCAAAACAAATTCGATATACCCCTAGAACTCAGCATGTGTTTCGGCGTACCGGCACTTATTGGTTGGGCTTGGGGTGAGGTTGCAGGATCCTTGTTTGTCGCTGGATTCATTCGGCTCGTAATTCAGTGGCATCTGACCTTTTCGGTAAACAGCGTGGCTCATTGGTGGGGTGAAAATAAGTGGCTACCCGAAAACACTTCTCGTGCCACGAGCTGGATCGTTTCTTGTTTTCTTGGGGGTGAGGGTCGGCGACACGACTGGCATCACTTCGTGGATTCAAAAGACTATCGAGTGGGTGGTTTGTTTGATCCAGATTTCGCCAAGTGGTTTATTTGGGTGTGTTGGTTCTTTGGTCTCGCTTGGGATTTAAGACGATACGAACCCGAACACTTGGAACAAGCCACGTAAACCGTTGTCGAGTAACTAATCACGAGGGGGAGCGGCCAAAAACCGCCCCCTCTTTTTTGTGACCACCACCCCGCCTTCGGCACCCCTCCTCGAAAAGGAGGGGATCATCCGAACACCCCCCTCCTTGGTGAGGGGGGGGCTAGGGGGTGGGGTTGATTTTGATCTTATTTTAAGCCATCCGCCAGCCGGCGGATTTGCCGACCCTTTTGGGATTGACAAGTTGGTAGTAATTATGCTAAGCTCGCGGTAGAAAAGTTAAGGTAGATCAAAGTTGAAACTTTGATTGAGCCGGGAAAAATTTTAAGGGAGACGACACATGACAATCATCATGAGAACTGGACCGGAATCTGTTGGTACTTTTAGTTGGGAATTGCCCAGGAGTTTGGAGGAAATTTTCGAAAAGCTTTCTTCTAAAGGAGGGACCTTAGGATGGTCAGAGGAGATGGTCAAAGAAGCCCAACAGGAAATCATTGAGTATCTACAGGATTCAATTTTACCACTCCTGCATCTACTAGCCGGGTCCATCTTTTCTGGATCATCTTTCCCCATTCACGCTGCAATAATCCAAGGGGGGGTTCAACGGATCGCGGAAGAATGCCTGGGATTGGGCGACATTACAGGTCTCTAGCGAGATTTTTAGTAAACCTCAAGCGAAAATCCCAATTTTTTGCTTGGGGTTTTCATTTGGCCAAAAAACGACCTTTCCTCTATACTGGGGGCATGAGTGAGCTGGCGCTATATCGCAAATATCGACCGGGGAAGTTTGGTGAAGTGATCGGGCAGGAGCCGATTATTAAGGCTTTACTCGGGAGCTTGAAGTTGGGTCGCATCGCCCACGCTTACCTGCTCGCTGGTCCGCGTGGCACAGGTAAAACCACGATCGCGCGACTTTTAGCCAAGGAACTTGAAGCCAGTGCTAATGATGTTTACGAAATTGATGGGGCGAGTAATCGCGGCATTGATGAGATCAGAGAACTCCGCGAGGCCGTTCTCACTTTGCCCTTCGACTCCCCGAGGAAAGTTTACATTATCGATGAAGTGCACATGCTCACGCGCGAGGCCTTCAATGCCCTCTTGAAAACTCTCGAAGAGCCGCCGCCGCATGTCGTTTTCATTTTTGCGACCACCGAAATTAACAAAGTTCCCGAGACCATTGTCTCGCGTTGCCAAACTTTTGCTTTCAAAAAGCCGGGGACGGTTGATTTACTCGCTGCCATTAAGCGCGCCGCGCGCGGCGAGGGTTGGGAGGTGGAACCCGCCGCGGCGGAGGCGATAGCACTCGCGAGCGATGGCTCATTCCGCGATGCGCTTGGCCTCTTGCAACAAGTTGCCGGGGCTTCGAAAGACAGGAAAATTACGGTTGATGAAGTTGAAGATCTCGCCGGTTTACCCAAGATGGTGCTCGTTCGCGAATTTATTTTGGCTACACTCGACGGCGATCTCGCTCGCGCCCTTAAGGCCGTGAACGATAATTTAGCCGCCGGCCGCGAGACCTTGATGTTTCTTAAACTCACTCTGCGTCAACTCCGCGAGGCCTTACTTTTGCGTTTGGCCCCTGAACTTCGGGAGCAAATTGCAAAAAACCTTTCTTCTGACGATGAAAAATTTCTTGAAACTATCGGTAAACATGCGAACGCCAATGAATTACCGAAGATTCTTAAAGCCCTGCTCGAAGTTTATGATGATGTCCGTCTCGCTTATCTCCCGGCCTTGCCATTAGAGCTTGCCTTAACGCGGTTAATCAGCCAAGATAAATAAGGTTTATTGGGTAAAAATTATTGCCGGCTCGTCTAATGGTAGGACATCGCCCTCTGGAGGCGAGTATTGGGGTTCGAGTCCCTGGCCGGCAGTTATGTATCTTGGTTTATTGGTGTTTAGTTTTTGTCTCCTGTACTTAATTTTATTGCCTTTATTTGCTTGGTTTTTTGGCGCGCCCCGGCCGGTTTTTAGTCGCACCACCTTGTGGGCGCTTGGTGTGGTAGCGCTTGCTTGCTTGGTAATTTTTTCTTTTACTTTTAGCTTAAATGATCCGCTTTGGCGCAATCGGGTGCAACACGGTTTGGGTGGCGGCTTTTTGGCTTTTGGTCTTTGTTTTTTGGCGGCAAAATTTAGTGAGATCAAACTTAGTCGGGCCCGCTTCGCCCTCTTTAGTTTTTTACTGGTTACAGCGCTGGGGGTGCTCAATGAGGTGATCGAATTTGTGCTCCAAAATTATTTCGATTTTTTCTTTACTGCCAAGGTCAATGACACCTGGCTCGATCTTATCAGTAATTGGGTTGGGATTTTGGCGGCCGGTTTAATCTTTGTGCCCTTGTGGCGGAACAAGAGAGAGGTGTAGAATAACGGCATGGATCAAACACAAAAAACAACAAAATTTTGGTGGTGGTTGGTGGTGATCGTGTTGATTATTGGCTTGGGGTGGTGGGGTCGGAGTGGTTCTAAACCGCCGACGCCAGAGAGTCTCGCGGCTTATTTTACCGAGCGCCTCACTGACCCATCGGTGCTTTTGCCAGAGGATTATGCCAATGTGCCCAGTGGCAAACAAACACCGGAGGGTGCGGTGATTTTACTCCAAAATGTGGCTAAGCGCTTGGAGATTGAATTAATTGATAAGCAGGCGGTGGATGCCATTGTGGCCTTGCTCAATAGTAGCCGCTCGGAAGAAGGGGTAACGGGAGTAATAGAAACCAAAGAATTTGCTATCACCGGTGATAATTTTTCTTTCTCGCCAGCCGAGATTAAGGTCAAGCAGGGCGATCGGGTCAAAATTATTTTTACTAATGCTCGAGGTAATCACGATCTTAAATTAGATGAATTTGCCGTCGCAACCAAATTATTGAAGGCGGGTGAGAGCGAGACGGTCGAATTTGTGGCCAGCAAAACCGGCACCTTCGAGTACTATTGCTCGGTCGGCTCCCACCGCGCCATGGGCATGGTGGGCAAACTAGTGGTGGAGTAAGATGAGGTACTAGAAGCCCCATTTTCAGTTAACTAAACAAAAAAATTATGCTAGCATATCTCTGTGAACGAACTCAATTTAGACGCCATTAAACCGGTTTTGGTGGCTAACGATGTTGAATTTGCGGCCTTGTTTGGCTCGTTTGCGCGATCGGAACAACGGCCCGACAGTGATGTGGATTTACTCATTCGACTGAAGAAGCCGAAAAGTTTTTTTGAGCTTGGTCGCTTAGAAGATCAACTTTCCCAAAAGTTATCTCGAAAAATTGATCTAGTGACAGAGAAGTCACTAAGTCGTCACATTAAACCGTATGTAATGAAAGATTTGCTTGTGATTTATGAAGGATGATCGTATATACCTCGAGCATATTCTCGAGGCCATTAAGAAAATTGAGACATATCTTACGGACAAGAGTTCGGCTGATTTAGAACAAGACTATATGATGCAAGACGCGGTGATTCGTAATCTCTCGATCATCGGCGAAGCGGCAAATAATTTATCAGAGCAATTTATTGCGGCTCATCCAGAAATTGATTGGCGCCAAGTAGTAGGAATGCGTAACCGCTTAATTCACGATTACTTTGGTGTTGATCTGGATACGGTTTGGAAAACCGTTACCCACGATTTGCCTCCCTTAAAGAAATTTTTGGAAACTAAGTTGAAGACTTAACATGAACCGAGCTTTTATTGTGCATGGTTGGGGTGGTTGGCCGGGGGAAGGCTGGTTCCCGTGGTTGAAGAAAGAATTAGAAGCAAGGGGTTTTGCGGTTTTTGTCCCGCAATTACCAGATACCGACAATCCGCGAATTCAAAATTGGGTTCCGGCATTGTCAAAAACTGTCGGCCAAGCGCGCAAAGATGATTATTTTGTCGGCCACAGCATGGGTTGCCAAACGATTGCGCGATATCTCGAAACTTTGCCTGAAGGCGCTAAAGTTGGCGGTGTCGTTTTCGTCGCCGGATTTTTCAAACGGTTAACTGGTCTTGAAGATGACGCCGCGGTAAAAGAAACCGATCGTCATTGGTTCGGAACTCCGCTTGATTTAGCAAAAGTAAAATCTCATTTACTAAAGAGCGCGGCAATTTTCTCCGACGATGATCCGTATGTGCCACTCGATAATCAAGAAGAATATCGTGATCAGCTTGGCTCGGAAATCACTATCGAACACAACAAAAAACATTTTAGTGGCGGTGAAGGCTTTACCGAATTGCCCATTGCTCTCGAGAAAGTATTAGAGTTTGCGAAATAAAGTATCCAAAGCAGTCGTGAAATTCTGCTATATTTATAACCATGAGTAATAATCCGCTAATTTTCTTGTTTCGCAAGTTGTGGCAATTTTCTGAAACCAATCGAAGAAGTGTGGTTTGGTATATTTTTTTGTTTGTTATTGCGAACATTCTTTGGTCTTTAGAACCCCTGGTGATTGGTAAAATTCTCAATATTATCCAGCAGAGCGGCGTTCAGAGAGAGAGCCTTGTTTGGGTCCTTGGTCTCCTCGGCCTTTTTTTAGTTCAAGAGCTGGCTTTTTGGTTATTTCACGGTAATGCCAGAATCCTTGAGAACAAGAACGCTTTTATCGTCAAGGCTAATTACAAAAAGTTTCTTTTGCGTGGCACCTTAGATTTGCCCATCGAGTGGCATGTGGACCATCATTCTGGAGACACCATTGATAAAATAGAGAAAGGAACCCAAAACCTTTTTCGTTTTGCCGAGAACACTTTTCAGTTGATTCAAGCGGCCATATTCCTCCTAAGTTCTTACGTCGCATTAATGTTCTTTGATCTGACTATTACCGGTTTCAGTGTTGGTATTACCATTTTTACCTTTTTGGTTTTGATTAGATTTGATCGGGTGCTTATTCCTGGTTACAAGATTGTTAATTCAATTGAGAATAAGATTTCGGCCAAAGTCTTTGATGTTATTAGTAATGTGACGACTGTTATTGTTTTGCGGGTGAAGTCATTGGTGCTCAATTCGCTTACTGAAGAAATTAGTAAACCATTTAATCAGTATCAAAAAAATAATATTAATAACGAGCTGAAGTGGTTTTCGGCGGCGTTTATTGGTCGCTTTGCTGTGGTGGCCATAGTCTCGTTTTATATCGTGAACAATTTCCGATTCGGACTCCCTATTCTCGCGGGGTCGGTATACATTTTGTATAGCTATGTTAATCAGATTCGCGAAACATTTTTTCGTTTCGCCTACTTGTATGGCGATGTGATTCAGCAGAGAGCTTCAGTGATGAATGCTGAGGAGTTGTCTAAGGACTTTGGTGAAGCTGGTGACCGTGCTAATGCCGTTTTACCTCAAGATTGGCAGACATTAACCATTAAAAACCTAACTTTTTCTTACCACGCTGAAGAAGGTTCTGACCTTCATCTTGATGGCGTCGATTTGAGTTTAAAGCGGGGCGAGAGAGTTGCTCTAATTGGCGACAGCGGTGGAGGTAAGAGTACCTTTTTGAAATTGCTTCGTGATTTGTATCATCCCAGGACACTTGAGTTGTTTGTTGATCAGCAGAATATTACTGGCGGCTTCGCGGCTATTAGCGAGTCGGTGACATTAGTCCCACAGGACCCAGAAATTTTTTCTACTACGATTCGGGAAAATATTACATTGGGGGTTAATTATACCGATGAGCACCTTGAGGTCTATACTGATTTGGCGCGCTTTGGTGAAGTGGTTAAGCGTTTGCCTCATGGCCTCGAGTCATCAATTGTAGAGAAGGGGGTTAACTTGAGCGGAGGGGAAAAACAGCGCTTGGCTCTAGCTCGTGGACTCTTGGCTTGTGCAGACAAAGAAATAGTTTTGCTTGATGAGCCCACAAGTAGTGTTGATTTTACCAATGAGCTTGCGATCTATAAGAATATATTTTCGGCCTTCGAGCAAAAAACGATCATTTCTTCAGTTCACCGATTACACCTGTTGTCACTTTTCGACAGCGTTTACTTTTTCCGTGACGGGAAAATTATTACTTCTGGGACCTTCGATGAACTGAAAGAATCTTCACCAGAATTCAAAGATTTGTGGGAAAACTATATTAAGACTCGGGATGACGGAGGTTCCGTGTAGACCTTTATGATTTTGTCCCCACAGGGGTCAATAAAGAGTTATAATGAGCGAGTGGCCCGAAATTATTAATGTCTGTTAACTATCGATAAAAATATGCTTACAACAATTGCGGTGATTCTCTTGGTGCTTTGGACAGTGGGTTGGGTGAGTGCGTATACGCTCGGTGGGTTTATCCACATTCTCTTGGTGGTGGCCGTGGTGATGTTTTTGGTCCGAGTAATCCGCGGTGAGAATCCGGTGAAATAAGGAGGGTGCTGCGAGTTATCCTCATCGACAAAATTTTTTAGAAGCAAAAAAGTGGATTTAAGGGATTTAATAATTAATGAAACCTCTCGAAAATGCGGTGATTGAGATTGAGGAGGTGGAGTATTTGATTAATAAAAACGCGGCGGCGGAGATTAGGCGGGGTGAGAAGATGATTATTTTGCGGCGGTTAGTGGATTTAGAATATCATCATGTGTCGCTTAGGGTGGTGAAGAGGGCACTTAAGAAGCCCGGGATTGTGGATTATCTGGAACCGCCTAAAATGGAGTGATGGCAAAAACGGTTGGGGAATTTATCGAGGAAGCGGAAGAAATTATTGCGCGCAAACAGCACGGAGAACTTGATGTGAGTGAGGCGGCATATGGGTTCACCGGTGCAGGGATGCATATTGAAGGAAAAGAAAAAACGCCGGAATTTGAAGCAGTTTTTAATTTGGTGGCTGATTTAGAGATTTTGCATGTGAAGGCGATGGGTTTGAGTGCGAAGAGTGTGGTTGCCTTGCAAGAAAAAGAATGGAAAAAATTTGAAGTGCTGTTTGCGCGCTTGAAGGAGAAGGTTGGATTATTGGGTAATACCAAAAGTTTTTTGGAGGAGAAAAAGTAGATTTAGTTTCAGCGTCAATTTATTTTTATCCAAAAAAAGAACCGCACCGTTTTAGTTTCGGTGCGGGAAAATTTGCCATTTTTTGTGTTGAGCTAGTCTTTAGATACGGTTTTTTTAGCGGCAGCTCCTTCTCCGCCCGTTCCTGCTAGGGCCACAACCCAGGAAATTACACACAAAACAGGATTAGCGCTCCAGTAATAGGTGGTGGCAAGAATGGCTACCAAGAGGTGAGGAGCAAAAATCCACCCCAACCACGAAAGAAATCCGAAGGGGGTTGTGATGGTCAATAGCATTGTTGTCCGCGGAAACAAAGCGATACAGACAAGGAAGATCCAACCGTGATTTTGCCAAAAATCCATTTTTTACCCTTTCTCTAAAGTGCTGATTGAAGGAATCGACCCAGACTTTCTGGGTTAGAAGTTAACATGGTGGTTTTTGTTTGTCAACCACAATTTGACTCTCACTTCATTTTCCCTTACTGTATAGCCTCCGGCTACAGTGGAAATCAGAAATATCGCCATTATTGCTCATGTGGACCACGGCAAAACAACCTTGACCGATTTTTTGTTGCGTCAAACGGGAGCCACCGGCGAGGGCGTCTCGATGGATTCTAATGCGCTGGAGCAAGAGCGCGGGATTACGATTTATGCCAAAAATGCTTCGGTAAATTATCAGGGGACGAAAATTAATATTGTCGACACGCCCGGCCACGCCGACTTCGGCTCCGAGGTGGAGCGCGTGCTCCGCTCGATTGATTCGGTGCTACTGGTGGTTGATGCGCAAGAGGGGCCGATGCCACAGACGCGCTTTGTGCTGAAGAAGTCGCTCGAGCTCGGTCTCAAGCCGATTGTGGTGATTAATAAAATTGATAAACCGGCCGCTGATCCGGCGCGTTGTGAGGAGCAGGTGCTCGAACTTTTCCTCGAGCTCGGGGCGAGTAATGAGCAAAACAATTTTCCGGTGGTTTATGCCATTGGCCGCGAGGGGGTGGCCAAACGCCAGCTCGCTGATGAGGCTAAAGATCTCACACCCCTTCTCGATGTAATTTTAGAACATGTTAAACCAGCCGCGATTTCTACCACCGATCAACCTTTGCGCTTCCAAGCGTTTAATCTCGGTTATGATAATTTTTTGGGCCGCTTGGCGATTGGTCGGATTTATGAAGGTGAGGTGAAGGCCGCGCAGAATGTCTTTGTGAAGAAACCTGATGGCACGATTCGTTCTGGCAAACTCACCAAGATTTTTACCTTTCAAGGTTTAAAAAAAGTAGAAACAGACACGGCCCAAGCGGGTGATATTGTGATGATTGCTGGTTTGCCTGATATTGATATTGGCGAAACGGTGACCACGAGCGAAGCGGCGGAGCCCTTGCCGGCAATTGCCGTGGATGAGCCCACGATCACCCTTAATTTTCTCGTAAACAATTCGCCTTTTGCCGGTCGCGAAGGGAAGTTTGTGACCAGTCGCCAACTTCGCGAGCGTCTTGAGAAAGAGCTCGAAATTAATGTGGGTTTACGGATTGAGTTTGATTCGACTGAGAGCTTCAAGGTTTCTGGTCGGGGCGAACTCCACATCGCGATTTTGCTCGAGAATATGCGCCGCGAAGGTTATGAAATGCAGGTGTCTCAACCGCAAGTAATTATTCATGAAGTGGAGGGTAAAAAGCATGAACCGTTTGAAGAAGCGATTATTGATTGCCCCAATGAGTATCAAGGCGTGGTGATTGAGCGCCTCGGCACGCGCGCCTTTGTACTCCAGAATATGCGGAGCGAGGGTCATGGCACGGCGGTGCGCCTCACCTTCGAAGGGCCAACGCGCGGTCTCCTCGGTTATCGCAATCAATTCGTGGTTGATACTAAAGGCGAGGGGATTCTCTCATCGCGCTTTATTGCTTTTCGCCCCCATGCGGGAGAGATTAAGAAGCGCGCGGTGGGCTCCATGATCTCGATGGCCACCGGCAAAGCGCTGGGTTATGCACTTTGGAATTTACAAGAACGCGGTCAACTCTATATTGGTCCAAATACCGAAGTGTATGAAGGCATGGTGCTTGGCAATACCTCGAAGGGCGAGGAGATGATGGTTAATCCGACCAAAGGCAAACAACTCACCAATGTGCGCGCTTCCGGCACCGACGAAGCGATTGATCTCGTGCCGCCGTATTTACTCACTATCGAGCGTGGTCTTGAAGTGATGGCCGAAGATGAATATCTCGAAATCACGCCCAAGAGTACTCGGCTGCGTAAGCAACAATTAAGCGAAACTGATAGGTCACGCTCTCGTCGCAATAATTAATTTTAAAATAAAATCTCGTAAAATTTCTACGACCGTGACAAGATTGCGAGATTTGTTCAACATCGGATGTTGAACATGTTGATAACATGAAATCTTTTTAGCGCTATAATGTTTGGCATGAACTTTGCGCAAAAGATGGTTTTTTGGTTATTGCGGGTGTCGCTGGGCTGGCTTTTTTTCTATGCGGGGATTACCAAAGTGCTTAAGCCGGAGTGGAGCGCGGCGGAGTATATTGCGGGGGCCAAAGTTTTCGTGGAGTTTTTTAATTTTCTGGCGAGCCCGGAGATTTTACCCCTCGTTAATTTGCTTAATAAGTGGGGCCTCATCTTGCTCGGCGTTTCGCTTATGCTTGGGGTGCTGGTTCGTTTTTCTTCTTTTTTCGGTGCGGTGCTGATGGTGCTTTATTATCTCGCCGCGCTCGATTTTCCTCACCCTAACCCTCACGACTATTTAGTAGACGAACACATTATTTACGCTTTAGTGCTTCTTTTCTTCATGCTCACCAATGCGGGTAAAATTGGCGGTTTGGATAAACTTTTGTGGGGTCGCCAGAACGAGGAAGTGGATTCTGTGAGTTAAATAGTGTAGGATTAAAGCATGTCGTCATACGAAAGTTACACTTTCCGTCTTTTTAAGAAAACCCCCTCTTTTTTTGATGGTTTTTTTTCGGTTATTGACATGTCCCCAACTGTCAATCGCTATAAGGTGAATAAGGAAGGAAAAGAGGCTGATCTCAAGTCTCTTCAGGCCGATTGGTTTGCTGTTGGTGAAGACTTAAAATCAGTGATTGATGCCCATGGTACCGGACAATCAAAATAATAAAATTCAGAAAGTTGAAAATAAGGAAGGACAGATTCTTCAGCTTGAACATTTTTCTGGACCTTTACCACACCCAGCAATTCTTGAGAAATATAACCAAATAGTACCCGGAGCGGCAGATAGAATTATTAAAAAGTTTGAAGCTCAAACAGAACATCGTCATCGGATTGAAAACAGGGTGATTTGGGTCGACAGCGTCAAATCAATCCTCGGATTAATTTTTGCCTTTTTGATTGCAATGACAGCAATTGTTGGTGGTCTCTATTCAGTTTTGCATGGATATTCTTTTTTGGGTGGGTCGTTATCCTTTGCGGGATTGGCGATTTTAGTTGCCGGGTTCATTACCAACAGGTTCGTGGGGAACAAAAAGCCAGAGGCATAACGAAAACACATGATGATTGTAAACAGTGAAGAGGGTAAAAATAAGTTCGGTGAATTTTGGTGGGCGCTTAAGAGTGAATGGTTCAAGGTTGAGGTTCTTCAAGATTATACGGGCATAGACAATGGGAATTCGTTAAGGGCTTGGCTTGCGGGAGACAGAGAAACAGCAATTGCTCTGGTGGTGGATGAGAACAAGGAGTGGGCAAAAATGAGCAGTGCCAAACCGAATATCCGGAAAGTTAGATTTCATATTGTTGAGAATCCATATACGCCATATCTCGAGTGGGAAATTGAGGCTTGTTATAAACATTCTAATATCCCAAAGGCCAAAGAAGATGTTTATCTAATTGAGAAAAATGAAGTGTTTGATTTGGATTTACCCGATGGTGATTTTTCAATTTTTGATAGTGAACGAGTGGTGAAATTTATTTATGATGTGGCCAAGGGTGTTTCTACTGCGGCAGAAGTTTACGACCACGGTGATGATATCGGTCGTTTTCTTCGGGTGAGAGATGCTCTATTAAAATTTAAGGATGACGCACACAGAGTGAAAGCCCCACAGTTCATTGACTAGAAAATTATTTTATAAGGTCGCCAGACCGTTTTGGGTATTGTATTGGTTTATCTTTCGGCCCAAAACTTTTGGCGTCAAAGTTCTGATTGAGTGTCGAGGAAAATTTATGCTGATTCGTAATTCTTATGGGTATCAGCGATGGACTTTCCCCGGTGGAGGGATTGAGAAGGGGGAGAGTTTGGAGCAGGCGGCCAGTCGCGAGGTTTGGGAAGAAGTGGGGATTAGGGTTGAAAAATTAGAATATCTCGGTAGTTATTTCCACACCCGACAATTTAAGCGCGATACCGTGCATTGCTTTTATAGTCAGGCGCTCGAAGAAAATTTTACTATTGATGACGGAGAGATTGCCGAAGCTCGCTGGTTTAACAAGAATCAATTACCAAATGATCAAGCTGAGGCCGTGGCGACTGTTTTGGGTTTGTATGAAAAATATTTACAAAAGTTACACTAATACAAATCAGCGGCAGGTCTCTTGCGAGTCCTGCCGCCGGCTTCTTTCCTTTTTTTGGGCTACAGGGTGTAGCCCATGGCCTCAAGCGCGTCTTGCGCCCGAAGCGCCCTTCCTCCTGTGCCTGCCGCAATGTCCATGATTTCATCGATGGTCATGAATGAAAACATTTTGCACTCCTTCGCTATTGGGGGTACCGATTCGGGCGGGGTGAACCATATCACTCCTAGCCCAAATCATCTGCCAATAGGTTAGCATGATTTGATTTATTTGTCAAGCTATTTTATCATCAAATAGCGAATAATGCCAAAAATGGCTCAAAATAAGGCTAAAATCACCAGGCGTTGCCCGTGGGTGCCAATTGGCGACACTTTGTATGAGAAATATCACGATGAGGAGTGGGGTGTGCCGATTTATGATGATCAGAAAATTTTTGAGTTCTTGGTTTTAGAAAGTGCTCAAGCCGGTCTCTCGTGGCGCACGGTTTTAGGGAAGCGCGAGAACTATCGTTTGGCTTTTGCTCACTTTGATCCGCGGCGCGTGGCTAAATTTGGGCCGCGCGAAGTAGCCAAGTTGCTGGCCAACCCCGGGATTATTCGCAATCGGCAGAAGATTGAGGCGGCGATTAATAATGCTAAGAAGTTTTTAGAAGTGCAAAAAGAATTTGGAACCTTTGCCAAATATATGTGGTCTTTTGTAGACCAGCAAACTATTAAGCACCGATTTCGCACGCTCGCCGATTATCTTACCACCGTGCCCGAAGCCGAGCGCTGGGCGCTAGATCTCAAGCGGCGTGGGTTTAAGTTTTTTGGCCCCACTACTTGCTATGCGCATATGCAGGCCGTGGGAATGGTTAATGATCACACTGTGGGCTGTTTCCGGAGAATTACTAAGTAACCAAGCAAGAAGAGGGCCACTGAGGTGGCGGCAGATAAGAGGCAATATTGGCACCAAGCTTTAATAAGGAAGGCTTGAGTAAAGATGAACCAGAGCGAGGCGGCCAAGCCAATGATGGAACCACGCGCGGCGAGATTGAGCCACTTCTCTTCGCCGCGCGCGAGGGTGGCGGCCGAGAGCAAGAGCACGGTGAGGTAATAGAGCGTGCCCAAAAGAGCAACGGGAACTGGGCCAATAGTAGAATAGGCGCTGGTGAGCACTTGTTCGCAATTGCCTATCGCGCAGGGCACCAAACCAGCCGTGTAGTGCTTGATGGTGAGATAAGAGGCGTCAAGAAAACCAAGGAAACTAAGTAAAGCGTAGCTAAGAGTTAAGCGCTTATTGATCGAGAGCATCTTTTACCAAAGATTCTAACTCTTGATAATTGCGCGGAGTAATTTTGCGGCCGCCTAAAAAGAAGGTGGGCGTGGCACCAACACCAGCGGTTACGCCACCAGTGGCTTGCGCGGCGACCTTGTCTTTAATCTCATTATTACCGCGATCGGTATTGAATTTGACGAGATCAAGACCGAGGGTGGTGGCATAACCAATAAAAGTGGTGTCTGCTTCGGCCACCGATTGTTCTTCCCAAATGGCCTGATTTTCAAACAATAAATCATGCATTTCCCAAAACTTGCCCTGTTTGCCAGCCGCTTCGGCGGCATAGGCGGCCGGTTCCGCATTCTTGTGTTGAGGGAGGGGGAAGTGACGATAGGCAAAGCGAACATCGTTACCGTAGGTGGCCAAAAGCTGTTTAACTAGTGGATAGTAAGAAGCGCAGGCGGGACACTCGAAGTCGCTATACTCAATAATGGCCACTTTGGCTTGCGGGTTGTCGCTACCTTTAATCCAATCATCAGCCGTAATTTGGGAGACGGCGGCGAGATCTTCGACGCGCGACTTAGCGCTGAAATAGAGCAATGAGCCCAAACCGCCAATAATCAATAACACCACGATTAGCCACACAAAGCCACCACCTTTTTTCTCTGAATTCTTGTTTCCCGTATTTTTAGCGGCTTCTCGTTCTCGCTTTTCACGATCATAAAGCTCTTTGGGCGATACTCCGCCCGCCACCTGATTATTTTGATTTTCCATAGCGGAGAGTGTAGCAGATTTGACCCAAGGTCAACCAGACTTGACTAAATTAGTGTAATGGTGTAAGGTGATGGCGGTTTTCTGTAACAGGTGTCTTTAGGGAAAGGAGGAATGAAATTTGAAAAATATCGGTTCACTGAATTCTCATCGGGGGTTGGCAGGAAACATCTCGATCCAGTACTCCAAGTTGTTTCAACTTAACCAAGCGGAATGGAAAGAAGAGTTGTTTCAAGAGGCCATGTTGGGTATGGCGCGGGCACTAAATTCTGGACTTTTTGACCCAGAACGAGGTGCACCCTCAACTTTTCTTTGGAGGTCAGCCACAAACCAGATTAGGAACTTTCTTAATCGTAAAAACCCCGTCTCGACTCTCTCATTGAGTGAGGTGATAGATAGAGAGGTGTATCGTGGTTATGGTTTGGCAGACAAGAGGACGGCTGATCCACTGGTTTGGTGTATGGGTCAAGAGGAGTATCAGAAATCGCAACGGTTGGTGGGGGGAGTTTTTTTAGCCGTCTCCCAACTGGAGATTTCGGAGAAAAACAAAATGGCGTTCTTTTTGCGCTATTTGCCGAGAGGTGATAGTGGCGTACCACTGACCTTTTCGCAAATTGCTAAATTGCTGGGCGTTAAGAGCCGCCAAAGAGCTGAACAGATGGCTCACTTTGTGTGGAAGAAAATAAAAAATCTCTACGCTCTTGCTGATTGGGCGGCTGGCGATGTTTGGCTCCAGTTTGAAATTGAGAAGTTGTTGCGTTTGGAAGAACTTTTGGCGGCGTGAACGGCCGTTGTCCAAAGGTTTTGTGCCCGGCTCGAGAGTATAGCTCTCGAGCCGGTTTTTTGTTAGCATTTAAGCCATGATTCGGCTCGTGGATGGTTTTAAGATTAGGAATACACTCGATGATGATTTTGGGATTTTTCATCGATTTTCTAATAAGTTAAGTTGGTTTGCGCCTAAATTTTATATTCCCGAAGGCGAGAGTTGGCTCGATTACCGGTATGAGGCCGAGCAGGATTTCCTTACGGCGGTTGAAGATTTTGTCCCACCATTAGGCTTAGCTTATGCCGAAGAACGCAAACTGATTCTCGAGAAATTGGGTGCGCCGGGCGATTTGCCAGATTTCAAAGTTGCGGCCGAAGAAATTGATGGGTTAAAAGTTTTTGCTGTTGATGGCGCGGTGGTGCGGCGGTACCTCGACCCGGGCTTTATCTTGGGCGGCCACGACTTGGTTTATGATTATGTCCCCAAGGGAGAGATTTGGCTCGATAAACATATGGATCCAGCGGAGCGGAAATATATTTTGCATCACGAAGTGGTGGAGCAAAAATTGATGAGCGAAGGTAAGAGTTACGATGTGGCGCATGATTTTGCTACGGCGTCTGATAAAGAATTGCGCCGGCAGGACGGCACTAGTTACCCGGGCGATGATGATCCGCCTTTTGCTTGGCGCCACTTAAGTGATGAAGAAATAATTGCAAAATATTATGTCACCAAATAATAATGAAAAGCGAGTGAAAGTGGAACCGTTTTTACAGAGCAAAAGCTTTTGCGGTCCCGCTGCGCTTAAGATTATGCTCTCGCACTTCGGTAAGAACTTCTCCGAAGAACAGCTCGCGCTTTTTGCCGGTGCTACGCGCGATTCTGGTACCGAGCATGAGGGGATGATTGAGGCGGTAAAGGAGATTGGCGGCTTTGTGTTTGCTAAAGAAAGTGGAACAATTGAGGAGTTGGCTTATTTTGTAAATCAAGAAGAATTACCGGTGATTATTGGCTGGTTCGACAAGGATGGCGATCACTACAGTGTGGTTGTTTCTATCACCGAGAAAAATGTGGTGATTGTGGATCCGGCGGTCAATGAGCCGGAACGGTGGCTTGACCGCGAGACTTTCTCTAAAATTTGGTTCGACTTCGTCGGCAAAGATAATAAAGTCGTTTCTTGGGGCTGGTATCTTGTCGGTACTCTCGAAAAACGCAAATTCCAAATCAGCGGGGGACATTATTATTGATGAACAATTTTGCTTTTATCGATGCTCAGAATGTCCATCTCGGTATAAAAACTTTAGGTTGGGAACTTGACTGGAAAAAGTTCAGAATCTATTTGAAAGATAAGTATAAAGTTACTACGGCCTATTTATTTGTTGGGTTTATTCAAACGAACCAGGATTTGTATTCAATGCTCCAGAAGGCTGGGTATGTTCTTATTTTTAAACCAATTATTTTCGACAACGATGGTAAGGCTAAAGGAAATTGTGACGCCGATTTGGTCTTAAGGACGATGATTGAACTTCCAAATTTTGATCGCGCGGTGATTGTAACAAGCGATGGGGATTTTTATTCGCTTATCAGACACCTTAGAGAAAACAATAAATTGTCGATGGTTTTAAGTCCCTACATAAAAACTTGCTCTAAATTGTTGAGAAAAGAAGCAAAAGATAAGATAAATTATTTAAACGATCTGTCTCATAAAATTGGCAAAAAATGAAAACGCACCGCATAAGGACGGAACCTTATGAAGTGCGCTCTCTTGTGGATAACCAAAGATTACCAACAAAAGTTATTTAATGCAAGTTGTTACGTTTGTTGTTTAATCGAAGGATTAAAACCCTTATTTTAAGCCACCTTTTTATCGCTTGACAGATTGGTGGTTATTATGCTAGTCTATGGCCAGATTTAGGCGAGATTTCCTCGCTAACTGATCCGGCAGATTCCGGAAGCACATTGTCAGGAAAGGATAAAACGATGAGTATCATCATCGGCGCAGACGCGGCGAGACTCGCTGGTTTGCAAATCGACAGTTTGCAAAAAGTACGAAGTGGCCAGTTGTCTTTGGATCATTGGGAAAGGTTCAACAATCTTTCTCCGGAAGTTCGGGAAGAGCGATTTGGTGATTGGAGGAAACCAAAACCAGAAGTTCTGGTTGACTCAAAGCCTATTGAAAAATTTGCTTTGCTCGTCGACCTCGGCATCATCACGGTGCCGGAGGACTATGATCACGCAAAGCAACTCGCGAAGTTCATCAAGAAGAACCGTAAAAAGTTCTATGGCGTTAATGAAGACATCACTGACGCCAACTTCTCGAACCCGAGCCGCATTCTGAAGCCGGGCGATAGGCTGTGGGCTAAGGCTTATCAGCAAGTCGTGCCAAACACAACCACCTCGGTGGAACGCATGGCCTTTCTCGAACAAGAGAAAATGGTCGTGTACACCGGGGCTCAAGGCGCGTCCCTTGTCTTCGAACAGAAGCGGGATCAGTTGCCGAAAGGCAAATGGTACGCCTCCTTCGATAAACCAGACCGGCTTTGGAAAGATCCTGGCGGTGACCGCCGGGTGCCGGGTGTGAGCGCGAACTCGGATGGCGACTTCTACTGGGACCTCGGCGGCTTCGAGAATGTTTGGAGCGGCCACAACGCTTTCCTTGGCTTTTGCGACCCGTCCGTGGCCTTGGTTGCTTAGTAACTCGTTTCGTTTGTTGGTATACAGAAACCCCGCACAAGTGGCGGGGTTTTTCTTTGTCTTTTTTAGAGCTTAATTATGGCTGTAACACTCCTTCACTCTTGCCATTTACGGAAATTACAACAGAATTAACGCCGGGGAATTGCTTGAGAGTTTCGGTAATTTGGGCCCGGATCGCACCCACGCGGCAAGCGCCGGCCACCATTTTGGTTAAGTTTTCATTGAAGTCGGCTTTGGCCACGCCGCCCTCGATTATCAAACTGTTGAGATTAACACCCTCATTGATAGAGGTGGTAAAGCTGGCTCGGGACTCGGCCGGCGTAATGCCCCGCAAGAGTTGAGTGATAGCGGCGCGAGCAATTGCGGGCGTGGGCTCAATCCAACGCGTAGCCGGATACACGGTGTCGCACTTTAGATAGCTCGGATCCTTCTTCGCATCGTGGAGAAAAACCTTAACCGCAATCATGCCGGGGGCGGGCGGGGTATCACCATTGGTGCTCTCGCTTGAGGTTTCAAACTTGGTCATTTCTTCTTCGGTCAAGCCCACCGGCCCAGCGACCTTGATTTCTCCATTTCCTTCCTCGGTGGTGGTCTTATCGGCTGATTTTTCTTGATTGGCCTTACGACGACTAATGGCTGGCCAAGCCAGTAAACCAATAACTAAGATTACTACCGCGACTAACAATAAATTATTTTTATTTTTCATACAGCTTGTATTATAGGCAAAAGTTTCGTATAGTCAAACTACTATGTTCAAAATCAAACTTGCTTTTTCTGCCCTTTTCTTGTCTTTGTTTTTTAGCCCGATTTTAGCTCAAGCGGCGCAAGTGGCGCTAAAATCAGATTATCTTTTGGCCGAGAGCGAAACGGTGGTAAATAATTTTTACCTGATTGCCGAGAAGGCCTCTCTCCTTGGTCGTCTTTCACGCGATGCCGTTTTTTTGGCTGGTGAATTGGAGTCCACGGGTCGCTTAAGTGGCGACTTGCTGGCTGGTGCCGGCATGGCCCAGATTTCAAGCGAGGTGCTTGGCGATTTTAGATTTGTGGGCGGTAACTTACAAGTTTCTGGTCGAGTGAATGGCGAATTTTTGGCCGCGGCGGGTGAATTGCAGATAAAGCCAGAAGCGAGAATTATTGGTGAGGCGAGAATGGCCGCCGGCCGCTTAGTGATTGAGGGAGAGCTCGGTAGCGCCTTATATGCCGCCGGTGGTGAAGTGGTGCTCAATGGTCGGATCAAGGGTCCGGTTTCTGTTTGGGCCGAGCGCTTGGTGCTTGGCCCCAAGGCCGAGATTTTGGGCGATCTTACTTATCAATCTCCCCTAAAGGCCGAGATTAATGAGGGGGCGGTGGTGCGTGGTAAAACCACTTTCCAAACGGTGAATGAGTCACCGGTTTTTAGTCGCGAGTCTCTCGCCACCTTTTTTAGCTCGTGGCGATTGGCAATGCTTCTCGGCTCCATCTTACTCATTTTTGTGTTATTCAAATTTTTACCGCAACTAATTGGTGGGGTGGTGACTCGGGTTTTTTCTCGCCCGTTTGTGTCGCTCTTGTTTGGCTTAGGGACGATTATTCTGTTACCTTTTTTGACCGTCCTCCTTTTTGTATCGGTCATTGGTTGGCCTTTGGGAGCAATGTTTCTGCTCACCTTTAGCGGTTTATTATTATTGGCGCGCGTTTTGGCCGGGGTGCTCCTTGGTGTGTGGCTCTTTCGCTTGGTGCGACGAGAGGGCGAGCCCGAGCTCTCTTGGCAAGCGCTTTTGGCCGGACCAAGCCTACTCTTTGTGATTAGTCATGTGCCAGTTCTTGGTAACCTAGCTTTGGCGGCCACCTTTTTCCTCACCTTGGGTGCCTTGAGTCAACTAATTTGGTATAAATTAGTGCGGAAGACTCAATGAAGCGTTTATTGCTTTCTTTAACCGTTGGTTTTTTTCTTGGCTCCCGCGATTTGCGTCGGGCTAATCGTTGGACCACCTTGCTGATTATTGCGGTGATGACGCTCACTTTCCTCAATTTGATTGTGGTGGGCGGGATTTTGGTCGGCTTAATTCAGGGATCAGAAGATGCCAATCGCGATCGGTACACTGGTGATATTATTATTTCCAACTTTTTGACTCGCGATTATATCGATCGCAGTACGATGCTATTGCAAGCGGTGGCGAGTTTGCCCGGACTCGAGAATTACAGCGCGCGTTATATTGCTGGCGGGAGAATCGAGGCGCATTATAAAGAGCGAACTAATCCGCGCGATAAAATTGATTCGGCGGGTGGTTTGGTGGCGGGGATTGATCCCGAGCGCGAGCGCGCGGTTACGCACTTAGATCGTTATTTGGTTGAGGGCGCTTTTCTTGAGCCCAATGATTATGATCAGGTTTTGCTCGGTTCTAATTTACTCTTTAAATACACGCCAATCGAGTCGCCCGGTTTGCAAACCTTGCGCGATGTTACCATTGGCTCGCGCGTGCGGTTGGTGATTGGTGATGTTCGGCGCGAGGTCACGGTGAAGGGAATTATCCAAAGTAAAGCGGGCGAAAACGATCAACGCATTTTTATGGTCGATCGCCAACTCCGTGGTTTAATTGGCCGAGGCGATTATAATGTGGACGAGATTTCGATTGCTCTGGTTGACCCCAATCGCGCCGCTGAGGCCAAGGAATGGCTCCTCGCGCGGGGCTTAGACCGCTTCTCGGTGATCCAAACTTGGTTTGAGGCGCAACCAAAGTTTCTTAATGATATTAAGCTAACCTTTGCGCTCCTCGGTAATGTGATTGGGACCATTGGTTTGGCGGTGGCCTCGATTACTATTTTTATTGTGATTTTCGTTAACGCGATTACTCGCCGGCGGTATATTGGGATTGCTAAGGGAATTGGTGTTTCGAGTTTGGCCATTGAGTTTTCTTATATCATCCAGTCGCTTTTTTACGCTGTGTCGGGCGTGGTGCTCGGGATGATTATTGTTTTTGCTTTTCTTAAACCGTATATTGCGGCGCATCCAATTAATTTTCCGTTTAGCGATGGGATTTTGGTTGCCACCTTCTCGGGCACCATGATTCGAGCGGCCATTTTACTTATTGCCACCGTGGTGGCTGGTTATATTCCGGCCAAGATTGTGATTAGGGGTAATACTTTAGACGCTATTTTAGGTCGTTAAAAACATGATAATTCAGGCAAGAAATTTAACCAAAAAGTTCACAAGCGGCGAGGTAGAAACAATCGCCATTCACGATATTAATTTGGCGGTGCCTAAGGGAGAATTTCTCACCATTACCGGGCGCTCGGGTTCGGGTAAGAGCACTTTGTTGTATCAACTGGGTTTGCTTGATCATCCTACTTCTGGCGAGGTTTATATTGAAGACCGACCAATGAGTAAATTGAGCGGTGAAGAGCGCACCGATTTGCGTTTGCGCGAGCTCGGTTATGTTTTCCAAGATTACGCCATTATTCCTTCACTCACGGCCTTAGAGAATGTGGCCTTACCGCTGCTGGCGCAGGGGTTAAATCGTTTGCGCGCTTTTCATCAGGCGCAGGTTGCTTTAGAAAAAGTGGGTTTGGGCCACCGGCTCAATAATTTACCCGGCCAGCTCTCGGGTGGGGAGCAACAGCGCGTTTCTATCGCTCGCGCTATTGGTCATGAGCCGAAAATTATTTTTGCCGATGAGCCTACCGCCAATCTCGACTCCGAGACTTCGCAAGTGGTGCTCAAAGCTTTTCTTGATCTTAACCGCGAAGGGCAAACCATCATTATGGTGACGCATGAAGAAGATTACGCCGCCCTCGCCCATCGCCGCGTGATTCTCTCGGACGGCAAGATTGTAGAGGAGCGGAAAGGTTGACAGCAAAATAGGCTTGTGTATACTACAAGGTAGGAAAAAAGTTCTTTCCTAAAATGGCTTAGTAGCAACACTTTTGGCCTTTTGGTGTGTTGGGTTTCTGGTTCTGGTTTTCGGACTTCGGTGTTTCGTTTTGGGTCTTCATGTTGTGTGATTCGGTTTTCGGTTTGTTGTTACTAAGCCATCACTCGCGGGGTGTGACACTACCCCGAATACCTGACTACTGTTTCCCTAATTTACCGTTTCCCTTTTTCTCGTGTCCACAAGCCCCGGCGCGCATACTAGTTGCGCGTTCGGGGCTTCCTTTTGCCCGCGTAAGATTATTGCTCGCTTCGCGTCTTTATCTGTGATAGACTTAGTAAAAGTTAATTTTTAATAAAAAACATGAACGAAAGAACAAAGAACTATTTGGGTTGGGCGCTTGTTTTGGGGGTTTTGGCCATTGCTTACTCGGCGGTAAGTTATGTGAAGACTTATGATGAATCTACCGAGCCCGGCAATTTTAAGAGTTTTTCGGTCAGCGGTGAGGGGAAGGTGGCCTTGAGGCCAGATGTGGCCGAGTTTACCTTTGGCGTAGTGACCGAAGGAGGTACTAATGTGGGCACTTTGCAAGAGCAAAATACCACCAAGGTTAATAAGGCGATTGATTTCTTGAAAGGCCTTGGTGTAGAAGAGAAAGATATTAAAACTCAAAATTATAGTCTCGAGCCGCGACAGGAGTTTTCTAATTGCGGCCGTTACCCTTATGCTACTGGTGTGGAGACCTGTCCGCCGCCCAAGATTGTGGGTTATACCGTACGCCAAGGGGTGGAGGTAAAAATTCGGGAGGAGCAGTTTGATAAAATTGGTGAAGCGCTCTCGGGCGTGGTTGCCAATGGCGCCAATACCGTATCGGGTCTCAATTTTACCGTGGATGATCGCGTGCAAGCCGAGAATGATGCTCGGGCCATAGCGATTGCGGAAGCCAAACGCAAGGCCGAGGCGATTGCTGAAGCGGGTGACTTTGCCCTCGGTGATTTGCTGGCCATTGATGAGAGCGGTTCGCCGTGGTTATATGACCGTAAGTATGGTATGGGTGGTGATATGCCGGTTAGCATGATGGAATCAGTGGCCGCGCCGGCACCCGCGATTGAGCCGGGCTCACAAGAAATTATTGTTAATGTTACGCTTCGTTACGAAATCGATTAGAGGTCGCCTTCAACCAGCTTCCAAAAGAAGTCCCGTTTTGCTCATTCGGCAAACGGGATTTTTTCTTTTTCAAATATGTGGCATCTAGGTTTACAACAGATGGTGGAAAATTTGGTGCGAGATGGGGTGCTCGAGAATTTAGCTTTCCGGGCGGCGCTTCTCTCCATCGATCGAGCCGATTTTGTACCCGAGACCTTGCGCGCGCGAGCGTATCTTAATGAGGCTTTGCCTCTTGGTTACGGATCCACCATTTCGCAACCATGGACGATTGCCTTTATGCTCAATTTGCTTGAACCAGAGAGTGGCGAGCGGATCCTTGATATTGGTTCTGGCTCGGGTTATCAAACGGCCCTGCTCGCTTATTTGGTCAATCAGGGTGATGGGCATCACAAGGGTAGGGTTTTTGGTTTAGAATTGGTGCCAGAATTGGCCAAACAAAGTTTGCGTAATCTCGCCAAATATCAATTTGTGCATCATGGAGTGATAGAAATTCATTGTTTAAATGCCGAACGCGGTTATTTGGCCGGGGCGCCATTTGATAAAATTATTGCCGCGGCTTGTTTGCCGGCGGGTCGTCGAGCCGATCAAGAAAGTGTTCCGGTGGCTTGGAAGGAGCAACTCAAACTCGGAGGTCGGATTGTGGTGCTGGTGGGTAAAGAAATTGTGCGTTTAACCAAAATTCAACCACCAGATTCTCCCACACCCATTTTTACCGAAGAACGCTTTCCCGGTTTTTCGTTTGTCCCGTTTAGGGAGGAGTAAAAATTATTTCAAAATTTTCTCTACGGCCACCTTGACGAGTGAGCCATCAGCTTTGCCTTTGAGGTCTTTCATTAGAGCTTGCATGAGTTTGCCAGCATCAGCTTTGGCGGTAAGGCCGAGTTCGGTGGCTTTGGCTTGCGCCGCTTGGTTAATTTCTGCTTCCGACATTTGGGCGGGGAGATATTTTTCGATTAGCACGAGCTCGGCGGCTTCGCTCGCGGCCAAGTCTTCGCGGCCACCGGCGCGGAATTGTTCGATCGAATCTTTGCGCTTTCTCGCCTCGCGACTAATCACGGTGAGCACTTCTTCGTCGGCGAGGAATTCATCCGGCTTTTTCTTTTTCGCCAATAATTCAGTGGTAAAGGCCGCCACGAGCCCGCGCACCACGCCAAGGCGCGCGGTGTCTTTGGCGAGCATCGCTACCTTAATTTCACCCTTAATATCTTGATGTAACATGCGCGCTAGTGTAGCAGAAATATCGCGAAAGTTAAAATTTAATAATTTGTCACAGATTAGAACGATCGTTGCAATCTGTTGCAAATGAAGTTACGAGATTAATTTTTGGCCAAAAAAATAGCCGAGCGCGTGGCTCGGCTTGGGGTTTGTTGAACACTGAATGTTCAACATTAGTCAACGGAGAGTTTTTTCCCCAAACGCGCGGCTAGGAGTTCTAGCAACATGTTTTCGTTTAACTCGCTGTCTGCCCCCGCCGCTTCCTCGACGATCTTTCTAAATCCCTCCTTTACAATTAGGAGTTGGTCGTCAGAAAGTGGAGCTTCAATTAGAATTTTTTCTTTTCCATCTTCTCCTCCTGGGTTGGCCCAACAAATATAAACCACCTTTTCTATCAGAAATTCACTGGACACCCTTTTCTCCTCGCGGAACAATTTCCGTTTTTAAGTTACATTTATTACCTACTTTTGTCAAACCGGTTTATGATGGGGCGGTGAAAGACGAGGCGAAATTTATTAAGCTCTACAACAAACTTAATCCGGCACAGAGGGAAGCAGTGGATCAAATTGATGGGCCGGTGCTCGTAATTGCGGGGCCAGGAACGGGGAAAACGCAGATTTTGACCTTGCGGATCGGCAATATTTTGCGCCAAACCGACACTTCGCCCGACTCGATTCTCGCGCTCACTTTTACCAATTCTGGTGTGTACTCGATGCGCCGGCGCTTGGTGGAGATTATTGGCGCCGCGGGTTATCGCGTGCCGATTTACACCTTCCACGGTTTTGCGAACTTGGTGATTCGCCGCTACCCCGAATATTTTCCGGCGATTATTGGCTCGGCGCACGCTTTGCTCGTTGACCAAGTGCGCTTGCTCGAGAAAATTATTGATCAAGGAAAATTTAAGTGGCTCAAGCCCTATGGCGACCGCTTCTATTATCTCAAACCGATCTTGAGCGAGATCGAGCGCTTGAAGAAAGAAAATTTATCGCCAACCAGCTTTAAGAAATTACTTCAGGCGAATGCCGGAAAAGACGAGAAGTTAAATCAAAAAAATCTCGAATTAGCGAAAGTTTATGAAGAATATGAACGCGCTTTGCGCGAGGCTAAGCTCTATGACTTCGCCGATATGGTGATGGCGGTGATTGCGGCACTCCGGCGACACAAGGATTTGCGTTTACGCTTGCAAGAAGAATATCAATATGTGCTCGCCGATGAACATCAGGATGCCAATCAGTCGCAAAATGATTTACTTGCTTTGCTCACTGATTACGACACCTCGCCCAACCTTTTTATTGTGGGTGATGAGAAGCAGGCGATCTTCCAATTCCAAGGCGCGTCGCTCGATAACTTCGAGTATTTTAAAAAACTATATCCCACGGCCAAAGTGATTACCCTCGGTGAGAATTATCGCTCGCATCAACTTATTCTTGACGCCGCGCACAGTGTGATTATGCGAAGTGCGCTTTTGCCCCCGCCCACACTCACTCGCTTGAAGGCGAGTCTCGAGTTAAGGCGGGCAGGTCCAGAATCACCAATTGCTTTACGCGCTTTTGCGAGCGATGCGGCGGAACTCCCTTGGGTGGCGAGTGATTTGCAGGAGAAAATTAAAAAGGGCGTGCCCGCGAGTGAACTCGCCGTGCTTTATCGCGACAATGGGGATGCGCGCGAGCTCGTGGCCGAGCTTGAACGGGCCGGCATTCCCTTTGTGATTTCTTCAGAAGCGAATGTTTTGCATGACTCGGAGATTAAAAAGTTAATTTTGATTTTCCAAACCATTCATCACTTCGGCGATGACGACAAACTCCTTCATCTTTTGCATCTCGATTTATTTCATTTCTCCTCGCTGAAGATTCATCGCTTGGCGAGCAAGGCCCGCGTGGAGAAAAAGAGTTTATGGGAAAGCTTGGCCAAGTCACCAATTTTCAAAACCTTTGGCAGTAAGCTGGAGAAATTGCATCAAGAAAGTTTTAATTCGAGTTTTAGCGACTTTTTTGGTTTAGTTTTGCACGAGACGGGCTTCATTGCTCATTTGCTCAAGCAAGCGGCTGGCGCCGAAAAACTGGCTAAGTTGCAAGCTTTTTTCGGCAATATCAAGAATTTGCTCGCCAGTAAACCGCACTTTTCCCTCGCCGATTTCATTGTCTATCTCGACCTGCTCGAAGAGCATCATTTGGCAATTAGTGTGCCGGTGGACGAGAAGCTCGAAGGCGTGCGGCTAATGACTTGTCATCGGGCGAAAGGTTTGGAGTTTGATTACATTTATTTGATTAAAGCCTACGACGGCCACTTCGGCGGTAAGCGCGAACGGCGAACCTTCCACATTCCTTTCCGTGGTCTTGCTAAACTTGAGGGTGATAAAGACGATGATGATCGACGACTATTTTATGTGGCGCTGACGCGCGCGCGGATACAAGTGAACTTGAGTTATGGCAAAACCGGTAGCGAGGGGGAATTGCGTTTGTCGAGCCGGTTTATTGAAGAAATTGATAAAAATTTGGTGGCCGAAATTGCGGTGCCCGAAGTTCCGCCCATCGAGCATCAGTGGCAAAAGCGGCAATACACCGGACCAAAACTCACCGATCAAGCGTATCTCAATAAACTCTTTTTCGACCAGGGTCTCTCGGCCACGGCGCTCAATAATTATCTCGATTGTCCGCTTAAATATTTTTTTATTAATTTACTGCGCGTGACGCGAGTGCAAGGCAAGGAGCTCATTTATGGCACGGCGGTGCACGCCACGCTTAAAGAATTCTTCGACGCGTATCGCGAGGGCAAAATGTGGCCGGAAAAAAAGTTTTTGGAAGTGTTTTCTAAAAAACTTAAAGAAACTTCACTTACGCCAAATATCTTTAAAGAAACAATGGCGAAGGGCAAGAGAGCGCTTGGTGGTTGGTATCAAACTTACAATAAGAGTTGGTCACGAGAAATTATTAATGAGTTGGCGATTAAGGGTGTTTTACTAGATCCGCCTTCAGTCGGACAAGCGGCAATTCGCTTGCGCGGGCAGATTGATAAAATTGAAATGCTGGGAAAACCGAATGAAGTAAAAGTGGTTGATTACAAAACAGGTAAGCCGAAAAGCCGGAATGAAATTATGGGCCAAACTAAAACTGGTACGGGCGACTATTTTCGTCAACTCGTGTTTTATAAAATTTTGTTGGAAAATTTTGATCGAGGAAAATACAAAGTGATGGCCGGGGAACTTGATTTCATCGAGCCCAACCCAAGTGGCAAATATAAGAAAGAGCAGTTCGAACTCACCGACGATGAAGTAAAAAATCTCACCGAAACGATCAAAAAAACCGCGAGCGAGATCCTCGACCTCTCCTTCCTCCGCCACGGCTGCGGCCACTGCGACTCCTGTGTCTTGTGGCAAATGATGGGGAGGAAGGTTTAATGATTCCGTAAAAACCCTTATTTTAGGCCATATTTTAATTTTTTGGTTGAATGCGCCGCAAAAACACTTGACAAAAGCCCATCTAGTATGCTAAGCTATCGGCAGTTAATCGCACGTTGGCATCTAACAGAAAAGGAAAATGACTATGGATACTACGCTAAACACCGATATCCTCGAGCCTATTTCGACGATTATAATTCCTGCAACCACCCGCAAGTTTGTTGCTGGAGAGAAGTTTGTGGTCAACCGCAGGAGTAATGCTCGGGTGAAAATTAGTTGTCTTGGCAGTGACTTCACAGAGCAGTTCCTTTTTTCCGGTGGCGGGAAAATCGAACTCCCAATTAGCGAACGGATACTCCGTTGCCACAGGGTGCGGTGTTGCTCCGTGGACAGTTCTATTATCGCTGAACTCGGTGGCAAGAAGAAATCCGAAACCACCCTGACGGAGATGTTCTATTTGATGGAGAAGTGGGGGGAGCACGGCCTGTTGCTCAGCAGTGGTTGGGCGTCCAACACTTTCTACATCCGTAACCAGAAGGCTGTCCTTCGGTCAGTCAATGCGCGCTGGGCTGGCGGCGGTTGGCACGTCTATGCGATTCCTGTTGGGAAACCGGATGGATGGCGCAATGGTGGTAGGACGTTCTCCCGTGATTTTATATAGTGGTAAACCCACTCGGTTGGAAGTTGACCGTTGTTAAAACTTCTCACAACACACCTACACAACGGGTGTGTTTTTTTGCCTCGTATCCTTTAGTGGGGTCAAGTTACTTTTGTTGTTGAGTTTTGGTTAAAAAGTATATAATGTAGGTATAATGACTACTCAATCAAAAAGCCCAATATATACAGCCGAAAATGTAGCCAATTATCTTATTTATCTTGGTTCGAAGCAGGTTGTGGGTGATAACAAGGAAAGAGAAGGTGTTACCAACCTTAAGCTTCAAAAAATACTTTATCTTGCCCAAGCATATTTCCTTGCGAAAGTGGGCAGGCCACTTTTTTCTGATCCAATTGAAGCCTGGGAGTTTGGTCCAGTTGTCCCGAGTGTCTACCGTAAATTCAAAGAAAACCACAGTAACCCCATTATTTTTGAGAAGGATAAAAGCACCATTTCACTAGAAGACAAAGAGATGTTGAAGAAAATTTGGGAAGCCTTTGGGGGTTACTCGGCCAGTCGTTTGGTTGATATTACTCACGCACATAAACCATGGAAAGATTCTTATTATGGCTCTCCAAACAAGAAAATAAGCAATAAAATTATTGCTGAGTATTACACCCCACTATTAAATAATAAATAGCTCCTTTTCTTGCTGAATATACGGTCATGGATGAGATGGCTACTCCAAGCAAGATAGATCTACGATTCGCGGATCAAAAATTAATCTTTTTAATTTGTGATTGCTCGTTACATAAAGATTATTCTTTCTGGAAACTAAGTAGAGAGCAAGCTGAAAGGTTTATTAAACGCCTTAAGCATATAGAGCAATTAACATGGTCTCAGTTTTCAAACTCACCAAGAGGAAGTGGTCTTACTCCGGAAAGGGCGGGAAGCGAGAGCTTTGAAATGATTCACGAGCAAAACACTTCTATAGAAAAATTCGCTGAACAATACTACTTTCATTTTAGAGTAGAACAAACAGGGCTTTTTAGGGTGTTTGGTTACCAGAAAAACCAATTCTTTTGTGTCACTCATATTGACCGTAACGGTATAGTTCACCACTGATCTTACCTCGTATCTTTCAATGCCAGCGTTGGAATTATGCCGAGTAAGGTGATGAGGCCGAGCGCGGTGAAGATGGTGGTGGTGCTAGAGTAAAAGAGCACGATTGAGCCAATGAGCGGCGCGAGGAGATAAGCAAGAGGCAAGAGGTTGCGCGAGAGAGAAAGCACCTCGATATCTTTGGCTTCAATTTTTTTAAACAAATAAGTTTCTTTCATAATTTCGATGGAAGCGGCGCCCACGCGCGTGGCAAAGAGAATCCCCGCCCACACCAGTAAATTGGTTGAGGTAATTTGCGGGATAAACAAGGTGGCGACTCCCGCCAGCGTAAAGCCAAGCGCCATGATTTCTTTTTCGCCCCACTTTTTATCCGCGAGCCAGCCCAAAGGATAAGTTACGATTACAAATGGTAAAAGCATGATTGTAAAAATTAGACCAATCGTGGGCCAAGCAAAGCCGAGAGTGTTGTGAAGATGCAAGGGTAAATAAATTACCATCAAAGCGTAAAAAAGGTTGAGTAGAAAATCGGCAAGCATAACCAAGTAAATTTGCCGATAATGATTGTTTCGATGCCGAAAGACTTTGAGCAGAATGGGGAAGAATTGCCCGGGCAAATTTTTGGTGACTACCTTGCGACTGGTGGCCGAGAAGTAGAGCGCGGGGATTAGGGCGAGCGCCACGAGCCAATAAATTTTGGCATAATCCTCGGTAGTGCCAAGGAGGGTGCCCACCAAGAGTGGGGCGGCAAGCCAAGCGGCATTAGTAATGGTGAGGAAGAAGCCGCGAATGCGCCCGGTTTCCCGATTGGTGGTGAGGTGTTCGAGGGTGAGATCGAGATTAAAACGCGCGAGGTAACCCAAGGTGTCGAAGGCGATAAAAGCGAGGAGAATGGCCGGTGGCCATTTGGCATAAACCAAAACTAAACACACCACTATTTTTAAGATTAAGAAAAGATTGGTGAGGAGGCGTAGGCGGCGGGGCGCGCGGGCCAAGAGTTCTGGCACGAGCGCCAAGCCAAAGAGGAGGAGGAGTGAGACTAGGGCGTAAGCGGGGCCCACCGCCCGCGCGCCAAGCTGGCTCTCAATAAAGAGAGAATTAATATAAGCCGAAAGCGCGAGGGAGAAATTTAAAAAGAAAACCGACCAGTATAATTTTTTTCTCACCCACCTATTATATTAGACCTCAATCAGAACGGGAAGAACGATGGGTCGGCTATGCGTTTTCTGAAACAAGAATTTGCCAATTTCCTCGCGGAGAATATTGCGCACATAGTCGAGATTAATGGGGTGCATGCGCGCGGTAGAATCCTCAATTTTTTTCTTGGTGACGAGGCGCACTTGGCGGAGCAGATCCTGCGCTTCTTTAAGATACACGAAGCCGCGCGAGATAATATCGGGCGATTTAATTACGCGGCCAGTTTGGATATTAATAATGGCAATAATCACAAAGATGCCTTCTTGAGCCAGCATCACTCGGTCGCGGATGACCACCTCTTTTACATCGCTATTGCCCACCGAGTCTACCATAATCACGCGGTTTGAGGCTTTGTCTTTAAGCATCACGATTTTTTCGCCTTGATCTTGAACTTCAATAATCGAGCCGTTATCGGGCACCACGATATTTTGCGGCGGCATGCCAATTTCGAGCGCTAATTCTTCGTGTTGGCGGAGTTTGTGATGCGAGCCGTGGATGGGGATAAAGAATTTAGGTTTAATTTTGCGGTGGAGCCACTCAATTTCGCCGCGATTGCCGTGACCAGAAGAGTGAATATAAACTTCCGAAGTGCGGTAGCTAATAATTTTTGCGCCTTGGCGCGCGATATTATCTTTGAGCTTTTGGACCGTAATTTCATTGCCCGGGATGATCGAAGAGGAGAGTAAAACGGTGTCACCCTTCTTAAACTTAAGATATTTATGGGTTTTGGTCGCCATGCGCATGAGGGCGGCAAACTCCTCGCCTTGAGCGCCAGTAGCGAGGACCACAATTTTATCTTCTGGATAATTTTCGATTTCGGTGGCTTGGACAAAAGTGTCTTTTTTTACCGTGAGCATGCCGGCGAGTTGGGCCACTTCCACATTGGTCTTCATGCTCCGACCCTCAACCACAATTTTGCGCCCATACTTCTCGGCAAAGCCGATAATGTGGATCATGCGCTCGAGTTGCGAGGCAAAGGTTCCGATAAAGAGTCGGCCCTTGATGCTTTTGATAATTTCACCCAAGTTTTTGATCGTCTCGCGTTCGGGGATTGAGAAGCCTGGATTCTCGATATTGGTGGAGTCAGTCATTAGTAACAGCGTTTTTTCGTGGTCAAAAATGCTATAACGCTTTTCTTCTTCTTCGGTGGGTTTGCCGTCGACGGCATCGAGATCAAGTTTGAAGTCGCCCGGATTTACCAAGAGGCCATGCGGGGTCTCAATGAGTACGCCGAAAGAATCGGGAATAGTGTGGGTGACGCCAAAGAAGCGCACGGTTTGCTCGCCGAGTTTTACCTTACTCTCATTTTCCACAATAATGATATTGAGTGGTGGTAAATGGGGAAATTCGTCCATCCGCTTTTTCACAAAAAGCGAAGTGAGATTACGAGTGTAAAGCGGCGGATTGCCGATTCGGCTCATTACATAAGGAATACCGCCGGTGTGGTCGAGGTGGCCGTGGGTAATAATTACCCCGCGGATTTTTTCTTTATTTTGCTCCAAGTAAGTAAAGTCGGGAATAATGTAATCGACTCCCGGGGCCTCATCGGTGGGGAAAGCGAGGCCAATATCAATGACGATAATATCATTATTGATTTCGATGGCGGTCATGTTTTTACCAATTTCTTCTACGCCACCAAGCGGGATAATGCGGATATTGCCCGGCGCGAGCGGGGGGATTTTTTTACTATCAATGAGCGGTTTGGTGCGCGCGGTGTCTGGTAAACGCAAAGGCATGCGCCGATTGCGCGGTTTGGGGCGAGGGGCAGAAACGGGGTTTTGAATCATCATGTTTTGTTTTTTTTACTTTTAATTACCTCACTAAATTTTTAAAAATTGGCCACACTTGGTCGGTATTCCGATACCACTCATAAATATTGGCAAAGCGTTCGGCATTACTGTTTAGCGTTGGAAGGTTTACTCCGTGGACGTTTTGCGGTAGCAGATAAAGGAAATCGGGTCGGTACAGAAAGCTGGCTGGTTGATCGGTTTTAATCGTTTGGTTGGCCTTGGTTTGATCGCTAAGGTGTTTTTCTGGATCATTTTCTTCCCGTGCCGATTCCAAGAGTTTATCCACGCTACTGTTGGTATAAAGAGCGATATTTAACCCCGGATCTAATCTCTGCGAAGAGTGCCAAAAAGGGTAGAGTTCTGCCCGGCGCCCAATTACCTCGCCAAAAAGTAAGGCGTCATATTCGCGTGGTCGAATAACGTTTTGGTTCAGGTCGCCAGCTTCAAAAATATCTAAGGTAACACTGGCGCCAATCTCGGACCAAGTTTTTTGCAGAAACTCAGCCGCCTGTTTGAGTTCGGGGGTATCTGCCGTGGCCAAAGAAAATTCTATTGGCTTGGCGAGAGTTTTTAGATTGGTGGTACTTGAGGCGGCTAAACCTAGAGGATTATCTACCGCGAGGCCAAAGCCCCCAAGAACGATGTCTACTAGTTTACTTTTATTTATGGCTTGGTCAAGGGCGCGTCTGGTAGCCTGATCGGCAAGCACCTTAGCGTGATTTTGATTGAAGAAAACAGCAAAAATTCTGGGCAAAGTGGTACGCTTGAGAGTAATTCCGGGTTCTTGGGTTAAGGTTTTGGCCGTGTTGGGGTCTAGGGCCGCCAAAACCTCGATTTCACCTTTGCGATAAGCCTCGAGGCGAGCTTCTTCGTTTGGGTAAAATTTAATAATTAAATTGGTAATTTTGGCGCGACCGAGAGCAAATTGGGCAAAAGGAATTAGTTCATAAGCTTCGGCAATTTTTTGATTATTTTTGTGGGTGGCGGCAATTTGGTATGGCCCAGAACCAATTGGCTCGACATTAAGCGGACTGAAGGGGAAGGCTTCTGGCTCGACGGCTTGCCACAAGTGTTGGGGCAAGAGACCAAGGGTGGTGTTTTCTAAAAAGCCGCCATAAGCTTGGCGCAGAGTAAATTTTACTGTTTTGGCATCAATTTTTTTAGCGGTAATCCCTTCCCAGTTAGGAAATCTCGGGCTTTTAATCGTTTGGTTTTTTACTTGCTCAATCGTAAAGACCACATCGTCAGCGGTAATAGGTTTACCGTCTTGCCAAACTAAATTATTTTTTAAGGTAAAAGTGTATTCTAGCCCACTACTCGAGATTTCATAATTTTCAGCGAGATCGGGGATTAATTCATTGTTTGGCGTAATGCGCATCAAACCAGAATAAACGAGATAAGAGAGATCCTTGTCGGTATCGGAAGTGGCCAAAAGAGGATTAATAAAGCGCGGTGACCCAATTAACCCCTCGCTTAAACTGCCACCAGAGGCCGGCACTTCAATTAAGGCTTTGGCGTTAAAAATGGACGCTAAACCCACCAAGCCAAATAACCCCAAGAAAAATAAAATAGAAAAAACCCACCGTTCTCGGCGTGAAAATAGTTTAAAAGCAGTTGCTAAAAATTGTTGTTTAACCACGCTAAATCGAAAAGCTAAGCGGCGAGCAAAAATTGCCCAATGGCCACCACCACAAAAAGAATCGCCAAGATGATACTAGTGAGGAAAAGAAGTTTCTCCAACCCTCTTTTGGTATAAGCTACCCCACCTGAATTTGAGCCACCAAAAGCACTACCAAGACCGGCTTCGTTTTGCTGAAGCAGGATAGTGACGATTAGGAGAAGAGACAGCCCAATTTGTAACCAAGGCAGTAATTCTTGCAGAATTTGCATTGGCGCTATCCTAACAAATAACTTTTCCCCAAGCAACTCACTGTTCTGGGGGTATAATATAGTGTTAATGATTTCTCGACCAAGTTTTTATGGTTCGGCGCTAGTTTTATTTTTTGGCACCACTTTGTTTTTGGGCGGTTTTTCTTTGGGTGATTGGTTGTTTGCGCGAGTTGATTGGTCGGCTATTAGCTTGAGTCGCAAAATGATTAGTGGTCAGCTGGCGGTAGTTAACCCGCCGGCTGGTTGCCCGGCAGTCTCCTTCGATAGTAATTTGAACTTTGTGCTTAATGGTCAAACCTATTTCCCTTTTGGTTTTTGGGCTTTTTCTGGTGGGCCGGCGAGCGGTAATTGGAGTGGTTATAATGCTGGTTTAAATGCCGCGGTAGATGGACCAGAGATTAGTAGCGGCAATACCTTAATGGGTGCTGGTTTAAGTTTGTTTGCTCAAGTGGATGGTAGTGCGAGTTTGGTAGAATCGTACGACAATAATCAAGGCATTATTGCTTGGGAAGTGACCCATGAGCCCAATAGTCTTGGTTATAGTGCTTCGACGATTGCCTCGCAAGCCAGTGCGATGCGGGACGCGGATGAGTGCGGTCGGCCGGTATTTGTGACGCCGAGTTTGGGTGGAGTGGCCGAAGGTTATTTGAATCAAGTGCGTAATTCGGTTGATTTTGCGGCGGTGGAAACGGGTTATCTGGTGCCGCAATTACCGATTGAAGAGGTGGGCGAACTCTTTAGCTTAGGAGCGAGTGCGATGTCGGCGGTGAGTAAGCCGAGTATTTTCTTATTGCGAGTTAATGGTTATCAGCCAGCGCGCTATCGCGAAACTTATCGCGAGCCCAGTATTGGCGAGATGCGCGCACAAATTTTTGATGCGATTATTCGCGGCGCCAAAGGAGTTTTGATTTGGCCGTTTGAAAAGGGGGTAATTTCTAGCGATCTTTTGCCTTTTGAGCCCGCTAATGCCATTTATGATATGGAAGACAGTTTTTCTTCTGGTTTATACAATAGTATTAAGAGTTTGGCTTCAGAAGTGCTAGAGCGGAAGGAGATTTTGACTGCTCCTAATGCAACCGGAGTCAGTGTCTCGAGCAATAATTCTGATGTGCGTTGCGGTTTCCGCGCTCTATCGGGCGATCGTTTGCGCTTGGTTTGCGTTAATTTATCGCAAGACCATTCGCCATATTTTGATTATGGTAGCGGTGAAACGGTGTGGCGAACCAAGGCAAAAGTGACTACTCCCGCAAGCGAATCTTTTCCCGCCGATTACAATTCTGGCAGTTTTGTGGCGCGCGAATTGGACCCAAACTCGGTGACAATCCAGGATATTTCTACCGGTATTACCAATCAAGATAAAATTATTACCACTGTAGAGATTGATTTTGATACGGTGCCAGTGGGAGCTATTTTTACTTACGCGATTTATGCCGATAATTCTCGCGACCAAGCTCCGGATACCAGAGTCTTTTTGTCCAGTGAAACCACAATTAATGGCACCGGAGCGCAAACTTTTCCGGTGGCGCCCACCACCCTTGAGCATACCAAAAATTATTATTTATTGATTAAGGCGATTACGCCGGGGATCAAATTGCTCGAGCGCGATGTGCGCGGTGGTGTGCGGGTGGTCGCTGGCGCCGGCGCGGTGCCTCTGACCGAAACTTTTGCCGATTTGCATGAGGGCGATAGTGCGAGCAATGTGCGCCTAACCTTAAGTGGCCAGAATTTTTCTACTTACTGCGCGGAAAAGAATTTTGGTAATTGCGCGAGTGGGACAGTTTCTGGCAATGTGCTCACCGACTCATTTAATGCCTACGCTGTGCACATTTATCATTTTGACCCAGAAGAAGAGGAAGAAGAACCTCCAGCCGAGGAGCCCGATGAACTTCCGCCAGCACCACCAGAGGATCCTCTCGATGAACCCGTGCCTCCGCCACCACCGCCACCCAATTTGCCCCCCGCGGCTAATCAACCAGCCACCAACTTACCGACTCTTCCGGTTTCTTGCTTGGCCGCACCCAGTAATTTACCCGCTTTAGTTGGTCCACTATCTTTTGGGATGAAGAATAATACCCAAGTTACTTTGCTTCAGCGTTTATTGGCGACCGATCCCACGCTTTATCCCGAGGGTGTTATTTCTGGTTACTACGGCCCGCTTACGCGCGAGGCGGTAAAACGCTTTCAGTTGCGTTACGGTATTTTAAATCCAGTTAATTCTGATCCGTCTTTGGTGGGTTTTGCTGGACCTGCCACGCGAGCCAAGATGAACGAAGTTTTGCGCCAAGGTGCTACCACCTGTGCCGCCAATCCCGCTTTCGAGCAAACCCGTCAGTTTTTGCTTCGCCTCTTGTGGCAATTATCCACCCAAGCGTCTCGTTGATTGGTAATAGTTTGATATAATTTGATTTGTCTGTGAGACCATTAACGGCATTTGCAGTTGTTCTCGGTGTGGTGGTAATTTTGGCCACCGGCTTATTTTTCGCTGTGTCTTGGTTTGGCCTTTCTGATTTGGGTGATTTTTCGGCGCAAGTTAAACCGAGTGGCGGCCCATCTACTCCATCGCCTTTGGTGGCGATCATTACCACCCCAAGTGGCACCACCGGCTTTTTTAGTACCGGTCAGCAAATTTCTTTTGTGGGTGATGGGGCTGGCGGCAGTTTACCTTACACTTATGCTTGGTCTTTTGGCGATGGCACCACCGATGGTGGTCGATCGGTGACCAAATCTTTTAGCCAAGCGGGGACTTTTTCGGTGGTATTAACCGTTACTGATGGGACCGGGAGTACCGCCACCGATTCCTTCCAAGGGATTGTCTCCGGGGCCGCGTTTACCGCCTCGATCACCGCTCCACCAAATGGTGCCAACTTGGTTACTGGTCAAACAACCTCTTTTCAAGCCACCGCCTCGGGTGGAGTGGGTTCGCATCAATTTAGCTGGGAGTTTGGTGATGGCGAGATTGGTACTGGACCAAGTTTTCCTCATGCTTACAGCACGGCTGGTTCTTATACCGTTACCATGCGGGTCAATGATTCTGGTAACCCGCCCACCCAACTCACCAAAACGATTCAGGTTAATGTTTCTGCGCCTCAACCAGAAATTTTGCAAGCCGTAATTTCTTCGCCAAGCATGGGGGCCGTTTTTCCCGCCAATCAGAGCATCGCTTTTGTGGGCGGGGCCACCGGAGGTTCTGGTTCCTATATCTATCATTGGGATTTTGGCGACGGCGCCATTTCTTTGCAACAAAATCCGGCCAAAGCTTATGCTCAAGCGGGTACTTATACGGTTGAGTTACAGGTGTCAGATAATGCTAACCATCAAGACACGCAAAGCATCCAAATTACGATTAGTGCTGGCGCGCCGTCTGGTGGTGGCGGCGCCGAAGACGATGATGACGATTCTCCGTCTTTGCCCGGACCGCTACAAGTAAGAATTGATGCGCCGAGCAATAATTCGGTTTTTCAACTTAATCAAACCATAAGCTTTTCTGGTTCGACCACGGGTGGTGATGGGCCATATGATTATCGTTGGGATTTTGGCGATGGCACTTTTTCTACCAACCGCAATGCGACTCATCTTTATGGCCAAGCCGGCAATCGCACCGTCACGCTTACAGTTACCGATAGTGATGAAGTGACTGATGCCGAAACCATCACTCTCACCATTCAAGCGCCAAATACTGGCGGCGGAGGGGGTGGTGGTAGTGGCGGCGGTGGGACCCCAAATCCGCCACCGATAATTTTGCCGCCGGTTTTACCACCAATTACCCTTGTTCCACCCCCCGCCACCTGTGTTTCGGGTGCAATTCTCTCGCCGGTAGTTGGCCCGCTCTCTTTTGGGATGCGCGATAATTCTCAAGTGCTTTTGCTTCAGCGTTTGCTGGCTAAAGATCCTGCCATTTATCCTGAAGGCATTGTTTCTGGCTTTTATGGTCCACTTACTCGCGCCGCCGTTCAACGCTTTCAGTTGCGTTATGGTATTTTAACTTCCAATTCTGATCCGGACTTATTGGGGTTCGCTGGTCCAATCACTAGGGCTAAGATTAATCAGGTTTTGGGTGGCGTCACCACTTGCCCCACTCCTGTTACCACTAGTCCAACCACCATCGCTCCAGTCCCCACCATTTCTACCGCTCCGGTGCCAGTGATCACACTCACGCCCGAGCAAAGAGCCGAATTATTAAGCAGTCTCGGTTCTTTACTCTCGTCTTTGCGCCAAAATTTAGTTCCTTGGCTGGTTAATCTTGGCTCTTTCCTTACGCCTTAGCTTGTGTAATACTGCTGGTCAATCAAATTTATGACAGGCAGGCGGATTGGCGCATTGGTTATTATTCTCTTGGCTTTGGGGCTGGGTTATCTTAACTATCTGGCGGAAACCAGTAGTGTTTCCTTTTTCAATTTACTACCCAAATTTAAATTGGGTCTTGATTTGCGCGGCGGGAGTCAGCTGGTTTACGAGGCTGATCCGGTAGAATTAGCTAAACTTCCCGCCGGAGAAGTGGCCGGCGCCTTAGAATCGCTTCGGGGGGTAATCGAACGGAGAATCAACGCTTTTGGGGTAGGAGAACCGGTGATTCAGCTTGAGCGCGTGGGTCTTGGCGCTGGCGCTCGCGAGCGGTTAATTGTGGAATTACCCGGAGTGACCGATGTAAATGAGGCGATTAAGCAAATTAATGTTACACCAATTCTTGAATTTAAAGTGTTTGAAGCGAATACAGAAAACGCAGACAGTGAGGCGGGCGGCGAATTTGTTTCCTCACCACTTACTGGCCGTTATTTAGAGCAGGCGCAAGTGGTTTTTAATCAAGGGGCAATTAGTCCGGCGATTTCTCTTGAGTTTAATGAAAATGGGGGAGAAATTTTTGCCACGCTCACGCGGGAGAATATAAATCAGCCGATCGGTATTTTTCTCGATGGCGCCCTGATTTCGGCGCCCATTGTGCGTGAAGAAATCCGCGATGGCAAAGCCGAGATTTCGGGGCAATTTACCGTTGATGAAGCACGCGAACTTTCGCGGAATTTGAATCTCGGCGCCCTCCCGGTGCCAATTAAGTTGGTTTCGACCGAGACGATTGGGGCCACTTTGGGTGGCGATGCTTTGAATCGTGGCATTGAGGCGGGGCTGATTGGTCTCGCGGTGGTGGGCCTCTTTATGCTCTTGTGGTATCGCTTGCCCGGTCTGATTTCGATTATTGCCCTCACGATTTATGTTATTTTGATTCTCACTATCTTCCGCCTCGTGGGGGTTACGCTTACCGCCGCGGGCATTGCTGGCCTTATTCTTTCTTTCGGCATGTCGCTTGATTCCAATATTCTGATTTTCGAACGACTCAAAGAAGAAATTAAAGCGGGGAAGCATCTCCACGATGCGATCAAAGAGGGTTTTGCTCGGGCTTGGTTTTCCATCCGCGATTCTAATCTCTCGAGCCTTATCGCTGGCATTGTGCTTTTCTGGTTTGGCACGAGCTTGATTAAGGGTTTTGCGGTCACTTTAGTTTTCGGTTTAATTGTTGGCCTCTTTACCGCCATTTCAGTGACGCGGACCTTGCTCTTGGCCCTTGCTCCCAGCCACGCCGGTCGAGTGGCGAAGTTTTTATTCAAATGCGGATTCAAATAAATTATGTTTGTTGTTAAATATCGCGCGATTTTCTTTCTTTTTTCTGGCCTATTGGTGGTAGGTTCGATTTTTGCCTTGTTTAAATTTGGTCTTAATCTTGGTACCGATTTTACTGGCGGTTCGATTCTCGAAGTTGAGTATGCGGGCGGGCGACCAGAAGCTGCTTTGGTGAGGGAGAAGGTTAATGCCCTAAATCTCGGTGATGTTTCTGTTCAAGAATCAGGTGATCTTGCTTACCTTTTGCGCTCGCGCGATCTCACTCCGGAAGAACATCAAGTTTTGCTTGCTACTCTCCAGACCGCCGCTTCAGTTGGCACGCAAATTACCGAAAAGCGTTTTAGTTCGGTTGGTCCCGCTCTTGGGGCCGAACTCGCGCGCAAGGGGATGATCGCGATGATGATTGTGATTGTGCTAATTCTTATTTACATTGCTTTCGTTTTCCGTCAGACCAAATCTTCTTGGGCTTATGGTTTGGTGGCGGTGATTACCATGCTTCACGATGTGCTCATTCCGCTTGGGGTTTTCGCCATCCTTGGTGCGTATTATGGTGTGGAGTTTGATGCGCTTTTACTCACCGCTTTCCTTACTATTCTTGGTCTCTCGGTTAATGATAAAATTGTGGCCCTTGATCGCAT
The DNA here is from genome assembly GCA_964361825.1 of uncultured Candidatus Saccharibacteria bacterium. Lineage (GTDB taxonomy): Bacteria > Patescibacteriota > Minisyncoccia > Phycocordibacterales > JACOZG01 > CAYICB01. Next base: position 986 of record CAYICB010000004.1, on the reverse strand, counting down.
TCGCGAGAATTTGCGTCGGCAAACCAATGAAACTTTTGCCGAAACAGTAGGGCGGAGCTTAAGCGAAACAATGACTCGCTCGGTTAATACTTCCGTCACCGTTATTCTCGTTCTCCTTTCGGTTTACTTCTTCGGCGGCGCGACCACTAAGTACTTTTCTCTTGCCCTCACCCTCGGCATGATCGTGGCCACCTACTGCTCCGTCTTCATCGCCGCGCCACTCCTCGTGGTGTGGGAGGCGAGGCGCAACAAAAGCCTCGCCAAATAAAAAAACGGCAAAGGGACCCCTTGCCATTCCATGTGAATGAAATCACGCGCCGGGGCTTTTTTGTTTTTTTCAAATGATCCTAACAACATCCGATCGTAGCTTAATTGGATCATTTTGTTGAACATTGATTGTTCAACATCGGAGGTTGAACAATGGTAACAACTAAAAAACATCGCGCTTGACGACCCCTTGGGGATAAGTATACTTACCTTCACTCCATGAGAAGTGGGGCGGACTTTGACAATTGGTAAGATCCACAAAAATAAGTAAGTTAAAATATTAGTTTTTCTTTTGTTTCGTTCTGTTTACCCGTCCCGCAAGGGATTAGGGTTTTGCTAAGAGTTTGATCTTGGCTCAGGATGAACGCTGGCGATGTGGATAAGGCATGCAAGTCGATCGTGTTTCCGCCGCAAGGTGGAGATAACGAGGCAGACGAGGTAGTAATACGCAGGAACGTCCCCCAGAGTCGGGCATAATCAGCCGAAAGGTTGGCTAATTCTCGATGGTCCCGCCTAAATGTAACAATTTTGGCGGGTAAAGGAGCAATTCGCTCTGGGAACGGCCTGCGGGCTATCAGCTAGTTGGTAGGGTAATGGCCTACCAAGGCGACGACGGCTAGGGGGGGTGAGAGCCCGATCCCCACCGATGGGACTGCGACACGGCCCATACACCTACGGGTGGCAGCAGCCGAGAATCTTCCGCAATGGGCGAAAGCCTG
>CAYICB010000003.1:0-74706 GCA_964361825.1 uncultured Candidatus Saccharibacteria bacterium | reverse complement strand
TTGTTGCTATTGATCGTGGGTGGTTTGACCGCGGCTAATTGATTGGGGGTGGTTGTAGTAAAGGAGGAAAAAACGAAAACACCAAGGAGCAAGAGAGGAAGGGAGAGGGATTTAAAGTTTGGGGTCATGGATTAATGATGGAAATTTTATCACATCGAAAGTTTATACGCCTCAACCTCGGGTTGGTTGAACGGGTCAACATCAAGTAAATTGGCCATCAGCACGGTGGCGGCAAAACGCAATTGGCAATAAGCCCCAAGCGAGCGCAGACTCGAGTCCGGCAAAATAATTTCTAAATATGGCCGATGAGCCCGACGATAAGCCTGCAAAACCGCTTCATTAATCCGGTGTTTGAGACGAACAATCTTTTCGTCACCAAGGTCGCGGTCAGAAGAAATAAAATGAAAAAATTTATTATCCGGCCCGCCCAAATCAAGTTGGAGCAAGGAGTGACGGTCATTCTCGGCCACGGCCACCAGCGGCGTGGGACCATCGCCATTTTTCCCCAAACTCTCGGCCACCAATTGCCGTCCCCATTTACCCAAACTCTCCAAGCTCGGCCGGTCAAACCAATCAACCAAAATCGATCTCCCCGCCTCAAAGTGTTCATAATCAAGCGCCGCCAAAACGAGCGCCGGATTAGAGAAATCGGGCGCGAGGAGCCACTCGCTAATTTCGGTGGCACCAGCACACAGATCTTCAACGGCTAAACCAGCGGCGGCCAACGGAAACAAGCCCGCCGGCGAAAAGAGAGAGTACCGCCCGCCAATATTCTCGGCGACCGGCAAAAAACTAGCGCCCAGTTTCTTAGCCTCAAGCGCCAGTGGTGAGCTAGATCGAGAAATAAAAACCAGCCGATCATTAATCGCTAAACTCTCGCCAAAACGGGCACGCGCCGCCGCCAATACCAACTCATAATTAGTTAGGGTTTCTTGCGTTTTGCCGCTTAAACTAATCACGGTAATCAGCAGCTCGTCTAAACGATTGAGCCGAGCAAGCAACTTTTGCAATTTTGCCGGCAATAAAGGCTCTAAACCTTCTAAAAAAATAATTTGTGGTCGTTCTGGCTGATGGGGGTCACTCTCTGGCGGCCAAACTTCATAAATTGCCTGCGCGCCCTCACTTGAGCCTCCAATGCCCACTAAAAACAGCAACTTTAACTTAGCATTCACCTTACTTTGCACTAACTCTTTGACCGAAGTTAGGACCTCGGACTGTTGAGGTAAGTGGAAAAAACTCTCTTGCCCCAAACGCTCCAAGGTGGGGTAAAGACTCGTGACTCTGGCTTGCCACAAGGCCTCATTTACCAAGCTGTGATCAATTAGCAATCTCACGAGAGTATTATAGCAATCGGTAATAAAAAAACCTGGTCCGAATAAATATTCGGACCAGGCAACACGAGTGATCTTTCACTCGTTATTACTTGGAGGCCTTTTTCCCCTCTTCAAGCCCCGCCCGAAAACCAAGACGAAACAATTGCTCAAAAAGGTAACTGATATTGTTTCCATCTTCTCCGGTCAAAAAGTCGAGGTTGAGCAAAATTTCCATCGTGGCCAAGGCACTGGGCAAGCCTTCGTCCGAAGGAGACTTTTCGTCCTGGAAAACAACGGGCCATGACCGTATCGGCCCATGAAACATGGCTTGTATGCGCCCAGGCTTTTGTCCAGTTTCAACGCGTTCCAGGGTCGCATCACCCAATTCATGTTCCGCCGCAACAAAGTAATATTCATGTGTCTTCATCTCATCACCCTTTCTTTTCTTTTTCTCGCGCCGTGCAGACCAGCCACACTTCCTTGTTGGAAAATACCCGCTCATCCCTCAACTCAACGAACCGTAAACCCTCTAACCATTTCACGCACACCCAGTGGGGCACACTCTCTCCCCAGAAACAACAGATGTCAGACAACAAACAAAGATTGGCCACCCCCAGTTCAAGGTCAAGATTCCCCCAGTTTTCCGCAATCGCGAACACCACTCTCGGACTACGAAATTTACAGTTATTTGCCTTCACCCAACCAATCACACTCGAAAAACTTGGTTCGGGTCCAAAGTTGACCAGATAGGTCGTCTTATTAAACAGACTTAGGCCAGCCCCAGGTCTAGAAAACTGATTTCCACACCTGAGCACCTTTCTCTGCTGTTCCATTTCGTCCGCGTTAAGACCCTCGTGAGTTACGGCCGAGTTAATAGCTTCCGGCCAAGTTTTCCTTCGATCAATGATTAAACCGTCTATTGCCACCACCCGACCACCGGACGGTGGCTTTATCTTTGGGTTTTTATCGAGATTCACCATTTCCTCCTTTCAAAGAACCGCTGATTCTCGTCTTAATCTATTATGATAACTATCACACTTAATTTAATGTGTAAAGTCATCCATTGACGAACCTTGCTCGCAAGGAGTAGAATTGAGACACCATGAATGAATCAAAAAATTGGGTTATTGGCCTAGTGGCGGTGGTGGCCCTCGCTCTTGGCACCGGCCTCTGGTTGCTTAAAAGTAGTGGGACCGAGGGGGGAAATACCGCCGCTGTAGGCAATTTGAAGCAAGTTTCTCTCACTGATGACTTAAAAGTTAATGATCAATTCCCCGGAGCCATTGTTTATGTGAACGCGGTCACCCTAGGGGCTGGTGGTTGGGTGGTGGTAAAAAAAACGGACGGCACGATTATCGGCACGCAATACTTTAACCCCGGCACCGATGTGGGCGTGGTAAATCTCACCGAACTGACGGAAGAGGGGAAGACTTACACCACTTCGCTCCACAAAGATAATGGTGACAAAGTTTTTGACCCCATAAACGATTTGCCGCTCAAAAACTCTAATGGTCAAGAAATTGCGGTGACCTTCTTCGCAACGCAAAATTTACCGGAAGTTAAGGGGTAGGGAACAAAATAAACATGGTTAAAATTAGTAAAAAAATTCATCAATACACTGCCATCTTCGAACGGAACGAACACGATGGTTACACTGTCACTGTCCCATCTCTTCCCGGCCTAGTCACCGAGGGTGGGAACCTTGCGGAGGCAAAGGCAATGGCCGAAGAAGCAATTACTTGCTATTTGGAAGGGTTGCAAAAAGAGGGGGCGCTAATCCCGAACGAAATAGAAATTAGCAGTTTTCGACTTTCGGTTGCTGTGTAATGCCAAGGTTACCCAAAATCGGTTCGGATAAAATTATAAAGATCTTATTGCATTCTGGTTTCTATGTCTATCATCAGCGTGGAAGTCATATTAACTTTCGTCACGAAACTAAAACTCATTTACGAGTAGTTGTCCCTTCTAGCAGAAGGGAACTAGCACCAAAAACTTTAAAATCAATAATGGCTCAGTCCGAATTAACAGCGGAGGATTTAAAAGATTAAGGGGTAATTGGAGTCATTAAGAAAGCGCGCTGTTGACCACTCGCAAGAATTCCACGACCGATTATCTGACCACGGTTATTAATCGCTTGTGCAGAATTTAACCACAACCACTCAGAATTGGGCGGGATGAATAAACTTAAATTAAACAACGTTCCATTGCGCCAAAGCCAAGCAGTACCTTCAGAGCTCCCAACGACCTCATCTCGATCATTAATCCCATAAGCATGAGATTGGTATGAGTCTGGTGAAATAGACCCTAGGTTTTCCATTACCCCATTTCTCCACAAGAAAGCTCGCTCAAGACCGTCGGTGTTTGTGGACCAACCAACGATATGACCAAAATTGTTTATGTCTTGAGACTCAGCCACGGAACCACCCAAGGTTCCAATATCAGTTAAAACACCATTACTCCACAAACATGCTTTCGGTAGACCGGAAATGGCGTCGTAAGATGTACAGGCCACTTGACCACTGGTGTTTACCTCCTTACCAACAGAGTAATAACCATTTTCCAAAAATCCAATGTCAGTAAAAGTACTATTGTCGAGATCGTAAATAACCCCCTGACTTAATCCCTGATGACCAGACCTAGTGCCAACCAAAAAACGAGTGTTGTCATCCAAACCATTCCACCAAACATCCTCGAACACTTCGGGGTTTTCATCTGACCAAAAGAATCCCGGGTAGGAAGCAGAGGGATTATATGGATATGGAAGTGCCCAACCCACTGACTGGTCAGAATTGTTATTATCCTCAACAAACACGCTATACCAAATTGGATCAAATTGAGAAGGTATTGATAAAAGAGAAAGGGTGCCGTTTTCCCACTTAAACGGTCTAGCATTTCCTTCTATCGACCACGGTTTAACTATCCCCACCACTTCCCCCACATTATTTATACTTTTAGGTTCTATGCTTTGGGTTGGCCAAAATTGAGGAAAAGTACCAAGATCAACAATCTGGTAACGGAGTTGCGGCGACGGAGCTGGAGATAAATTTTGATCAACGGATCGTACAGATTTAAGATTAATCTTGGGATCAGCGACCGCAAACTGATTTGCTGACTGATTGAGAACACCAGAAACAACACCGATTAACAACAAAGCTACGGTACCTAACCCAAGAACCAACAGTTCCTTTTTCATGTCTAAATTTTACCACTCTCGCCATTTTTTAGAAACCAGATAGAATGGGTCCATGACCCCCAACGATTTAATCGAAAAATATTTCCGTCTCTCTGGAACACAGAGTTCGGCTTTAAGAAAATTAAAGCTCGAAACCTTACGGGATTTATTGTTTTATTTCCCCAATCGCTATGAGGTGCCGGCGCCGACCAAAACTATTGCCGAAGTGGTTACCGGCGAAAACGCCACCCTCTACGGTCAAATTATAAAAGCCAAAACCGCTAAGGCATTTTATAAAAAGATGCCCATGGCCGAGCTATGGCTGGAGGATCAAACCGGGAAAATTAAATTACTCTGGTTTCATCAGGCCTATATGGCCAAGAGAACGCCAGAAGGAACGCTAGTGCGCGTGAGTGGCAAAGTAACCGAGCGCAAAGGAGAAAAATATATCCCAAACCCCAGCGTCAGCTCGATTAAAGATTTAGGCATTATGCGTGAGCCAGAAGCCGGGACCCTAACCCCAATTTATCCAGAAACCAAAAACCTCTCTTCGCTCTGGTTTGAGCATCATATTAAAAAATTGCTCGAGGCTGGTCTCATTGCTCAAGTAACCGAAACTTTGCCCGAAAATATTTTACACCAATACCACTTACCGCCACTCGCGAATGCGCTCGTTTTTATCCATCAGCCCAAAAGAGAGCCAGACGCCACCGCGGCTCGCAAACGCTTTGCCTTCGAAGAAGTTTTCTTAATCCAACTCGAGCGCGGCCGAGCGCGCAAGCTCTATCAAGCCTCGGGCGGGTTCAAAATTGAGGTGGAAGAAACCGAGATTAATAATTTTCTCCAGCGCTTCCCCTTCCCCCCTACCGCCGCCCAAGCGCGAGCGATTAAGCAAATTCTAAAAGATTTTAACCCTCTCGACTCCGCTCGGGGCAAGCCCATGACGCGTCTCCTCGAGGGCGATGTGGGATCAGGAAAAACTTTGGTGGCGGCAACCACGGCTTATGCCACTGTTAAGGCCGGATTTCAAATCGCGTATATGGCCCCAACAGAAATTTTGGCCCGCCAACATTACGAATCATTTATTGATTACTTCGCCCACCTACCGATTAATATTGGCTTGATTACCGGCACCGAGTGTCGCAAATTCCCCTCTAAGATCTCGGTCGGAAATGAACGCGCCGACACCCACATCTCACGACCGCAAATGCTTAAGTGGGTGGCGAGTGGAGAAATTGCCATTCTTCTCGGCACCCAAGCGCTAATTCAAAAGTCGGTCAAATTTAAAAACTTGGCCTATGTGATTATTGATGAACAGCATCGCTTTGGCGTCAATCAACGCGGAAATTTGGTGAAGAAAAATTCTCGAGCGCCCCACTTGCTAAGTATGACTGCCACCCCGATTCCCCGTACTTTAGCTCTCACTATTTACGGCGATCTTGACCTCACCCTGCTCGACGAAATGCCCCCCGGGCGCAAACAAGTTGTCACCGAAATTATTCCCGAAAATCGCCGCGCCGAAGCCTATCAAAAAATTAACCAAGAACTGGCCGTGGGTCATCAAGCCTATATTATCTGCCCGCGCATCGACGAACCTGACCCCACCAAGGAACTCGCGCTCGAAACCAAGTCGGCCAAACAAGAAGCCAAAATTATTGCCGAGAAGTTTCCTCACCACACCATTGGCCTTCTCCACAGCAAATTAAAACCCGCCGACAAAGAACAGGTGATTAATGACTTTAAAGAAAATAAAATTCAGATTCTCGTTTCCACTTCGGTCGTTGAGGTGGGGGTAAATGTACCCAAGGCCACCGCGATTATTATTGAGGGCGCCGAGCGCTTTGGTCTCGCCCAGTTACATCAACTCCGCGGTCGAGTGATCCGGAGCACCGCGCAAGCTTATTGTTACCTGTTCATCACCGATAAAGGCCGGCAAGGACGCACCTTAAAAACCCAAACCCAAGGAGAGTCCTTGCCGGCTTCGCCCTTGGTGGCCTCGCCCCTGGGGGCAATTCCCGCGCGCCTCGAAGCGCTCCAGAAGGCCAAAAACGGCTTCGAGCTCGCCGAGCTTGATCTCAAATTACGCGGCGCTGGATCGCTCGCCGGCACTGGCAAACAGTGGGGTATCTCCGATCTCGGCATGGAAGCCCTGCAAAACTTAAAAATGGTCGAAGCCGCCCGCGCCGAAGCGGGGCGGCTTCTCACCACTGATCCCGAACTCAAAAATTATCCTCAACTAAAAACCAGACTCACTAAACCAGCCGAAACGCATTTTGAATAATTACACCCTCGGGCAGCTGGGCAAACTCTCGCCAAACCAAGCGCTGTAAGCATCCGCGCCATTGGTAAGATCGATCCAAGTGAGCTGATCTTCACTATTGGTCAGGCCATCGCGATTAAGATCAGTAGAGTAACTCGGCAAATTCTTCACGCCATTAATCGCATCAATGAGGGTGAGCAAGTCGGCACCGTCTACCTTCCCACTACCATCCACATCGCCGGGGAGATAGCCAAGGCAAATTTCTGTCCCCGTTGGCTCATGTTTTATGACCGTTCGCTCGCCTTCGGGAATTGGCACGCCGTATTGGGTGGTAAGGGTCACGAGACCGTCTTCATCCACTGCCACGTTGTTGATTGGCGTAGACACTCCACCAGTAGACTTGAGCGCAAAACTATTTACGGCCAAATCGGTGCTTGCCACTCCCTCAAGTCGGAAAACAAACTGATTCCACCCTTGCCAAAAACTAGAACCATTTACATTCGACGGCATCCGCGCGTCGATAGCGCCATCTGGCGGATTACTGGAGACAATACCGGCCGTCACCACCTTGGGCGGAGGCACGGTTTTTTCTTTCTTCAGCTTAATGGTCACACTCGCCTTGGGCTTCTTCTCGGAAATGGTAACTTTGGCCCGCGCTGGCGCATAACCGTCAGCCTTGGCATAAGCGAGATAACTACCGTCAGGCAAATTCTCAAACAAAGCGAAGCCACCAGAAGTGTTGTCTGTTCCTACCAAGCGACCATTCATGGTGTGGAGAGAAACCTTAGCCCCAGTCACTGTTTTACCAGTACTGCTCACCACCTTAACCGAAGCCGCACCATTTGAATTCTCGTCAATAATATCGCCCAGGGTACCGCCCAACACCACACTGTCCTTATCACCACCAAGAGCATTGCCGTTCGCATCATAAGCATTGAGAGTAAACCCAACATAAGAATCAGTAGAATTTTTATTTACCGCTCCGGCTGTTAAAACTAGGGGCCCTTGAGTAATGTCGTAGTAGTTATAAGTGTAGTATTTGGTAGCACTGCGACACATTTCTTTGCCCGGTCCATCGGTTTTACTAGGCACAGTTAAAGTCACACCGTCAGGGCAATTAATCGTAAGTTCCCAGGAATAGACGGATTTGTTTTGTGAACCAGCGCCAATCGAAGTACTAATAAAGGCCTCGTTTTTGTTCACACCGTACTGCACTTCATTTTCCACACTAACTTTCACTGATGGTGTGTAAGGCATTGGATCTGAAGTGTCGTCAGAATAAATCTTGAAGTAAGAGTCACTATAATCGCAAGCCTCGGTAGCATCCGAAAGATAATCATCACACACACCGACACGGTAATTCCCTGCGGGTGCCCAAGAAGGAACTTTTACCGAAAACCCTCCTCCGTTACGACTGTCCACCCCCTGAACTAAAGGACGCTTGGAACCGTACTCACCGAGCAAATAGATATTCAAGTTGGTTGACTTATATTGTGGGTAGTGAGGGTTAGAAGGGCCCGACCAACGCCACTGAACTGACTGAGTTGAACCAACAAGCCAACGCTCCCCGCCATTCGGCGAAAGAACTTGGATAATATCCCGAGGAATATCGCTGCCACCAACCTGCACACTCATGCTCGACTTGTTCACACTACCCAAATTGTCGCTCACGGCGAAGGTCACGGTGTAAGTGCCAGCCGAGCTATAACTATGAGTAAAGGTGCTGTTTTGTGTGGTGTCATAGGTTAAACCAGACATCATCGGCAACCCAGCCGCCCCAGCCGAAGCGTTGCGGTCACCCCAATCAATAGCGTACTTCAAACTACCGTTCTCGGGATCGCTCGCCTTCACGGACCACTCACCCATCTCGCCAACCTTAAGCAGGGTCGGACCAGACACACCATGAATTACTGGCGGTTGATTGCCAACAGGTTGAGGGTAAGGAATGGTGTTATTAGAAGAGATGGTGAAGTGGGAGTCACTGTAGTCACATGTCTTAGTACCAGACAAGCAAACACGAATTCTACCTTCAAAATCAGAGTTCGTAGCAAAATTTGAACCATCTTCAAATGTCCCGACCTTCCAATTATAAGAACCCCCGCCATTACCACTAAAACCCGCACCAACATAACTGGTCATTGGTACACCAGAAACAATTTTCTTTGAGAAATCACACCGGGAATCATCCTCTTGAGCACAATAAATCATTGGAATAACGGCTGGAACCCAATTAATGTCTACCGTGTAGACACCGAGACTAAAACCTCCTCCCAATGTCCAATTGATTTGTCTTACTGCGCCTGTCTGCCAATCCCTTTCCCCACCATTCGGTGAAATAACAGTAATAGGCATATTACCAACCGGAGGTACGGGTAATGGCCGAGGGATAGGTCTGAGGATTTTCTCTTTCGTTCTCGCCTCATACTTCTTCACCGCTTCGTCGGTAATTTTACCGTAATAACCGGTGATTTGAGGGTAAGTGAAGTCGCCCGAGGCGCGGAGTTTTTCTTGAAGTTCTTTCACATATTGACCAAAATCACCAATTTTAAATTTTGTCTCCACTTGGGCTCGAGTAATCGCCGGAGCTGCCAAAATTCCGAGAAAAACAAAACCCATCAACCAAATATTAAATTTTTTCATATTAATTATTATAACTGTCTTCTGGTAATTCGTCTACTGAAGTGGTGGCTGTGGAGGTGGCGCGTAATAAGTTGGTCTCACTGGCTGGAGCAGACACCGGGCCACCAGCCGACGGCATCATTAATGGAACTTGGGGCACTACCGGCGCCACCGGCAATTCTGGCGCTGGCAACCGCTTCAATCTCACCGGCGCTTCCGGAGACACAAGCGGCGCCGGAACGGTCAGGGGTAAAATTGGTTCCGGTGCCGCCACTTGACGCGCGGCAATAAAAATGACAATAAGTGGCAAAACTAGGGCCAACCCCCGCCAAAGGGGTGAACCCTGCCACCAAGCTTGATGACGATAGTCTTCGGGAATTCTTACTGATTGTTCACCTTGACCGATTTTCCATTCTAAGGCCCGACGCGAACTCGCCCATTCGCCCGGGGTCAAACTCACCTCACTTTTCGCCCGATTGAGCGCTTGTTTAAGCGTTTCCATGTTGCAAAATTAATTGGCGTAATTTACCCAAACCGCGATGAATTCTCACCGAGATCACATTTTCGGTCTCACCGAGCAAGGTGGCAATCTCTTTGACCGGTAAATCATCCACATAACGATAAACTAGCGCCTCACGATAGGGGGTCGGCACTTGGTGCAATTGGGCGATAATTTCGACCCTCTCTAATTCAGCCACCAAATCATTTTCATCACCGCCCACTGGCTCAAAACCCGTCTCCTCGTTTAAGGCCTCAAGGGAGGAACTTTTAGTCTTGCGATATTCATCAATAATCAAATTATGGGCAATCCGATAAAGAAAAGCGCGCATGTTCTCGACCCTTTCCCCCCGAACAAGGGTTTGCCACACCCGCAGAAAAACCTCTTGGACCAATTCTAAAGCTCGCTCTCGATCACTAAGCCGAAAAAACAAGTGACGAAAAATAGCCTCCGCCCAAGCCTCATGAGCCTCTAAAAGTTCTTGCTGTGGATTGAGCGACATTAGTTGGAGACGCAAACCACCACGCTTTCTTACTTATTTGAGAGTGAAAATTTCGCTGGTAGCCGAGATTGCCCGATCGGTAGACTCCACTTGTACGCGATACTTGCCGGGCAAAATGGTGTTCGCCGGCGTCCAGTGATAAAAAGATTTATTAGCCAAATTACTTATCAAAGCAATCGGCTGGCCAGAAACTGGCAAAAGGATAATATTAACCTCTGGCGCGGCATCAAGGGCCGGCACCTCATTGGTCACTGTTTCTGTTTCGGTGTCTACTAGTGGCGTAGCCAAGGTTCTGGCCAGGCGCCAAGTAATCGAGAAGCGTTCACCGCGCTTCAACTCACTATCAGGGAGCGGATTAGTTACCCCAAATTTTACGCCCACGCGACTACCGGGCAACTTATTAACCATTGTCGCGCTAACCATCGGATTACTCCCCGCTAATGAATCCAATTTGCTACGAGTATAGGTGCCCACCACCCCACCATTAGCTCGATTGGTAATAATTTTTTCGGCCATTTGCCAATCAGTCAGCGCCGTGGCCGTCATTGGTCCAAAAAAGCCGGTGGCCTCATCCTTAAAGTAACCTTTGGTCTTAAGAAAGGTCTGGAGTGAGCGCACATCTTCGCCCTTATCACCCACTGTCAAGTTACGCATCAGCCGTGGCACGGCCACTGGTTGATAGGTCATGGGAGAAACTGCGGATACCGCGCTTGGCCTTATCGGTGTGAGACCGCGACTTTTCAGCGCCTCGATAAGCTGGGTCACCTGCATTCTGGCGGCAGGATTACTCGCCACTTGCGCTTGCGCCAAAAATGGCAAACTTAAACTAATAAGCAAAAGAATGAATAATTTTTTCATGTCTAAATTTTAACTTGGGATGACTTCGCTTGGCAAGGAGTGTCGATGCCAAGAACTTTCTCCCTCGCCAGTTTTAACCAAATTAAGCCAAGCGAGCTGATCAGCCCGATTCACCAAACCATTACGATCGATATCTGCCGTGTAATCTGGGGCAGATTTAACCTTGTTTACCACATCAATCAATAAAAGCAGGTCCTCATAACTCACTAAAGCGTCCTGATTAACATCCCCCGGAAGGTAACCAAAACGGAAGGTGGTTTGTGTGGGCTTGTGGATAACCTTGGTCCACACTCCGGCCGGAATGGGTTGACTTAGCTTCACCACCACCGGATCGCTAGCCACCACCGCCACCACTTTCAAATCGAAATCTGGTTTGGCCGTTTCCACGCTAAAATCGGCCAAAACTGGCTTTTTTGCCCTAGTTTTGGGATCAGGAGTAAAAGCAAACTCAAATTCTTGCCAGCCAAAAATCTCTTTACTGTTTGGCTCAAGCGAAACCGGACTCCGAGCATCAATGGCTTCAGCTGGTGGTTTAACCGCCTTAAAGCCAAAGCCGGTAACGGGAAGTGGCTTCTCTACCACCAACGGCGTAGTGGTGGGCGTAGAGGTAGCTAAAATGGTAGTAGTAATTACCGTTGTTACTGGAGTAACTGTTTTACTCAAAGATTCTGTGTAAGCCCGAAGCGCCTTTTGCGTGACTTCGCCAAAATAACCAGTGGACTGGGGTAAACTAAAAAAACCTTTGGCACGTAAGAAGTCTTGTAAAGCAATGACCTCTGGTCCAGTTTCACCCAATTGGTAATTTCGGTTGAGAAAGCCTTGCTCCGTTTCGCCAACTTCTAAACCTTGGAGTTGAGCTAACCGCGCTTCCAATTCGGCAATTTGCGCCTTAAGTCCAGCAATCGTCTCGGTTAAAAAGCCTTCGGCCGAAGCTCCTAAGGGTAAAACACCGCCAAAAACCAAAACCAACAAAAAAGCAAAAAGGCGCTTCTTCATCAGTTTAATTAAGACTTACCTCTGGCAAGGCAGGGATCGAAGCGCCAAAAAGGTTGAGGGCCACAAAATGGTCTGCGCCATTAATCATGTCGATTAAACGCAAGAGATCAGCCGGGGTAAAAACACCGCTATTATCGATATCGGTCATGTAGAGAGGCAAATCAGCCACTCCATTAAGAGCGTCGATTAACTTTAGCCAATCAGCAGCAGTAAAAGCGCCACTTTGATCCACATCTCCGGGTAAATAACCCAGATTAATAGTTTGACCACTTGATTTTAGAACAATCGTGGTCCAACCAACTTGAATCGGGTGACTTAAAACCAGCGTAACCGCTCCCGCCTTCTCGCTCGGCATAATACCAGTGACCTTAGGCGTATCGGCCGAAGTCCCCTTAACCTCAAACATTTCTGGCGCCACCGAAGCGGTATTACCACTCATTATCACCTCAATGGTTTGCCAAGCGCCTTTAGGATCCCAAAAGCCGGTGCCATCAGGATTAGATGGTTGACCAGTTCTAATGGCCCCAGACGGCGGATTACTCGAAACCAGTGATAAACTCTCGGCATTGATCGCGGGCTGATTAATCTCCACCACCGGTTCTAATACCACGCGCTCCACTTTCTCTACTCGCTGAAAACGCGCCAATAAACGCGAAAGCAAACTTTTTTTCTCATTGACCGATTTAGCACTAACAGTAAAAACTGGCGCCAAAACCAAAGCAAACACCAAAAAGAAACTAATAAGAGATTTGTTCATTTAAAGAAAAATTAAGTAATAAAGCCAAAAACTTGAGATTGACCAGTCAGTATATTTTGGCCATTATTATGGTAACACCTTCCGGCCCGTAGCTCAATGGTGGAGCCGCCGTCTTATACACGGCTGGTTGTAGGTTCGAATCCTACCGGGCCGATAAGTTATCCACAACCTTATTAGTATCCTCCTTCGGCTTGATGCCGTTCAAAATAAGCAGTTTATCGAAGTCTTCGCGATCGATGGTTTCGACTTTAATCAGTTCTTCCGACATCGCGTCGAGAGCGGCGCGGTAATCGGTAAGCACTTGATTAGCGCGCGTCAGACCTTCGCTAAGAATTTTAGAAATTTCTTGATCAATGAGCGCCGACACCGCCTCCGATGACGCCTTCTCCACTAGTTGCCCGCCGCTCACCAAGTGGCGTTCGCCGCCAGTGTCGAAGGCCACCGGCCCGAGCTTCTCGCTCATACCATACTTGGTGACCATATTACGCGCCGTATAGGTCGCCACCGCAAGATCATTAGAAGCGCCGGTAGTAATATCGCCAAAAATCAGTTGCTCGGCGGCATAACCACCGAGGAGCGCCGCGATTTCATCCAAGAATTCTTTCTTCGACTCCAGTTTGCGGTCTTCGAACGGCAATTTAAGCGTGTAGCCCGCCGCATGCCCGCGAGAAATAATCGAGACCTTGTGCACCGGATCCGAATGCGGCAAAACCGAGCCAATGAGCGCATGGCCCATCTCGTGGTAAGCCGTGATTTTCTTTTCTCGTTCAGACAAGATATGACTCTTGCGCTCCGGACCAAGAATTACCTTCTCCACCGAGCGAATGAGATCGTATTGCGTAATCTGCTTGCGATTCTCGCGCGCCGCCAAAATCGCGCCTTCATTCATCACATTAGCGAGATCCGCGCCAGAGAAACCGGGCGTGCGTTGAGCAATGACGCGCAAGTTCACATCCTCGTGGAGCGGTTTCTTGCGGGCATAAATGCCAAGAATTTCTTCACGATCTTTAAGATCCGGCTTATCGAGCACCACGCGACGGTCAAAGCGACCGGGGCGCAAAAGCGCGATATCGAGCACATCAGGCCGATTGGTGGCCGCCATTACAATCAGTTTTTCATTAGGCTCGAAGCCATCCATCTCCACGAGAATTTGATTAAGTGTTTGCTCGCGCTCATCATTGCCGCCACCCATGCCGCCACCGCGATGACGACCGATGGCATCGATTTCATCAATAAAAATAATCGCTGGGGCCGTTTTCTTGGCCATTTTGAAGAGGTCGCGCACGCGCGAAGCGCCCACGCCTACAAACATCTCAACAAACTCCGAACCCGAGAGATAAAAGAAGGGCACACCCGCTTCACCCGCCACCGCGCGCGCCAACAAAGTTTTACCGGTCCCCGGCGCACCAATAAGCAAAACACCCTTGGGAATCTTGGCGCCAATGTCTAAAAACTTTTTTGGACTTTTGAGAAAATCGACAATTTCTAACAATTCTTCTTTGGCCTCCTTTACGCCAGCCACATCTTTGAAAGTAATTTTCTGCGACTGATCATTGGGGTCAATTACTCGCGCGCGCGATTGACCAAAAGAGAACGCTTGCACCGAAGCCCCGCGCACTTGGCGCGAGATAAACCAAAAAATCAGAAGTACAAAAATCGCTGGTAAAATAAAAGGCAATAAATTGAGCAACCAAAAAGTAAGGCCCGAGGGATTAGCCACCGCCACCGAAACCCCGCCCAAACTAGTCGGCAAAACGCCATAATTAGCCAAACTTTCGGAGAGCGAAGTTTCGGCCTCTTTTTGCGACCGAAGCTCTTCCCCGGTTTGCAGGGTCACAGCTAAAGCATCGCCTTGAATCACAATTTTGGCCACCTCACCCTGATTAATCGCTTGGGCTAATTCTGATAAAGTTAGCTCTTTGGCGGTTTGCTGATTGCTGGTCACCGCAGAATAGATTCCGAGCAAAACGAGAAAAATCAAGACCGTGGAAGCAATTTGGCGACCAAATTGACCAAAGCCTCGCGGACTGGTTTTATTCAATTTTGACATCTTTTTCATCACGCGACCTGATTATAATGAAAGTTAGAGAAAATGCTAGAATCTGACAATGGCCACCGCGATTCGCAATCAAAAAGCCACTTTCGACTACGAAATCCTTGAGAAATGGGAGGCGGGTTTGGTTTTGCTCGGCCTTGAGGTCAAATCGCTTAAAAGCGGTCGCGGCGCCTCGCTGGCCGGCAGTTATATCAGTTTCGAAAACGGCGAAGCTTACTTGGTGGGCGCCACCATCGCCCCCTATCAGCCCGGCAATACACCCGAGGATTATAAGCCCGAGCGACGACGCAAATTGCTTCTCAATGAGAAAGAATTGAAGGAACTGGCCAGCAAAACCAATGAACGCGGCTTGACAATAATTCCATTATCACTGTATAGTAAGCGGAACCAGCTCAAGCTGGAAATTGGCCTCGCTCGCGGCAAAAAAACGCACGACAAGCGCGAAAGCATTAAAAAGCGCGAGGCCAAAAGACAGATCGAAAGATCATTGAAAAGTTAATTTACATAAGGGGATGATTGGCTTCGACAGAAGGATCACTCTCTTGCTATGCAAGCCGAGTTGCCGCCCACTCGTAAAACCGCGGCACACTGATAAGTGCCAACTTATCTAACGAGGGAGAAGGTGTGGCTTCGCCATATCCTCTTCCTTTCGCTTACGCTTTAGCCTAAGCGACATCACTTGGTCTGACTTCCGATAAGATCAAAGTGGTGTCATAAATTCGGAATAAGCTCCCGCCCGCGCTCGAGGCGAGAGACGAAAACCTAGAGCTACGGGGTGTGCGTTTTTGTTGGCTTTCTATGCCACTCCCGACAACACCAAACCAACTACGCTTGTAGACCTACTTGAGATCTCTTTCTGCACCCGGGTTCGATTCCCGGCATCTCCATTCGACTCGTTCGTTGAAAGACGAACTCGCTCATGGTAAACCACTCGATCATATAATTGATACGGGTTGTTTTCTCTGTGCGAATTTAATGCTAAATTGTAAGCACAATTTAATAATGGCCTAAACCCAACTGTTTAGTTGGGCATGGCTTAAAAAACCAATCACGGGTAAAGAACCCATCGTCTAGGTTCACCGTGATTGGTCACGCTTCGAAAGAGGTGTGGACGACCGAAAGGTTGTCGCCTGGCGGTGGGCTTTTTGTGTTTGTTGGCAAAATAAAAAATTAATATGAAAAAATATAGAGCAAGTGATGGCTGGAAACCTAAGATAACCTTTGGAAATTCGTGGAAAGAATATTTAGTAGTAATAATCCTCTTTAAGCCCATTGCTTGGGTACTGTCTTTCATTGTAGGTTTAATTTACGGATACAATGTCGGGTCTGAAAGAATAAACATCAATGATATTACAATTATTGATAATGCCTCAGCTCTTGTTGTGGTCATAGTTCTTATCCTTGTAGCCAATCACTTTATTTACAAGAAGCTCGTAAAACAACACGAGGAGGGAATATCAAACAGAAAAAGGTCAGAGTAATAGGATTATAATATAACAATGACAATTTTTTTCTTCTAATTTTAGCTCTCCTGCCCAGTTTATTTTGGCTCATTATATTTCTAAGAAAGGACTACCGAGAACCTGAACCGCGCAAATTGCTTTTGAAGATCTTTCTTCTCGGCGTAATTCTGGCACTCCCAGTGACATATATTGCAGAAAGTATTGGGGAGCAGTATTTATTTAGTTCACCAGACACTACTGCGAAATTAATTTGGCTGAGCGTTATCTCAACGTTTTTTCTTGTTGCTCCGATCGAGGAATTTGTTAAGTACTGGATTGCTAAAACGGTCGTTCAAAGGAATAAAAAGTATTTTACTCAAATTGTTGACGGGATCATTTATATGGTGGTAGCGGCAGCAGCTTTTGCTTTTGTTGAGAATTTCAAATACTTCTATGAGTCCTATCAAATGAACCATAGTTTGGGGTTCAATTCTATATTTATTTGGACAGATGTATTGAATACATTTGGCCTTCGCGCGATTGCCACAACACTTATGCATTTGGCAACCTCAGGTATTTTTGGTTTCTACTGGGGATTATTATGGTTTAGAGGCGAGAAAGAGAGAACTAAATTATTTTTCAAAGGATTTATTTTGGCAGTACTTGTTCACAGTTTATTTAACATTTCGCTACATGTGACAGATATTACGAATGTTGAGTTCGGTCTAGCCACACTAGTTTTGGCCGTTGCTGGGTCAATCTATCTGTTTTATAAATTTAAAAATGAGGAATATACTTTGCCACACAATGTTTCTAAGGAAGAACAACTGACTGTAAAACCCGAAAGGCCGAAAAACACGACCCTACTCACTATTATACTGATACTATTACTTGGCGTTTCTGGTTATATTGCATATTTGGGTATTGTTGCACGGATTAATCAGAGTAGTTACTACTATAGCGTTGTTATTTTGTCAGACAAACTTGGGGTAATAACTCGTTTAGAAAACCTAGAACAGTGCAATATTGTGAGGGAACTAGACATAGAGAATTACAAATCAAATTTCGTTGTTAAATCTGATTCCTGTAATAATTCCCGTGAACTCAATGACTACTTATCAAAATTTTTCAGTGACGAACCGGTAGGTTTGCCATACCTTTCATTCACCGACCAGAGGGGTAACGAAAAGCGAGTAATTATTGTTGCCGACGTAACGGTCAGGGCACAGGAGGAGGCATTGTCAGAAATGGAAAACATTCTTGGAAATAACTTTGGAGAAATTAAACACATCTCTACCGAAGGAGATTTAGACCAAACAGAGAACCATGGGTCTGTGGGGTGGAAAACTTATAGTTTAAAAGAGGGGTGGAGCGTTGGTTTTCCTGATAAACCCGTGCGTACCGAGAATGAAAACTTTGTTTTTTATGATGTGTATAGTAATGACGGTTTTCGCTATCTAATTAGTTTTATTAATCTACCAGAAAGCAAGCATGCAACACTCGATGATTTAACAAAAATCGTTCAAAAATCGAGTGAGCACATAGAGTTTATTGAGGATGAGAGTGGGATAAATCTAGACACAGAAGTACCCTTTGTTTCATATTGGAACACACTCACAACCAGTAAGGGCGATTGGCTAGTTCGCTCATTTGATTTTGCTACTCCAAATAAGATCGTTTCAATTAGTGTTGGCGGGTATACAACTAATTCGAGAGGGCAGATTGAATCCGCGTTCGATCTGTTTAGTAATTCGGTAGAATACATTGGGGATTAATATTGATCACATTGATTAAATCGGGCAATTCAAGTCATCTCAACAAGGCTAAGCCTTGCCACAAAAAATCAAAAAGCCGTAGGTTGGGGGTTAACCAACAAACGGCTTTTTTTCTTCCTAACTCGCTTCGCCCGGGTCATCACCTTTCCTCCTTTGCATTTTCCCAAATGGCCAACTATTTATTATCCACCCGAAACCCAATTTTCGGCTTATCCGGCTCCGGTGGTGGCGTCATCAGCTCACGGATCGCCCGGAACACGACCTTGAACTGGTCATCGTACTTCGCTTCGAGGGAAAACAGCTTCTTCGCGAGCTCGGCGTTATCAATTAGCATTCGCCGTAGACGGACGAAGGCGCGCACAACCTGAATGCTCGCTTTGACCGCCACGGGGCTATTGAGAATATTGGCAGCCATGATAGCGCCATGTTCGGTAAACACAAACGGAAGAGTACGACGACCACCATGGTCAGCACTTGAGGTCGCAAATTGCGACTTCAAGTTGGCCCACTCATTAACGGTCAAATGAAACATGAAATCGGCGGGAAAACGATCACGGTTACGCTTGGCCTGTTCATTGAGTCGCTTGGTGGTTACCCCGTACAGGGCGGCCAGATCAGTATCGATAATCACTCGTTGGTTGCGGATTACCAAAATTATTTTCTCGATCCGTTCGGGAGGGATGAGTGATAAAGCGACAGTCATTTTTTTGAAGTTATTCAATGCTACCACGATCGATCTTGTTGTGCCCAACCAAGACGACCTTAGTGATGTGTCCACATTTGATTTGTCTGTCATAAAAATCAAAAAGCCGTAGGTTGGGGGTTAACCAACAAACGGCTTTTTTTCTTCTTCACTCGCCCCTTAATCATCGACGCCACCTCCCGGTCTCTTGCGCCTAATTCTAGCCTGAGC
Organism: uncultured Candidatus Saccharibacteria bacterium; assembly: GCA_964361825.1. Classification (GTDB taxonomy): domain Bacteria; phylum Patescibacteriota; class Minisyncoccia; order Phycocordibacterales; family JACOZG01; genus CAYICB01. The sequence goes on along the minus strand of CAYICB010000003.1, from coordinate 55,544 downwards.
TAGCTCCCAAACCTCGGCCCGTTGCCCAACAGAAGGCAAGAAACGCTTTTTGCCCTCCGGAAGCAGGCTCTGGCTGTAGAAGTACATTGCGGCCTCCTCATCAGTAAAGCCATAATACTTTTTGGCTTCTTCCCATTCGGTTTTAGGGTTCCAGAATTTAACCACCTTAAATCACCTCCTTTCTTGATGATTATAAAGAGCAATTTTGCCTCAGAGAACCAATAGCCATACCCAGCCTAGCAAGATTTGACTTTTGTGGCAAAACCGATTACCATACCAGCACTAACGAGTGAAAGACCGGATTAGAATTAATCATCAAATCAAGTCACCGGAACTCCGAGTCATCGGAGAGAATGGTGATAATTTTGGGGTCATCTCTCTTAGCGAAGCCCTGCGCCAAGCTGATGCCTCGGGCCTTGATCTCATTGAGATCTCACCCACGGCCAATCCGCCCGTGGCCAAAATTATGGACTTCGGCAAGTATCAGTATCTCGAAAATAAAAAAACCAAGCAGACTAAGCCCAAGGGAGCAAGCGGCGAGGTCAAATCGATTCAGGCCAAAATTGGCACTGGCGATCATGATCTAGAGATTAAAGCGGGCAAAATTTCGGAATTCCTGCGCGAGGGTCACCGCGTGAAGGTAGAACTCTTCCTCTCTGGTCGGGCCAAATACTTTGATAAAAAGTTTTTAGAAGAAAGGCTCGGGCGCTTGCTCCGCTTTATTTCCGAGAATTACCAAATTGCCTCGCCAATCCAAAGCGGTCCGCGTGGCCCCAGTTTAATTATCGAAAGAGCTAAATAATTCGACGAATTTACCATAAAAAAAATAAACATGAGTATCAAAACCAATAAATCCTTTAGTAAACGGCTAAAATTTACCAAGAACGGCAAGGTGCTGGGTCGCAAGTCGGGTCAAGACCACTTCAATGCCAAGGCGAGTCGCTCCAAGCAATTAGCGGGCAAGCGGCCAATCAAAGTGCAAATTAAGCGCAAAACCTTGACGCGGATGCTCCCCGTAAGGTAGTTTATAACCACTATGCCTAGAGTAAAACGCGGAACGATTGCCAATAAACGCCGGCGCCAAGTGCTAAAAGACGCCAAGGGCTTTCGCTTTGGCCGCTCTAAGAAAGAGCGCGAGGCGCGCACGGCGCTCCTTAAGGCCGGCCAACACGCCTTTGCCCACCGGCGCGATAAAAAGAATGATTTTCGCCGCCTTTGGACCATTAGACTTAATGCCGCCCTCCGTCCGCTCGGCCTCACTTACTCGCGCTTTATCAATATTCTCAAGGTCAAAAACATCGCTCTTGATCGCAAAATCTTATCTGGTTTTGCCATGAATCACCCCGCCATTTTTGAAAAAATTGTGGCTTCGGTAAAATAATTTCTCGTTTATAAAATTCGCTGATCTTTATACTTATTAGTCTGAATTAGTTTAATTACTTTCTCCACCAAATGCTTGGGGTCACTATCGAAGACCACCAACTCATTGGTGCGGTGGCCTTTTTGCATGATATCGCGGATCACCTCATCGGTCTCCCACGCCCCCTGCAAGACACCAATCGGCTTTTTGTCTTCAAAAGCGACCGAGAACTCATTGATCGTGCCCACCCGCCCGCAACCCACCAACACCGCATCTGAAGATCGCGTCATCAGCAAATTACGCCCCGAGTAACCCGCACCGGTATAAATTACCAAATCAAGATAATCGAGAGGCAAACCATAATTCTTCACATGGTCGCGCTCGCTCATCGCGGGCGATAAACCAAGCGAAACTCCGCCCTCCTCTTTGGCCCCAATACTCGCCCACAAGGGAAAGCCGGTAGTCGCCCCGGTAACGATCACTGCCCCCTGACGCACAATTTCTCGCCCGAGTTCTTTGGCCTTAACCATCGCCCCCTCACCGCAGTGACCCGTTTCGGCCGCGCCAGAAACACATAACTTTAGTTTGAGATGCGCGTGTTTAAGATTATTCATCAAGATAAATTATAAGGGCAAGTCCACACTTTCGCCAGCTTGGGGCGCGCTGGCCTCAAGACCCAAGTAATCTCTCAAGCGCTGGACCAAAAACAAAGCGGAGCGGGGCTCACCCAAAACCACAAAAACCCGTTTTAAGGTGTCGGCACTTTGACGCACAAAGTTAAATAGGCCATCAGAATCACGGTGGGCCGAATAGCCGGTGAGATTAATAATTTGCGCCGCCACCATCACCTCCTCACCCATAATTCTTACCGAGCGAGCGCCCTCAAGCAATAAGCGCCCCAGACTCCCTCCTGCCTGATAACCCACCAAAAGCAGAGCGTTTTTCTGGTCGCCCAAATAATGGCGCTCATGATGAAGAATTCTTCCGCCATTACTCATCCCCGAACCGGCAATAATAATTTTTGGATCCGGTAAGCCCAAAATGGCCTTGGATTCCTCGGTCGTTAAAGTTTGGTGTAAATTAGGAAAACGGAAAATGCCGTCGCTCAAAGAATCTTTTTCTTGGGCGGAAAGGTTGAGAAAATCGAGATAATCGCGGTAAACCCGAGTGACCTTAATCGCAAGCGGTGAGTCGAGAAAAACGGGCACCACCGGCACCCGCGAGCGTTCAATCAACTCCTCAATTTCAAATAATAGTTCTTGGGTGCGTTCAATCGAGAAGGCGGGGATCACCAGCACTCCACCCCGCCCCACCACCTCCTCAATTACCGCCTCTAGGCGCCGCTTACGCTCCGCTTTAGCCTCATGAAGTCGGTCACCATACACACTCTCCATTACCAAATAGTCAGCATCATTTATAATTTCCGTATCTGGTAAAAGCGGCGTAGGAGAATTGCCCAAATCACCAGTAAACACCAATTTTTTGCCGCCACGAGAAAAAACGACCATCGCCGAGCCCAAAATATGGCCCGCATTAAGCAAGCTAATCGTGAGGTCAGCAAATTTGATCGCTTCGTGATACTCTACCGTCTGCCAGTGTTTAATTGTTTCAACCACATCAACCTCTTGATAGAGCAATTCTTCGCGGCCACTCTTCCGCGCCTCTTTTTGGAACACCCCCAAACTATCGAGCAAATTTAATTCCGCAATCGCCTTGGTGGGCGCCGTAGAATAAATCTGGCCACGGAAACCTTGCTTCACCAAGCGCGGCAAACGGCCAATATGATCGATGTGGGCGTGAGTAATAAAAATGGCCGTAATATCTTTGGGGTCATAAGCAAAAGGTTTGAAATTGTCTTCTTCGCAAATTTTGCCGCCCTGCAATAAACCGCAATCCACTAAAAACTTCTTGCCCTCACCCGTCGATTCTTCAACTAAAAAATTGGACCCGGTGACTGTGCCGGCGCCACCACAAAAAGTGATTTTCATTGAGCCATTTTAACACAGTTAAGCCCCGACTCGCGTCGGGGCTTAACTTCTGGGGGTTAATTGGAAGAGATGCTTACCCAAGGGGGATCTCTCAATCCTAGACCACGGCCTAGAATTATGTGAGTTCCCTAAAAAATTAACTTAGATCACTTCCAAATAACCTCCCATCTATTATAACTCTCCTCACCCCCCTCGCAAGTTACTTATCCACTGTTATGGAATCATCCCCTCAATCTCTTCTCGATGTTTTAGCGCCCAGTTGAGTCTCTCCCAGCGCTTAGTAGTATCACCATAAATCAGATACATCAGAGCAAAAAATAAACCGGCCGAAAACAAAACTTTCTTTTCTGTGGCTGTGATTTCTCGTTTAGCCAGATAGGCTCCGTAGAAGGCTCGTGCTAATTCTGGCCTCAACTCCAAATCTTCGGTTGTAAATTGAGACAGTAAGGGGTAACCCAAATCAAGCACCGCCGAACCAACACCAGCATCATCCCAATCAATAAGCGTCAGAGAGCCGTCTGCTTTCTCGATCGCATTGGCCGGAGCAATGTCAGTATGAATAAGAGTTTGAGAAAAAACACTAAAATTAGGCAAGGTCGCCGCAACTTTCAAATATTCTTCACCAAAAGGTGGTTTCTTAGCGTTATCGGGAAAATTAGTAGCAATAATTATTGCGGGATCGAAATCTGTTTTATGGGGATAGTTTTCTAGCAAATGCAGCTCCGCCGTCATCGCCCCGAGTTTCTGATAAGTCTCGACGGTCGCTTCCGGCTTCTTCCCCTCGACATATTCCATTAGATAAACAAGCCTGCTGTCTAGTTCCGCAAACCTTTTTCCGCTTTTGGTCAACAAAAATTTAGGAGCATGAGAAAAATTTTGCTCCAGTAAAAATTGGAAAACAGTAGTGTCTTTCTCAAGTGCTACGGCCGTCTTCCAAGGACTAGCTGTTTTGCAAACAAACTTTCCTTGATCGGAGTTAAACAAAACCACCAATCGGTCTTCGTTTTGTTGCAAAACTCTTTCTTGGGTTACATTTTCTAATGCCCAAGTTTTTTCTATCTTCCTTGGATCGAAAAGGTCTTCCATGTCTTAAAATTTTTGTTTTTTATCTCCCATATAATTCAGCATGAGTGCCAATCCGTAAAAACTTTATTGAATCCATTTCCTCAACAAAAATTGCTCGGTAATCACCAGTGACATTAATACTACGACAACCACCATAATATCCTTGGAGTTTATGATTACTTAAAATGGGATTAAAAGGGTTGGTCCTGAAAATTTGAAATCGCGCTCGAAATGCTTGTTTAACTTTAGGTTGTAAATGTTTCCAATCTTTCTTAAAAAGGCGATGATAGTCAACAATCATTTTTCGAGATGCGCAATCATATCGTCAATATTATCAAAAGACGGGGAAAAGTTCCGGCCTAATTTCACATCTTTCAGGGCCGATTTAAGCGAGCGAGCGGTTTTCGCATTCGGAATTTCTGGCGCGGTCAAGAAAGATTCTGTGGCTTGTTTGTACCACTCACTCAAGGTTAAACCGCTGGCTTTAGCTTGGCTTTGAGCCGCGCGCTTCAACTTACTATCAATTTTGAATACCACTTGGCTGGTCATCTATTTAGCGTACACCGTATTTCACTACTCATCAACCCCAAATCTTTTGTAAGTAAAAACGGCTTGATCCTTGAACCAAAACTTAATTTCGTGAGCCGCTTCTTCGGCCGTTTCTGAAGCGTGGACCAAATTGGCCACCGCGCGCTTTTCTTTATTAGCCAAAGCGGGTGAATCCGCCGAAAAATCACCGCGAATGGTTCCCATATCAGCTAAATAAGGCAGAGTCGGTCCCACAATTTTTCTGACCATATCTACCGCGTGCACCCCCTGCACCACCATTCTAACCATGGGCGCACTAACCATAAAATCAATTAACCAGCCCCGCACATTTTTCCCAATTTTCATTAGATCGGTAGTCCCAATTTCTTTTTTGGGATCATAGCCATACTTCTCATAAGTCGCGAGGGTTTTCTCGCCCAAACGCCGAATCCACTTTTCATCCTTAGGATAGTGGCCATCAACCTGGGCTTTAGTGGCTTGGAACATTTCCAAGGCTACAATTTTCAAATCGCGCTGTTCTAAACGCTTAATAATCTCGCCAATCAACCCCTTACGCACGCCGTCCGGCTTAACCATCAAAAATGTCTTTTCCTCTTTTGGGTGGATCATATCTCTAAATCTAAATTATTGCTGTTAAAACTTCAACTCCGGTTTCGGTCACCACCACCGTGGCTTCAAAGTGGGCGGCGAGGCCACCATCGCGAGTGATATAAGTAAAACCGTCTGGGGCCAATTTGGCTTTACCCTTACCCAGCGCCAACATCGGCTCAATAGCAATCACCACTCCAGCAATAAGCTTGGGCCCCTTACCCGGAGTGCCATAATTAGGAATTAGCGGCTCTTCATGCACCGCATAACCCACTCCGTGACCACCAAGCTCGCGAATAATCGCCAGTTTTTCTCGCTCGGCCACTCGCGCCACCGCCGCGCCAATATCACCCAAGGTGGTCCCCGGTTTTACCGTGGCCACGCCAGCGAGTAAAGCCTCTTTGGTCTTTGCTACCAAATTTTTTACTGCCGCCGCCACCTCGCCCACAATTATGGTAGTGGCCATATCGGTATACAAGCCCTCATAACGCAAACCCAGGTCGAGACTGACCACCTCACCATTAGCAATTTTCCTTTTGCCCGGCAAGCCATGCACAACCTCCTCGTTAATTGAAACACAAAGGGCTGCTGGATAAGTTTTGCCTCCCTCTGGGGCATAACCCAAAAAAGCGGGGTAGGCGCCAGCCTGTTTAATTAAATCCCGGGCCAACAAATCAAGCTCGCCGGTGGTTACCCCCGCCTTAGTAGCTTCTGCCACTTGAGCCAAAATCCGTGATAAATGCTGACCACCCAAACGCAAAAGCGCAATCTCTTCTGGACTTTTAATCGTCATACCAAAGCCAAAATTTGTTTATGGATTACCTCAATACCCGCCGTGCCATCTAGGGTTACAAAACGATAATATTCCTGATGCTGACGAAAAAGGTCGACAGCAAGCATTACTTCAGTCTCAAACCAAGCCAACCTCTTTTCATTACCCTCGTGTTGCAAATCATCAAAACGACCCCGCTTTAGCAAGCGATCATGGGCGATATCGTTGGGAATATCGAGCAAGACCACCGTTGGTCGTTTAAAACCATAAAACTTGAGGGCAGAGTCGAAGGTTAAAGCCTCGGCCAAAGTGCGTGGCGTGCCGTCCACCACCCAATGTTGCTCACCGCGATAATTTTTGATCAAAAGATCAGCCCACAACCAATTAGCCAAAAAGGCTGGCTGGAGACCACTATCGGTCATAATCTGGCGTGAAATACCACTAGAGTAATTATCGGCTTTGATATATTCACGGAAATTTGCCCCGGTTTCAATATAGAGAACAGGGTCAGGGGTAGAAGTCTCGCGCTGTTTTAAAAAATCTCGAAGGAGCACGGCTTGTGTCCCTTTACCCGACGCCGATCGACCCATCAAGATAAAAGCTTGAAACTTATTTTCTGGTTGATTCATGAATTAAAAAAGAAAATAATACCGGCTAAAACGAAGATGGCTAGCGCTGAAACTAATAAAATAAAATTGGCGGACGCTTCGCTCCGCGCCCCCAAGCGCATCACTAGCCCCACCAAACCGCCCCGCCCAACACCGCGCCCCGCCCGACGATACTCTCTGTCGTCGGGGTTAAAAACAATTTGTGACATAGTAAGCCTATTTTAACACAAACTAATACTCCCGCATGGTGGTTTGGGCATCAAGTTGCTTCATCAGATCAAGCGACACCGAGACCACAATCAAAAGGGCGGTGCCACCAATCGCGAGAGACTGCATCCCCGTGACCGCGCGCATAATTAGAGGTAAAATCGCTACCACCCCCAAAAACATTGCTCCCACCAAGGTTAAACGATTAACCGTGCGATTAAGGTGGTCGCGCGTGGGTATGCCGGGTCGAACGCCGGGGATAAAAGCGCCTCCTTTTTGCAAATTATTCGCAATCGCTTCTGGGTCAAAAGTGATCGCTGAATAAAAATAAGTAAACAAAAAGATCAACACAAAGTAAGACACGCCGTAAACCCACTGATTATTGAGCAATTCTAAAATTAAGCTCGCCATGGCCCGCACCAAATCACTAGAAACATTGGTTAAAAACTGGGCAATCATTTGCGGAAACAAAAGAAGTGATAAGGCAAAAATAATCGGCATCACTCCCGACTGATTAAGCCGCAAGGGTAAATAAGTGGAAACACCGCCATACACCTTATTGCCCCGCACCTGCTTAGCATAAGTAATCGGCACCGGGCGCTCAGCCTCGGTGACCACCACCACTCCCGCAATCGTAATAATCGCCACCAGTACAAAGGCCAAATAAATTGGCACTTGCGCCGGCTCAAAGTTCACAATCACCTGACTCAACTGGGAAGGAATCCCCGCCACAATACCGGCAAAAATCAGGAGCGAAGTCCCATTACCAATACCATATTCGCTAATCAACTCACCAAGCCACATTAAAATGATTGATCCGGCGGTTACTACCAAAACATTGGTCAAGCGATCAAAAATGGATAAGGGCAAAAGCGCTCCTTGCCGCTCGAGTAAAATTAGCAAACTAAAACCTTGCAACATGGCAAGCGGTACCGTAAGCACGCGTGAGTATTGGGCAAATTTCCGGCGGCCCAACTCCCCCGACTCATGATAAAGCTCCTTAAGCGCCGGCACCATAATGGTGAGCAACTGCATGATAATGGAAGCGGTAATAAATGGACCAACCCCTAGCATCACCACCGACAAATTAGAAAGGCCGCCACCAGAAAAGATATTGAGCAAACCGAAAAATTGATTGCTCGCCAAAAAACGATTTAGCACCTCATGATTAACTCCGGGGATCGGCACCGCCGCCCCTAAACGGAAAAGAATTAGGGCCAAAACCAAAAACAACACTTTGCGTCGCAAACTCCGATCACTCCAAATTACTTTTAGTTTGTGGAGAAAATTATTCATTTAATCGTGCCGCCAGCCGCTTGCACCACCTCGCGCGCCCCGCTCGAAAAGAGGCAATCATTGATGATCAGTTTAGTCTTGAGTTCAGCTGTCCCCAAAATCTTAATCTTAGGTAAATAACCGCCAACCATCTTGGCCAAACCCTTAGCCACTAGGGTTTTGGGGGAAATTATTTCTCCAGCGGTAAACTTGCTAGCAATCACCGCCAAATCTACCACCGCCGGTCGCGTATTTATCGAACTAAAGTGATAACCTCTCTGCTTGGGTAATTTTTTAATAATATCACGCAATTCTGGGCGCATCCGATGACCAGCACGCGCCTTTTGCCCCTTAGTACCGCGACCGGCCGTGGTCCCGCGTTTACCGCCCCGACCCACCGTTTTCTTCTTTGCCCACGAGTGTTGAGGTTTTAAATCTTGAAGTTGCATATTATTTTTGGACAAAATGCTCCAACGCCTTCATGGCCGCTCGAGCATTATTGAGCTTATTTTTACTACGCGAAATAAATTTGGCCGAAACATTACGCACGCCCGCCAGTTCTAAAATAATTCGGGCAGCGGAACCGGCCGATAAACCCCGGCCGGGCGCCGGCGCCAAGCGTACTTGTGAACTAGAAAACTTGGCCGAAACATCGTAAGGCAAAGAAGAATCTTTGGTTAGCGCCAATTTAAACATGTGTTTACGTGCATCTTTGAAGCCTTTCTCAATCGCAAGCGAGACATCAGCCGCTTTGCCGACCCCAAGACCCACCCGACCAAGGCGATCGCCCGCGGCAATCACTGCCGAGAAGCTAAACCGGCGCCCACCTTTAACCACCCGAGTTACCCGACGAATCGTAATCGTTTTTTGGTCAAATTCCGGCTTTTCGGTTTGTCGTCCGCCGCGGCCGCGATGTTGATGTTCTGGTCTAGCCATAAATATTTTAAAAATTAAGTCCTCCAGCGCGCGCGCCCAAAGCCAGCGCCTTCACTCGACCACTAAAAAGGTAGCCCCCCCGATCAAAAGAAATGTCTTTAACGCGCAAACCCAAAGCCTTAGTGGCCAGCAATTGCCCCACCAAAAAGGCATCGCCCTGTTTGGGCAAAAGCTTAGCCGCTTCACCATCACGCTTTAGACCCTTAATATCAGCATCACTCGCGGCCAGCAAGGTTTTACCCACTTGGTCATTGATGAGTTGAGCATAAATATGCCGATTAGACCGGAAAACTGCCAACCGTGGCCGTGTTTCATCCCCGCTAATTTTGGTCCGAATTTTGCGGTGTCGATGCTGGCGCTGATCGTTTTTGGTTTTAAGTTTAAGCATGTTTAAGCGACCACCTTCTTACCCTGTTTGCGAGAAATGACCTCACCCTCATAACGAAAGCCTTTGCCTTTATACGGTTCCGGCTTCTTCAGAGACCGAAGGTTGGCCGAAAATTGGCCGACCGTCTCCTTATTGTTTCCCGTGACCGTCACCAAATTCTTTTCGCTCGTCACTTTAAGCTCGGCCGGAATTGCCACTTCTACCGGATGAGAAAAGCCTAAACTAAGCGCGAGTTTATTACCAGCCACATTGGCCTTAAAGCCCACCCCTTCCAAAATTAACTTTTTGGTAAAACCTTGACTGACACCCAAAACCATATTTTTGAGGTGCGAAGCATATGTACCCAAAAGAGTTTTTGTTTCCAAGGTCTCCCGCTTGGCACTTAGTTTAACTCCACCCTCCTCGAGAGCAAAATCAATCAAATTCCTAAAATCACGACTAAGCGTGCCGAGCGGCCCCTTAACAGTTATCGTCTCACCATTTTGGCTAAACTCAACCTTAGGTGGCAAACTAATCGGTTTTTTAACTAGGCGTGACATATTACCAAATTTTAAATAAAAGCTCGCCACCCAAACCGGCTTGACGCGCCTTGGTGCCGGTCATCAAACCTTGCGAGGTGGAGACCACCAAGAGGCCGTGGCCGCGTTTGACCAAACGGAGATTGCTCGCCGGTTCATACACCCGACGAGAAACCTTAGATAACCGCTCCACGCCTTGCAACTTAAAGCGTGAACCATCTTTGACTAATTCCAGATGCAAAATCTTGCGGCCGGTCTTACTCTTGGCCGGCACAATTTTGAGATAATTATTTTCTTCTAACAACTTAGCAATCGCTAATTTAAAATTAGAAAACGGCACATCTACCGCCACCTTACCAGCGCCGGCGGCATTTTGTAGACGAATTAGAAAATCAGCAATGGGATCGGTGTTCATATTACCAAGAAGATTTCTTTACCCCGGGAATCTTGCCCTCATTAGCTAGCTCCCGAAAACAAATTCGGCATAGCTCGAAAGAGCGCATAAAGGCCCGCTTACGACCACAACGAAAACAGCGCCGCACGAGGCGAGTACTAAACTTCGGGGGCTTTTTTGCCCTCGCAATGACTGATGTTTTTGCCATAAAGAAAGCGTCACCATGCTAGCAAGAGCCCAACCTTAAGTCAATCGGGGCTCTTACTTCTTAAATGGAAAGCCGATGCCACGAAAGAGGGCGAGGGCCTCGGCGCGATTCTTGGCTGTAGTGGCAATCGTCACCGCAAAACCAAACACATCTTTGAGATCTTCATCAGCGGTTTCAGGAAAAACGGTGTGCTCGCGAATTCCAATGGTCAAGTTGCCAATCTCATCCACGCTTTTATCATCAAAACCACGAAAATCGCGAATCCGAGGCACAGCCACATTAAGCAAACGGTCTAAAAAGTGATACATTCGCTCACCCCGCAAAGTCACCGCAAAACCAACCACATCACCCTGACGAGTTTTAAACGAGGCAATAGCCTTTTTTGCTCCTCGGGGTGAGGCTTTTTGCCCTGTAATTTTGGCCAGACGATTCGCCACTAGCTCATTACGCTTCTTATCTTTAGCCTTACCCGTACCAGAACTCAAAACCACCTTTAGAAGCCGCGGAGCGGCTAGATCATTAGTAATTTTTAGCGCCTCTTTAAGCGCCGGTCGAGCTTGTTTTAATTTTTCTTTAACCGGAATCATGTTTTTTAAATTTCTTTCTCACACTGTTTACAAATTCTCACCTTCTTGGTTTTAAGTAATTTACTCCCCACGCGCACCCCCTTTTTACAAGCGGCACAATAAAGCAAAACATTAGAAATGGCCACCGGAGAAGGTCGCTCAATCACTTGACCCTTGGCGCCAGCCTTACGCGCTCGTTCTCTCACCTTACGCACATTTACCCCCTCTACCACCAACCGATACTCTTTGGGCAAAACGCGCAAAATCTTACCCCGCTTAGTGCGATCTTTGCCCGTCATCACCACCACCTCATCGTTTTTCTTGAGTTTCATCATGATTCTTAAACAATTTCTGGCGCTAAAGAAACAATTTTCTGATAGCCAAGATCAGCAATTTCGCGCGGAATTGGTCCGAAAATACGCCCCCCGCGTGGCTCTGGTTTATCTTTTTCTAAAAGCACCACAGCATTTTCATCAAAGCGAACATAAGAACCATCAGCCCGACGATGCGCCTCGCGACTGCGCACCACCACCGCGCGGCAAACTTCTTTTTTCTTAACCGCTTTTTGCGGTTCGGCGGTTTGGATCGAGATCACCACCAAATCACCAAGCCGAGCATAGCGCCGTTTAGAACCGCCAAGCACCTTAAACACGCGCCCAAGCTTAGCTCCGGTATTATCAGCAATCTTCACAATCGAACGCGGTTGAATCATGGTTTTATTAAATAATTTACACTACTCGAAAGTGTTTGCGTTTAGAGAGCGGGGCGGTTTCGACGATGGTAACTTTCTCGCCCGTTTGGTGCCCAGCCTCATCGTGGGCCAAATAGCGCTTGCTCCGCCGCAAGAACTTACCATATTTAGGATGTTTAACCAATCGCGAAACTTCCACCACCGCGGTTTTGGCCATTTTGGTCGAAACGATTACCCCCGTCAACATTTTACCTTTGGTCATATTATTTAGTGTTTCGTAGTGCCGTAAGAACCTGGGCAATTTCTCGACGCAATTTTTTCCCCTCCTTCACATTGGTAATTTTGCTTCCGGCCACACTAAAGCGAAAGGTGCGTAATTTAGCCACCCGCTCCGTCACGAGTTTTTTCAAATCACTCGGGTTCTTATCAATCCAAATTTTTGTTTTATCTTTGGCCATGTTTTTATCGACTAATCACTCTGGTTTTAAGGGGTAATTTGCTGCCCGCTTGGCGCAAAACATCTTTTGCTTGTTCATCGGGCAAACCATCAAGCTCAAAGATAACTCGACCGGGTTTGACTTCAAACTCATAACCCTGTGGATCACCCTTACCTTTACCCATACCCACTTCGGCGGGTTTAGCCGTGTAGGGTTTATCGGGGAAAATTCTAATCCAAAGTTTTCCGCCTTTCTTAATTTCGCGCACAATCACTTTACGCGCCGACTCAATTTGATTCGAGCGCACCCGACCAACAGTTTCAGCTTTTAACCCATGAGAACCGAAGGCTAAGGTTAGGCCGCGTGTCTCCACCATCACCTTTTTGGGGTTGCGCCGCATGGTATGCCATTTGCGATATTTTACTTTTTTCGGGAGCAACATGGTTTATTTTTTAATTTCGTCAAAAACTTGCCCCTTATAAATCCACACCTTGACCCCAATTACTCCGTAAGAAAGGTAGGCTTTCTCGCGCGCAAAATCGATATTGGCGCGCAAAGTTTGCAACGGCAAGCGACCCTTTTTCAAACTTTCTTTACGCGCAATCTCTGCGCCACCCAAGCGGCCAGAAACATCAATTCTCACCCCGTCCACCCCGCGCGCGGCCAGAACCTTCTCGGTCGTTTGCTTTAGCACTCGGCGAAAGGGCAAACGCTTCTCCAAACCTTCAGCCACATTGAAGGCCACGATAGCGGCATCGGCATCAGGGTTTTTTACTTCCTCAATATCAATTTTGAAATCACGCGGGATAACCCCTTCGATTTTTTTGGCATAGGCCAAAACCTCTTGGCGCAATTTCGTGGCCCCCTCACCCGAACGACCAATAACCATTCCCGGTCGAGAAGTTTTAATAATTACTCGCCAATAATTAGCCCCGCGCTCCATCTCTACCGCGCTCACATAAAAACCGCGCAATTTCTTTTCTAAAAATTCTCGCACCAACACATCGGTGCGCAAAAAGGCCTGATAATTGTCTCGGCCGCCAAACCAGCGCGACCGCCAATCAGTGAGCAGGCCTAAACGATGAGCGTAAGGATGAACTTTATGCGTCATATTATTTTTTATTCGTCACCTGTTCGGCCAAAATCACTCGCACCTGACTGGTGCGTTTATTGATTCTGCTGGCCGAACCTCGCGCTCGAGGTCGAAAACGCTTTAAGACCACATCCTTATCGACCGTTAAGTTCTTAACGATCAGGTGATCGGCGCTCATTTTTAAATTATTAACCGCATTCGCCACGGCCGACTTAATTAATTTAGCCAGAGGCAAAGCCGCTCTCTTGGGCAAAAACTCAAGTTGCTTTAGCGCCTCAGCCACCCTTTTTCCGGCCACCAAATTAGCCACCAAACGAACCTTGCGTGGTGATTGACGATAACGATAAAGGGCAGCTTTCATGTTTTTTCTAATTAATTATTTTTTAGGGGCCGTGGCGGCACCAGTCGCGGCGGCCGGCTCTTTGGCGGCCTTAGCTGCCGCAATCTCGGCTTCTTTTTTCTTCTGCTCCATTTCTTTCTGCATCTTACCGCCATGGCGAATAAACTTCCGGGTTGGACTAAACTCTCCCAAACGATGTCCGACCATTTCTTCCGCCACCAACACCGGCACATGATCTCGGCCATTATGCACACCGAAGGTAAAACCGACCATCTCCGGACTAATCTCACTGGCTCGTGACCAAGTTTTAATCACCCCCGCTTCCATCGGTTTTTTACCCGAAATTTTCTTCAGGAGCTTTGGGTCAATAAATGGGCCTTTTTTAAGCGATCTTGTCATGGTGGCGGGCTTGAGTTAACCAGAACGGCGAGAAATAATCAAATGGTTAGAATACTTCTTGGGGCGGCGGGTCTTCCGACCACCAGTGATTTTACCCCACATCGTTTTGGGCCGACGCGTCCCTCGACCTTGGCGACCCTCACCACCACCATAGGGGTGGTCGACCGGATTCATGGCGCTACCCCGCACGGTTGGCCTAATCCCCAGCCAGCGCGAGCGACCAGCTTTACCAAGCTTAATCAATTTATTTTCTTCATTAGAGACCGAGCCAATTGAGGCCCAGGCCTGATCATCAATCTTCCGCGTTTCGCTCGATGGCATCTTAATCAAGGTGTAGCCCGCATCATTAGAGAGAACTTGCGCAAAATTACCGGCCGAACGCACCAATTTAGCGCCACCGCCCGGCTTTACTTCTAGATTATAAACAAAGGAGCCAACAGGAATCTTGGCCAAGGGTAAACGATTTCCGGTGGTCAGATCAGCCTCCGCTGAAGCCATTAAAGAATCGCCCACTTTTAAACCCTTTGGAGCCAAAACATAACGCCGCTCACCATCAGCGTAAAGCACCAAAGCAATAAAACCAGAACGATTGGGGTCATACTCAATGGTCTCGATTCGCGCCGGAATATTGATTTTGTCGTAACGAAAATCAATTTCTCGATATAACCGCTTTGACCCGCCACCCTTGTGTCGCACGGTAATGCGGCCAGCCTTGTTTCGACCCATGTAACGCTTCCGGCCAAAAGTGAGGGGTTTGTGCGGTTCAGCCGCCGTTAAAACCGCCCGATAATTGATCGTAATAGTATGACGGCGACTTTTGGTGGTAGGGCGATAAGTTTTCATTTTTAGAGCAAAGTAATTTTAGTACCCGCTGGTAAAAAAACTCGGGCTTTCTTAAAACCAGCAGTTTTGCCCCCACGACCACGGTAAACAAAGCGCTTGGGTTTAGCCCGAAGAATATTTACCTTGAGGGGCGTTACTTGATAAAGGGTTTTAATCGCGCGCGAAATCTCCGGTTTAGTGGCGCGAGAGGCTACCACAAAGGTGTACACCGGCTTAGTTAAAGCCTCGCCCAAAGCCGCCCGTTCGGTAAGATGCGGTTTAAGAATTACGGCGTCTGGGGATAATTTATTTACTTTAGACATGGTTTAAAAACGTTTGGCCAAAATCGGCAGACTCACCTCTGGCTTAACAAACAAAATATAACGATAGGCCAAAGCCTCAACTGGACCCAAGTTTCTCGCTTCGGCCACCTGCACACTGGCAATGTTCCGAAAACTTTTTACCAACTCGGGATTAATTTCGGGTAAAGCCAGCAAGGCCCTCTTACCAGAACGATAATTGATCTTCTTGAATTCTGGTTTAGTGGCAAACTGATTAAGCATCGCTATTGCCTGTTTGGTCTTTACTTCTGGCCAAGCCAAGCTATCGAGTAACACCACTTCGCCATCACGCAACTTACGAGAAAGAACCGCGGCCAGAGCCCGATTTTTCATCGTCTTGTTTATTTTTCGATCATAATTCCGTTCGGTAGTAGGACCATGGGTAATTCCACCACCACGCCACAAAGGCGACCGAGTGGAACCATGGCGCGCTCGCCCAGTACCCTTTTGTCGCCACGGCTTTTTGCCACCACCCCGCACCGCGCTACGATCCTTAGCTTGAGCAGTATTAGCTCGACGACTAGTATTAGCCGAAGTGACCACTTGATGGACCAAATCAGCGTTCCACTTAGCCCCAAAAAGTTGCTCGGGCAAATCAAAGTGGCCAATTTCTTTGGCTTCTTGGTTGTAGACTTTAGTTTTCATTGGTTTTGATCTCAAGCTTGGTGCCCCGTCGACCAGGAACTGCTCCAGAAATTAACAAAGACTTCTCTGTCTCATTGAGGGCAACGATCGACAAATTGGCCACCGTCACTCGATTGCCACCCATGCGACCGGCCATTCGCATGTTTTTAGGAATACGAGTGCGCAAACCACCACCAATCGAACCGGGTTCGCGTTCGGAGTGCTTCTGACCATGAGTGCGCGAGCCACCCTTAAAGCCGTGGCGCTTAACCACGCCTTGGAATCCCTTACCCTTGGTCACGCCACTCACCTTGACCCTATCGCCAACCACCAAACCACCAAAAAGCTCTTCGCCCTCCTTAGTTACCACCGGCAAAACCACCGTGGCCGGAATTACCTCTCCCGAGTCCGTAAACACTTGGGTCATGCCTTGCTTGGTAACTAAAACGGTTTTCATAACATTTTGACATCAATATTTACCGCTGAAGGCAAATTTAAATTAGTGAGATGTTCCACAATCTTGCCCGAAGGATTAAGAATGTCAATCAACCGCTTATGAACTCGCATCTCAAACTGCTCTCGCGCGTTTTTGTGAACAAAAGAACTGCGGTTAACCGTATATTTCTTAATCTCGGTTGGGAGAGGCACCGGGCCACGCACCACCGCATCGTAACGACTAGCGGTGTCTATAATTTGCTTCACACTAGCGTCTAAAACCTTGTTTTCGTAAGCCGAAACACGAATTCTAATCTTTTGCGGTAAACCATCCTTAGGCGCCACCTTAACCTTAGACTTAGCTGGCTTTTCTTTAGTAATTTCTGAACTCATGTTGGTTATTGGGGCCAAGCTATCAGACAAACTTTAGGCAGTAATCTTAGTGACCACGCCAGCACCTACGGTTTTGCCACCCTCACGAATCGCAAAGCGTTGCTTTTCTTCAAGAGCCACTGGCGCCACCAGCTTAACCTTAAAGGTAACGGTATCACCGGGCATGACCATCTTTACCGCTTCATCGAGCGTTACTTCACCCGTCACATCCGTGGTTCGAATATAGAACTGTGGCTTATAGCCCGTAAAGAATGGCGTATGACGGCCACCTTCTTCTTTCTTCAAAATATAAACTTCAGCCGTAAATTCAGTATGCGGTGTAACCGAACCAGTTTTAGCGAGCACCTGACCACGAGTTACATCCTCCTTCTTGGTACCCCGAAGAAGAATACCGGCATTATCGCCAGCCAGACCCTCATCGAGTTGCTTATTAAACATTTCGATACCGGTAATCGTGGTTTTGGCCGTATCCTTAATACCCACAATCTCGACTTCTTCGCCCACTTTTACCCGACCGCGCTCAATCCGACCAGTAACCACCGTACCGCGACCTTCGATCGAGAAAATGTCTTCGATCGGCATCAAAAAGGGCTTATCAGTCTCCCGCACTGGATCAGGCATGAAGGTGTCGAGGGTGTCAACAAGCTCAAGGACTTTCTTAGCATATTCATCATCAGCGCTCTTGGCTTCTAGGGCCTTAAGACCAGAACCGCGGATAATGGGCGTATTGGCGCCATCATAACCGTGTTTAGTTAAGAGTTCGCGAACCTCGGCTTCTACCAAGTCAACCAACTCTTTGTCGTCGACCATGTCTACTTTGTTGAGGAAAACAATAATCTTTGGCACACCCACTTGGCGAGCCAGCAAAATGTGTTCATGCGTTTGCGGCATCGCGCCATCTGGAGCGGCCACCACAATAATCGCGCCATCCATTTGGGCGGCACCGGTAATCATGTTTTTGATGTAATCGGCATGACCGGGCGCATCAATGTGGGCATAGTGACGCTTTGGCGTCCAATACTCCGAGTGGTGGAGGGCAATGGTGATACCTCGAGCCTTCTCTTCGGGAGCATTATCGATACCGTCAATACCCTCAACTCGAGCGCCATAGCCCTTGTCTTTATTGAGGTCGAGAACATGCAAAATACTCGCGGTGAGCGTGGTCTTGCCGTGGTCAACGTGACCAATGGTGCCCACATTCACATGGGGCTTATTACGATCAAATTTATCTACTGCCATATTTTTTAAATTAAATTTACTAAACTAATAATTTTCTTGTCCGATTCGCCTGTGGCGAATTTAGGATTGAAATTAGAGAAAAACCGACGCGCCCAAAGCGCCCTAGAATACTAGCAAACCACTCTGGGGGCGTCAAATATATGTAGTGAGTACAGTAGCAAATGTAACACTTTTATGCTTAACTCCCCCACAGGGTAAATAGTTCACCTTTTTAGGAGAAATGTGATGACGCTACCGGCAGCGATAGAACTTGATCGGCTACAACAAGCGATAATTGAGCAGGGGGGAAAGTGGATGTACGGGGTGGAGAGATTTGTTCCCAATTGTTGCCCGGGGTGCGAAAGGCGATTTGAGAGACAGCAAAACTGGATCATTTATGCCGACGACCTCAAGCCGGGAAACAGGCGCGATTACGAAATCATTCAATGCGCGGATTGTGGCAATCGAACCATGAGGAAAGTCTTGGAAACCTATCAACTTTCCGATAAAGAAAAGGCTCGTGCTTTACTCCAAAAAGGCTTCTGCAATCTCCAAAAGGTCCCCGCGCTCGGCACAATGACCAAGGACCACCGAACCGACGAATACGGACAGATCCATTGGTTGTAAAAATCACAGCCCCCAAGAACCGCCGAGGAAATCCCCGGCGGTTCTTTTTTTCTCCCCACGAGGGGAACCCTCGTGGTTTGTATTATTTAAAAGCTACACCCAAAATCCATGGTCGAGCGATAAAGCTAGGAACTTGATGGTATTCTTGTAACTCAATTTTTGAAAACAAATTCGCCTGACGAATCAAGATCTCGGTGTTTCGACAACAATCACAACCATCAGACCAAAAACGCCAGAGTGGCCTTATCGCTCTTTGCATTGTGGCCCTTATTCCCGTCTTAGCTCCCACATGTTCTACAAAGATAAACTTCCCGCCGGGCTTGAGGACTCGAGCAATTTCAGTTAACACCTTAGGCACATTTTTCACACTACAGAGAACAAAAGAGCTGATCACTACCTCCACCGATTGATCTGGGAGAGATAAATTTTCTGCTTGGTCAGTTAAAATTTTGCTTGGCAATTTCTCGGCTTGGCATCTTTTCTCTAAATAAGATCTCATCTCTAGGTTGGGTTCAACCAAATAAACAAACTTGGCACCAGCATAATAACGCACATTTACCCCAGCACCGGCGCCGAGTTCCAAAATTTCTTTGCCCAACAAATCACGAAAGATTTTTTCTTTAAACGGTCTAACTTTTATTTCAAACTTCTCCCTTCGGGCCCCAGATAAACGCCAAGCAAACAACTTTTTAAGCCATTTGCTAATCACAAATTAAATCACTGCCGCGCTTCCACAATCTTCTGCGCCACATTGTTGGGAATGATGGCGTATTCGGCAAATTCCATATTGAAGGAACCGCGGCCTTCGGTTTGCGAGCGGAGAGTGGTGACATAACCAAACATCTCGGCCAGTGGCACTTTAGCGCGAATAACCTTGGCATTACCGCGATCTTCCATCCCTTCAATCTGCCCGCGCTTAGAGTTGAGATGCCCGGTAATATCACCCATAAACTTCTCCGGCACAATCACTTCTATCTTCATAATAGGTTCTAGAAGAACGGGTTTAGCGCGCCGCGCTGCTTCTTGCAAAGCCATCGAGCCCGCCATCTTGAAGGCCATTTCTGAAGAATCCACCTCGTGATAAGAGCCGTCATAAAGCTCGACCGAGATATCGACGAGCAAAAAGCCGGCGACCACGCCACGCTCCATCCCCTCACGCACCCCCTTCTCCACCGGCGTAATATATTCTTGTGGCACCACGCCACCTTTAATCGCATTGATAAATTCGAAACCGGGCTCGCGGGTCACATTCTTCGGAATCTTCGCCCCTTCCTCGAGCGGTTTAAGCGGCTTCACTCGCAAACGCACATGACCATACTGACCACGGCCACCACTTTGCTTAATATACTTCCCTTCGGCTTCGGCCTCGGCGGTAATTGTTTCCTTATAAGCCACTTGTGGTTTGCTCACATTAGCCTCCACGCCAAATTCGCGCTTCATCCGCTCTACCAGCACCTCAAGATGCAATTCACCCATCCCAGAAATAATAGTCTCAAGAGTTTCTGGATCAGATTTAATTTTAAAAGTTGGGTCTTCGTCGGAGAGCTTCTTCATCGCCATGCCCATTTTCTCTTGGTCGGCTTTAGTCTTCGGCTCAATCTTCATCGAGACCACTGGCTCCGGCACCACAATTTGGTCAAGAATAATCGGATTATCAATATCGCAAAAAGTGTCGGAGGTTTTCACATCCTTCAAGCCCACGGTCGCGGCAATTTCTCCGGCATAAACCACCTTCACATCCTCTCGCTCATTGGCATGCAAACGCACAATCCGACCCACCCGCTCTTTGGTTCGCGTGCGGGTATTATAAATATATGAACCGGCCTCAATCTTGCCCGAATAAACCCGGAAGAAAACGAGTTGCCCCACAAAAGGATCAGTTTGAATTTTGAAAGCGAGAGCGGCAAAAGGCGCCTCGTCAGAAGGCAAGCGCTCCACCACTTCACCCGTGCGCTCATCAATTCCTTTTGTTGGCGGAATATCGAGCGGCGAAGGCAAATAATCCACCACTCCATCAAGCACAAGCTGAACCCCCTTATTCTTAAGCGCCGAACCACAAAAAACCGGCACAATCTTATTAGCAATCACCGCCTTCCGCAGGGCGACCTTAAGCACATCAGGAGCAATCGTTTTGCCCTCTAAATACTCGGTCATGAGCGCATCGTCTGTCTCGGCAATGCGTTCCACTAATTCAGCATGATATTTATCAACCTCGGCTTGCAAATCGGAGGGAATCGGAATTTCTTTAATCGTTTGGCCCTTCTCACCCTCGAAGCCATAAGCCTTTTTCTGCAAAAGATCGATCACACCAGCAAAGTTTTCCTCAAGCCCAATCGGAATTTGGTAACGCACCGCCTGCTTGGTGAGCCGATCGAGAATCGTGCCATAAGAAAATTCGAAGGAGGCGCCCATCCGGTCTAGTTTATTGATAAAGCATAGGCGAGGCACCTTACCCTCATCGGCATAGCGCCAATTGGTTTCTGATTGCGGCTCGACGCCGCTCACGCCGTCGAAGACCACCACCGCACCATCGAGCACGCGCAAAGAACGCTTTACTTCAATCGTAAAATCAATGTGACCGGGCGTATCGATAATATTAAAACGATGCTTCTTGGTGAGGTCGCCGGCTGCATAACTTGGGGTCCAAAAACAGGTGGTGGCCGCGGCGGTAATCGTAATCCCGCGTTCGCGCTCTTGCTCCATCCAGTCCATCACCGTATCGCCCTCATGCACTTCGCCAATCTTGTGTGAGACGCCGGTGTAGAAAAGGATTCTTTCGCTCACCGTAGTTTTGCCCGCATCAATGTGGGCAATAATTCCAAAATTCCGAACCTTCTCGAGCGGATAATCGCGATTCATTTAAGCAACAACCTTAGGCTTATTTTGTGTCCGAGCAAAGTGAGCAAAGGCGCGGTTGGCCTCGGCCATCCGGTGAATCATCTCGCGCTTTTTTACCGCCTCACCCTCATTTTTTGCCGCCGCCACAATCTCTTCGGCCAATTTCTGGGCCATCGGTCGCCCCTTTTTGCTCGAAGCAGCTTCTACCATCCACCGCAAGGCAAGCGTGAGGCGGCGCTCTGGGCTCACCTCGTGAGGAATCTGATAATTAGCACCACCCACCCGGCGCGAACGGAGCTCCATGGCTGGCCCAGCATTCTTAACCGCCTCTTCAAAAACTTCTAAGGCCTCTTGTTTGGTTTTTTCTTTAATCTGGTCAAGGGCGCCATACACCACCTTACGCGCGGTATTCTTTTTACCCGAATCCATCACATAGTTAATTAGTTTCGCAATTTTGAGCGATTGGTAGGCCAAATCTGGTTGGAGTTTAATTCGATTTTTAACTTTGCGTCTCATGTTTAATTATTTGCCTTTCTTTGGTCTCTTGGCTCCATAGAGCGAGCGGCCCTTCATCCGCTTATCTACGCCGGATGAATCATATCGACCACGCACAATATGATAACGCACGCCGGGAAGGTCCTTCACCCGACCGCCACGAATCATTACCACCGAGTGTTCTTGGAGATTGTGACCAATACCGGGAATATAGGCGGTGACCTCCATCCCATTAGAGAGGCGCACCCGAGCGATTTTCCGCACCGCGGAGTTTGGCTTCTTCGGTGTCGTCGTTTTAACCTGCACACAAACTCCCCGCTTAAATGGTGAGGGGTAAAAAATGGGGCGGCTCTTCTTGGTGTTGAAGCCATTCGCCAAGCCAACCGTGCGGCTCTTCACGCGCACGGCCCGGCGAGGGTTCTTAATTAATTGATTAACTGTCGGCATAAAACTTGTGAGCTACCACTTTAATATGTTTCCCCCAAAGACGCAAGTCGCTACCCCACCAGCCAGGTGAAGATGGTGAAGACGAGCGGTGAGATAAAATCCCAAAGGACGAAAAGGAGAAGGAAAACGAAGAAAAGGGAATAGGTGGTGAGGAAGTTCTCGAGGGAGCGCAAACGGTATGGCAGGATAGCAAAAAGAATTTTAGAACCATCGAGTGGCGGAACAGGAATTAAGTTGAAAATAGCGAGGGCGAGATTAACGAGCACAATGGAACTCGCCAAATAAATTACTGGCCCCGACCAAGCAAAAAGGCGCAAAAAGAGGGCAAAAAACGCCATTAAGAATAAATTAGATGCTGGCCCAGCCGCGGCTACCAACGCCGGACCCCATTTGCCCCCGCGGAGATTATACGGATTATACGGCACCGGCTTGGCCCAGCCAAAAACGAGTCCGCCCGGTAAAAGCGAGAGCATCAGCGGTAAAATTACCGAACCAAACCAATCGAGATGCGCCAGCGGATTAAGCGTGAGTCGCCCTTGCAAGCGCGCGGTGGAGTCGCCGAGCGCCTCGGCGGCATAACCATGGGCCACCTCGTGAATCACCACCGACATAATAAGAATCGCTAAACTGAAAACAAAGGTAATTGTCATAATTAAACCAGCATGTTAGCATACCTCCGAAATGAAAGTCTGCCCAACCTGCAATAAAGGCACGATCATGGCCGGGAAATATTCTAATCGCGTCCGCGCGACCAAGTTTAACCCCGTCGGCATGAAGCGCAAATATCCCAATCTCCAATGGGCCGCTTTACCCGGTGGCGGCAGAATCAAAGTCTGCACCTCCTGCCTCAAGCAAAATCGCCAACTCAAATCGAGCGCCAAGTAATTTTTTTGCCATCGGTTTCAAAAATAATGGTCCCTTCTTCATCGGTGCGGAGAGAGGGAATTTGAGCCTTTTCTAAACGATCAAGCACCTCTGGGCTCGGGTGACCATAGCTATTTTTACCCACAGAAATAATGGCATACGCCGGCTTAACGGCGGCGAGAAATTCGGCGCTACTCGAAGTCTTGGAACCATGATGCCCCAGCTTGAGCACCTCACTCGCAAGACTCTCGGCGTCACTACCGGTCAGATATTCTTCAATTTTCATCGGTGAATCACCAGTGAGCAAAAAGTCAGACTCGCCGTAGGTAAGTTTGGCGATAATGGAAGCCTCATTGGTCTCCATGCCAGTGGTGTCGCGATCGGGGAAAAGCACCGTGAGATAAATTTGGCGCGCGGCGTCGAGAGTAATAATGGTTCCTCGCCGCGCCAAAACTGGTTTAGCTCCCTCTGCCTTCACTCGCTCTTGTAAAAAACCGTAAACCTCGGTCTCGGCCGCTACTCCCGACTCCATAAAACCACCAATTTCATAACGATCAAACACATCCACCAAACCACCAATATGGTCAGCGTCGGGATGCGAAGCAATCACTAAATCAAGCGAACGATCAGAGAAAGGCATCACTTCGCCAAGCGCCGCGAGCACTTGCCGCCCCCGGCCACCATCAAGCAAAATTTGATTGCCATTGGGTGCCTCAATATAAATCGCATCGCCTTGACCAATATCAAGAAAGGCGACTTTGAGTAAAGCTTGGCGCTCGGCCAAAACCTTGGGCCAAACCAAAAGATTTGCCAACAGAAAAAAGAGGGTCAAAAACCAAAGGTAGTGCGTGCGAAGCAATTTGATCATTAAGCCAAATTATCGCGAGAAAACAAAAAAGTTGCCAGCGGTTTTTCAACCAAACTGGCAACAAGCTACCCCGCCCGATCAGCACTAATCTCGCCTCTTGTCGAAAACACGCCCCGCCACAATCACTGCCAACGCAATCGCCACCGCAATACAACCCATCACGCCAAAATAAGAAGAATCGAGATGAAACACGCCGAGCACTCCTTCGCTATGGCCCAATTGGTTACTGGCCCACCAGCAACCATCCTTTCCGATTATGCCACAGAATGATTCCGAAGTAAAACAAATAACAAATTATCACGGTGGAAACAGAAAAGTTTGTGACCTCAAAGGTGGCCATGGTTGGCGTAGCAAAAAGCTTGGCGAGCCAAAGCATTAAGGCAATAATCGGATAAGAAATAGCCATCACCGGCCAAGCTAAAAGCGAACTAATTGATCCGAGCAAGCTCGCGCCAAAACCCAAGAGCATCACTGGTGGCACCAGCGGTAAAACCAAAATATTAGCCGGTAAACCAAGAAGAGAAACAGTACCAAATTTATATAAAAGCCAAGGCACCAGAAAGATTTGTACCGCGAGGGTGGTAATGGCTACTTCGCGCCAGAGAGCTAGTCGCGTTTTGGGCCAAAAACCAAAAACTCTTTCCATCACGGGAGAAAAATAAATTAAAGCAAAAGTAGCCAAAAAGGATAATTGGAAGCCAAGGTCACCAACCAATAACCGCGGCTCATACAGCAACATCAAGAAACCAGCCAGAAACAGGGCCGTGCCCGCCGCATATTCTCGACCCGCCGCTCGAGCGAGCAGAGCCACCAAAGCCATCATTGCCGCGCGCACGGTAGCGGCCGAAGCGCCAGTCATCAAGGTAAAAGCGATAATTCCTATGGCTCCCAGAATTAAACGCGGGCGCAAAGACACTCGACACCAAGCAAAAAAGCTCAAAATTAGCGTGGCCACCAAGGTGAGGTTATAACCCGAGAGCACCACAATGTGAGAAAGGCCAGCGGCACGGAAATACTCGGACCACTTTTCGCCCAAAGCATGCTTCTCGCCAAAGAGAAGGCCGGCCACCAGACCAGCCGCCGGCTCCGGATAAAGTTGTTTAAGGTTTTCGAGAAATTGGTCTTTAAGCCAAAACAGGCTCCGCCGGAAGCTAAAATTTTGGCTAGGCAAAATCTCTACCTCGGCTGATTTGAGTTCATAATCAAGCGTAAAACTCGCCCCGCGAGCTCGGGGTGCGAGTAAACCAGTGACCTGCACCAAATCGCCATAGTGCCACTCATCGCCCCGCGGCAAGTCAAAAGCAATCGCCACCCGCCACCCCTCCGGACGCACCACCACTCGCGTAAATACCTCGCGCTCATCGGGCGGCGCAATGAGGTGACCCTGAAAGGTGATCTCTTGGCCCAAATACTGATCTAATTCCCGATCGCGCAAACTCTCGGTTAACCACAAACGACCGACCCCCAAGGTAAAACCAAAGAGAATAATCGCCGCCAAAAGATATGGAACCGCGCGAGAAAAATGATAATAGAATAAAAAGATCAAAATCAAAAAGGTGAGGCCTACCAAAAAAGGCCAAGGCAAAGCCCAATAAAACTGGGCCACCACCCCCAGTCCAAAGCTCAAGAAGAAGGCAAATAAGTTATGCACTATTGTCATCCTTGACAGTTTACTTATAATGAAAACGTTTTATTAGAAACTAATTAATTTTACGCGAGTGAACAAACTTCAAACCGAGTACGAAGAGAACCAGTGTTGGGGGATGGTGGCCTCAATTGACCTCTATGACTGCCATCCCCAGTTTATCAAAGATCCGGAAAAAATTCGGGTCCTTATTGAGGGCTTGTGTGAAGAAATAAAAATGAAGCGTTATGGTGAGCCCATGATCCAACGCTTTGCCGAGGGGCCACTGGAGGGTTATTCTGCCTTTCAGTTTATTGAAACATCTTCCGTCACCATGCACTTCGACGAGGGCAAAAGTCGCGCTTTCATTGATGTGTTCTCCTGCAAATTCTTTGAACCAGAAACGGCCGAAAAGTTTTGCCAAAACTTCCTCGAGGCTAAATCGGCCAAAACCCTTCACTTCTTCCGCAAATAAAAAAAGGGAAGCTATTACCCGCTTGGTGAATAGCTCCCCCTCCCCCGACCTCCTGCCGACGATCAAATATCACACCTGATAATCGGCTGTTCCATTCTTGCTGGCTGGCCGATCATCCATATAGGGCAGTTTCATTTGCCCTTGTTGGATATCTTCATACACCTCTTTGCGATGAACCTGCACCGGACGCGGTGCCGCGATCCCGAGTCGCACCTTGTCGCCACGGATGTCAACGACGGTAATCTCAATATCGTCGCCGATCATAATGCTCTCATCCCGCTTCCTAGATAACACTAACATGGCTCACTCCTTTCAATAACCCAGCGAGTCTCCGCCTCGCGAAGACAATACTATTCCGCCCCCACTCTCGCACACTTACCAAATCTTGTCCAGCAAAAAAGAAAAAGCTCCGCCTTTCAGCAGAGCTTGTTTGTCCAATTTTCGGAAACTCTTCCTCGGCCGTTTCCGGTGGCCAGCATCTCATTTACTTAAGATGCTTCTCAACCACCTCGACGACCTGATCGATCGTCAAGGCGGAACTCACACCCTGGGGGCTACCACCGATGACGGGCGAACCGCCCCAACCAGCTTCGATCGTCGCGAGCTCGGCAAGCGCGGACTTGATGTCCGCAAACTTGCCTGCCTCGAAGGCACAAACCGTGTACTTCGCGTGAGCCTCACCACCGCCCAGCTTGAAGGCCGGATTGCGAGCAACCACGACTGGCGCGAGTGAGTACCCCACGCTGGTGGCCGCTCGGTGCGTGCTCTCGACGACCGCGATCTTGCCGCCGGAGCGCGTCTCGCACCTGATCGCTCCGCTTTCGAGGGCAGCGATCATGTCGAGCCGTTCCTTCTCGACGGAGTCGCGGTACTGCTTGGGCTCTTCACCCGTCAGTAGCCACTTCTCCATCGTGGCGACGCGATCGGCCATCGGGACCTTGAAGTCCGTAACCGCCGCGGCGATTGCCGCGAGCGATTGAGTCGAATCCGCTGCCCCCTCGCTCGGCCAAGGGTTTTCCTTGGTTGGTAACGGTTTGGGGCCCAACCAGCCACCACGCGCGAACTTGTCGGCAGCGGCCACCTGTTGAAATCTGGTCGCCACTGCTTCGTTAGAGTGGCTCCCAACCACCCAACCGCAGTGGCCGCAAACAAAAAAGCAAGATTGTAGCCCCGCCCCACAAATTGAACAAACCCTCCATGCAGAGGGTTCTATCATTCGGCCTCTCAATCTAAGGCCGAAAACAACCATCGCGCCGACGGCGTCCAGATCGGCGCGAACCGTCGCGAGAGTGGAACCCTCGGTCGGGAGCTCGGCCGTCAGCGCGTCTTCGATGGCCGCGCGATTGGCATCGCCACCGGTGTGTTGCGGGTCGAGATTCGCGATGCAGCGCTTTGCGAGCGCGGGCACCGTTACTTCGATTCCGTAAACCGGATTTGCGAACACCTTGTCGTTGGCCTCCGCGGCGGTCGGAATGTTGCGGGGGTCGAGAATTGCAAACTGAAGTGTCATAAACACTTCCTTTCTGGGGCCGAAGCCCCATTAAATTTTTAATGTTCTACCCATGAATCCACCACCCATTGTGATGAACTCAATAAGTAGGAGAAGTTTGTTTGGGCCTTCTCCTGTGCCCACCGCTTTAGAACGAGGTGCGGACCTCGACCGCTTTGGGGGTTGCCCCAAAGCGATTCACCGCCGCCATTCCAGCGGCAACGGCAGCCTCGGCCGTGGCAAACCCCGCCACGGCCACCTCCGAGGAACAAGTGGCGAATTCGCCGCTTGTTCCAAGCACATGGTCCCCGTTTCCTTCTTGCGCATGAACTGTGACGATAAACATGACTATCTCCTTCTCCCGATCTTCTCGGGAAAAAATCTTCCATTGAACCCACAAGCACATGTTTACGGGTTCAATCAGAAGGGAAACGTGATTGCCGTAGCGAATCGCGTTCCCTTTTGCGCCATTTAGTTTTGCGGTGGCGCTTCCGCAAAGAGGGGGAGAGCCCTGTCCATCCATGCCATCATTTCCTGAATGGTCCATTCCCCCCAGGGACGCCCGAGCCGTTCCTCTTCCTCCTTTCTGGCCGGTAATCCAGCCAAAAAATTCATGTCGTCCTCGACCCTCTTCATGATCCGATTCATATCCGATTCAGACATCATGTTCGCACTACCTTTCTTTGGGTTAACCCGATCAGCCAACGACCCAAGTCATTAGCTGAACAAAGTGGAGATTTGATAACGATAAATCTCCAGAAACTCGTTTTTTCTAATTGTTGTTGATTACCTCCTTCACAATCCCCAAGATCCTCCGATCGGTCGCCCTTTCGGCGATTGCCGCCGCCTGAACGGCGGCTGGGGAGAACAACCCCTTTTGAGCGTTCTCCATCGCCAATCGTACGACCTCCGTCACCGCCTCCCTCTCTCCGGCAACGGAGAGGAAGTCAACGACCTCAAAAAAGATGTTGACGACCTCCTCCACGTCTTCGACCTCCCCCACCTCCATGTGGGGAAGGTTGTTCAGTCGGGCAACAACCTTGTTGCCGATTTCTTCGAGCTCCTCCTCCGTGAGGGGCCGGGCCACGGCCTTGACCTTCGCCGCAAGGCGAAGGTCCGCCTGAGTGGCCCCGAGCATGTTTTCCAACATGCTCGCCGCCACCCAAGCCGGGTAGACCGTACTTACGTACGATCCCTCCGGCTGGTCAGCCAGATCGCTCTGGCTGGTGATGGCCATTCCCCGATAAAATCCGATGACGCAAGGATCACTAACGCTAAACATAACTATCTCCTTCTCCCGATCTTCTCAGGAAAAAACTCACTTTTGGATCACCCTCTCGCCCATTGCGAAAGTTTGCGATCCCTCTTGTCGCACCGAGGCTTAACGGTTATTTATCCCGTATCCCTCCGTGAGACGAAGAGGAATAACAATTGTCGTTTTTCAACGATTGTTTTCCTATACTTCGCTATTCAGTTTTCAAGGTCCTGTCTTCACTTCCTACCCAATAGCTTAGCATAGTTGGCAGCCATTTGTCAAGTAGGCTAAAATATGGCTTAAAATAAGGGTTTTGGGGCTTTTTCTTGGGCATCCATCGCTTCGTTGGCGAGGCAATCGGCGGCGGAGTTTTGTTCGCGCGGGATATGGGTAATGGTGAGCTTAGGGAAGTCGGCGACGCGGGCATTCCAAATTTTGAGGAAGAGTTTACCAAGATTATCTTCTTTAATCTGATATTCGCCCCGCAATTGCTTGGCCACCAGTTCACTATCGAGCTTGAGCGTAATGTCTAAATCGCGAATTTTCTCTTTACTTGCCCGGCCCATAGACGGGCCAAAATGTTTCTTAGTTGTCTCGAGACCCAAGATTACCCCTTGATACTCAGCCTCATTATTGGTCGTAATCCCAAGCGGCTTCGACGCTTCTTTGATCACTTTCCCCGCCTCATCAGTAATCACGGCTCCGGCCCCAGCGATACCCGGATTCCCCCGCGAACCACCATCGGTATAGAGAATAATTTTAGGCTGATTGGGGATAACCGGCTTGACAAGCTCTTTCTCATCGATTAGACTAGAACCATTATTGCCTTCGGGCTCCGAGATTCCCCGCCTCACGGCGGGGTTTCGTTTTTTAAGGTAATCAATTACTAAAACTTTAATTTTTTCAAAATCAGTTTCGTCTAATACCCTGATTTTCCTAAACAATCTTTTTGTACTTACTGTTCTAATTTGAGATAAGACCACCCACTGATCCTCTCCACCATGATCAAACTTGTAATAAAATGGCGCTTGGTGAAAAACACTAGTCACTGGCAAAACCCAAACCATCTCTCGATTAAAAACTTTAATAATTAAAACCGGTCGCTCGAAGTTATCATGCTTCCCGTCCGTTTCCACTCCAAGATTCACACCAAGTCCACACCACCAAATTTCACCTTCTTTATAGAAAAAGTTTCCTTTTGGAAGGGCTGTTTGAATTTCTTTTTTCCGTTTATTCCACCGATCAAAATCTCTTATCATAGACTAAATCCTAACGCACCGGCGTGAGATCGACAATCCGCAAGCGGAGCTCGGGTCGACCGCGGAAATATGACTTTTCTAAATTGGCGAGCAAATTAATTATCGCCCCCGGCACCAAGTCATCGTTCTTGGCCAATTCTGCGGCGAAGAATTTAATCGCTTTAATTGGTCGGCTGAACTCGCGAGAAAATTGTAATTCGAGATGAGTTGAACCAAAAGTTTTCTTCTGCATCAATGGCGCGTGGCGGAAAGAGAGTAGCGGCTTCGGATTCCCTAAACCAAACGGCGCCAATTGATGCAAGTTGGCGCAAAAATCTTCAGTGATCTCATCGAGCAGTAAGTCAAGATCGGGCTCCTTCGCCACCGCCCCCTCGCCTCGCGGTGCCAGTTCATAAGCCGCCAACAAACCAGCTTCGAGTTTAGGCAATTTTTCTGGCACCAGCGAGAATCCGCCCGAAGCTGCATGGCCACCGAAGTTGGAAAAAATATTTGGCCCAGCGGCACCCATCAGCGCCACCACATTCACTCCGGGCGCGGCGCGACAAGAACCTTTTATCAAACCGCTACCATTTTTCCCCCAGATGAAAACTGTTCGAGAAAATTGTTCTACCAATTTCGAAGCCGCCAAACCCAAAACCCCAAGCGACCAATCTTCATGGCCAAAGATCAGCACCGGCGGCAAGGCCCTCTCGGTCATCACCCCCACACTATCAATAATTTTCTGTACCTCGTCTCGCCGTTCGCGATTTTTCAAGTCTAAATGCTTAGCCAAAGCCTCGGCTCGGGCAAGATCGGTTGTAGCAAGCAGCTCATATGCCTCGCGACCATGCGTCATTCGGCTCGCCGAATTAATCCGCGGCCCGATGGAAAAAGCAATATCATCCTCGGTGAGATATTGTGGATCAAGTTTTAAAACCCGAGCGAGGGCGCGCAAGCCGAGTCGCGGCGTCTGACGCAAGACCTTAAGCCCGAAGTAAACCAAAGCCCGATTCTCGCCCGTGAGCGGCACCATATCACTAACGGTCGCAATCGCCACTAGGTCGAGCAACCACTTTTCCCAACCGGGCGCGATGTCCCCGAGGACCGTCCTTGGGTTTGGGTTCTTAAGGACGGTCCTCTGGCTCAAAATTTTGATCAAAGCCTGCACGAGTTTGAAAGCCACCCCAGCGCCACACAACATTTTCTCCGGATACTCATCGCCGAGCAACTTGGGATCAATAATCGCTACTGCTTTCGGCAATTGTTCTGGTGGCAAATGGTGGTCGGTAATAATAAGATCAATGGCATGCGAAGCGAGTAAGGCCGCGCCGGGCAGATCGGTGATGCCGCAATCGACCGTAATCACGAGCTTGGTATCAGTCGCCGCAATTTTTTGCACCGCAAATTCTTTGAGCCCAAATTCTTCTTCATGCCGGTCGGGGATGTAAACGTCGAAATTGGCATGACCCACTTTTTTAAAAAATTCACTCAAAATCACGGCCGCCGGCACCCCATCGGCATCGTAATCGGCAAAAATCGTGATTTTCTCGTTTTTCTCTAGCGCGTGCAAAATTCTTGTCACCGCTTGGTTCATCTGCGAGAACAGAAAAGGGTCGTGGAGATCGCGCTCATAACTTGGTCGCAAAAAGCGCTCGCGCGCCGCTTCCGTAGTTATCCCCCGCCGCGCCAAGAGTTGATTTACGATGTCGGTCACAATGGGCTATGATTATAGCATGATGAAAAATCACGGTTTAGCTAATGTTCCCTTAGTTTTGGGCTTAGTGGTACTCATTGCCACCAGTTTAACCCTCTGGTGGCTTACCGGTGGCGAAGCGCTCCCCACCCCAGAATCAAACCAAACAGAAACCCTCCAAAAAACCGCTCCCAAAAAAAGCCGCCTCATCTGGGAAGCCGGTCTCTCGGGCGCCCTCCTGCAAGCCCTGCAACCAAACGCTCATTATGAAGAAGCGCTTGGGATAGATGGCAACACCACCATTAAGGTCGTTAGCGACTCGGCCGCGCTCACTCCCACCATTATCCCCGCTCCGGGCACTAATCCCAATGATTTTACTATTACCAAAACCGTAATCGCTGATCCCGACACCGGTCGCGTGGCCACCTTTTTCCAAATTAACCCCAATGGCACCAGTAGCGGAAATTTTGAGATTGTGGTGACCAATAATAGCAATGACACTTCTAGTAACTTTGCCGTTAATGTGTCGACCGATGAAGACATTGAGAGCACGCCAGGTTCCAATGACTCAGAAGAGGACGACAACGGTGGCAGTGAAGAAACAATCAGTGGTGGCAATGCTACCCTCACCATCACGATTCAAGAAACCATTGGTCTTAATGTCACGATCCCCATTACCGGTGCCTCGGTAATCGCTATTATCACCTCACCTAGTGGTCAAGTGTTTACTGTTAATCTTATCGAGGTCTCACCGGGCGTTTACACTGGCATCTTTTCTAATATTACCGAACCCGGAACTTATTTGGTCACTTATGTCATTAGCGGCCAAGATTCTGATGGTGATCACTTCGACCAAACGGTTGATGACTCTTTTGATGTCGACGAGAGCGATCTCACCGGCTCGGACGATGATGACCCCGCTTATCAAAGCACCAAGGTCTTCGATATTAATCAAGGTGGAGAAATTAGACCCAAACAAACCGGCGAGTATTAAGCCTTCAACGCTTCAATTCCGGGGAGGGTGCCTTCGGCGAGAAAGTCGAGCATCGCGCCACCGGCCGTAGAGATAAAATCAAATTTGTCTAATAAGTTGAGATCACGAATCGCCGCTAAAGTATCACCGCCACCGATAATAGAATAGGCTTCGGCTTCGGCCACCATCTTGGCCACTGCATCGGTGCCGCCCTTAAAACCAAACTCAAAGCGGCCCACCGGACCATTCCATAACACAAACTTGGCCGTGGCCACCGCCTCGCCCAATTGCTCAAGCGAATCCACGCCCACATCAATAATCTCATCCTCTTTATTAAGCTCATCTGGTTTCTTGATACTCACTTCGGTCCCTCGGCGCACGCGCACATCAACGGGCAAAATAATTTTCTCAAACTTTAAAAATTGTCGAGCTAGGTCACTTTGCTCATCTACTAGCGATGTCCCCGTTTGATAACCCAACTCCTTAAAAAAAGCGTTGGCCAAAGCCCCGTGGATAAAAATTTGATCGGCTAAATACATAAACTTCTTAAGCACCGGCACCTTGGTGGTAAACTTGGCGCCGCCTAAAATAAAAATGAAGGGGTGCTCGGGCGTAAAAGCCTTTGATAATTGCTCATACTCTTGTTTAAACCGTGGTCCCACATAATGAGGTAAGAGTTTGGGTAAAGCCGCCACCGAGGCATGTGCGCGGTGGGAAACAGAAAACGCTTCATTAATATACAAATCGCCAAATTTAGCCAAGCGTTCAGCAAATTCGGATAGATTATTTTCTTCTCCGCGATCACGCCGCAAATTCTCTAGCAAAACCACCGGCTTTTCGGCGAGCCCCCGCTCCACCGCCACCGCATCAAAACTTTCCACAAAAACATGGGGTAAAAACTTTTGCAACCAGCGCGAAACGGGCAAAAGCGAGCCCGCCGCGCCACCAAGGTGGCTAAGCAAAATGATCTTTGCCTCCTGCTTGAGCAAAAACTGAAGCAGGGGTAAAGTTTTCTGGAAACGAAAGTCATCACTCACTTCTCCGTCTTGCAAAGGCAAATTAAGATCCACTCTAACCAAAACCTTTTTCCCTCGCAAATCAGCCGCCGTTAAATCACTGGCTAATTTAATTCCGTCCATGGTCAACAATAGTTAATAACTCGCTAAATTTATCGGCCCGCAAAGAGGTATGGCCCACCAAGAGACCGTCCGCTTCTCCCGCTTGCAAAAAATCAAGGGCGTTTTTCTCTTCCACCGAACCACCATAGAGAATTGGCACCGCCGCGGCCTCTGGTTTGCCCGCAAGTCCCACCAAGAGCTTACGCAAAAAAAGTTTCTTCTCGAGAAAATCGGCCGGCGTCGCTGACTCGGCGGCACTCTTACCAATCGCCCACACAGGCTCATAGGCCACAATAATCTGACTAAACAATCGTCGTGGCAAACCAGTAAGCGCCGACTCCAGTTCTAATCTCAAAAAATCTAAATATTCCCCAGACTCATCGCGCACTAGTTCGCCCACGCACAGAATTACTTTAAGGCCGGCACGCAAAGCCGCTTTGACCTTCTTGTTCACCACCTCATTATTATCGCCCCTTGCTCTCACTTCTGAATGACCGATAAGGGCGTACTTCGCCCCAACATAACCAAGCATCTCGGCCGAGAGCGCGCCGGTATAAGCCCCAACTTTTTCAGTAAAAACATCTTGGGCCCCCAGAGATAACCCGCCTTTCGCCTCCGCAAAGAAAGGTAAAAAAACCGCCGGCGGGCACACCACCACTTTGGTTCGCTTAAGTTTAGCCGTGGCCTTCTTGACCCCCGCAAAAAGCTTCTTTGCTTCGCTTGGCGCGAGCGGATTCATCTTCCAATTGGCCACCACTATTTTCACGCCGAGAGTATAGCATACCGGAAACAAAGTTTAAGCTAAGGCACTTCGCGCCAGGAGATGGTGGAGTATTGATCGGAGGTCAGAGGGAAGGAGGGCGGTGGGCCGTAGAGAAGGTTGGCATCGTAATTGATATTGCGCGTTTGATAACCAGTGCCATCAGTATAAGCAAAACCGTAACGCAAATTGGTGCCAATCATCCCAAACAAAGTAATCGTGCTTCTAATATACCAATTGGTCCCACTCAAACGACAATCACTTTCATAATAATACCTGCCCACTCGGCCATTTTTGGCCACTAAGGCGGCGTCAATTTGTAAATTATTATCACTAAACAAACCGATATTGATATTGTTTTGGGCGATTAGCGCCAACACATCTTGGCCATCATAATTGGTATACTTGAGATCCTCATTAACCGTGATACTAGTATAAGTAGAAGGATTCTCGGGGAAACGCGCCGAGGCAATGGTTACTCGCGCGCTATCAATCTGACCCTCCACCCACACATGATCCTCGAGAAAAATTAGGCCGTTGGCCGGCAAACTTTGCCGGCCCAAATTGGTTTGCGAACTGCCACTAGTGCCAATACTCCAAGTACCCCAACCCGTTTGACTAGAAGCACTGCAGCCGCTCGGGGGATTGCGCAAACTATTGACTCGATAGAGATCGAAGGTGTCATCAGTACGCAAAACCACTCGATAACCATTGCCGCCGGAAGCGCCCCGATAAAAGCCGCCGGTTTGAGCATCAGTCTTCATCGTCGCCATATCATTGGTAAAACCCACAAAATCCACCGCCGGCACCGGGAACTGCCGACCCGCCAAAAACACATCATTGCGCGTGGGCACCGGACTGGTGGGTGGGGCCTCTTGAGAACGAAAGCTGTCATTAACTCCCGAGCCGGGCGGCGCGGTCACATGCGTGTGCACCGCAAACTCATTGTTGCCAGTATGATCCGGATCATCATAATCACTCTTGGCACTTGTGACTAAATTATGCACCAAGCCATCAAAACGAATGCCATCATTAGAATGAATGGGTCCAAAAACTTCTGTTCCCGAACCAAAACGCATTACCGAATTGGCCACAAAAGCATACTTAGCAATGGAGGGAATCGCGAGTTTAGCCTCAATCTTGCGCACCGCGGCGGGATTACTCAAGACTCGCCCCTCCGATAAAACCGTCACCACCGTAGAACCAATGGGCGGCGGGGTAATGGTGAGCGTAAAACTACCCACCACCTCGCCATTCTTATCTTCATAATCATGCAGGTATGGCCCCGAACCACCAGTGCCATCTTGATAATCGGTGGCGGCATGAGCTAAGTGCCAGCGATAATACTCAATCCCCGCTTCGGCAATCTGGAAGGCGCGCTCGCGGTCGGTTAATTGGCGCGCACCCACAATACTCACCTTCGCCCAACCAGCCAAGGCGCCAATTAGCAACACGCCAATGCCACCAAAGACTAAAGCCTGAATTACAATATAGCCGCGTAAATTCTTCATTGTTGAAATTTAAGACTCCGCACACTCACTTGAGCGCTTAGCGTTAGCGGAGCGGGTGGGCGGCTAGCGTTCTCGTCCACAGTATAAGTAATTTTAATCAAGCGCACCTCGGGTAAATTGATCGGCTCATTTAATTGCGCCGTATTCGCATCAAAATAAGTGAACACGGTCGTGGGATTGGTAATAAAATTTACTTCCGTAGTAATTTTCTCATTTCCCGCCACGTAACTCAAAGGCGCTCCGGTGGGTTTAATGACGCCTTTATAAATTTTATTTCCCGAAACATAAAAACGGATTTGCTCCACTAAGCCATCACCATCCCGATCACTATAGAAAGTGAGCGCTGACCCCGTGGCCAAAGCAATGGGGTAAGTGCCGGTGTCGGAGATGACGGCGGCGCGCAATTCGGCAATCAACTTTTTGAGCGAAGTGCGGGTCTCGAATTCGGCGTTTAAACCACTGCCGATAAAATTATTTTGCGAAAAAACATTGACCTGAAAATTGCCCAGCAACCACAAAATACCCACAAAAATACTCAAACTAACGAGCAACTCAAGCAAGCCAAAACCTTGGGTTTTTTGATGCATATTAATTTGGTTGTAACGAGGCTTCCCAATTTTGCCACTCGGCGGCGGTGCTCACGGCATTATCACTATAAGCTTGATAGCCGGTTTTCGTAATATCTAAATTGTAACTATTGGCCGTTAAATTATTAAACAGGACTTGGCCATAAGGTAAACACTCCGTGCCATAAGTAATCGCGACATCAGAAATCGTTGGGGTAAACAGGGGGTCAGTGGTACTCAAAAAAACCTTATAACGCAGATAGCGTTGATTATAAACCACATTGGAGATATTGGTGTCGCTCGCGGTATAGAAGGTGCTCGCCGTGCCATCTGGTCCAGTATAATCCCAAGGTCCAGCGGGTGAACTAGAGGCGGCCACCTGAAACTTAATGCTGTCGGCGCCAGTTTCTACCGGTTGAGTGCCCGGGCTCCAACTTAAATTGTAATAAGTCGCTTGATTGCCGCCAGTATCGAAGGCTGAAGATTCTAAATAGCCATCCACCACATAAGTACCCAAAATATTTTTTAACTTAAGGTCTCCCACCTGGGTGTCAAAATCAATATTGCCATCCGTGGCAAAAAAACGATTATTGACGGTAAAAACATCCTGCCCTTCGCCCCCGGACCAATCAGTCTGACGGAAAAAACCGCGATTGGTTACCTCGGTTTCATCAACCCCGCTGCCGGTGAGATGCACCGAAGCATCTGATAGTGGCAAACCCGTCACCGCATCCTTTACCGTCACCATCAAGGCCTTGGGGTCCTTGGCGCGCAAAACCAGAGACACCTCTTGAGTAGTGTCGGGGGTGAGAGCGATAGGCAAAAGCGGGATCGTCCCCGCTAAATCATAAGTGCCACCAGTTAAAGTAAAATTATAAGTATCCCACTCCAAATCACCCACCGTTTTCTTCCCGCCACTATCGCTGGTGTAATTTTGACTAAACTTAAAAATATCGGGCAAAGTGCCAATTAATTTATTACCCCGAAGGTTGAAGGTCACGCTTGGCACCGCACTGCAAGTACTGGTTTTGGTGCCAATCTCAAACTCGCTCACTCGATCAATCGCCAAACTAAGTTGCGTTACTTGACCCGCCACCACCGTGGCATGGGGCGGAATCGGGTTAGGGTTGGTGGCGGGATCAATGGCATAAGTTTGCGCTACGGAATAACCGTCTTTGGTGGCGGTAACTTCATAAACCAAGTCGCCGGGTGGCACATCCACCAATTGCAACATGCCCGAATTATTGGTTTCATCTTGAATAGTAAGGGGCGGTATCGCCGAAGCATTTTCTACCGTTACTTCCGCCTCGGTGATTGGCAAGCCACTGGCATCCAACACTTGCACAAAAAGCGCCCCGTTCCCCGAGGTAGTCTCCAGATTTTTTGGCGCCACCGTGGTCGTAATAATCACCGGAGAAAAATTGGGGCAAGTGCTACACCCCACCTCCACTTCAACCAATTTATTATCAGCCGGAGAAAGATCGTTGGGACTACCACCAATCGTCCCATCGAAGGGGTCATCGATATTGCGAATCGTGGTAGTGAGATCAAAGGTGATATTGCTAACCGTTTTGGTAGCCTCGCGCGGAATTACTCCCGCCGGCAAACCGTTTAAAATACCCACATCCTCATACTCGACATTTCTAATCCATTCAATTTGGTCATTAGCCACCAAAGTAGCCAAACTCTTATATTGCGCCGAGCGCGAGAGCGCCAACACCGCCAAATACCCCTGATAAATCGCGAGCGCCAACATCGAAAATAAAAAGACGCCCACCAAAGTTTCGACCAGGGTGAACCCCCCCGCCACTTTTGCCTTTTGCCTTTTGCCTTTTGCTTTCATTTAGATTTGATTACTCAAAGAGTAAATTGGCCCCATCATCGAAACAGCAAAAAAGCCCACCGCAATCCCAATAATAATCATGAGCACGGGCTCAATAATGGTGGAGAGATTTTTAGTAGCTTGATTAACCTCCTCCTCATAAAGCGTGGCGCCTTTTTCCAACATGCCGGTTAAATTACCGGTTTCCTCGCCCACCTCGGCCATTTCTCCCACCAACACCGGATAAATATCTTCTTTGGCCTTAAAAATGTTCGACAACACTTCGCCCTTAGAAATAGCCGCCGCCGCTTCCGTCAACGCTTTTTGATATACCGGATTCTGCACCACTTTCCCAGTAATATTGATGGCTTCAACCATTCCCACGCCCGCCGAGAGCAAAGAAGATAAGGTGCGCATGGTCATCGCCGAATTCATTTGTTTTGCAATCACTTTAAACAGGGGTAGGCGCAACACCGCCCGCGAGATTAGCTGATGGCCAAAATTACTTCGTGTCAGCGACACAAACCCCGAAACCAGCGCCAGCAAACCAGCAAAAAATAAAATCGGGTGGCCGCTAATAAGGTCGCTGGTAAAAATCACCACGCGCGTGGAGAGTGGTAATTCCACATTCATCTCCTTAAAGAGCGAGGTGATATTGGGCACCAGAAAGATCATCATCAAAATGGCGATAATAATAATCACCACAATAATAATTGCTGGATAAATCATTGCGCCTTTTACCTTGCGCCGCAATTCATAACTCTTGGCCATTTGCTCCCCCACCGTTTGGAGCGCCGCCGGCAATTTACCCGATTCTTCACCCGCCGAGGTCATGGCCACAAATACCGGCGGAAAAACTTTAGGAAAAGTGGCCAGCGCCGCGCTAAAGCTCTCGCCATTTTTGATCTTTTCTTCCAGCGTTTTGATAATTTCTTTAAAACCCTTAGCTTTAGTTTGCCGCTCAATTACATTGAGCGCTCGCGCGAGCGAGAGCCCCGCCGAAATCATGGAGGCGAGTGAAGAAGCAAACACAATCTTATCCTTCATTTTTACCCGACCAGAAAAATTGAGGTTGAACCACCCCTTCTCCTCTACCACGAGCTCGGCCGAAACTAAAGTAATGCCCTGATTCCGCATCTCGCGCGATAATTCAAACTTGTCTTTGGCATCGCGCAAGCCTTCAGTCTCCTCACCGTTTGCTGTTTTGCCTCGATAACGAAAGCGCATAATTTAATTTTACTCCGAAACCACGCGGAGCACCTCCTCTAGGGTGGTCACGCCACTCACCGCCTTAAACACGCCGTCTTCGAGCATGGTAATCATCCCTTCCTTTTTGGCTTGAGCCTCAATTTTCTCGGCGGTAGCTCCGGCAATCACCAACTCTTTAAGTGAGGACGACATCATCAGCACCTCATGGATTCCCACTCGACCTTGGAAACCCTCTAGGCAATCGGGCACCGACTTCGCGCGGTAAAAAGGAATATCTTTCCAATTCGCCTTCTCCTTCACCACCCTTTCCGCCCGCAAAAGCTCAAGCATCCGATCAAGATCCACCTTAGCCGCCAAACTCTTAAGCTCAGCTTCCGAAAGGGTGTAAGCCTCTTTGCTCGGCCATAATTTACGCACCAAGCGCTGACCCACAATCAACTTAGCCGTAGAAATAATGAGGAAGCTTTCGGCTCCCATATCTAGCAAACGCGGAATCGTGCCGGCGGCCGAATTGGTGTGGAGGGTAGAGAGTACCAAGTGGCCAGTGAGCGCGGCATTGATGGCCAGCGTCACCGTTTCTTTATCACGAATCTCACCGACCATAATAATATCGGGGTCTTGGCGCACCAGCGAGCGCAAGCCGGCAGCAAAAGT
Source organism: uncultured Candidatus Saccharibacteria bacterium (assembly GCA_964361825.1). Lineage (GTDB taxonomy): Bacteria > Patescibacteriota > Minisyncoccia > Phycocordibacterales > JACOZG01 > CAYICB01. The sequence continues at coordinate 14,803 of CAYICB010000003.1, read as the reverse complement.
GAGGCCAATATCTGGTTTTACCTGCGTTTGATTGATCCGCGGCATCTGATACTCAATTGGATCCTCAATGGTCGAAATATTTACATCCGGCGTATTAAGAATATCCATCATAGTGTAGAGTGTGGTGCTTTTACCCGAACCGGTAGGGCCAGTGACCAAAATCATCCCCACCGTGCCCCGCATTGCCTCATGCACTCGCTCCAAACCTAAACCGTGGAAGCCCGCTTGCTCTAGGGTAAGTCCGCGCGAAGAATCAGGGAGTAAACGCATCACAATTTTCTCCCCAAAATAGGTCGGCAAAATCGAAACGCGAAAAGACACCTTATTCCCCGCCGCTTCAATCTTAAACCGGCCATCTTGGGGCAAACGCTTCTCGTCCAAGCGCAAATTGGCCAAAATTTTGATCCGCGCCGTAATGCCCGAACCAGCATTCTTGGGTAAAATCATTGCATCGTGCAAAACGCCATCAATCCGATAACGCACCACCACCTCGGTTTCGAAGGGCTCAATATGGATATCAGAGGCCTTTTGGGTGATCGCATGCGAGAGCAAGGTGTCGACAATTCGCACCACCGGCAAATCTTCGGCTAATTTCTTAAGCTCACCCTCACCCACCTCTTTGCCCGCTTCTTCGGGCACTAACCCAATTTTACCTGCCTCGGTTTTAATAATATCGCCAAACTCGGCCTTCAAACTCTTCTGATACTGCAAGAGAATGGTTTTTATTGACTCGGTATCGGTTAGCCGAGGCAAAATCTTGAGCCCCACCCCTTTTTTAATAAACTCAATCGCTTGGAGATCCTCCGGATCAAGCATCGCCACCTCTAGACCCTTATCACTTCTCGCGAAAGCCACAATATTATGCTTGCGAGCAATTGGCTCGGGCACCAAAAACAAAATTTCTTTGTCAACCTTGAGCTTAGACAAACTAATATACGGAATGCCGAGCAAATAAGCCTTCATTCGACGGAAATCTTCTTCCGAGACTTTGCCGGAATTGAGCAAAACCTCCTCCAATGATTTATTGTCCTGACTCGCCTCCGCCTCCGCTTCAGTAAAATCTTTGGCACTAACCAAATCAGAGTCAACGAGAAATTGTTTGACTTTCCCCGAGTCTAACCACATGGGGAAATTATAGCACGATGATCAATTTTCTGTGGCTTCAAATGTTAGCCAATCGTTGATAAACTCGCCAAACTCTTTTTTATTTTGAAAATATTCTGAGAAAGCCACCGGATTAAGAATTACATCTTCTGGTCTTGGTTGACCCGCATAATACAAATGGCTTGAAAAGCGGTAGGTATTCAAAAATTTCCTTGCCTGTTCTGGATCAGGAATAAGTTTTCTCTCCCAATTTTTAGGATCAGTAATTTTTACGGGATTTAGATGAATATAAGCAAACAAATATTTGAGGTGTCGATCTTCAGCAACACGCTCGGCACGAAAAGGTCCTTCAAATAATTTACCCGTTCGTTGATGTTTCTTGTTAAAATACATCGAATACCCCGTAAGCAGTTTTTTAGTAAACAACGAAATACCGTTATCTGTTTTTTCTCGCACCAAAAGATGAAAATGGTTTGGCATTAAGCAATAAGCGCCAATATCAACCAAACTTTCACCAAAATCTTTGCCCCAAATTGCTGTCAAGGACTCTCCTTGCCAATTGGAGAGATCACTCAAGTGAACGGTCTGTTTCTTGTTGGACACACAAAGGAGTAGAGTAAATCTCAGTTGATCATTTTGATCAAGAAAAATCGTCCTTTTGTCATTCCCGCGATTATATAGGTGATAAAACTCGTCTGGAGCAAAAGCCACCTTTCTTTGCATCACTCAATTCTAGCAAACTTTGGCAAGGACTTTCCTTGACATCTGTGGACAAAGAGAAACCCAAGCCTTTGCTGGACTTTGTGGCTGGGAGGAGAGTCCTTGCAGTAGGCCTTGGGCTTTAAACCTTGCCGCAAGCCTTTACGGAGAAAGAGTCAAATATCTCCAATTGTATGTAGAAGCCGTGACCATAGCACAAACATACATACGATTTGGTATGGTGCTAGTACTAAGATAAAAACGCCCGGCTTCTGTCATGTCATTGCAGTCGCTCAAATTTCCAACAACACCCTCAACATCCATTTGACCGTAGGTGGGTGTACCCGCACTACTAGGCGAACCGAGCTGAAAAGGACTAATAGGAAGAGTGTTTCTGATGCCGACCTTGGTAGCAGATGATCCAAGAATGAACACATCACTTCCACCGGAGGCCGCGTTCGTGCCAATAACCACAGAGTTGTTTCCTGTGGCAAAAGCATTTGCCCCAATCACAACGGAATTAAAACCAGCAGCGTTAGAATTGCGACCAACCGCCGTCGAAGTACTGTTGGCAAGTGAGCCTTGTCCAAGAGCAACCGCATCTATTACACCACTCGCAGTAACATCGGCGCCATTACCAAGCAATGTGTTACTATCCCCAGAAACAAGGGTGGGGCCGGCATTGTGACCCACAATAGTATTATTGTTACCGTAACTAGTAGCAGTAGAGCCAGCGGAAGCATTGTCTCCTAATTGTTGCGCAGCCACCGCTCCCACCACCACATTACCATTACCTCTGGCTTGACGTGAAAGTGGGTTAGAGACGGCATTAAAACCGATGATTGTGTTGCTATCACCCTCAAAATAATCGCTCGCCTCGGCCCCAATAACAGTATTTTTATCATCCAAAGCTTCACCATCTAATTCATACAGGGCGCGCCAACCAATAGCAGTATTACTAGTACCCGCAGTATTAGAACGGAGAGCTTGACTACCAATAGCAGTATTTAAACCCGCCGTACTGTTAGCTAGAGCCTGATAACCAACCGCAGTACTACTTGCAGAGGTAATATTGGCCGCCAAAGCACCGTAACCAACCGCAACATTCGCCACGCCTGAAGTATTTGAGGTTAGCGCATTTTTCCCAACCGCCACCAACCCGGGCGCAACATTAACCCTAAGCGCTGCCTGCCCTATCCCAACATTGTAATCAGATGTTGTATTTGTGTTTTCCCTCATGGTATCATTGCCGACTAAAACATTTTCATCACCACCATCACCAAGATACAAAGACTCTTTACCAATCGCGATGTTGTTGTGGCTAGCAGTAATTCCTCCGGCTCCAAGATTACCACCGGCCGAATAACCTATGGCAATATTATTATTCCCCCCAGTCAAACTACTTAGAGACGCGTAACCAATCGCAATATTACGTAAACCAGTCATATTATCGGCCGTTAAAGCCTCCGTCCCCACACCAACATTTCCTAAACCACCATCTCCGGTGCCAACACCAGCACCAGCACCAATAAAAGTGTTGATCAGTAAACTTTGGTCTGAACCCCTATTATGAATAAAATCCTGTCCGCCGAACTTTATCACCCCCCCCGTACCGGCCGGATCAGTATTCGGCAAAAGAATATTCTTTAGCATCTTAACATCTCTTGCGCTATCTGTGGTAAGCCCCGGTCCACCTCCATCAAGTATCCAATAGCCGGGAGCAAATGAGGTGCACCTCCAATCATTAGGGGCGTATTTAAAAATAGTTTGGTTAGGATTACAAGCGGGGGTACCAGGAACGCCTGGTAAAAGTTCCCCCTCAAAACGCAATTTAACCGCTCGAACTTCATCAAAAACCGTCGCAGCAGGTCTAATGCTCCCTATCCCATCAAATACCCAAAGTCCTGGAGCAAGATATGTACATTCCCATTCACCAGTATCGTCGTTCTTTTTAATTGTTTGACCCTCGACACAGGCACCACCAACCCCAGTTCCAGGAGTGGGGGGAATTATTTCTCCAAAAAATTCTAAATTGGTATTAGAAATCAATTTACCAACCTGTAAAAACCCCGTCTTGGTTTGTGGGATATCCGAAACATTAATCGGTAGCGCACAACCCGGCTCATAATTTGGCGAACTGGGATTGCTATCACAAGTTGTAGGAGCATTGGGTGGTGGGGTCCAGTTGGCCATGGCGAGGTGGGCGCCGAGGGTGAGGATGAGGGCGAGAGAGAGGGTTTTGGCGGTTTGGATTAGCTTAGATTTTTGTTCGAGAGACATGTTTTATAAAAATTATTTAATTAACTCCACCTTAATTTCACCCACTGTTTCGATAATGGTGTCCAGTTTTTCATCGTGCTGTTTCCATTTTTTTTCCATTGATTCGAAGCGTCCCAGCAACACCTTCATATTCTCTTTGTTTTCCTCATGAATCGCCACCACATCACGCCGATACTGTTTACGGTCTTCCGACGCTTCTTGAAAAAATTTAATAAACTGATCCTCTTTGGTCATAATATTTATAATATCATTTAAACTCCGGAAGGGTGGCTCTTGCTGGGGTCAAGATTATTGCAAATTAAGACAGAGGGCCGTGCAAGACAATGATGCATTACTGTTGGCACCAGCCAAATCTGCTTCAACCTTCCACTCACCAACATTGTTTTTATACACACTGCATCTGCCTGGTGGCGCGTCCTCAGTGATATAAGAACCGTCCTCAAGCGTCAGTCTAACCTCGTTTAAAGCACAAAATTCCGGATTCGAACCAATGGTTAAAGAAACCGGGCTATTGTTCTCGGTGTTGTCGGTGGCCATATATGGGGATGTGACAGAGGCATTTACGCTCGCACTCTCATCTTCTTCACAATACCAACCAAGCTCATCTTCCGTATTGTGATATTTCAAAATTTGACCCGCTGTACAAGCCTTGATTCTCAAGCTAGCCGTCCCAGCATTAACCCCACCACTTAACCCCCCACTGGCATCAGTGTTTATCCCCATAATATCCCCCCCGCCCGTACCACCGGTGGCAGTGATAGTTACCACCCCGGTACCACCCTCAGGACTAAGAGTTATATTATCTCCGGCGAGCAATTGCGAAACTCCACCCACATTTCCAGTTGTTAAGTCATCGGCGCATGTCCACCCGGGATTATTACTCCAACCCACCGGACCGCTCGCTTTCAAAATCTTATTTGCTGGACAAGGGATTAGTGCCGTGGTCACGGCGCCAGTGAATGGTCCAAAAGAACCACCTCCGTTAAAATGAACCCCACCACCATTGAGAGCAGACAAACTGGCCACCCCCCCATCCGGACCACTGCCCAGATTGGCGGCTGATGTGCAAATAGCACCATCTGCCGTGCAGTATGAGTCTGCTCCCACCTTGCCATTTACACCCAAAACCAAGTTGTTTAGTAATTGATAACTATCGTTACCATTCGTCAATTTCGCAAAAACCGCGGCTAAACTATTCAAAGTGAGGCGAGCCGGTTTTGTTTGATCTATCGCACTCACATTTACTGGCGGTAAACACCCCGGCGTGCCGGCTGGACAGGTTGGTGGGTCGTCGGGTGGCGGATCCCAAGCACGGACCGTGGCAACACCAGCCATCAAAACAAGGGCAAGGGCAATAATTTTGGCGTAATCGATAATTTTATTCATAAATTTTATTTAATTTTTTATTTATTAATTTAATTCACTGGCCGATTAAGCGATTCTAAAATCCGGGCCTTTTGCTCGGTGGTGAGCTCGGGCTGGTTTACCGGCGCATTGAGCGATTTGAGAATGCGTTCCTTCTGCTCGGTGGTAAGCTCCGGCTGATTGGCGGGTGCATTGAGCGATTCTAAAATCCGCGCCTTCTGCTCGGCGGTAAGGCCAGAGGCCGATGGCTCGGCCGGAGACCACAAACCAAAATAGCCCAAAGTAATGGCAATAACGACTAGTAAAATTAAAATAATCAGCGTAATAATTACCGGATGATGGGTTTTGACCGGTGGCAAATCTTCTTGGCGAATCATATGGCTAAATGATAGCAAATTTTAAGAGCGCTTGATTGTTGATAACTCCTAAAATTATGTTAAACTGAAAAACAATGAAAACAGCGTTAAAAATATCCTTACCAAAAGAAACACAAGCTTGGGTGCAAAATAAAGTAGTTTCGGAAGACTTAAAACAGCACCTGCATCGAGAAATCGAAAATAGTTTGTTGGCTTCTCTTAATAGTGGCAAACCGGTGAAAATGACTAAAGCTTGGCTTAAAGATCGTTATCGCCTTCTCGAAAAAAAATAAATCGAACCGTGAATCGAGAAGTCATTGTCCGTCCAATCGCTCAAAGAGAAATAGATTCGCAAACAGCTTACTTAATTAAACACGCCGACAACGAAACCGCTCAGCGGTTTTTAGACACTCTTTTTCAAACGATTAAAACCTTGGCCTCAATGCCCGAAATAGGCACTCTGTGGATCTATAACGAACCTAAACTGAAAAAGGTTAGGTGGCATCCATTAAGGGGTTTCCGTTATCTTATCTTTTACAAATACACCCCAACTCGATTCGAATTAATTCGTGTTTACCATACCGCCCAGCACATCAAAGGACGATTTTCTGAAGATTGAGACCATAATTTGCTTCTTGATAACTTCCATAGTAGACTACTAGTGTCCGCTTAGCAGTCCTGTCCGGCTTCCCGCCCGGACATTTTTCTTAAAAAATTATGATTGATTTAAAAACATTAAAGTCGGCCCTCGAGCAACTCGAGGAAGAACGCGGTATCCCTAAGGAAAAAATCCTTGGGGCGATTGGCGATGCCTTAACCGCCGCTTATAAAAAGGATTTTGGTAAGCGCGGCCAGATTATCCGCGCCCAGTTTGATCTCGATAGTGGCAAAACCGAGTTTTACCAAGTGCGGATTGTGGTAGATGAAAATAAGCTAAGAACCGAAGACGAAGAGGTGGCCGAGGGCGATGAGCGCGTGGTCTTCGACGAAGAGCATCATATTATGCTGGAGGATGCCAAGAAGATTAAACGCGAGGCCCAAGTGGGCGAGGAACTTATTTTCCCACTTGAAACCAAAGACGATTTTGGCCGTATTGCCGCTCAAACCGCCAAGCAAGTAATTGTGCAACGCATCCGCGAGGCCGAGCGCACCTCGATTCTGGGCGAATATACCGATAAACAAGGCGAAGTGATCTCGGGTAAGGTGCAAAAGATGGAACGCGGCAATGTCTTCTTAGACCTTGGCCGCACCACCGCGATTCTCCCCTACGAAGAGCAAATTCCGGGTGAGCATTATCGCCAAGGCGAACGCCTGCGGGCTTATCTCTATGCGGTAGAAGAAACGCCGCGCGGCATTAACCTTAAACTCTCCCGCGCTCACCCTAAGTTTGTGGAAAAGCTTTTTTCCTTCGAAGCGCCAGAAATTGCTTCCGGCGTGGTAGAATTCCGTTCGGTGGCCAGAGAGGCCGGCTCCCGCACCAAGGTGGCCGTGGCGTCTAAAGACCGCAAAATTGATCCGGTGGGTTCTTGTGTCGGCCAGCGTGGAGTGCGCGTCAATACCGTAATCAGCGAGCTCGGCGGAGAGAAAATTGATATTGTGGAATGGTCCGATAATCCAGAAGTTTTTATCCAAAACTCCCTCTCCCCGGCCAAAATTAAAGGCATGATTCTGGATGGCATCAATCGCACGGTAAAAGTAGAAGTAGAACCCGATCAATTCTCGCTGGCGGTGGGTAAAGGCGGGCAAAATGTCCGCCTAGCGGCCAAGCTCACCGGTTGGAATATCGATATTATTGGACCTAATCAAGTAGAAAATAAAAACCATGAACCTGTGGCATGATTTACCCGCTGGTGAGAAATCAGCGATCAATGTGGTAGTGGAGATTAATAAGGGCTCCAAAAACAAATATGAGGTAGATAAGGCCACTGGCCTGATTGCCCTTGACCGCGTGATGCACTCCAGCCAAGACTTCCCAGCTGACTATGGTTTTGTGCCCCAAACCTTGTGGGAAGACAATGATCCGGTAGATGTGATTATTCTCACCACCTACCCCCTCCTCCCCGGCATCTTGGTGCGAGTAAGACCCGTGGCGGTGATGCACATGACCGATGGCGGCGAGGGCGATGATAAGCTGATTGCCGTCCCGCTTGATGACCCGCGCTGGTCCAAAGTCCAAGATTTGGCCGACATTAACTCTCACACCCTAAAAGAGTTTGAACACTTCTACTCCACTTATAAAAAACTGCAAAATAAAGAGGTGGTGGTCAAGGGCTTTTCTGGCCGCACCGAGGCCGAAGCCGTCTTCGAGCGCGGTTGCCAACTTTACAAGGAGCGACCAGCACACTAAGATAAGGCGGGAAGGTATTAAAAATTAAAAAATTATAATTAAATGACGAAAAACCAACTTTTAGGCGTTTTAGCCCTAGGCTTGGCCCTCTCTCCTCTAGCGGCCAGCCGAGCTCAAGAAACCCCGCTCCGCACTGCCCCAGAAGCGGTTCAAGAAAGAGTGGCTGAACGAGTGGCCACACGCAAAGAGCGTTTAACCACCATCAGCCAGCGGATAATTGAGCGTTTAACCAAACTTTCTAACCGCTTCGACGAAACTATTACCCGCTTATCGGCTCACCTTGAACGAAAAACCGCCACAGGAGCAGATCTAGCCACGGCCAAAACTAAAGTAGAAGAAGCGGCCAAATTAAATGCCGAAGTCAAAAGCACTTTAGCCGCCCTAATCCCCAAGGTCGCCACCGCCTTATCGGCCACCGAGCTCAAAACCTCGTTCCAAACCCTCCGTCCAGAACTAGAGAAGATCCGCACCAATCTCCGCACGATTCATACCACCTTGATGGAAGCAATTAAACTAGTGCGGGCAACAGAAACTACCAATTAATTAATCATTAACTTAAAACAAAAACATGAACGGCGATCAACCAAATAATATGTTTCAACCGGGAATGAATGCTCCTGAACGCAAAAGCTCGATGGTCGGCACCATTGTGGTGATTCTAATTGTGGTCTTAGCGGTAATTTATCTCTTAGCTTCTCGATCTTCGGCCCCTGCCACCGATCTCACTCCCGGAGAAACCCCCGCCACCGGTGAAGGCGTGCTCAACACCAACCCAACCACACCAAATGAGGCTGACGAACTCAATCAACTAGAAGCCGAACTTAATAATCCCGCCACTTTTAGCGAAACCGATGACAGTTTCAACCAACTCGAAGGAGAACTCATTCAATAATTGGCAAGTTAAGTCTTTAGCTAATTCTGAAATCGAAATTAGGGGCGAAATCGAAACTGACGATTTTGCCTCGTTTCGGGTTGCGGCGCTAAAAAGGCTAAATACCAACACTAATTTGGCCGGTTTTCGTTCGGGCCACATTCCAGAAGAAACCCTAGAGCGCCACTTGGGTGAAGCCTCTATTCTCCAAGAAATGGCCGAATTGGCGGTAAATGACTTCTATCCCAAATTACTCAAAGCCAAACAAATTGATGCTTTGGGCTCGCCCCAAGTTACCATCACTAAATTGGCTAAGGGTAACCCTCTCGGTCTGATCATCAAAACGGCGGTTCTGCCCACCTTTAGCTTGGGTGATTACCGGGCCAAAATTAAAACCGTCGCGGCAACCAAAATTGCTCCTCTGCCAGTAACCGAAGAAGAAATCACCAAGATTATTACCGATTTAGAGATCAAAAACCCCAAGGCGCCGGAACTAGCCGACAAACAGGAGCTCAAAACCAAGCTTCGCGCTCAATTAGAGGGTGACCGGACTCGAGAAGCCAAAGAAAAACGACGGCTCGTGATCATCGAGGAACTAATCAAGCAAACCCCTTTCGAATTACCCGCCATTTTGATCGACAGCGAAGCCGATCGCTTGATGGACGAACTAAAATCTAGTTTGGAGCGTTTTGGTTTAAAGTTTGAAGATTATTTAAACCACCTCAAAAAGACCGAGGCTGATTTGCGTCTCCACAATCGTCCCGAGGCTGAGAAGCGCGTCCGGATCCACCTCCTCTTGGGGGCGATTATTAAAGCAGAAACCCTCACCGTGGATCAAAAAGAACAAGAAAAACTGGTTCAGCACCTAAAAAGTCATTATCCCGAACTGGAACAGGCAAAAATTGAAGCTTACGCCGAGCAGGAGCTCTTAATCTCGCTCGCTTGGCAAAAACTCGAAAATGTTTAATAATACAGAATTACTCATTTTAAATTTAAATTATCATGTTAATACCGACCGTAATCGAAAAGTCGCCTTTTGGCGAGCGTGCCTACGATATTTACTCTCGCCTCTTAAAGGAGCGCATCATCTTCCTTGGTGGCCCCATTGATGACCATTCGGCCAATCTGATTATTGCCCAACTGCTTTTCCTCGAATCCGAGGGACCAAAGAAGGATATTACGATGTATATCAATTCACCCGGGGGATCAGTAACCTCGACCATGGCCATTCTTGACACAATGAACTATGTGAAGTCTGATATTTCTACTGTCTGCGTGGGGCTGGCCGCCTCGGGGGGAGCAATCGTGCTTTCTGGGGGGGCTAAAGGTAAGCGCTTTGCTTTGCCTAATGCCGAAATCATGATTCATCAACCGCTCGGTGGCACCGAGGGTCAGGCGTCTGACATTGCGATTACCGCCAAACAAATTCTCAAGATTAAAGATCGGCTCAATAAACTTTTGGCCAAACAGACCGGCAAAACCCTAGCGCAGATTGAAAAAGACTCCGACCGTGATTACTACATGTCGGCAGATGAGGCCAAAGATTACGGCTTAATCGACGGTATTATTAAAACTCAAAGTTAAGTTTGTGAACCTCACTCTGCTTATTATTATTGCCGGTACCGCCGCCGCGGGTGGTTTGATTTTTGGCTATTTTCTCCGCTGGTTAATTACCTTGAGCCAAAAGGGGTCCATGGAGGTCACCATCAAGCAAGTAATGCTTGAGGCTAAGGATCAGGCCCAAAAAATTGTCGAGAAGGCCGAAACGGATGCCGACACTATTCTCAAAGAAGTAAAAGAAAAAGAACGAGAAAAAGACCTGGATCTCAAAAAGCGCGAGGAGCGCGTAGAGAAAAAGGAGGACGCCCTAGATAAACGCCAAACTGACCTTGATCGCGATCTGGAAGAATTGCGCCAGAAGGTGTTGGAAATTAATCAAACTAAAGATCGGGTTGAGGCACTAGAGAATAACCGTCGGACGGAACTAGAACGAATCGCCGGCTTAAAACAAGAGGCGGCCAAAGAAGAATTATTTAAACTCATTACTCAAGAAAATGAGGCTGATCTCTTGGTCCGCATCCGAAAACTAGAAAATGATGGCCAAGCCGAGCTCGAACGGAAAGCGCGCGACATTCTGGCCACCACCATTCAACGATTGGCCAATTCATCTGTGCCAGAAGTGATGTCGACCTTGGTCGAAATCCCCTCCGATGATCTCAAGGGTAAAATTATTGGTAAAGAGGGACGAAATATCCGCAGCTTCGAAAAAGCCACCGGCGTGGAACTAATTATTGACGATACACCGGGCTCGATTGTGTTATCATCTTTTGACCCCGTGCGCCGCCACATTGCCAAGGCCGCGCTTGAAGAATTAATTAGCGATGGTCGCATTAACCCCTCGCGAATTGAGGAGGTAACAGAAAAAGCCAAAACTAATATCAATAACTTAATTAAGGAAAAGGGCGAGAAAGCGGCTTACGAAGCGAGTGTCTTTAACCTCGATCCGCGAATCATCTTAATCCTAGGCCGCCTCCACTTCCGTACTAGTTATGGCCAAAATGTGCTTCAACACTCGGTAGAAATGGCGCATCTAGCGGGCATGTTGGCCGAAGAATTGGGGGCCGACCCACAAGTCTCGCGCGCTGGCGCCCTCTTACACGATATTGGTAAGGCAGTCGATCATGAGGTGCCCGGCACTCATGTGGAAATTGGCATCAGAATTCTCGAAAAATTTGGCGTCAGTAAAGAAATTGTGAAGGCGATGCGCTCGCATCATGAAGAATATCCCTACGAAACCATCGAATCGATCATTGTGCAGGTGGCTGACGCCATTTCTGGTGGTCGGCCCGGCGCGCGCCGTGATAGTCTCGAGAATTATCTCAAGCGGCTTAAAGATCTAGAAGATATCGCCAACTCTTTCCCCGGAATCGATAAGAGTTACGCCATTCAGGCTGGTCGGGAATTACGCGTTTTTGTGCGCCCGGGCGAAATTTCTGATATTGAAACCCGCAAAATCGCCCGCGAGATCGCCCTCCGCATTGAAAAAGAGCTCAAATATCCCGGAGAAATTAAAATCACGGCCATCCGCGAGTCTCGGGCCATCGAATATGCTCGCTAATTTGGCAAGTTGCATTAAAATGGCTCAAAATATATAATCGTGGCCATTAGGGTCGAGCTTTACCAATTAACTTGTGGCCAATAATATGAATAAACAAGATTTGGTTGAGGCAATTAGTCAGGTCATCGGTGGCACCAAAACTTCGGCCGAACAAGCCGTCGACACCGTAATTGACTCGATCGTCAATACCTTAAAAAAGGGTGGCGAAGTTTCAATTTCTGGTTTGGGTATCTTTTCGACCAAACAACGCGCCGCGCGCACGGCGCGCAATCCTCGCACCGGAGAGGCCATTCAGGTGGCAGCGATGAAAGTGCCAAAATTCCGAGCAGCCAAGGGCTTAAAAGACGCGGTCAAATAACCTTTCGTTTACCCAAAACCCGCCCGAGAGATAATCGCGGCGGGTTTTGCTATTTATAAAAACGCCAAATCAGGGGGTTAAGGGTGGTAATCGTCTCGTAGGCCGAAGTATTAATAAGATTCGCCACATGAGTGGCCGTAAGATCAGAGTCGATCAAAACCACCTCATCCCCCACCTTAAGTTCAGAGACTTTACTCGCATCAAAAACAATCATATCCATCGAAACTCGACCAACAACTGGCGCAATTACCCCGCGCACAAGTACTTGGCCACAATTTGATAAGTGACGCGCGAAACCATGCCAATACCCCACGGGGCAAACAGCCAACACGGTCCTCGCTTTTACCGCTTGAGTAAAATCATACCCAACCTCACCATCAGCCGGTAGAGTCTTAACCTCACTCACAATTGTCTTCCAACTCAAAACTGGTCGCAAAGGAAGGTTGGCTTTCATTTTTATCATTAATTCTTCGGTGGGCCATAAACCATACATTCCTAACCCGATCCGCACGAGATCAAACTGATATTCTGGATAGGCCAACGCTCCACCCGTCGCCGTGAGATGACTTTGAATCTTCAGCCGATGGACATCTACGACTGCTTGAAACTTCTTAAATTCTTCTCCTTGCGCCACCGTTTTACTCCTAAATCGTTCGTGTCCGGGTGAAGCCAAGTGACTATAAAGCCCGGTCACCACCACCCTTTTTGCCTTCGCGAGTTCAGTCAGCGCTCGGTCGAAGTCGCCGAGCAAGAAACCCTGCCGATGCATCCCGGTGTCAACCTTCAAATGAACTTCGAGCTTGGCTTTTCCTTGCTTTTTTGACCAAGCAATGAGCTCTTTAATTGTTTCGAACTGCGAAACCGTGAGCGTGATTTTCTGCTTCGCCGCCTCGTCAAAATGCACCGAGAGAGTGTAGCCGAGCACGAGCAGTGGCGCTTTAATCCTCGCTTTCCGCAAAGCAAGTGCCTCGGTCATGGAGTCCACCCCAAGCCAATCAGCCCCGAGCTTAGCAAAAACTTGTGAGGTCTCAATGAGACCATGGCCATAGGCATTAGACTTCACCACCGCCATTAGTTTAATCTTGGGGCCAATAAACTTCCGAAACAGCCGGAAATTGTGGGCCAAAGCCCGAGTGTCCACTTCAATCCAAGTACGCAACTTTTTGATATCTTTGTTTTTAAACATAACTGACACCGCGTAGCTCCAGTACTCGGGAGCGAAGTGGTGCGGGATGGGAGAATCGGTCACAGGTCCTCGCCTGCTGGCTCGGCCCGCGACCCCGCCTCATTCGCCTTCGCTCATTCCGGCCTTCGATTCTCTGGTGCGGGATGGGAGAATCGAACTCCCGACCTCGGTTTGGAAAACCGATATTATACCATTTAACCAATCCCGCCTACGCTACGCTTCGGCGGGCAAGCCCGCTTGGCAACAGCCAAATCATCCTAGCAGAAATTAATGCAAGAAAAAACTAGAAATAAAAATTACCAAGGTGGCCGCCGAGGAGATCAAGCACCAGAAACACCAATTTTTTAGCTTGGCAAACTGCACCCAAATCAGGTAAAGCGAGAAAAGGAAGGCCCCCCCACTCACAATCTTAAGAATTAAGGGGTAATATCCCTCTGACCAAACCGGAAAAAAGAGGAACAAAACATGGGTTAGAAAAGTCACGCTGTAATAAAGTAATCCCAAATATTCGAGCGGGACACCAAGCAAGCGCGAGTAATTACTAGTCACCACCGCCTCACAATTGGCATCAAGCGGACACACCAACTTCTCCCCCCTCGCCTTCTGCCGCGCAATATAATACGCGGCAATAAAGCCAGTAAGAGCAGCAATAATTACAATGGCATGTTGAATCATAAATCTGATTATATCCTTTCGGGCTGCCGGCCTGCCGCTTCGTGGCGAAGCCGCAGGCGGGAATCGAATCCCCTAGGCCTACGGCCCGAAGGGACAGGCCCAGTCTACACCCAATTACACCTCAATTAATCTTTTAAGCTCATTATAACCCTTATGGGTTTTGAAAAATCTTTCCCGCCTTCTCGCCACCCCCTCATCAATAAACTCTTCAGTATAAATCACTTTCAACGGATATCTAGCCCTAGTTGATTTAACTTTACCACTATTGTGTTCTGATAACCGTCTAGCTAAATTGTTGGTGCTACCAATATATCTCCGTCCATCAACCTCACTAAACAAAACATATACGATGTATTTTAGGGAAACCATTCTATCGGGCTGCCGGGAATCGAACCCGGTCTACACCCACCCCATGGGCGCGTACTACCGGTATACTACAGCCCG
>CAYICB010000002.1:0-84918 GCA_964361825.1 uncultured Candidatus Saccharibacteria bacterium | reverse complement strand
GTTTGCCCCTGGCGGGGGGGGGGGGGGCGCGGCCGGGCCGGCCCCGAGGCCGAGCGAGGGGTCGGCGGCCAACTTCTTGGCCGTCTCACTCGCCGAGAGGCGATACCACGGTTGCGCTTTTGGCCGCATTTCCTGCCAGCGTTTAACTACCATTATTTAATTGTAGCAAATGATTAGTGCTTCGCCGCTGTGATTTGACTTTGTAGCACCATTTCAGTAAGTTTAGAACAGAAAGGAGATAACCATGTGGTTCCCAATAGTTCTTGCTAGCTTGTTGTGCGGGGTAGCGTTTTTTCTCGTTAGACATTTGTTAGCTCGAGCCAAATTTTTGAGCGATGATAATTTAGCCGAGTTGAAAAGACTAATTGTCGTGATTTTGTCTTATGAGTATGGCGAGGTGGGTAGATCGGCTACGGTAGTGGCGCTTGCGTACTCACTGCGCCTTCGTCAAATTGAAGTCAATCACAACCTGCTTCGCCTTGCTTTGGATCGTTTGATCGAGGCAAAATCACCAATCCGTAAACACAATGAGAGGCGAAACAACGGCGATGTCATTGTGTACTACACCCTGTTTGCCGATCTTTAGGCGGTCGCTCAAGCGGCTCGAGTTATTACTCGGGCCGCTTTTCTAAGCGGCGCGCTTTAGTGTGCCCTGTTTTTTCTGCTCCCTTTCCCAAGCATCGCTGATTTCTTTGAAGCGCAAATTGATTTGATTTAACTCGGTCTCGAGTTGTTTAACTTTGGCTTCAATTTGGGTCACTTCGATTTGTTTGCGGTCAAATTCTCGTTTGGCCTTTTCTAATTCGGTTTGGCGCCGCCTAAGCTCCGGTTGCAAGCGATCCAATTCTCGCTTGTGTTGATCCATGCTCCGCTCTAGCTCACGAAGTTGATTTGAGATGTCCATAGCGGTAATTGTAGCAAATTTCCTATTTTGGTAAAATTGTTTCATGCGAAAAACCTTGATCATATTTGCCTTTATTACAATTTTTTTATCAAAAACAGCTTTCTCGGCCGGAAATGAATTCTTTGCGACTTTTGTTGTTGACCCAAGGATAAAAGAGGTTTCGGTTGAACCTGATGGCACAGTAGATTTCGATTTTATTGTTACGCTTGATAATGATTTTGAGTTCTACGAAGGAGGAAGTGCGCCGTATGAGCTTGAGCTTGAGCCAGAATACCTAGAAGAAGAATGTATTTTGACCGAAACCGATGAAGAGACTGGCGAAACCTATTGTGTTGAATATGAATCCACCACCGCGCCCAACTTGTGCCCTTATATTTCTTTCGAGGCGCTTGATGGTGAGGTGCAAGAAGGTGATTCATATGGTCGACTTTACCGCGTTGATGATCCTGATTCTCATCTAGAGCCAGAAGATTTAAGCGACACCTGGAAACTTACAATTGTTGGACCGACGGAAGAAGAATTTGTTGGTCAGACCTTGGAATGTAATGTGTTGGTTGATTCGGCCGTGGCACCAGTGCCCGTATTTGCGCCGCCAGAAAAAACTTTTGGTAGTGACTGGCCGGATATTCTTCATGTTGAAGCGACTATTGGCGAAGCGGCAGCTGGTACGCTAGAAAACGGCTTGGTTGAGCCAGCTATTGGCACGGCGAGTTCGACCCCATTTATTTTTACCGTAAATTATGACCAAGCTGGTCCGGTGAACTTGATCATTAATGGTGAGGAGTATCAGCTGGCACAAGCTGACGAAATTTTTATTCTCGAAAAACAATTTCCCGTTGGTGATTATGAATATCACTTCGAGGCTGGTTCAGCGCGGTTTCCGACCACAGGCGAATTAGAATTTAAGTCTGGACTTTTTGTCACACCCAAAAGTTCAGCTAATCTCCGTTCCGCGCCGGGTATAGGGTCAGCTATTATTGGCACCGTGAGTCACAACCAAGTCTTCGAACTCTTGCCGCTCAATGAGCAACTTGATGTGTATCAACTGGTCAATAATCACTATTGGCTGAAAGGAAAAATACTAGACGAGACGGGCTTGCCCCTACCGCAAGGGGGGTTCGTGGCCGAAGATTTGCTCATGACCATAATTCCCGACTCTCAACCAGAGCGGGTAAAAGCCAAAATGGACGAAGTTTTCCACAACGGCGACTTCGACACCCTACTCGATGCCGACTTTCCGCTCGAATTACTGCTGGCGATGTCTTCAGAAGAGAGCGCTGGAACATTGAATAACGAGGTTGTGTCTCCCGATTCTTCGTTTGGCGGGATTATGCAAATTCACCCGAGCGGGAGCGGTAATAGGAACGATAATTGTACTGGCTCTTGCGTTCATCCTCTTGGTAATCCTACAGATTGGTCAAACCTAAGATTTCCCCTTTTCGATCTTTTTGGGGTTTCAACGCTGGAAAACAATGATATTGCTTATTTATTCAAAAATTATATAAACACAGCATATCCGAACACACTTCAAGGATTGGAAACCAACATCAAAGATGGGTTAGCTGTTCTCGAGGAAGACAAACTCTATTGGTGCAATCTTTGGGATTCACAATTTCATTGGCAACTAGTTACTTGGGATGGTTACACCATTTCTGTTCCCGAACTCAAGCAAATTTGTGCCGTTTGGCTTTACAATGGCAAAAGTTATTTACCAGAAAAACAATACTTGAAAAGAGTTGGAGAAAAATTAGCAACCCTAAATACTGTTTTCCCCGGCACCACTTACGCGAACGAAGATAATTTGATCGAGAAATTGCAGATTGCTAATGATCACCGCGCGGAAATTAAGGTTAAGAGTCCGGTAGAATTGCGCGTTAAGGATAGCGAGGGCAATATCACGGGCTTAGTAAGTGGCGGGGTGGTTAATGAGATCGAGAACGCAGTGTATGATGAAGTGGCCGAGGCTGTGGTGGTGTTTTTTCCCGAGGGTGAGCTAACTTATCAGGTTAAAGGCACGGCCGATGGCACTTATGGCCTCGATATTACCGAGACTAATGGTGAAGAAGAAATCATTTTCTCCGAACCGGCGATCCCGATTACCGCGGGCGCGATTCAAGAAATTACCCTCAATGATGAGGGAACAATCGCCACCATTAAGGTTGATGAAGATGCCGATGGCGACTTCGAAGACCAGTTTAGGTTGGGAAAAATAGATTTATCGGTTTACTTCGACTTCGATGCCCACCGCCTGATGGTGGCCGGCGATGATCATGTCGAGTGGAGTCAGTATGTGGTGGAGCCGCAAAGGGTGAGCTTGGGGATTGAGAGCTTGGCTTATAATGGCGCGGTAATCACCTTTAACCCGCCGGTAACCTTAAGTTATGAGTGGTGGCTAAACTCGGCGGGTAGAATTACCAAGCTCGAATCTAAGGCCGAGATCCCAGGTAAAGAAACTGTTTCCGGGGTCTATAAATTGGCGGGCAATACCGGTGCCACCTTCTTCAAAAAAATCTTTACCTATCCCAACCACAGCCAGATGCCGGTGACGGCCACCCTCCTCGGCCCCGCGGCCTTGGCGCTCGGCACGCATGGCGGTATAATCCAGCTCAATTGGCCGGGTTTAATCGAACCATTACCAATTTTAGAAGCTATTCCCCTACTCAATGATTAAAAAAATAATTTTTATTGTAATTTTACTAGCCCTTATTGGTGGTGGGTATTGGTATGTTGGCCAAAAAAAAGAAATCAACCCCACCCTCGATTGGCAAACTTTCCGGAGCGATAAGTATGGGTATGAGGTGAAATACCCTACGGATATTGAAATTAAAAACTTATTTGAGGGAAAAGCGCTGACCGTTTTATTAGAAAGTTATTTGAATGTTCCCGGTAATTTAATAGAGGAGCGTCAAAGTTTGTCTGATAGTATCGATGTTATTTTTATGTTAGATATTAATCCAGCATCGAACCCTACAAATCTTCCCCTTACAGCATGGCTCGAAGAGAATGTTTTCTCTGGTCATCGTTCAATCACGCCGGCGGGAGGTAGAGAGACCACTCTGGCTGGCGAACCCGCCTATTACATTGAACAAAATCACAACGGCAAAAACGGTCTTTATGCCTACACCCGTTATACTATTTACACCCTCCACAATGGCAACCTCTACCAAATCTCCGGCGTCAAACTTCCCCAATCCCCCACCCCCGAGTGGCTCGCGCACCCCTATTACCAATATCTCGAACAATCAATCCCAATTTCCGAAGCGATCCTAAATAGTTTTAGGTTTTTAGATTAATAAAATGATAGATATGAGTTCTGTAGATCAAAAAAACAAAAGCATTTTGCTGGTGGATGATGATAAGTTTATTGTTGATGTTTTCAATATAAAATTTTCTGAAGCGGGGTTCGATTTCCACTGCGCCTTTAGTGGACCTGAAGCCATTTCAATTTTGGAACAAGGATTAAATCCAGATGTCATCATGACAAACATTATGATGCCAGGTATTGACGGTTTTCAAATGATTAAAGAGATCAAAGAAAAAGGATTAGCCACGGATTCCCTGATAATTATTTTATCTAACATGGGTCAAGAAGACGATATCAAGAGAGCGACAAGTCTGGGGGTCAATGGGTATATTACTAAGGGTAGTTCTACTCCATCAGAAGTACTAGAAAAGGTTTCTGCGCTTATTCGGAAGAAACAAGAGGAAGAGTAACTTGCTCTCTAAAAATTTCCACCTATTCTTCATTTTTTGACCAGCCATCCTTAAAGCCAAGCCCGTGGCCAAATTCTTTTCCCCCCAGAAAAAATGATCCACAAATTAAGAGTGTTCCAATTATGTTGGGTAGGCTATATTCACCGAAAAGAAAAATTATAACCCCAATGAAAAACAGAACCCACGGTGTGTTTTTTCTAACAATTTTGTTGACTATTTTTGAAACCTTATATTCGCTTTCAAATTTTGTGCCCATGTTTATTTTATCTTCCTAGGATTTATCATTTGGCTGATCAAACCACTGAAGACTTGCCACAGAACTTTTTACCTGTTTGGACATGCCCAGAAGCACCTTGGCGCTGGGCGTTTGGTCTATTTCATAGGTCTCTGGTTGGTGTGATGGTATCTCGGTTTCTTTTTTGTTAAATTTTTCGGGCAATAGAGGAGAAATGGTGTGACCGATTATTGTTAATCCTAAGGATGATAAAGCAATAAGCTTTTTTGTTTCCATGATGCTCATTATAGTTTTATTTTGATTTCAGGCAAGCGGTTTATGTTACTGCCGCTGGCAAGGTTGCACCGCGGCATGGCAAGGTTGCACCTCCCGTTGGGTTTTCCGAAGCGATTTTAAACAGCTTTAGGTTTACAGAGTAAATCCCAAATTTTAGTAGTTATTATTTTGGCCGTTCTTCTTCGTTCGTCTCTTTCGTCCATACACCACGAATCACATTCCCCGCTTAAAATTTTGTAAATAGTTTTCTCTAACTCTTTTTTATTCATTACACGATCTTTGATCGTTGTAATTAATTAGTCAAGACTGGTGCAAAACAAAATATGGCAAAGCGGTCATGCCCGTGTAGTTAAACATCCAATAGTTAGCTCGTTTGGCATGCTCTGGCAATTGATACTTTTTCAAACTCGCCTTGGGGATAAAAGGATAAAATCTTATTTCCTGATGTTTTTTCCCACCCTCTTCCCACTTGAAATTGGTGATTGTTGGTGGAATCATATAACCAGCTTTCATCACCTTTTCCATTATTTGCCACCCTGCCCCGAAGATTTCTCCTTTGGGTTTACTGTTGTTTGTTTTTACTTGAGCTCTGAATAAACAAGCTACACACTGAACGTCATATAGCGGGTAACCTGGGGGCAGAAGCATTAGTTTTTTGTTGCAGTTTGGACAAGAAATTAGCTCAACCACCTCCTGTTCTCCTTTGTCGCCAGCTTCTTTGTTTCCAGCCATGCTTCCATTAGATCATCACCGGATCTTGGTTGCAACTAAGACCCCCTGTGGTTTTGGCAAGGATGCTCCTCCTGTCAGGTGTATTAGTTTTCCTTATACAAATCCGCTTCTTCGTAATAGTATGATTGCTCAATGCCCTTCATGTACACTTCGCGATCGTCTATTTTATCGGTCAAAGAGCCGCGCAGAAGTTCGCGGATCTCCAAATCGTTTATGTGGCTACGAATCATTGCGCTTAAATAATCACTCTTGTCGACTCTGGACCAATCCACGCATTTCTTCAAATTCTTTTTCAAAATCAAGTCTAACCAAATTCGCATACTCCGGCCATTGCCCTCCATAAAGGGGTGTGCAATGTTCATTTCGGCATATTTGGTAATAATTTGCTCGTAGGTTTCTTCGGGCATTGTATCTATTTTTACCAAGACATCTTTCAAAAACAAGCTATTAGCGAACCTAAAGTCATCTTTGCTTATATTTTTTAGACGAATTTCTCCGGCAAAGCTATACAGACCACCAAAAAGGTGGGCGTGAATCTGTTGCAAGCCCTTGGTGGTGCCGACTTCAAAACTCTCGATCTCGGGGCTGCCAAAAAGTTTTATGGCCCGCTCTTTACTGACCGCACCACTATTTTCCATGGCTTAGTTATACCACATTTAGACCTCATTTGCCACTTGGGGGTAATTGGGTTAAGGTGGGGGTTGGTGTTTGGTCTTTTTTTGGGAGGAAAGTTTATGAAATATAGTGGCGAAGAAGTGGCCCCTCGGGTGATTGAGGTGGTCAAGGAATTTTTTGAAGTTACGACTTTGGTGGAGCAAGAAACTCTTTTAAGTGCCTTGGTTAAGCAGAAGCCGATTGATTTCGAAGGATTGGCGAGTAAGCTAACCGAGGTGCTTGGTTTATCGGTCCCGATCGATACTGAAAAACTGAAGAATTACAACCTGATCACCGTCTTTGATCTCTTCTGTTTTTCTTTTGGCGTGATTCACGATTTGCCGAAGCCCGTGGAGGTTTTGCCCGCCACATGAGGATGAGGCAAAATAAAAGGGTTCCCTTGGTGGGAACCCTTCTTTGTGTGTGGGCCGAACCGTCCTGCTCGTCACCCGAGGCCAATTGCGTCCGGTGAGTAGACTGGGAAAGCCGTTGGTGGCGACAGGGGTCTGATTGGTTCGCGGCCGGCCCTGCGCGTTACCCCGTTGAGGAACTTATTCAGCATTCTTTCCCCATACGACAAGAAATACTCAAACGCTTGTTCGCGCAGAGGATCAATTTCTGCGGCGACAAGTTTCTTCGCCCCCAACGCTTCTGCGATTATTCTCTCCATCACATCTGGGTCATGAAACCCAACACTCAATGAACCGTCGGAAAACCTGATCATCGCGAGACCAGACTCATCCTCGAGCTCCAAATGCGCCGCTCGGATTATTTCGCTCATGAGAGCCTCCTTTCGGTAAAAACCGACCAAAGCCAATGTTATAGCCAAAAAACTACCCGCTAGCACTATAACACATTAACTATTTTTTGCAAGGCCTGTGCTTTTTTTACCAAACCGGCGAAAGTTCTTTTGGGGAAGTCTTGAATTGGGATGCCCAAGCTTGTTACCAATTCCCTTTCCCACTTTGCTCCGGTCGAGTCTTCCCATCCGGGTAAGAAGTGGGTTTCGGTAATGAAGCCGGATTGGAAAAGCGGCCGGTAAAACTCTTCCAGCAAGCTTTGGTCATAAGCACCATTGTTTTTTTCGGCATAGCGCTTCGACATCCCCACCATTTGGTCTTGGAACGGCATCTGGTCAAATACCGTCAACCCTTTTTTCTTGAGATACTCGATCGCTAGGGCAAAGACTTGGCAGTTTAACTCCCGAGAGCCGGTACCACCGGTTGAGATTGGTCCGCAAACTTGAACCACTCCTGCGGGCATACTCCTAAGAATATCTCGGGCCACCCACCAAAGCTTGGTGTAGTTTCTTGCCAGATACACCCGCGCTTTTCTTTTTTCTGTCCAATATCGATCCACGATGTTTCCTCCTTTCAAAGAAAACTAATCCGTCCAAAACCTTAAACTATTTTAGTAATTTTGGCAAGGGGTTGCGACTATGATACAATTCTCGGCATTATTAGTAGTAAAATATTTTTGTCTAATGAAAAACAGTATTAAAGTTTTGTTTTTGAGCTTGCTGGTAATGCCGGTAGCGGCTTTTGCCATTTCTGGCAGTGGCAACGGCAGTAATGTGGATTGGTCTTGTGTGTCCAATGCCACCAAAACGCGCGAGGATGCCATCATTGCTTCTTTCTCTACCTTCAACACCTCGATGGTCTCGGCTTTGCAGGCGCGAGCTACCTCACTAGCTGATGCCAATGGTTCCACCGAGAAGTCGGAGCGCCAAACCGAACGCAAGGCCGCTTGGAGCACTTTTAAGAAAGCTAAAAAGTCGGCCGTGAGTGAGTATAAATCGGTGCGCAAAACGACTTGGAACACTTTCCGTACCACCGTTAAGAATACTTGCCGCGCGAGCGCTGTAGCGAGCGAAGAAAAAGAGACTTCAGCCACCGACCCCGTGCTTTAATTGTTTGGTTTCGGTTGATCGCAAAAAACCTCCCACCGCGGGAGGTTTTTTGCGTCTTGTCCAAACGGCCTTAATCTTATATATTATTGCTATTAGTGGCCCTATCGTCTAACGGTTAGGACGGAAGCTTCTCAAGCTTTAAATCCGGGTTCGATTCCCGGTAGGGTCAAAAAATGTAGACTATTTACTTTGTGGGCTCGTTATGATATAAACTATTTGGATATACTGAGGCTTTTTGGAGGAAAACGGAATGTTCTTTTTAAAGATAGAGGGTTTATCTCTTGAACGGATTGCTAAGGTGGCTGGAATATCGGGTGTGCCGATGGAAACAGTGGCGGAGTTAGCGGTAGTTAAGGGATTGGCCGAGCTGGAGAAAATGGATGGTCAGGAGGAAATTGAGGTCGCGAAGTCTCAGATGGAGAGCAACCTAAACCAAGATGATCGTTTCATCTTAACTAATTGGAAGCAGATGACCGATCACGAAATGGCTTCCGCTTTAGGAAGCACTTCAGAGTTGATTAGAAAAAAGCGTTGCGCGTTGGGCTTGCTTCGTTCTTGTGGCGCCAAGCGCATTACATCTGAACAGCCATTTATTCAAAAATTGAGCGACGAACAACGAGGAATCGTGCGCCAACAAATGGCTGTTAAGACCGATCGAGAGTTGGCCATTCAGTTTGGTAGTAGCATCTCTGCGGTCAAATTTGTGCGGCGGCAAATAGCCACCGAATTTATCTTGGCAAATTGGCAGACCATGGATGATAGACAGATGGCTAAAGCCGTTGGTCTTGGGTTGTCTTCTTCGGTGAGATTGAGACTTGGGGAACGCCTTTTGCGTCCCCGCAACGAGATTGATACCAGCGAATTTTCTGAAGAAGATTTGCGGTACGCTCTTCTTGAGGGTGGAGAAACTCTCCGGGGTTTTCTTCAAAAAAGGAAACTTAAGATGACCCGTCAGAACTTGTCATTGCGTTGCGCGATGTGGGGTATTGACTTAAAACAACGCACCCCCAATTGGTATGCCAACCATTACGAGTGTCCAACTTTAGCCAACAAAGAAGACCTTTTAGGATTGCTTCAACACTATCGATCAATCGACGGGACTCTTAATCAGCTAAAGACCGTCAGTGCAGAAATCCTAAAACGCGTCTGCTCCCTTCACTGTATTGATTTTCGGGAGTTTGAGGGTGGTAGAAGAGAAAGGGCGCTCGTTGAGCTCACCTGTTCCAATCCTTCTTGCGGTAAGACCTTCTTTCGTGCCAAACGCTCCCACACAAGAGCCCTTCGAGTAAATCACGATAAACAAAACTATTGTTCTCGGCGTTGTTATGGCAAGATTCTCGGACACACCTTTGGTTGGGGTGCCCGCCAAAAAGGGAAAGGAAGGAAACAAGAGGCGCCCAAATAAGTGGTTCCTGATTGTAAATTGTTAGCGGCTATCACCATGAGTGAGGCCGCTTTTTTTTGTTGATCCCCCTATCGTTTTTGCCACTCGGGGTCTTGGCGTGGGAGGAGTTCTTGTTTGCGTGCTGGTTCGGCCATAATTTGCTCCACGATCTTTTCTAACCGTGCGCCCTGCGAACCCTTAATTAGCACCACATCACCGGGTTTAATCATGGTTTGTAATAAAGTTACCGCTTCTTCGCGACTATCACAGTGTTTGAGTTTGCGTTTGCCGAAGCGCTTTTTTTCTGCTTCGGCATAGATAAATTTGGCCCTTTGCCCCACGGTAATAAGATAATCTACCGAGCGCGTGGCCAGTGCGCCAACTTCGCGATGAGCGCGGATTGTTTCCCCGCCTAAGTCGAGCATATCGCCAAGCACGGCCACGCGTCGTCCTCCCGTGGCGCCGAGCTCGTGGAGAGTGTGGAGCGCTTCGGCGGTGGCGGCCGGCGAAGCATTGTAACTATCGTCTAAAATGAGGCTATTATTTTTCCCTTTGATCAGACGGAGGCGTCCGGCCGGTGGAGCATAAGTTTCTAACTTTTTGGCGATTTCTAAGAGGGGGATATTGTGCGCGAGGGCCACGGCCGCGGCCGCCAGTGGCGCGTAGAGTTGATGTTTGCCCACCAAACCAGCAATTCTAACCGGCACCGAGCTACCTCGCGTTTCGAGCTTGAAGCTAAGCCCTATCGGTAAGCGCCAAGTGGCCCCCTTCTCCTTCCCCTCCTCATAGATTATTTGCCAAGAGTTAGCGCGCACTTCCGCCTCGGATGAGAAGCCATAAGTAATGGTTTTGGGAAGATTTTTTTTGAGCGCCAGCACCTCTGGATCATCGGCATTTAAGATGGCCGTGCCGCCGGGTTTTAAGCTTTTGAAGATCAGCGCTTTTTCCTTGTGGAGATCGGCCACGGAGTTGAAGAATTCAATATGTACCGGTAGCTCCGGCAAACTGGTGAGAACAGCAAAGTCGCATTTAAGCCACTTTACCACTCTGGCCATATCGCCCGGACGATCAACGCCGAGTTCTAACACTAGTTTTTTGGGGTAAGAGTGTTTGAGTAAAGCGAGACCCAAGCCGGCGACCAAATTGTGGAGCCAATCGAGTGGTCGTCCCCAAGCATTTTCTAAACCCAAAATGGCGAGCGATAAGCCGATTTCGCTATTATAACTCTTGGGACTTTTGCCGATAAAAAATTGTGGTGAGAGCAAATCGTAAATCGCCTCTTTGGTCGAAGTTTTGCCCATATTGCCGGTGACGCCAATAATTTGCGGTCGATAGCGCTTAAGCACCAAACGCGCCTCCCACTGCAAGAGTCGGACCAGATTATCTTTGAAAAAGTTTTGAACAGTTTTTAACATGCTAGCGATCGGGGGCAATTTTATAATAATTCAGTAAAAATTTAGTCAAATTGATAAATGGCGCCGTTAGCGTATTGGCGGCATAACTAACTCCTTTTGGCTCCTCGGCGTAAATTAAAATCAAAAAGCGTGGTTTAGACGCCGGAAAATAGCCAAAAAAGGAGTGCAGAAAGCGGTCTTCATAATACCCGCCACCGCCCGGTTTAGCAATTTGGGCAGTGCCAGTTTTGGCCGCTACTTGATGATGCTCCAGTTTAACCGTGCCTCCCAGCAGAGCCTCGTCTACTACGCGCACCAGCATTTTGGTAATCTCGGTGGCGGTTTCTGGTTTAAGGATTTGTTTCCCTTTTGGGATTTCGATCACCTCATCTGGACGATGGCGATAACTGATTTTTTTGACTAAATGCGGCGTAATTAATTTGCCACCAGAAGCAAGAACGGCCAAGGCTCTGGCGGTGCCAATGGGACTAGTGGCAATACCTTGACCAAAGGAGGCCGAGGCCAAATCTACTTCCTCATCACTCTGGAGATTGCGTACCAAACCGCGCACTTCGCTGGGTAAATCAATGCCCGTTTTCTCGCCCAGACCATAAGCCAGAAAATAGTCGCGGAAGGCTTGTTTGCCCAATTTCTGCATAGCAAAAACGGCGCCGGTATTGAGTGATTTGTTTAAAACTTCTTGCATGGTAACGGTGCCGTGGGCCTTGCCGTCATAATTTTTGATCGTAAGACCATTGAGGTTTATCGAACCTTGATCTTGATAGGTGGTGGCGGTAGTAATCGCCGTGGCATCCAAGGCGGCGGCAACAGTGAGTGGTTTGATAATTGAACCCATCTCAAAAACGCGCTCCACAATGGGGTTACCAAGGGCCTCGAGAGTTTCTTGGCGCTTACCCGGATCAAACTCTGGCCAAGCCGCAAGGGCCAAAACTTCACCCGTCACGGGATCAAGCACTAAGCCACCGGCCGACTTGGTTTGATAGCGCGTGGCTAGACCCGCTAGCTCGGTTTCTAAAACCGCTTGCACTTCTGGTTCGATGGTGGTAATTAGATCTCCCTCCTCTTTTTCTTCCCCATTGGTTAGGCCCTTAGTTAACGGTTCACTTAAACCAGAAAATACGGTGGCAAAAAAGCTGGCAAAAGATAACTTTTTTTCTCGGGTCAAAACTTCTTCATAATATCGTTCTAAGCCATAGCGCCCACGCAACACATTGCCGTCATAGCCAAAAAAACCTAAGGCATGAGCGGCGAGCGCGCCCGCGGGGTAAAAGCGCCACCGATCATCGGCGAGTTCGATGGCTGGTAGTTTGAGTTTGGTAATTTTATCGGCCGTGGCCTTATCGAGCCGGGTGGCCAAAACCTCATAAGGATCTTGAGTTAGAGTCAGTTTTTCTAAAACCAAATTTTTTTCTAACGGAATAATCGCGTTGAGTTGATGATAAAAATTTTCCCGATCTAGGTTGGCCGGTAGCAAGTTAGGTTTAATGGCCAAAGTAAAGCCTGATTTTATCGTGGCCGCGGCTAACTCCCCACCACCCGCGCGAGAAAAAAAGATGGTACCTCGATCAAAAATGTTTTGGGTGGGAGCAGTTTGCTTGGTGCTAAGCTCACGATAATACTCCCCGCGCACCACTTGAACAAAAAAAAGCTTGGCCACCATGGTGCCCGCGAGGAGGATAAAAAAGAAGGAGATTAAACCGGTGCGTCGACGGAAATTAATTTCCATTTTGGCCGTAGGATACCAAAATTGGCCGGCCCAGTCTGGTGGCAAACAGGGTTTGGCCGGCGGTGTCTACAAAGCCAAGTTGATAAGCGTGGTCGAGGGTGAGTTTGCCGGCGAGGTCGGCATACTTGGTTTCTAGCTCGGCCACTTCCGTGGCCAAATTGGAGCTTTGATGATCAAACTTATCACGATTAGCCAAATTAAGGACCACTTGATTGAGGAGAAAAAGATAGCCCAAAGAGGCCAAAATATTGGTGGTGATTAAGATAAATTTTAATTTTTTCATGAAAGTTTTTTGATTGTTCGCAAATGAGCACTACGCGCCCGAGGATTTTGTAACACTTCGGAACGAGTGGGGGCGAGCTTTTTCAAAGTAACTTTTTCCTTGGCCTTAAGCCCGTGAGCAAATTCTTTAAAGATCTTGCCTTCGAGGCCTTGGAAGGTAATCACGGCAATGGTGCCGCCGGGTTTTAGGCGACGCCAGCCGGCGTTTAGCCCGCTCTGCAAAGCCTCAAGTTCATCATTCACGGCAACGCGCAGGGCTTGGAAGGTTTTTGTGGCTGGATGCAGGCTGCGCCCATGAGGGCGACCGCGGCGCGGGACCACATTCTCAATTATTTTTACCAGTTCGCTTGTGGTCGTGATTTGCCTTTCGCGCCGAGCCGTTACGATGGCTTTAGCAATCTTCCGCGAAGCGCGCTCATCGCCGTATTCGTAAATGATTCTTGCCAATTCTTCTTCCGGCCACTCATTTACAATCTTTTTGGCGGTGAGATCATCTGGTTCTCCACCAATTGGTGGATTCGCCAGCGTCATCAGCAAGGGCTCATCTTTTTGGAAACTAAATCCCCTGCCCGATGTTTCCAACTCTTCCGAACTCAGCCCGAGGTCGAGCAGTAAACCATCAATCTCCTTCACGCCGAGTTTTTCCAGAATTTGGTCTAAATTCCGGAAATTATCTTGGATGAAATCGATCTGGCACTTTGCTCTTGCCTGCGCAGGCAGGTCAGCGAGCTTGGTTTGGCCGCGCCCTATGGCCTCGGCGTCAGCGTCAATCGTGATCAGGCGACCGGTGTCACCAAGGGCTTTCGCGATTTCTACACTGTGACCGCCACTGCCGAGCGTGCCGTCCACAATCACCTTGCCCGGTTTCGGCGCCAGCGCCTCGATTACTTCGGCCAACATTACTGGTTGATGAATGATTTGTGACATTTAGAACACACCAATCTCCCCCAACTTCTCGGCCAAGCGATCAGCCTGACTCGCCACCCGCGCTTTGTAATCCGTCCAGCGCTTGTCGTCCCAAATTTCGAGTCGATTGTGCACGCCCGTAATGACCACCTTGGTCTTGAGGCAAGCAAATTCGCGCAAGAAATCTGGGATCAAAACGCGCCCGAGTTCATCCACTTCGGCATCTACCGCGCCCGCGAGCATAAAGCGATTGAAGCCGCGACTATCGGCCGCCCCCATCGCGAGGCCACCGAGCTTACTCGCCACGCCCTCCCACTCTTTCATTGTGTAAAGGAACAAGCAATTATCGAGACCGTTGGTGATCACCACCGACTTCCCGATTTCTTTGCGGAATTTGGCGGGAATGGCGACTCGCTTCTTGTCATCAATAGTGTGTCGGTATTCGCCGATAAGCATTTTATTTAATTTCCCACTTTATCCCACTTAATTGAAATTATATCCCACTCCCCCCCACTCACCAAAGTGGATAACTCGGGTGGGTTGACAGTCTGTGAAAAGATTGTTCATAGCCAGCGCGTGACGGGTTTTTTTATTTCCACCACCCCACCTTCGGCACCCCTCCTCGAAAAGGAGGGGATCATCCGAACACCCCCTCCTTGGTGAGGAGGGGGCTAGGGGGTGGTGTGATTTAGTTCTTGGGTCTCAAAAGCGGAAAAAGTTGGGTTTCGCGAATCGGTTTGCCTTCGAGGGTGGCGAAGAGGCGCTCACCACAGCCGAAGCCGAAGGTCGGCGGCATGCCGTGCTCGAGCATTTCCACAAATTCGAAGTCGGGCATCATCGCTTCTTCATCCCCGCGCTCAATGAGCTTGGCTTGTGCCTCAAACCGCGCGCGCTGATCGAGCGGATCATTGAGTTCAGCATGAGCGCGACCAATCTCGGTGCCGGCGATAATAATTTGCGTGGTGTAGGTGAGGTCAGAATTATCTTCTTTCGCCTTCGAGAGTGGCGCCACAAATTTAGGATGATTGACGAGAAAGGCTGGTCCGGCAATTTGCTTACGGCAATGCTTCCAGAGCGAGTCGGCTAAACGCTCGCGGGTCTTGCCCGTGTATTCCACGCCGAGCTCTTGCAACTTTTTCATCAAATCATTTTCGGAACTGGTGAGCACATTCATGCTCGTCATTTGCTCGATGGTGGAAACATAGTCGAGATCTGGCCAATCGCTCGCGAGGTCGAAG
Source organism: uncultured Candidatus Saccharibacteria bacterium (assembly GCA_964361825.1). Lineage (GTDB taxonomy): Bacteria > Patescibacteriota > Minisyncoccia > Phycocordibacterales > JACOZG01 > CAYICB01. Next base: position 69,543 of record CAYICB010000002.1, on the reverse strand, counting down.
TTGTGACCTTTGTGTTCAAACTTGGTTTTGCCGAAGACTTCTTGTGCCAAAGTAAGATATAAATCGCGGATTAACTTTTTCCCGTCAGTAAAATCCAGGTACGCCGCGTAAAATTCGAGATTGGTGAACTCTTGCAAATGCTCCGGACTGGTACCCTCATTGCGGAAGACGCGGCCGATCTCGAAGGTGCGCGGGATCCCCGCGGCCATCAAGCGTTTTTGCCAGAGTTCGCCGACCGAAATTCTTAAATAAACATCGAGATCAAAGTCATGATGATGCGTTTTAAACGGTCGTGCTTCGGCGCCGCCGGTGGTGAGTTCGAGACTTGGTGTCTCAACTTCTAAGAAATCACGGTTTTTAAGATAAGCGCGCGCGGTGTCCCAAAACTTGGCTTTGCGTTCGAAGGTGGCGCGCAATTCTGGATTCATCAGTAAGTCGAGATAACGCAAGCGATAGCGCTCCTCGGCGTCTTGTAAGCCGTGCCACTTCTCGGGCAAGGGCAAAAGCGCCTTGGTCGCCATCTGCCAACTCTTGACCAAAATTGTTTTCTCACCGCGCTTGGCCGTAAAGAGTTCGCCCGTAAGGGCAACAAAGTCGCCAAGATCCACAGTTTCGGCAAAGAGATCAAACTCGGCGTCAGGCGTCTCGCCCCTTTTGAGCATCGCTTGCAGGCTCCCCGTGCCATCAGTGAAATCGATAAAAATTAAACCACCTTGCCCACGCAAGGCCATTACGCGCCCAACTAAATTTACGGATTTCCCCTCGAGTTCGGTGAATTTTTTGACCACTTCGCCAAGAGTAAAATCGCGGACCACTTTGGCCGGATAAGTTTCTTTACCCAAGGTGCGAAGCCGCTCGAGTTTAGTTTGTCGAGCTGTTCGCAGTTCTTCTAAAGACGCCATATTTAATTGATACTCAAGATAGTATAACTTATTTCGCCGTTTGGGGTAGAGGCTTTGACGGTCTCCCCCGCTTTTTTACCTAAAAGCGCTTCACCGAGCGGTGATTGATAAGAAATTTTCCCCTTTTTGATATCGGCTTCTTCCGAACCCACTAAAGTAAATTCTTGATTACTGCCGCCGGAGCGTTTAACCGTCAGTTTAGAACCCACTTCCACCTGCGAGCCGTGGCGCTCGGTAAGAATGGTAGCTGATTTTAGCACTATTTCTAATTGAGAAATCCGTTCCTCAATATCCGCTTGCTCGTCTCTGGCCGAGTGATACTCGGCATTTTCTGATAAATCCCCCATCGACTTGGCAAACTCGAGGCGCTCGGCCACGGCCTTGCGCCTCGTGGTTTTGAGCTCTTCTAGCTCCTTGGTTAATTCTTCAAATTTCCCCTGGCTTAAGTAGTCTTTGTCTTTATTCATCGGGGGTATTCTACTCAATTTCTTCTTCGGGGTCAATTGGCGGCAAACCAAGATATTCTGGTTTATGTGTTTTGAGCCAGTCGAAGAGTTGGCGCATAATAAATACGCCACCGATCAAATTGGTGCTAGGCCCGCGTTCCATTGTGATGGTAAAGGCGTAGCGAGGCGTTTCGTAAGGGAAAAAGCCGGTGATCCAAGAATGAGTTTCTTTTTTTTCTGAACCAATTTCGGCGGTGCCGGTTTTGGCCGCAATTTTTACATAAGGCACACTTAAACCGGAGGCCGTGCCTTCGGTCACGGCGAGCCTCATGCCCTCACGAACAATTTTAAAATAAGCTTCTGGAATATCGATGGGGGTGACCTCGGCCTCGGTGGCCTGATTTGCCGCTACTATGGTGGGGGTGATTAAAGCCCCGCGCGCAATCGCGCCGATCGCTCGGGTAATTTGGAGCGGTGTAACCTGAAAGCCGTATTGGCCAATGGCGGTGTGATAGGTATTGCCCAAACGCCACGGCTCACCAAAAACTTTTTCTTTCCATTCTGGTGTGGGGATGGTGCCCAAATCCTCACCCTCAAGAGGGAAACCGGTAGTTTGGGCCAAGCCAAAGAGTTTGGCGTATTCATCAATTTTTTTGATGCCTAAACCGAGCTGGTCTTTGAACCCACCGCCGATTTCATAAAAATAAACATCTGATGAAATGGCCAGCGCTCGCCACATATTTACTAAACCGTGCGCCTTCCAATCGCGGAAAACTGAGGGTTGATCTGGATTATAAGGATTAGGAATTACTAATGAGCCAGTGCTTAAAATTTGGGTTTCCGGAACAATAATTTTTTCATTAAGCGCCGCGATGGCCATCATGGGTTTGATAGTTGAGCCGGGTGGATAAAGACCGGCCGTGGCGCGATTGAGAAAAGGCGTGCGCGGGTTAGTGAGAAATTCTTTAATTTTTTCTGCTTCTTTACCTGAAGACATTACTTCAGGATCATAACTAGGGTAACTGGTGAGGGCCAAAAGTTCGCCGGTTTGCAAATCAAGGATTACGCCAGAACCGCCCCGGAAACCGCGTTCTTCCGCCGTAACCTTTATTAACTCAAAGAGTTTTTCTTGCACCTCGGTGTCGATAGAGAGCGTAAGGTCATTGCCGTTTTTTGGTTCTTGATAGAGATAGTCAGAATGAATTTTGCCGCGCACATCCACTTCTTCAATTTTATGGCCGTGAGTTCCGGCCAGCCAGTGATCAAACAGCTTTTCGCTCCCTGCGCGACCGATGAGATCTTTTGGATCACGGTCCCCATTTAATTCTTCTGCTTTGGGGTAGCTCACATAACCCAGCACATGAGCGAGGGCTTCGCCTGAACGATATACTCGATCGGGGTCGTTCCAGGCCAGCTGTTTACCTTGACGATCGTAAATTACTCCCCGCTCGGCAAAGATGGTTAACTCGCGCAGGGTATTACTCTCGCTCCGGAGGGCAAAAGCTGGTCCACGATTGATTTGTAAGTAAAAAGTGCGACCAAGATAAATCAGCGTGACAACCATTAAGCAAAAAATCACCACATAAAGCATTCTTTTGTTTAAAGGTCGCTCAATTTGGCCCTCTAGTTTGGCGGTATTAAAATCAGGTAAATTACTAGAATCAATAAAGACTTCGTCTGGATCAAGTTCTAAAAGCGGTTTTTTCATGAACGAAAAATTAAGAGATTGTTTGCTATTTTTTTTACGACCAAACTAAGGAGAGTCAGAAGAGAAAACCAAAAGCCAAAACCCCACCAACCATAACCCTCAAGGCCATAAGCCAAATCACCAATAATGGCGAGCGGTAAGGCTAGCCAAAAATTTTTGAAACCAAAAACACCGACCAAAATTAAAGCCAAAGACAAAAACCACGGCAGACTAAGAAAGCTCAAAAAGACGATTGGTCCCAACCACCAATTGATATTAATTTTGGTGCTCATGATTCGCTCACAATTTCGACTCGACCAATTTCATACACATTCACCGGATTTTTGAAGAGGACCGTTTGGAAGGCGTCGCTTGGATCGCCTCGTACTTGGGCCACCAAACCAATGGGCCAGACTTTATGATTGCGCACGGTTTTAACCAGCATACCAGGTTCAACCACCACACCACGAGGCAGTTCGACTAAAAAGTTTCCTCCACCGCGCCCTTGGGCTAAAACAGTAATACCACTTTCGCCGAGGGTTACGGGGAGCTCGCGATTTGCACCAGAAAACAAGCCCACCTTGGCAGTCTCACTGTAGACGGCGGCCACCTCGCCAATTAACCACTCGCCCTCAATGGTTACGGAGGCGCCGGCCCGAATGGCTTGAGTAGAATTATTTTGACCGAGATCCACAATTAGCGTGTCGTAAGGTGATTGATTGGGTCGGTGCAAAACTTGGGCTAAAACAAAGTTAGCGGTGTCTGGTTTTTTTCCTAAAACGGCTCTTAGGGTTTCGTTTTCTTGTTTTAGGGCTTGGTAGAGGGCGGCTTGAGCTTGGGCTTGATTGAGAGCCACCGTGAGTCGAACATTTTCTTGAGAGAGTGTTTTTTTGCTAGCGAAATAATTTAAAAAGCTAGAAATTTTTTGTCCCACCAAAGAATTAGTTTTTAATAGAGGATTAAAAAGTTGGGTGGTAAACCGGCGGCCAAAGGGGGTCAAAATCAAAAAACACAGAAAAACTCCTAAGCCAATTTTGGGCCAAAAACGGGCTGAATGGCGTTTATTCGGCTGGGGGTAAATGGTGTTCATCAGTGATTAAAATATCTTTATATTTGATTAGATTTTCTAAAATTAAACCGGTGCCTCGGACCACTGCCGTAAGGGGGTCGGGAGCAATAAAAACGGGAATCTTAAGCTCCGTTTCCATTAATTCAGTTAGTCCTTGGAGTAAAGAACCGCCACCCACAAACACAATTCCTTTATGCATAATATCGGCCACCACTTCTGGCGGGGTGGTTTCGAGGACTTCTTTGATTGCCTCAACCAAGTGGGAGATGGCGGGAGTAATTGCTTCTTTAATATCAGCATCCGTAATAATCACTTCTTTGGGCAAACCGGTTACTAAATCGCGTCCGCGAATGGCCGCCTCTAAAGGCTCGCTTTGAGGTGTTACGGCACCAATCGCAATTTTTACCTCCTCGGCCGTTTTTTCTCCCAACAGAATTTTAAACTCATCTCGAATATAAGCAATAATATCTTGATTTAATTTATCACCAGCAATGCGCACATTGCGCGATTGCACCACGCCGCCCAAAGAAATTACGGCCACATCGGTGGTGCCACCGCCAATATCTACCACCATGGTGCCCACCGGCTCGGTAATTGGTAGGCGGATACCAATAGCTGCAGCCATGGGCTCTTCTATAATATGGATCTCCCCTGCGCCGGCTGATCGCGCGGCGTCGCGCACGGCGCGGATTTCTACATTGGTAATTCCCGATGGCACACCAATTACCACGCGCGGGCGCAAGAATTTGCGCGCTTCTAATTTATTCACTTTGCGCAAAAAGTAAGCCAACATTTCTTCGGTGACTTCAAAATTAGAAATCACCCCGTCTACTAAGGGGCGAGCAATCGCAATGTGGCCCGGCGTGCGACCAACCATTTGTTTGGCATCATTGCCAATGGCAACTAATTGGCCAGTTTTCTGGTTTAGAGCCACAATTGACGGCTCATTAACCACGATACCGTGACCCTTAAGATAAATTAAGGTGTTGGCGGTACCGAGATCGATCCCGATATCATTTCTGAATAGTTCGTAAAATTTCTGAAGCATCTTTGAGGGTTAGAATTTCTCCACTACGGCGATTTTTTAGCTCCCAGTGACCATCATTACTCTTCTCACTAATGACGAGACGCCAAGGCAAACCCAAGAGATCCGCTTCGGCAAATTTTTCCCCCGCTCGCTTGTCGCGATCGTCAAGCAAAATTTCTACCCCAGCTTTCTCTAAACTTTCGAGCAGAGCGGGGTTTTGCACCCCCAGCTCAATGAGATGTAGATCATGAGAAGCGATATTTTGCGGCCACACTAAGCCATTTTCATCACTTAACACCTCGGCCACGGTGCCCATCAATCGGCCCAGACCAAGACCGTAACAACCCATAATTGGTCGTTTGGTCTCCCCTGTTTCGTTTTTATAATTTACCGTAAAAGCATCAGTATACTTGGTCCCGAGTTTGAAAATATTACCAACCTCAATCGACTTTTTTGTTTCGAGTTTGTTGCTACCACACTTGGGACAATTCTTTTGTTTGTCGAAAATTTCGTCATTGATTGCCAGTTTACAGGTTTCGCACAAGTGAACAGTGTCTTCTCCAGACTCGGTAATTGTTTGGAATTCATGGGAAAATTCTTCGCTGAAAGCGCCACCAGAAGCGAGGGTTAAATAGGTTTTCTCGCCAAGACCAACAGCATTAAAAATGTTTTGATACGCGGTAATTACGCGCTCATAAAAAGGGTTTAAATCAGCCTCATCGCGATGGAAGGAGTAGAGATCCTTCATCATAAACTCACGCCCACGCAAGAGGCCGGACTTGGCGCGCTTCTCCATCCGGAATTTATTTTGGAATTGATAAACCGCGAGAGGAAAATCTTGATATGAATTTAAAAATTGACCGATTAAGGGAGTAACCACTTCTTCATGGGTTGGACCAAGTGCCAACTCACGGTCGCTCGAATCGCGGATTTTGTAGAGATCATCCATGGTGTCCCAGCGGCCGGTTTTCTGCCAATTTTCTTTTGGTTGTAAAGAGGGCAAAAGAACCTCTTGCGCGCCGAGTTTGTTCATCTCCTCGCGAATTAAGTTTTCAATCTTTTTCAACACCCGCAAACCCAAAGGTAAATAAGAGTAAACACCGGCCATTTCTTTATTGATATAGCTGGCGCGGAGTAAAAGCGAGGCGTTTTTGGCCACCTCATCTTTTGGCGCCTCTTTGCGAGGATGGGCAAACAATTGCGATTGACGCATCATCGCCCAATCTTACTGAAAAAACGGTTAATCCGCAACTAAATTTTTTATCGTGAGATTAATTCTACTTCGGCCAAGCGATTTTCTAGACTAGATAATTGTTCAGTTACTCCCCGCAACTCTTCTTTGGTGGCCGTTTCTGCAAAACCCTTGGCTGTAGCTCGGGCTAAATCCTCGATTGATTTATTTACTTCTTTAAATCCCTTAGCCATAGTGGTGCTTAATGTCGTTACTTTGGTAGATAGGGTCTCTACTTTTCCGGCCAAACTTTCTAGTGTAATTTTTTTCTCGGCTTTTTTCATCACTTTTATTATAACTTAGCTTACGAGGCGCACAATGTCTTTGTAAGTTACGGCGAGCATGAGCAAAATAAGCAAAGCGAAACCAATCAGGTTAGCGGTATTGGCGACTTTTGGCGTGATTGGTGAGCCTTTTATTTTCTCGATTAAGAGGAAAAGGAGGCGACCGCCATCGAGCGCCGGAAAAGGAATTAAATTTAAAATAGCCAAATTGATCGAAATTAAGGCGGTAAAAGAAATCAAATAAGCCAAGCCTAAGCCTTTGGCATCGCCCACCATACCAGCGAGGCCCACTGGGCCAGTAATTTGGCCAAGAATTGTTCGATCACCCTTAATGAGACTAGAAATTAATTGATAAAAACCGCCCGCGGTGCCGAGAGTAAGATTAAGCGTGGCGCGTGCACCCTCGATAGGCGCGAGATAGAGTGGTAAGCGGAGCAAGCCCACGCGCTCAAGGCCAATACCAATGGCCGGTTTTTCTGGTTCATTAGCAATTAGGCCGGGGGTGGCGGTTACATTTACCTCTTTGATTTCGCCGTTCGTCGCTTCATACTTAAGACCAATTGGTCCGGTAGATTTGGCAATAAACTCACGCGCCACTTCGCCACTCGGTGTTTGGAGCACCTCCACGCCATCGCTTGAAGTGAGAGAAAGAATTTTGTCGCCTGCTTTAAGCCCAGCCTCACTGGCTGGTGACTCGGGCAAAACCGCCGTCACCATCAGTGCGGCGTTTTTAATTTGGTATTTATCACCCACTTCGCTCTCGGAGGTGGGCAGGCCCACGGTGGCAAAGCCGAGCGTCATTAAGAGCCAGGCGAGAATGATATTGCAGGTTACTCCCGCCACCAGCACAATCGCTTGCTGATATTTGGGTTTATACGCGAGACTCCTGTTTTGTTCTTGAGGATGTCTGACATCCACAGGTTCAGGATCCTCGCCAAAAATTTTCACAAAACCACCAAACGGTAGCCAGTTGATAGAATAAATAGTTTCGCCGCGCTTTATGCCCCACACGCGTGGCGGGAAGCCGAGGCCAAACTCATCTACGCGCGCCCCTACCCTTTTGGCCGCCAAGAAGTGCCCCAACTCGTGAGAAAAAATGAGAATCCCGAGAATGATGATAAAAATAATTATAGACATTTAGTTATTTAGCTATTTAGTTTTTTAGCCCCTAATTTCCGTCTCTTTAGTCGCGGCAACTTTCTCCAATCCGGCATTGGCTTCGTCAACTAGTTTTTGCAATTCTGTTTTGCCTTTAAATTTGGCATCTTCACTAATCTCCCCCGTTTTTTCTTTGTCTTGAATTTCATTCCACACTTCTTCGCGCTCGCGGCGCAAACTGATCCGCGCCTCCTCTAATTTTTTACTCACAAGTTTGACCAAAGTACCGCGATTTTCTTCTGTGAGCGAGGGGAAGATGATGCGCAAACCAGAACCATCGGCCGCCACCGAGACCCCGAGATTGGCTGTTCCAATGGCGATTTCAATTTCTTTCACTTGCGCCTTATCCCACGGGGTTACGCGCAAAGTGCGGGCATCCTCCACCGCCACACTCGCCAAGTGAGAGACAGGCAAACGCTCGCCGCCATAAGCCTTAACCATTACGCCGTCCAAAATAGCCGGCGTGGCGCGACCGGTTCTGATCCCACTAAGCTCCCGCCGGAGCCAATCTTCTACTCCTTTAACCTTTTCTTTAAATCCACTTAAGCTGTGCATGCTAGGTATATTAATATAGTTTTGTAAAAAGAGAAAATGTGCTAACATTGAAAGCGTGAAAAATGCTTTATTGGTTAAAAAAATTGCGATAGCTCTCGAGGAATTTACTCCTGCTGAACGGCGGCGACATGAGCGTGGATTGACAGAAATCAACTGCGGTAATTATGTATCTTTAACTCAATTAAAAAATGAGTTGGCTAATTCACATCGCCGATCAGGCTCAAAAAAGTCTAAAGCGTTTGCCAAAAAGTAGTGCCGGCAAAATACTTTTAGTTTTGGAGGATATAATAGAGGATCCTTATTTTGGTGACATCAGGAAAGTTAAGGGCGAAATCGACACTTGGCGCCGCCGTGTTGGTGAATACCGAATTACTTATGTTGTTTTGGTGAACGAAAAGTTGATCAAAGTCACCGACATTGAGCGAAAGTCGGACCACACTTATCGCTAAGCAACTAACCACTCTGTATTTTCGGTGCGGAGTGGTTCATTTTATCTTTTTTGAGACAAAAAAATCCCCCGCAGTCCGCAGACCACGGGGAATTGTTAGGAGTTATTGTGTGTTGCGTTTCATCACGCTAAGCGGTTTTGTTTTTCACGATCGGGTTTTCATTGTCTGGTGCCGTGAGGGCGCGAAACCTTGATTTCCAGTCGTTCAAAGCCCGCTCCGCGCTTTTGCGCATGTGATCAACGTGCTCAAAAACATCCTCTGCTTGTTTGAACGAGATGTCCCCATCCTGAACTTTTTTCAAAAGAGTTCGGAACACATTGGCGTTGCGCAAACTCAAGGATTGGTGGCTCCTGGTGAGTCCCTTCTTGACTTCTTCGATGGCATTTACCTTTTGCTTGCGTTTGTTGCCAGATAAGAAATCGCGAAGTTTTTTTTGATCAACCCCGTGATTTTCTGCCGCTTGAGGAACATTGAGACCGCCTTGAGTTACCGCCTCCACCGCCCTCATCAGTTTTGCCCGATTCAGACGAGATTGCACATTGTCCACATACCTTTTCGCTAGGTCGGGAGGCATTGAGAGTAACTCCCCAATTTGCTTTTTTGGTACTTGGCGCTCAAGCAACAAGCGGATGGTGTGCTCCGTGTCAGCGACGGTTGGGGGTAGGGCGCCACCCACATTGGCGAGATACGCCCTTCTAATGAGGTCAGTCTCTCCTTCGACCGTCACCACCTCTGCCCAAATATCAGTTTGGTTATTGATTTTGTGCGCTTCGATCCTGTGGCGACCATCAACCACCACCAGACCTTCTGTGATTTGAATGGGTTGGAACTTCACACCATTCTCCATCATGAGAGCGATCTTGATGGCATGATCGTGGTCCAATGACTCTCGCACAAAGAGGTTGATGTCCAGATTGTCGATCCTGACCTTGATTGTTCGACCGGTCTTTTTCGTTTTCATCCCTGCATTCCCGTTCATTCGCTGTTTTCCTTTCTCTTTTCTGTTTGCTGATCTTCTGGTGTGAAGAACCGCGCTTGTTCAGCACGCCAACCGGCGCGCTTCTTTCGAACACTCTGAAGAATTACCAGACTACCTGCGTCTGGAGTTTCTTTCTCTTTCCAAACTTTGTGGTCTAGGGAAAAGGTGATTTTGCCCAGTTTTTTATGTGTAGCAACGGCATATGAACCATGTTTACCGTTCGCGATCACCTTCTCGACCATTGCTTCATACTGCTGTTTCATGCACCACCCCCTCATCACTGGTAATCAGTTTTGGGGGGTAGAATTTTTCCACCCCCAGAGATTCCGAAGAAAACCTGTTCAGTTGATCATGTAATGAAGACAACAAAACGCGATCTTCTGCGGAAAAATCTGACGGTTTGCAAAGCTCCAATAGAGAGGTTAGTGCGGTCGCCGTTTTGGCCGTTGCGATGGCTACCGTGTTTGGCTTTAAGGCGTCAAGGCCTAAAAGTACGAGCCACTCCTCTTTTTTGGTTTTCAGTGCCTTTTTGTTCTCAAGCCAAGTTTTCCACATCCTTTCTTTTCGTTCTTGGCCAACGGACTCTCTGCCGTTAATGACCCGAAACACGGCGTGGTCCATGACATAGGCAAGGATTCTTGTGACCTGAGCTCTATCTAAAACTCCATACCCCCACAACTCTCCAAAGTGGCGAATAGTTGGCTCGAGATTTTCGAACTCAACTATTCGGTAGCCATGGAGATCGAGAAAGCAGGTGGTCTTTAGGCGGGGCTCTCCTGTTGGGCACGTTTTTCCCCTCAGCCAATTATAGACACAGCTGACTTCTACAGAGCAGAAGTTGGCTAGAGGCCTTCTTGCATCATTGGCTTTGTTGGAAAACTTTGGTGCCTCCTCTTCGATACCCCGACTGTAGTGCTCAAGGCATTCCTCAAAAGACCCTCGAAAAATTTCTCGCGTCCTTTCTTGGTTTGTGTTCACACAATTTTCTCCATTTCAAAGAGCTAAATCATTTTGGGATATACACAACCCCAATGCGAGACAAGCTATCATAACGCACCCCTCTTGTCAAGGGTTTTTTGTCGATTTTAGCAACTCACCGCTAAGTGTTCTAGCAAGAGTTTGTGGCTGGCGCCGGGGGTTCGCCAGTGACGGCGGGCGAGGGTGAGGTCAGGCCATGATTTAAGGTCGCACCTTGAATTTTGGGTTTTTAAGGTGCGACCTTGGGGTTTGAACATTGCCACTTCGAGCTGGTCGAGAAAATTGTTTGGTAAATCGGTATTTTTTAGCCATTCGAGGCGTTTGGCTGGGATCAGGGCGAGGAATTCTTGGGCGGTTTGGGTATTAAGGTCGCACCTTGGGTCTTTAAGGGTTACCCTTAGGGTTTGGAGACGGGAGCGGACGGTGGGGAGCAAAATTTCGGCATTTGGCACGATGAGGAAAAAGTGAGTTTCGGCCGTGGGTTCCTCTAGCATTTTTAGCAAAGCGTTTTGGGCCTCAATGGTGGCATCATTAATCTCAAGAATAAAAATTTTTTTGTGCCCATGCCAATTGGTTTGGCTTTGATCCAGCGCGAGCGCGCGACTATCTTCAATCCCCAAGCGCTCAAATTTTTGATGATTGGCTTCGGGGTAGTCTTTTTTTAAGTCGGCAATTAAAGTTGTTTCCTCCGCACTGATTATTAAATAGGCATGATGCTCGAGTTTCATCCTTAGCGTTTTTTGGCCAAAATGCGTCGCTTGTAAGTGCCCAAGTGCTCGAGGGCCACGCCGGTACCTTTAACGACGCAAAAGAGGGCATCCTCGGCCACCGAGGCCTTAACTCCTGTGCGGCGATAAACCAGTTCGGGGAAATTGCGCAAGAGAGAAGAACCGCCGCTCATAATAATCCCCTGATCAATAATATCGGCCGATAATTCTGGCGGTGTTTCTTGCAATACCACTTTAATGGCTTTAATAATCTCTTTTAATTCTGGCTCTACGGCACGGGCAATCTCATTGGTTCGCACTTCAGCAAAGCGCGGTAGGCCACTCATCAGGTCGCGGCCCTTAATGGTGTGCACCAGCTCATCCTCAAGCGGCACCGCCGAGCCAATCTTAATTTTTACCTCCTCGGCGGTTTTATCACCAATCGCGAGATTAAAGGTTTTCTTGATGTATTCCACGATCGCTTGATCCAATTTATTACCCGCATGCTTCACCGAGGTGGCGGCCACAATGCCTCCCAGCGAGATCACCGCCACATCGGTGGTACCACCGCCAATATCCACAATCATATGCCCCCGCGCCTCTTGGATGAGGACGCCGGCGCCAATAGCGGCGAGAATCGGTTCTTTAACCACATAGGCACTTTTTGCTCCCGCCTTAATTGCCGCCTCAATGACGGCGCGGCGCTCGGTGGAGGTTACTCCGGCTGGCACCGAAATCATTACTTCTGGCTTCCAGATATTAAATTTGCCGAGCGCTTTATTAATGTAATAACGGAGCATCGCCTCCGTGACGCGATAATCGGCAATCACGCCATCCTTCATGGGTCGATAAGCGCGGATAGTATCGGGCGTGCGGCCAATCATCTCTTTGGCGTCTAAGCCCACAGCCACAATCCGGTTGGTAGTAAGGGAGATCGCTACGACCGAGGGCTCATTGAGCACAATCCCTTTGCCGGGCACAAAAACGAGAGTGTTGGCCGTCCCTAAATCAATCCCAAGCTGACGGATAAATAAAGACATTTACTCTTTGCTAATTGTTACTCCCACGCCGCGTAATTTTGCTTCAATTTTGGCATAACCGCGATCCACATAGTGGCCATTGTGCACCACCGTTTTTCCTCGAGCGATAGTCCCCGCCAGAATATAAGCCAGACCGGCGCGGAGGTCGGGGCTTGTGACCTCTTGCGCTCTTAGGGGGGTTGGCCCCTCAAGGCTGGCTTGATGCGGATCATGAATCCAAGCTTGAGCGCCCATCAATTTGAGCGTTTCGAGATAACCAAGTCGACCCTCAAAAATTGTTTCGAAGATGGCGCTCCGACCAGTGGCTTGAGTGAGGAGCACGGCCATGGGCGCTTGGAGATCGGTGGGGAAGCCCGGGTACTCATGGGTGCGGAGATTGATGGGTTTAAGCGTGGTAGCGCGCTCGAGAATGGTGATGGCGCTCGTCTCAATTTTGAGCTTAATTCCCATCTCAAGGAGAAGGCTGGTGAGCGACTCTAGGTGCTTTGGCTCGAGATTGGTGACGGTAAAATTTTTCCCCGCCAAAGCGCCTAAAATGACAAAACTCCCCGCTTCAATACGATCAGGAATAATTTTGCGCGTTAATTTGGCGGCTGAAAGCAATTTGCCACCGCGGCCGGTAATCTCGATGGTCGAACTACCCAAACCCTTAATTTTAGCTCCGGCTTTAATTAAAAATTCGCCTAGCGCCACCACTTCGGGCTCCATAGCGGCATTTTTGAGCACGGTTTTGCCTTGAGCAAGCACGGCGGCCATCATTAAGGTCTCGGTCGCGGTAACAGTTTGATGTTTGAAAAAGATTTCGGCGCCGTGGAGACCTTTGGGTGCGCGGAGGGCATAAGAGTGATCGCTTTCGATAATTTCTGCCCCCATTTTTTGGAAGCCGGATAAAAAGAGGTCAATCGGTCGCTCGCCGATCACGCAACCGCCGGGATGAGGAAAAATTACTTCGCCCGTTCTCGCGAGCACTGGACCAAGCAGAATCACCGAACCACGGAAGTGCTTGGCGATATCTGGTTCAAGAGTAGCGGACGGACTTTTGCCACTAAAGAGTTCCCATCGGCCACCTGCTTTTGGCTCCGTTTTTACTCCCAAAACTTCAAGCAATTTAGCCATTGCTGTGATGTCAGAAATTTCTGGTACATTGCTTAGTTTAAGAGTATCGCGAAAAAGTAGGCTGGAGGCAAAAGCTGGCAAAGCGTCATTTTTGGCTCCGCTGACAGCAATTTTACCCGTCAAAAACTTTTGCTCGGTAGGCAAATTTAGGCCGTCAATAATAAACCGCTCATCATTTGGCATCACGCCATTCTAGGCTCTTTTCGGCAAAAAGACAAAAGAAAACCCGCCGTGGATGTGTGACATCGGATGTCAAACATCTGGCGGGTGGTTGCGGTCGCTCAAATCTTGGTTTCGATCATGCAAAGGGCGTAAGCGATAACCAGCGTTCGATCTCGCCTACTTCCAGACCGCATTTTTCGAAAACGAAAAGGTGCCCCCTTGTCTCGAAAGAGCTTGTTCAGCTTTGCACTGGGTTGACTGTAGAAGTAGCAATCCAGTTTGTTTGCTACGAGTTGTTTATTTGTCAGTGGTCGGTTGTCGTTTTCGACCAACAAAGTAATTAACTTTTTTTCTACGTCGATGAAAGGAAGACTAAGGATTTGCGTCACCTCACTTTCATTTAAGGGGCGATGTACCAAGCTAGTGCCATCTTGAGATCGATTAGCAATTTTGAATGGTGGCAGACTCGCTTGGAGTTGCTCGCTTGTTTTTACCACCACCAACACCTCCACCCTAGATGTGCTGGGGATTAACCCGGTTGTTTTTACCCAAGCGTCCATTTGTCTTTGCAACTCTTCCTTCTTTTTCTGCCAAGGATCTTCTTGCACGAGAACACCTCCTTTCAAGGTCTCTCCAGAGACTAATAAACACGGGCTAATAAGTCAAGTCTTGGTCGAGGACGCCTTTGGGGAGATTCATCGGTGGCGTCTCGAGGACTTTTTTGTAAGAACCGTCATCTTGTTTTTCTTCAATCGTGAAGTAGTACTCGCCCGGTGGCGTGAGAAGGAAGAAGCGGCCGAGAGCGTCGGCCACCACCGAGCGCACCTGCTGATTTACTTTGGGTAAAAAGGCTTTGACGATGGCATAAGGCGAGGGCAAGCCGGTGACCAAACTTTTTACTTGTTTAATTGGTCGGCGGCGCTTCCACCAAGCGCGACCTAGGGGCGTGGCGAGGTAGAGCGTGGCGGCAATAATATTGAGCCAGTTTGGATTAAATAAAAGATGATAAGTGGCAAAAATTAAACCAGCCAAGTAGAGGGCGGCCGAAATTCTGGCGCGCCTTTTTTCTTTTTTGGTAGTGAGAACAAAGAAACCCTGTTTGTCTTTGGCAAACTCGTTCCAGTCGAAGGCGATGGGGTCAAGTGGGATATTGCGATTAATTACTTCCCCTTCGGCGGTTTGCATTTCGCCGCCGTGATAGAGATTGTCGTAAAGTTCGTCATTGGTTTGGCCAGCGAGACGAACAGAAGGGAATTGATAGTGAGTTTTATTGGCCACCAGTTCGTAAGCACCGGGAGCTAGCAAGAAGCCATATCGGCCATCGAGGTCGGTGATGGCCGTATTTACCTCCTCGCCCTTTCTTTGCACCACCACATAAGCGGGGTCAAGCGGCCGCTTGGTAACCGAGTCATAAACTGTGCCCCAAGGTTTAACCTTGCGCCGGAAGCCAAAAACGCGCGCCAGCACATTAAACAGGTGAATAATAATCCAGTATAAATCAGAAAATGATTGGATATGGCCGAGCAGAGAAAAACTTTCCGCCAAGCCCACCGCGAGGCCAGTGGTGATGAATATTGGCGTGGCAATTCTTCCCGCTACTTCGGTAATTCTGCCGGTCCCCAAAGCGCCAGCCGCCGCCACCAGCAAATTGCCTTGCAGGCGTTTGATACTTTGATTTTCGAAATCCACAATGGAGATAAAAATGGGGTAATTACCACTTTTGCCTAGTGGCGCAATAGTGGCGGTGAAGGCGGTATTAGTTTGATTGGGTTTGAGGAGGAAAGAAAAAGTTTTTCGCCAATTTTGCGGATCGCGGAGAGTGATAGCGATCGTTTTGAGATTGCTTGGCACGCGACTAGCCTCAATCAGCACGGTGAGATCTTTGGCGCCATTAATTCTCACCGTGCTCCCTGAAGTAAAGTATTGTCGGCCCTCACCGGGTTGGATAAACACAAAATCGCCAAAATCTAATTGTTCTACAATCGGGTCAACAATCGGCGCTTGGGGTAAGTTTTCGAAAGGATCCGGCGTTTCTTCTTCATCCGGAATTCCGTCATCGTCTTCATCGGGTGGCAGTTCTTCGTCTGGCGGAGGCTCTTCCTCCTCTGGTGGCGGCTCGATTTCTGGTACCACCACGCTAGCCAAAGCGCCAGAAGAATAGTCACCAGTATTACTCCGAACGAAGGCGGCGTAATAATAAGTGTTACCCGGTGTGACATTATTATCAACCGCGCTTTCGCCCGGGCCGCTATAAATTAAAATGCCATCAGTTGGCCCAGTAGGAAAAAAGCCGTTGCCTCGGATAATTCTGATTGAATCAAATTCAGCAAAATTTGGATTGTTCCAGCTTAAATTTATTTCTTCATTGGTTTCATCATAATCACCAGTAAAGCCAGAAACATTGGGCACCTCATCGCTGGGGTAGATGCAGGAGCCATCATTTTGCGTGGCGGCAGAATTATAATTACTGGCACTAGGATCAGTGCAACCGAGCACCGGGTCGGGATCAGGTGGCGGATCTTCTTCTTCCTCCCCGCCTCCGCCGCTAGATGAAGCGCAATTATCTTCCGGACAAGAGACTTCTACACTGATATCCACATTGTCGGTGGCGGCTAGGGCTTGAAGGCTGAAGGCGAAGATAATTAAAAATAAAATTTTTCTCACGGAGTTTATTGGGCGGTGGCAGTAGCAATAATGGTGGCCGCATAAGTGCCGTCGCTTGGTTCTACATCAGCGCCAATTTGTGCTTGGAGCTTGAGGGTGCTCGCGGTGCCGGTGGGAGAATTACCGCTCGCACTACTCGCGACGGTGGTGTTACTGGTAGAAAAAGCGTCCCAACAAGTATCGCTATTATTACTGGCGCCGGTATTGCAACTCGACCCATTATCGAGATAACGCTGGACCACATGAGTGCCCTCGGGGCTAAAACCAAATTCGCTCCCGCTCGTCCCCACCGACCACGCATAGTCAGGCGCCGCGCCGGTTGGAGTATAATCGGCAATGGTATTGCTACCAGAGGTCAAGGCCGGATTAGTGCTTGAGCGCACGGCTAGGATGTAGCCAGCCGAGTTGTCGGTAATCACCGTCCAGGCTACTGAACCGGTCACACTCCCTCCGGTAGTGCCATCAATAGAACCCAAACTCACATTGCTTGGAGCCGAGATCGAGAGAGAACTCGCGAGCATTTGCTGGTAACCGGCCTTAATTTTGTAATTAGTGCTTTCTGATTCCCCCGTCGCCACTTCTCCCGCCGTGCTCTCAATTTCATAATTAGTCGAACTAGAAAAACCGCCGCCAAAATTTACACTATCGCTCTCCAAGCGATAATTGGTGCTGGAGGCCACATAACCAGAAGCCATTCTCGCTCCCAGCAAACAGATCAAAACTATTAATCCCCACCCTCGATTCATTGCCTAAATTTTACCATGTCGTAATAACTTTCGACCAAAGCCGAACAAAAAACCCAAAAACAAGAGACCAACCAAAATCAGCACCCATGTTGGTGGTAAAACCCAAAAGGTGATGGCGCGGGTGTCGATAATATCTTGATAGCCGCGGTTGAGCGAGACTTCGGCTCGATAATGGCCGTAGCTCATCGATTGAGGTGGATAAGTAAGCCCGATTTCTCTAGTCCGCGTATCGCCGGGGAGCACATACCAAGGGTCAATCGGAACAGTAAACTCTTTTCTGGTGTCCCTTCTTAGGCTAAAAAAACCTTGTTGTTTGATGGTAATTACACCATAAGGATTAAGATAAACATTGCCGGTGTTTTGGAAGGTCAAATAAAATTGACCCAATTTCCCTTGCCCCGCGAGTTGACCAAAGTCGATTAATTCCCCCACTTCTTGGGTTTGACCCGGAACTTTCACAAACAGGAGGCTGGCCAAACGGCTTTCGGTGGAATTGGCACTTTCTCCCGCTTGACGGAAACCAATCACCACCGAGCTGTAGAGACCGCCCGGGCCTTGATCGGCCGGTATTTTGATCGTAAGCGGTAATTGGCGCGTTTCGCCGGCGGCGAGCGCAAATTCTCGAACGGCCGGAATTAGAAAGCGATTTAGAGAATATGCTGGTGGGCCAAAATCCTCGATTAAAACTCGGCCCAGCAAATCTTCTTCGCTTTTATTGGCTAGAGTAATGGTGGCGAGGAAGTCTTGGCCCGGGGCAACACTAACTTCGAGTTTGGCGGGAGTGAGTGTGATCATGGGCCCGTTTGGATGGGGGTAATAAGGAAGAGATAATTGCCGTTATTGGTGTTTTGGAAAACGGGGGTAATAATTCCGGCTCGGCCGCTAGAGTCTACTTGGAGCGAGATTTCGCTGGAGAAGGCTTCTTTAATAATTTCTTGAGTTAAAGCGTCCTTTTTTGGATCACCGGTGGAAGGAAAAACGACCAAACCTTGATTATTGCCGCCATCTGAGTTTGGTGGCAAATTACTCACCCGCTCAATTTCGGCCAAAAGCTCTTTTTTGATTTCATTTTTAAGAGTTTCTTTATCGGTTACCGTGGTATTGGGATTAAGGGTGATGGCGGTTACGGCTGGTGGTTCTTTTTTACCACCAAAATTACTCCAAGCTGTGCGCAGGCGATAGTTGTAGTAAAAAATTTCGCTCGAAACAAATTTTAAAAAATCTTGCCACTCACCATAAAGATCGGCCAGAGAGAGGGTGACGCGCTCAAAGACCGGTTCGGCCGCGGCGAGCATTACTTCTGGTCCCACCGGAGCCTTGGGGTTTTGCCAACCTTGAACTTGCCGGAGACTGTGGCCAAAAAGCCAACCGCCGCCTAAAATAAGCAAAATTACGGTCGCGCTTTTGGCAAGCGGGAGTAAATCCGGAAAATTGAAACCACGAGCCAATTCTTGAGCATAGCTTAAGTCATCGGCCGCCAAGAACCACTCTCGCTTCAATTTTTTGGCATCAAGTTTGCCTTGAACGCAAAGTTTCTCTAATTGACGCAGGTCAGCTTGATTTCTGGCCGCGTGCTCAAGAGGAATATATTTTTTATGAATTTCTTCTGCCACTACGCTCTATTTTACCAAATGTGGTATCTTCTACAACGATGAAAGTGGTTACCGTTATGCCTATTGCCAAAGGAGTTTTTTTGGAGGAATTAACCTATTTTTCGGCGGTGGCGCCAGAAGTGGGAACTCTGGTAAAAGTGGCGGTGCGTGGACGGGCTATCCCCGGCCTGGTTTTAAGCGTGGTGCCAGCCGAAACGGTTAAAAGCGGGTTGCGTCAAGCTGGTTATCCGTTAAAAAAATTGATGTTTAAGGGTGGTTCAGATAAGAACTCGGCCAAACATCTTTTTTCGTCTGTCTTTATTGAGGCGGTTGGCGGCGCGGCGCGTCATTTTGTGGCGGCGCTTGGTTCTACCCTAAAAAGTGTTTCGAGTCAGATTATCCTTAATCGTTATTTAGAACCAGCCACTATTTTGCCGGTCGACAAAAGCGATGCCGCTCAAGTGCGCCCGGATCGCGTTAATAAAATTGTGTTTCAGGGCACAGACGAGGATCGCTTGGCTTTTTATAAAAGTTTGGTGAGATCGGAGTTTGCTCGCGGGGCGTCGGTTTTTTTGGTTTGTCCTAATGCTTTAGAGGTGGAGCGCGCGGCTAAAACTTTGGCCAAAGGGATTAACACCTATCTTTTGATTTTGCATCACAAATTGAGCGAACGGGATTTGTGGGATAATTGGCGGCGAGCACTAGAATCAGTTCATCCGGTATTGGTGATTGTAACGCCCACTTTTATCTTTTTGCCGCGACGAGATATTGGGGCAATTATTGTGGACCGCGAGAATTCTAGTGGGTATAAGGAAATGAAGCGGCCCTATGTCGATTACCGTAAATTTGCCGAAATTTTGGCCGAAGCGGGCGGTTGGAAACTGGTTTATGGCGACACCGCTTTGCGGGCAGAAACTATTTTTCGCGCCGAGCGAGGCCAATTTTTTGCCGCCTCGCCGCTTAAACCGCGCTTATTCTCGGCGGCGCGACAAGAGCTAGCGCCGGTGATTAGAGAAGAAGATTCAGCCGATCGCGAGTTTAAAGCGCTGTCGCCGCGTTTGAGTGCCTTAATTGCTCAAGCCGCGCGGCGGGGTGATAAAACCCTGATTTTGGTTGGTCGGAGAGGTTTGGCCCCGCTCATTTTGTGTCAAGATTGTGGCGAGGCGGTGATGTGTCGGCGTTGTCGCTCTCCCCTTGTTTTACATCGAGTACGCACCGACACCAAGGGTGGCGCCGGTGATTACTTGCTTTTGTGTCATAAGTGTCAGGAAACGCGGGCGGTAGAAGAGCGTTGTGCTAATTGTGGCGGTTGGCGCTTGGAGCAATTTGGGATTGGGATTGAGCGGGTCGAAAATGAATTAAAAAAGATTATTCCCGAACCAGCCTTGTTTCGTTTAGACAGTGATGTGGCCAAAACTCCAAAGCAGGCTAAAGCCGTGGTGGCCAAATTTTTGGCGGATCCTCAAGGCGTACTTTTGGGTACGGAGCTCGCGCTTTATTATCTCGCGCAAAAGGTCGACAATGTGTTTGTGGCGGCGATTGATGGTTTGTTTACTCTCCCCGACTTTCGGATTAATGAGCGTTTGTTTGGTTGGTTATCGCGAGCGCGATTATTGGCCGAGCGACAGTTTATTATCCAGACCAAACATCCAGAATGGCCGATTTTTTCTGAAGTAATTCGTGGTGGTTTGCTCGAGTTTTATCAAAAAGAAATTATTGACCGCGAGCGCTTCGGTTATCCGCCGTTTAAGCAATTAATCAAGATTACCCGTCGAGGCAAGCGCCAAGAAATTATTTTGGAAATGAAAAAACTTGAGGCCTCGCTCGCGTCTTATGAGCCAGAAGTTTTTCCTGCCTTTACCTCGGAGGTTAAGGGGCAGTTTGTCATGCACGCTTTGCTCCGACTTAATCCAGAGCGGGGGCCGGATGAGGAGCTTTATCGCTTTTTGCGTAATTTGCCGCCAAGGTTTATTGTTAATGTTGATCCAGAGAGTATTTTATAACCATAATGACTAATCAAATTTTACAAGCTGAAGCTCCAGTTTTGCGGGCTACGGCCGCGCCGGTGGCCGCGGCTGATTTTGGTACTCCGGCCTTGATTGATGAATTACGCCGGATGAGTGCCGCGCTTGGGGCTTGTGATGATGGGGTGGCTCTCGCGGCGCCCCAAATTGGTTTGAGTAAAAGAATTTTTGTGGTTTCGGGAAAAGTGTTTGGTAAAGAGGGTGAACCGCCGCCGCCCGATCAAGTGTTTATTAATCCAGAAATAGTTAAATTTTCACGGAAGAAAGTGGTTTTAGAAGAAGGGTGTTTGAGCGTGCGGCCGCTTTACGGCTTGGTGAAACGGGCCGAGAAAGTGAGTGTGATGGCTTATGATCAAAATGGGAAAAAGTTTGAACGACGAGCCGCGGGTCTTCTGGCTCAAATTTTTCAACACGAGATTGATCACTTAAACGGGGTTTTGTTTATCGATTTGGCCACTGATGTGCGGGCCGTAAAAAATGACACCTAAATTAATTTTTTTTGGTACCGATGATTTTGCCGTGGCGGTTCTCGATTATCTCTTAGCACAAGGAGTTAGACCAGTGACCGTAATTACCACTCCCGACGCTATCTCAGGGAGAAAACAGGAGTTAACACCGCCACCGGTCAAGACTTTTTGTTTGGCAAACAATTTATCTTTTATTCAACCTGACCGAATCCAAAGGACGCACCTTAAAAACCCAGACCCAAGGTGCGTCCTTGAGACCCTCCCCGATCTGGCCCTCGTTGCTTCTTACGGTAAGATTTTACCCAAAGCTGTAATTGATTTACCTAAGCACGGTACGCTCAATATCCACCCCTCACTCCTCCCCGCCTTTCGTGGTCCGGCGCCAATTCAAAACACCATTCTTACTGGTGCCGTGCCCGGTGTAACGATTATGCAGATGGATGAAGAAGTGGATCATGGGCCGATAATAAGTCAAAAGGCAAAAATAAAAAGTCAAAATTTGGCGGAAGAAAAATCTTATCCCGAATTGCGAGACGAGTTAGCCAAACTTGGCGCCGAGCTTTTTCTCGAAATTTTACCGGACTATCTGGCTGGCAAGGTTAAACCTTCCGCGCAGGATCACACCCAAGCCACTTTTACCAAGAAAATTACCAAAGAAGATGGTCAGCTTGATCTAAACGCTGATCCACTTGAGAATTACCGCAAATTTCTCGCTTATCAACCTTGGCCCGGGACTTATTTTTTCACTCATCGTCACGGTAAAAACATCCGGGTCAAAATTATCGCCGCCCATCTCGCCGCTGACCAATTTATTTTAGATAGCGTGATTCCCGAAGGCCGTAAAGAAATGAGTTGGGAAGACTTTAAACGCGGACAATAAAAAAGCTCGGGCCTTACTTGGCTCGAGCTTGATCATATTGCCACGCGCACTGCTGGTGTTTTGGTTACGGATTTTCAGCCTTTGTTCCAGGGAGATCATATTCTCCCGCTTTGACCGCCCTCACTAGATCTCGCCATTCTTGATACGAGAACGTTTGTGATTTGTTCGGCCGATCAGACAACCTCAATCGAACACAATCCGGTTCAATCTTCACTTCGGGGCAACCGATGCCGCCAATGCAATGAGACGGCCTAACATATTTTTGTTTTTTATCCGAAGCCATGTTTTTCCTTTCGAAACAGAATCGCGGGAATTTGTACTAACGCCAGTTTAAATACTAATAATTTTGAGAAAAAAGTCAACAGGAATTAGTTACTTCACCACCACTTCTTGCAATGTGATGCAAAAAGTCGGATTATTCCCCGGTAAGGCGCCTTTTCTCTAGCGCTTCTTCCGTTTTCGCATAAGCCCTGGTCCAAGTGTTATCGAGAAAAAGACTAATCCCAGCACATTGCTCGGCCACTAACCTTGCTCCATCTAGATAGTTTCGGCGTTCTTCCAAGCTCCATTTTATGGGAGGATCCGTGGCAAGTGAAGTCACATTGGCAATCTGATCGGCGAGCTTGACTCGCTTTACGCCCGCACTTTTAGTGGCTACGCGCTCCGCCTGAAGAGCCTTTCTTTCCAAAAGAGGTAACCCCTCAAATTCTGGTGGATCGGTTAGGCCGTCAACAATTTCAGCAACAGTTTTGCCGAACAGTTTGCGGATTGTTTTGTGCATGCCAACTCGGTCGCCATTACTGGCGTCTTCGACGACATCATGCAACCAAGCGGCCGCAATTTGTGCCACTATTCTTCCTTCGGAAAGGCAAACCAAACTGGCCACTAATGCAGGATGAGCAATGAATGGCTCTTTTTTCTTCCCCAACCTGAACTGACCCTCATGTGCCATCGTGGCAAACTCTTTTGCCCTCTCAATGAGAGACTTGGTGTTGTCCATCAGCGCTCTCCTTAAACTTTCTTAGTTTCATTCCAAAAAACACATCCGGCCATATGTTTATCACCATCAACCCAATTTGTCTAGGTTTGTTGAGCAAAACTATTTCACCACCACTTCTTGCAAGATTACATCTTCGATAGGGTGATCGCCTTTGGCTTTGTCGGTAGCCACGGCTTCGATTTTCTCAACAATATCTAGGCCGGCCGTCACGCGGCCGAAGGCGGTATGTTTACCATCAAGCCAGGGCGTGGCCGGAGCGGTAACGATGAAGAATTGCGAGCCATTGGTATTGGGCCCACTATTTGCCATCGCGAGGACGCCGTTCACAATTTTGACATCATTAAATTCATCAGCGAATTTATAATCCGGCCCGCCGGTGCCGTGGATCGCCCAATTTTTTGGTTCACTCTTGGTGTTTGGATCGCCACCTTGAATCATAAAGTCTTTAATGACGCGATGAAATAGGGTGCCATTATAAAAGCCACTTTGAGCGAGTTTAACGAAGTTCTCAACGGTTTTTGGCGCTTTGTCGGGGTAAAGCTCGAGAGTAATTTCGCCGAGATTGGTTTTAAAAATTGCAGTATTCATAATAGGGTTTTCTTCTTTGGTAATTGGGGTTTTGGTTTCTTGTTCTTGGGGCGTGACAACTGGTTCCTCCACTGGCTGACCCCAAAAGAAAATTAGACCAAAAACCAAAATGATTAAAATAATAAAAACAATAATGACTCCTTTGGGCATGGCGTTTTTTTAATTACCTGTTAAAAGTTTTTTGGCCGCTCTCGCTCCCCGCTTAACTCGGGACTGCGCTTTGCTCCGGCCAGACTTAGTTTCTTGCACCAATTCATCTTTTACTTCATCAATGGCGGCATAGAGATCATTGGCGGTGGCTACGGCGCGTAATTGCTTGCCCGCAAAACTCAAATTAATTTCCGCCCTAAAAACCTCTCCGTGTTTATGATGCTTGGTTTCCTTACCCAGCTCGGTTTGAATAATGGCCCCTTCTTCTTTTGTTCCCAAAAGCTTTTTTAAGGGTTCTAGCTTGGTTTCTAAGTAAGATCTAATAGCGGTTGTTAATTCTATCCCTGTCGCTTTGATATTTATTTTCATATCAATTATAACACTAGCACAAGGAAGGTGGTGACGAGAAGGGCTTGGAGGCCAAGACCAACAATGGGCTTGTTTTTCAAACGCCACGAGGTGTGGATCCATTGATGGAAGCGCTGGAGGGAGGTTAGGGGTTCGCGCTTAAGCTTAAAATAAGCGAACTGGAGGAAGTCAGGCGCCATCCCGCCAAGTACGCCGAAGAGAATCGTTACCAAACTTATTTCGGGTTTTAACCAAGTTAAAATTAGCCAAGCGAGAGCGAGGCCAATTACAAAATCCAACCCAATTTTAAATAAATCCCCCACAAAGGCGCGGTTGAGCAGCATGTCATCATTTTTGAGATCACTGTGGTCCTCATAACGAGAGTTGAGTTGGTAATCCCAATGTGGGATGGCATCGAGCAAAAAGTGGCTGGCAAAGGCCAAACCAAACCCCAGCGCCGGATTTTGCGGCACCAAAGTGGCAATACCGGCACCAATAATGGCGTGGGTGGCAAGAATCATAAGTGGGAGCTATAATATCATTAATGTTTCCAGTAGTTAACCCCCAAGCTTATGTGTATTTGTGGGTGGCGGCGCTTTTGGCGGTGGCCTTACTTTCGATCGTTTTGGTTTATCACTGGTGGCGGTATGTGGTAAATCGGTCGACGGTGGTTGGGGTTACGCTGGTTTATTTTCTCGGTTTGGCCCTACTTATTACCTTATCCGTTTTTGCTCTCTATGGTGTTATTAAATAGTGGCGAAGAGGTGATTTGCCGAGCGCGACGGCACTGGTTTGTGATTTTTTTAGAACTCCTTTTTCTTTTGGTAATGGCGACGGCGCCCGCCTTGCTCCAGTCTTTTATTCCCTTTCTTGGTGGGTTGTTCTTTTTTGCCTATTCTTTGTGGTTGGTGGCGGTATGGATTCTTGGTTTTGTGGCGTGGACCAATTTTTATCTTGATGTGTGGATTATTACTAACCAAAGAGTCATTGATATCGAACAAAAAGGCTTTTTCCATCGCGAGGTGGCCAGCTGTCATCTCGAAGATGTTCAAGATATTACCACCAATATCGCTGGTCTCATTCCTACTTTGTTAAATTATGGTGATTTGCGCATTCAAACGGCCGGTGAATCCCGCGAATTTCTCCTCACTCTCGCTGCTCGCCCCGATTTTGTTAAACAAAAAATCAACGAAGCCAAACAAAAAGCCCGGGGTTAATCTACACCCCCTCTTCTTTGAGGGTTTCGGCGGCGAGACGAGCTTTTTTGGAGAGTTTGGTTGGAGTTTTAATTGTTACTCGAACCGCTAGGTCGCCCCGCTTATTGCCGCGCATTGGCACGCCACGATCTTTTATTTTCAAAATTTCACCAGAAACAATTCCTTCAGGAATTTTAAGATTTGATTTACCGTCAAGCGTTTCAATTTCATAAGTGGCGCCAAGCAAAGCGTCAGTGAGCTTAATTGGTAAATCCATAATTAAATTAGCGCCGTCACGGCGGAAAATGGGATGCTTTTCGATGTGCACCTTCACATACAAGTCACCCGGAGTACCTTTGGGCGAGGCCTCACCTTGACCCGTTAAACGGATCATTTCATCGGCTTCAATCCCCGCCGGCACCATCACTCTCACCTCCTCGGTTTTTTTCAGCGCGCCGTAACCACCGCAAGTCGGGCATTTTTTCTCCGGTGTTTCGCCTCGACCATAACACACCGTGCATTCGCGAGCGCTGGTAAATGAGCCGAGGAAGGAGGTTCTGGTTTCGTGTACGCGACCTTTGCCGGCGCAAGTCTCACATTTTTTATTTTTACTGCCCGGGGCGCCACCACTCCCGCTACAGGTGTCGCATAAGCCGACTTTAGAGATAAGAATTTTTCTTTCGGCGCCAAAGACCGCTTCGGCGAAAGTGATGGCAATATCTACCGAGATATCCCGACCCCGATCGCGGCCTCGGCTACCGCCTCGGCCGCCAAAGAACTCACTAAAGATGTCGCCCAAATCAAACTGGAAGCCATCAGCGCTGCCCGCATTACCAAAACCAGAAAAGTCAAATCCACCGAAGCCTTGACCGAAGCCCTGTCCCCCGCCGCCCGCATTACTAAAGGTGCTACCGTAGGCGTCATATTCGGCGCGTTTTCTATCATTGCCGAGCACTTGGTAAGCTTCATTGATTTCTTTGAACTTGGTTTCGTCGCCCCCAGATTTATCGGGATGATATTTGTGAGCGAGTTTGTGGAAGGCTTTTTTGATTTCATCCTGACTCGCGCCTTTGTTTATGCCCAAAATGTCGTAATAATTTTTAGCCATAATTTATTGTTGGGGCGGTGGTTCGGTGGGATTTGGTGGTTGTTGGTTTGCCTGATTCATGGCTTGACCGATTTTTTGTATTTCGTTAGATAGAGCCTCGGTGGCCGCTTTGATCCCTTCGGTGGTTCCAGACTCGCGCGCCTTTTTTACATCAGCAATTTTTTGTTCCACGCTCGCTTTCACATCGCCCGGCACTTTATCACCGGCGTCTTTTAGCGCCTTTTCGGCGGTGTAAATTAGTTGATCGGCAATATTGCGAGTCTCGGCTTCTTCTTTTTTCTTTTTATCTTCTTCGGCGTGAAGTTCGGCGTCCTTTTTCATTTTCTCGATATCTTCCTTCGAGAGACTGGAGCGAGCCTCAATGCGAATTGATTGCTCTTTGCCGCTCGATTTATCTTTTGCTTTTACATTCAAAATGCCGTTGGCATCAACATCGAAGGAAACTTCAACCTGCGGCATGCCGCGCGGAGAGGGTGGGATGCCGTCAAGAATAAAGCGCCCCAAACTCTTATTGTCGGTGGCCATTTGGCGCTCGCCTTGAGTAATATGAATCTCGACCGAAGTTTGATTATCAGCCGCGGTAGAGAACACCTGCGAGCGCGAGGCGGGGATGGTGGTATTACGCTCAATGAGCTTAGTGCTCACGCCACCCAAGGTCTCGATCCCGAGCGAGAGCGGGATCACATCAAGAAGCAAAACATCCTTCACATCACCTTGGAAGATTCCCCCCTGAATGGCGGCTCCCACGGCCACCACTTCGTCCGGATTAATGCTTTTGTTTGGTTCTTTACCGAAGAGCTTTTTTACCGCTTCAACGATTGCCGGCATGCGAGTTTGGCCGCCAACCATAATCACTTCATGAATGTCAGAAAATTTGTAACCAGAAGCCTCCATGGCGCGCTTAGTAATCTCTATCGAGCGATCAATAAACTCGGCCGCCAAACTCTCCAGCTGACCGCGCGTCATTTTGAGCAAAAGGTGGCGCGGGCCGGAAGCATCAGAAGTAATAAACGGGATATTTATTTCTGATTCTTGGGTGGTGGAGAGTTCGTGTTTGGTTTTTTCGGCGGCTTCCTTCAAGCGCTGTAAGGCCAGAGGATCGCGAGTTACATCAATCCCCGACTCTTTCTTAAATTCATCCCCAATCCACTTAATCATTTTCTGATCAATGTCGCCACCGCCCATGTGCGAGTCGCCGTCGGTTGATTTTACTTGGATGCTTTGTTCACCATCTTCACCCGTAATTTCGAGCACCGAAACATCGAAGGTTCCACCCCCAAAGTCGTAAACTACAATTTTTTCTTCCTTTTTCTTGTTAAAGCCGTAAGCGAGTGCCGCGGCAGTGGGCTCATTGATGATGCGGCGGACTTTGAAACCGGCAATTTCTCCGGCATTTTGGGTCGCTTTGCGTTGCGAGTCGTCGAAGTAAGCCGGTACGGTAATTACCGCTTCCTCAATTTTTTCCCCCAGCTTAGCCTCGGCATCATGCTTGAGCTTTTGCAAAATCATCGCCGACACTTCCTCCGGTCGGTAAGTTTTATCGCCGAGTTTAATCTTGATCCCGCCATCCTCACTTTTCTCAATTTGGAATGGGAAAGTTTGTTTATCCTTCTGAATATTCGGGTCGTCGTAGCGGTGACCCATTAGGCGTTTGACTTCAAAAATGGTGTTTTGCGGATTCGTTACCGACTGACGCTTGCCGAGCAGGCCCACAATTCGTTCACCACTCTTCGAGAGCGCCACAATAGACGGCGTGGTGCGCGCGCCTTCAGCGTTCTCAATAATCTTCGGACTCCCGCCTTCCACATAGGCCATGGCGGAATTGGTCGTCCCCAAGTCAATCCCCAAAATTTTTCCCATGGTTTTTATTTTAATTATTTTCTGCTAATTGCCAACTGGCCACCTTCACCTGCGCTGGCCTCACCACCTTATCGTGTAAACGGTAACCGGATTGAACAACCGCCACTATCTTTCCGTCCTCGGGCTCCTCGCCCGTTACCACTTTTTCCACGGCTTGCTCGCTCTCCGGGTTAAACAAGTCGCCAATTTGAGGTTTAAATTCTAGCAAACCGTGATCGCGAAAGACAGTTTGCAACTTCTGATAAATATATTCTACACCCTGACGCCAGTTTTCCGGCACGGCCTTGAGGGCTTCTTGATTCCCCAAGGCAAGCGAGAAGCTGTCGGCCACATTGAGGAGTTCAAGAAGTAAATCAGCGTTGGCCCATTCGCGAATCTTGGCTTTCTCCGTTTCACCTTCCTTTTTTAAATTCAGATAATCCGCTTTCAGCCTTTGCGATAAGTCAAGATACTCCTGTTTTTCTTCTGTTAGGCGCTTAATCCGCTCACGCAACTTTTTAATTGCCGCTTCACCCATGTCACCTTCTTCCCCCGCCTCGAGTTCGCTCGAGGGCTCGGGTACAATTTCCTCGTCTTTTTCCTCACTATTCATTTTGAACCATCAATCTTACGCCGATTTTTAAAAAAGTCAAACAAAAAGCGGCTGGAGTAATCCACCTACTTTCTAAAACTTACTATCCAACAGTGTTTTCCTGAGGAGATTAACGCTTACTCCACTGTGGGGCTTTTCGGGCTTTTTTGAGGCCGAATTTGCGGCGTTCTTTGGCTCGCGGGTCGCGACGGAGCAAACCGAGCTTTTTTAGGGCCGGGCGCAAGGTTGGTTCGTAGCCAATTAGCGCGCGCCCAATCCCATGAACCACCGCTTCCACTTGCGAGTGGGTGCCACCACCGCGTACTTTTACGGTCATGTTAAATTTTCCTCCACCGGCTTGTAGGGCGGCCAAAATTTGTTCGCGCCACGGGGCGACCTGAAAGTAGGTTTCAAACGATCGTTCGTTAACCACGATATCTTGCTTGGTAGCGGGTGTAAGGCGCACTCGCGCAATGGATTCTTTTCTCCGTCCCACGCCTTCGAAGTAATTTTTAACAGCTTTTTTGGTCATGATTATTCGGTAATTATTAAATGCTTCATGATTTTAGGTCGGAGTTTATTCCGCGGAATCATGCCTTCGATCGCTTCGCGGATTAGGTTGCCCAAACCTTTGCGGGCCACAATTTTATTTAAAGTTGGTCGCTTTAGACCGCCTGGGTAGCCGCTATACCGTGCGCGGAAGTCTTGCTCCAGTTTGTTACCAGTAATGATCACCTTAGAAGCATTGGTGATTTTTACTTTGGTTTCGGGTAATTTATTGGGCGTAAAAGCGGGGCTATTTTTACCACGCAAGTGTTTAGCCGCCTCGCTGGCAAGTCGGCCTAATTTTTTTCCGGCGGCGTCAATAAGTAGTTCTTGCATGGTTTTTTTAAACAAATTCAATAATCGCTTTACGCGCCCCATCGCTTAATCTGGTCGGCAACTTAATAATTCTGGTATAACCACCAGCTCTTTTGGCATAACGCGGCCCAAGAGTTTTGATTAAGGTGCGAACGGCGCTGACGCTGGAGAGTTTAGACACGAGCAGGCGGGTGGCGGCCAAGTTCCCAACTTTGGCTTTGGTGATCATTTTTTCTACTATTGGTCGAAGGGCCTTAGCCTTAGCCTCGGTGGTTTCTATTTTGCCTTTGAGGATTAGGTTTCTGGCCAAAGCGCGCAATAAAGCTCGGCGTTTACCCGCCTCCAGACCAAACTTTCGATTTTTATTGTGGTGGCGCATAACTATTCTTTAACAGCCAAATCGTGTTTTTGCAAGACTTTTTTAATTTCTTCAATCGCTTTATCGCCCAAACCCTCAACTTCTTCTAAGTCAGAGGCTTTTTTGCGAGCCAGACCGCCCAAGGTGCGAATACCTGCGGCGGTAAGAGCCTTCACCGCTCGCGAAGACAGGTCAAGATTATCAATTCTGGTTTTAAGGATATCTTCACTCACTTTTTCTTTTCCCTCATGTTCGGTGTCAGTTTTTTCTTTGGTGTCTTGACCCACTTCGCCACTTAAAGCGGCGGCGGTCTCTTCTTCTCTAAAGCCCACAATCGCCGAAAGTTGACGGATCATAATTTTAACTGATTGTTCTAGAGCCTCGCGAGGAGAGATGGTGCCATCAGTCTCAATATTGAGCCGAAGACGGTTATAGTCAGTGCGATCACCCACACGCATGTTTTCTACCTCATAGCTAACGCGGCGGATTGGCGTAAAGGTGGAATCAAGCACAATGTTGCCAATTTCATTTTTCTCACGGCCGAGCGCCTCTTTGGGCAAATAACCAAGACCGCGCTCTACCACGAGCTCAATTTCTAGCTCGGCGTTTTTTTCGGTCAGCGTGGCGAGGTGTTGCTTGGGATTAGAAACTTCGAGTTGACCCGGCAGATCGAGGTCACCGGCGGTAACGGTTTTTACCCCCTTTGCTTTAAGCGTAACGGTGTGGGGACCATCGTCAGACATTTTGAAATGAACCTTTTTTAGATTCAAAATCAGCATAATCCCATCCTCTTTAACCCCCGGAACAGTAGAAAACTCGTGGCTCGCCCCCTTGATTTTAAGGGAAGTGATGGCCGTGCCAACCATTGAAGAAAGAATGATTCGACGCAAAGAATTACCCAAGGTTTGACCATAGCCGGGATACAAACCCTCAATCTCATAACTACCCTGATTCTCGTTCTCGGAAACGACGCGGGGCTTAGTGGGCAAAATAATATTTAAATCACTCATATTTTTTTTAAAAACTTACACTCGACTATAAAATTCAATAATAGTGCCAAAATTTAAATTGAGTTCCCCGGCTTGCTCGCTCGGTAAACTCGCTACTTCCCAACCGCTCGGATCACCCTTAAGCCATTCTGGGACTTGCTGATTTTTAATCTTTTCTTCTAGATTTTTAAAGGGTCCAAGTTCTTTGCTTCCCGCGCGAACTTTTATTTTATCACCCGGTAGAACCTGATAAGAAGGAATAGTGACTCGTCGGTCATTGACCACAATGTGTCCGTGCGAAACTAACTGTCGCGCAAAAAGGCGAGAATTAGCCAATCCTAAACGAAAGACCACATTGTCTAAGCGCCGCTCAAGGAGGCGATAGAGTTCGGCGCTCTTATTGGTGCCACTGGCCTGCTTCACCTTTTTTACATAGTTTGAAAATTGTTTTTCGGTTACCCCGTAGGTGTAACGCGCTTTTTGTTTTTCGATTAATTGTTTACCGTAATCCGACATGGCTCGAGGTCGGCCGCCGCCGGCTCTTTTTTCACTACCAGAAATCGCAAATTTAGAAGTTTGCGTTTTGGGAAAAATTCTTTCTCCTAAGCGACGAGCAATTTTATATTTTGGGCCAATTTTCATGATTATTTTTTATACGCGGCGGGGTTTGCGGGGTTTGGGGCCATTGTGCGGGATCGGGGTGGCGTCTTTAATCCCCGTTACCCCAATGCCCTTGGTGGTAAAAGCGCGAAGAGCAGATTCACGACCCGATCCTACCCCACGGATTACCACTTCAACCTCATTTACCCCCATCGCGGTGGCCTTATCGGCAATTAACTCCCCGACCTTACCCGCGGCAAAGGTGGTGCCTTTTTTTGCGCCTTTAAAGCCAAGGGAGCCACTTGAGCTCCAAGCCACGGCATTGCCACTTTTATCTGTGAGGACTAGGCGGGTATTGTTGTAGGTTGATTGGATATGCAAAATACCTTCACCCAATTTGCGCTTGGGTGTTTTGGCCATAGAGCGAGCCTTTAGCCCCTCATCCACACTCCCCCCTTTTTGTTTTACTACGCGTTTTTTTCCCATAATATAATTATTTCTTTTCTACTTTTTTGCGCCCAGAACCCATGGTCTTTCTAATATTGCCTCGGCGAGTGCGAGAGTTAGTTTTGGTGCGTTGGCCTCGTGATGGTAGGTGGCGTTGATGTCTGGATCCTCGGTAACTTTTTATGTCGATTAAGCGTTTTATATTACCGGCCACCTCGCGTTTCAGCACCCCCTCCACCTTTTGGGTCTCCACAATTTTTCTGATTCTGGAATCCTCGGCTTCGGTAATTTGTGGCGGTTTTTTGCTGTAATCCACCTTGGCCTCGTCTAAAATTTTTTGAGCCAAACCGCGCCCAATACCGTAAATCGCGGTGAGGGCGATTTCTATCCGTTTATTATCGGGTAATGTAATGCCGGCTAAACGCATGTTTTAAGCTTGTTTTTGTTTATGCTTCTTCTTGTTTTTACAAATGATGTAAAGATGACCGCGACGCCGCACCATTCGGCAGCTCGCGCAACGTTTCATAATAGCTGATCTAACTTGCATGTAAAGAAAAAAATAAAATTTCGCTTTAGTTAGCTTGAAATCAAGCTTTATAAGCGTTTTTGAATTCGCCCCTTGCCACCATAAGCATCGAGCAAGACCTCTACCCGATCACCCACCAAAACGCGAATTCGGTGCAAGCGCATTTTGCCAGCCAGATAAGCCAAATTTTCGGCACCATCCTCAAATTTAATTCGAAAAAGGGTGTTTGGCAAGGCTTCAATAACGATCCCGACGGCCATCTTGGCGGGTTGGCCTTTTGCCGTTTGCTCCTGATCTTGCTCGCTCATTCTTTTGGGCCAGTCAATGGTAGCAGAAAAAGGTTTTTCTCGTCAAGGTTTAGGGGGTATCTCGACCTCAATCTTGGTTGTTTCTTCGGGAAAGTGTCTAATCCATGGTGGCCGGAAGATTACTTCAGCTCGGGTAATTGCTGGGTATTGAGCGAACACTGATTGATAACCATCTTTCGATAAACCACTTAAATTAGTTTTAAGTTCTTCGGCCGGAACTTGCCATACCGCTCTAGCTTCTCCAGAAAGAGTAAAGTTGATTTCGGCGGTGTTTTCTGGGTCAAAATTAGCGAGGTTCTTGAGTTCAAACTTTAGCGTTTCTAGGTTGGTAACCAAGATATTGGTTTCGTCGGTATTTAACTTTAATTTGGCTAATTTTTCGCTTAATTCTTTTTGGTTAAAAATTAAAACATGGAGTTTGGCCGTTTGGGTAAAAGGAATCTCTGTGCTCGTGGTGTTGTTGGCGGGTAAAGAGTCGCTAAATTCCCAAAACATGCCAGAATCAAAATAACTGAAACCGGGAGGAATTCTCGTTTTTACTTCGCCCAAGAGGCGGTCTTTGAGGATTTTTTCGGTGTCATTTTTAACCCGAGCTTTTTCTTCAGGGGAAACGATGCTCAATTCTCCCTCCAAACCGCCTTCTAGAGGAGTAATCGATTTGGCTGAAAACTTAGTAAAACGAGGTCCACCACGGAAACCCGGGATAGTAAACTCGGTGACCGGCGAATTGTATTCTGGGCCGGATTTATCGGCATAAATTATGGCTTCTACTGACCCGGGGATAATTTCTTCCCCTTGTTTTTTGTATCCGGGAATAGTTACCGCCCGATCAATTCGATAAATTTTGCCCTCTTTGGATTCGAAGCGGGTTTCTTTGATCAGTGATTGACTTGTGGCGCTAAAGCTGTTGTAAATAGTGATTTTACCCGAAGCTTTCTTCGAGACTTTCTCGGTTCCTGTGGCTTTAACTGGTCGCGTCTCGCTTGATTCTAGGGTCATGGTCTCGAAACGGAGACCTTTCTCGGGATTACTTTTTTGGGCCGAGAGTTCATCACTTAGATTAAAAGAGGTTTCTTTGGGTGTAATTCGCACTGTGGCTTTAGCCAAAACACTAGAAATTAAAACAACCATTACCACCAAGCCTAAAACGGTAGTAATAATTACCCATGGCCGACGGGAGCGTTTTACCGACCGGTAACTCTTTTCTGTTGGCGGTGGAGGGTTGATTGTATTTGGCTCGAGATCCTGCTGAACGCTCTGATTGACCCTTCTGATTTCTACTGGCGTGATTCGAGCGGCGGTTTTTTCTTTAGGTAAAACCTCTTTTAAACTTCGCTTGGGTCTTTTGATGTCTTGAATGACTTCGCGCATAAAATATTATTCTAAAATTCTAGCACAAAAAAGCGCGTCCATCAGCAAGAGTTCGTCGGGGAAATCTTGGTTTTCTTTAATTTCGCAAAAACCCTCGTGTAGTTTGGCGGTTAGTGGCTCTACCCCGAGACTTTTTTTCAGAATCCCCACTTCGGCAAAGCTTTTATTTTTAAGCCAAGTGGAAAACAGACCCAAAAAGCGCTCATCTCCAAGGACAAAAAGACGATTAGCCAAGAAATGTTTTTCAGCCAAGGCGTGTAAAAGTTCAGAAAAGATGGCTAACCACTTAAAACGCAATTCTTCCATCGTTTCGTTAAATTTTTGTTGTTCGGCCTCACGCATCCCTTCTTTTTGACCCAACTTAATGAGAGAAAGGGCGGCGGCGGGGGTTAGGCCAAGTCGTGTGCCCAATTCTCGGAGCAAGAAGTTGAAGCCTAGAGGATAAGAAACAGTTTCCAGTAAAATGCCGCTGTGAATTAGTGAAAGTTCGGTAATTTCCCCTCCTAATTGAAGAATGAGAGCCGCTGGGGTATTGGGGAAAAGAAGGCGAAAAGTTTGATACATTGCTACGGTTGAAGAATGAAAAATTAGGTTTTGACGGTGGAAAACTGGCTTAACCGCCTCATTAAGCTTGTCGATCACCGCCGCCTCCCCCCAACTTAAAAAAGTGGCAATTTCGACCTCACGAGCAGTTTGGTGTTCGGGTTTTTTGGTTACATAGCGATTTAGTTTGACCTGCATTACCAGCTCATCAATCAATTTACCTTTGGTGCCATCGGGATCGCCAACCGATTGGAGGAAGCGAGCGCGTTCTTGATTGGCTAAGTCGCGTAAAACTGCGCGGTTGACGGTAAAGTCTTTTTCTTTATTTAAATGACTAATTCTAGTTTGCGGCGCATAAAATGGCGAAGCCAAAAAACAATGGAAACTTTTTGGTTTGGGTTGATTGGCCGCGACCAATTTTTGCGCCACTTCTCCCAAGGCTTTGGTGGCGGCAGACAGCAGGCGTTCGGGGTTGAGTTCTTCTTGATATGGTAAATCGAGCATGGTGGTAGTAGAAAAATTGACACACTGATTAGTAGCGTTTGGCGCTACTAAAGCCGCGGCCACTCGATCGGTAGCAATATCAAAAATGGCAACCACCTCTTTACTCACCCCAAAATTATATCATGAGCGAAAAAAAGAAAAGCAGCCGGTAACCCACAGAAGGGAACACCGGCCGCAATAAAAACAATGTTACCTATCTCACCGCCTCCAGTAAGTTGTCTGGCTTGCGATCCCGGTCGAGGGTAAAAGCAATCCCCGACGCCAGTTCACCAAGATACCCGGAGGGAAAGAAGGTGCTCTTGAGACCGCTAACGACCAACGCAGTAGCTAGCGCCACACCGTCTTGCACCGTTTCACCAATGACTTGTACCACTGGCCTCGCTTCTACTGGCCGGTGTGTGGCGGCATCTAATCGATCAAGTATCATTGGATGAGAAATGGGGTGCAACAGTGATGACTCGTCAGCCGTAAACTGCTTGAGGGCGTCGTGTACGTGAGTTCCCTCACTCAAACTACCATGATAGTAGCGGTTATTACTGTGTTTGCCGACGTACATTTCAATGAGTCGTGCCAAGGTTTCCTTTGTTGCTCGAGGTGACGGGACCAAAACCCGCAAGGTCTCACCCTGATCGTTCTCGAAGAAAACAACTGAACTCATGTCGAGCAGATCAGGCACGGCAAGTTGTTTAATTTGTGCGTTCACCCGTCCATCGCCCATAAAGAACGATCTGACATCTAGGCAAACATTCCCGGTGATATCACCACGCAAGCTCTGACTGACGAAGTGTTCAACCTTGAACGCTCGCCATGATCCTGTGATTGCACTTTCGCGCAATGGAAATTCATCTGACCGTACACCAGCGAATCGTGGAAAAATTTGCGCCCGGAGACATTCGGCCTGCGCATAGTCGGTTGAGTTTTCTTCCAAAATCTTCGCTTTCCGTTCAGGGCTTACAATGACATGTCGGCCCCAGATAATAATCATCACGACAACAAATAGTCCGCCCACTACCCCAACAAACATGGCAAATCCCCGACCGTCAAACGGGATCGATCCTCCCTTTGAATAAACCATTGCCACGAACATCAGGATCGCGAGGAAGATAACGGGCATTAACGCTGTTACAGTCACAACATCCTCTCTTATATCCCACAATTTCTTCTTGGCATACCCCGATAACGGGGCGCTCAAAGCCATCTGTTGAGCCATTTCAAGCCTCCTTCTTTTTTTAGAGATTAGGTTTCATTTCCAAGGTACAAACTGTGTTAGTCTTAGCATAAAGTGGGCGGGTTTGTCAACACCGCTTTTATTCGCCGCACACCAGCCGCGACCGCTTCTTCTTTAAGAATTTTAAATGTGCCGAGTTCGCTGGTGTTGGCCACATGGGGACCGCCACAAAATTCTTTACTAAAAGCTTGCCCTGACCCTGCGTCGGGGTCGCCGATAAAATAAACCGAAACCGCATCACCATATTTCGCGCCAAATTCCATCTCCGCGCCAAGCTTTTCCGCCTCACTCTTAGCCATTTCTTGCCTTTTGACTGGCAAATTTTCGCCAATTTTTTGATTTACAATTTCTTCGACGCGTTTTTTCTGTTCTTCAGTCATTTTTTCTGGCCAAGAGAAATCGAGCCGCAGGCGTTCTTGGGTAATATTACTCCCCTTTTGCTTCACTTCCGGCCCGAGCACTTGCTTCAGCGCCGCGAGGAGCAAATGATGCGCCGTATGCAACTTAATCGTCGCTGGTTCATGATCAGCCAGACCACCAGCGAATTTTTGTTCCGCCCCAGTTCTTGATAGGGACTGATGATCAGCCATCTTTTTTTGAAAATCATTTTCATCAACCAGTTGTCCTTTTTCCTGCGCTAATTCCTTAATAAGTTCAAGGGGAAAACCGTAGGAAGTGAAGAGAATAAAAGGGTCAATACCTTTTTCAAATTCTTTCAGGCCGCGTTCGAGAGTTTCGCGGAATTTTTGCTCTTCTTGTCCAATTTCCTTTTCCACCATGAGGTGCTTGTCTACTTCTGGGTATACCTTGGCGTATTTGCAAACCACTGCCGCAGCTACATTTACCAGTGAGCCCGGCTTCATTTCGAGTTTGTCGGCATAGCGCACTGCTCGGCGAATTAAACGGCGCAAAATATAGCCCCGACCGGTGTTAGAAGGAGTTACGCCGTCAGTAATAATGAAAACCGCGGTGCGGATGTGGTCAGCGACGATTCTTTTGGCTTTCAAATCATCTTTTGTGGCCAGCTGATTAATGGTTTCGATGATATTAGAAAATAAATCGGTCTCAAAAATATTATTTTTCCCTTGCAAGGCCATTGTTAGACGCTCAAGACCGGAGCCGGTGTCAACATTTTTTTGTTTTAGTTTACCGATGACTTTACCGTCTCGTTGCTCATATTCCATAAAGACATCGTTCCAAATTTCCACCACGGTTTGCTTCTCGTCCGCTATTAAATACGCCTCTTTTGTTTTGAGATTCTGCGGTTCGGATGCCAAGTCGTAAAACATTTCGGTGTCTGGACCGCAAGGGCCATTTGGCCCGGCACTCCACCAATTATTTTTGGCTGGCAAGAAGTAGATATGATTAGCGGGCACACCAAGGCTTTTCCAGATTTCTGCCGATTCTTCATCTCGAGGCGCGTCGGTATTGCCCTCGAAGCAGGTTACATAGAGTCGTGCTGGATCAAGACCAAAGCCTTCCGTTTTGTCGATCAAAAGCTGCCAACTCCACTCAATTGCTTCCTTTTTAAAATAATCGCCAAGCGACCAATTGCCCAACATCTCAAAAAAAGTGTCGTGGGTGCTGTCGCCAACCTCTTCAATATCTTGAGTGCGCACACATTTTTGAATATTTACCAAGCGCTTCCCAGCCGGATGCGGTGTGCCAAGTAGATAAGGAATAAGTGGTTGCATGCCGGCCGTGGTAAAGAGCACCGACGGATCATTTTCGGGCACGAGCGAAGATGAGGGCACGATTTTGTGACCTCTCACCTCGAAGAATTTAAGAAACCGCTCGCGAATTTGCGCCGAATCCATAATTAGCGATTCTAGCATGAAAAAGCCCGCCCGCTAACACCTTAGTGTCGCGCGGACGGGCGGATTCTGGTGAGTTGACACTGTGGTTTAATTTGCCATCTCCACACCATCAGGGGAAACTTTCCTGATAATTGAAGCAAGGGCGCTATCGACCCCTTTGATTACCGTAGCAAAACCAGTGTTTGCTTTGGCCCAAGCGTTTTTTGTGGCTTCATCAGAAAATAAGCACAGTGTTATCGATGTTCCTTCTGGTAGTTTGATGTGTTCTGCTTGGTCTCCGATATACCAAACAGCAATGGGCACCCCCTGTTTTGTTAGCCTTTCAAACAATTGAGAAATGGCGTCAGAAAAACACACCGGCTTAGTTAAGAGAGTCATCACAACTTTGGGAACCTCTTTGGTTCTAACGCTCGGCATGTTGACTGGAAATCTGTCGGTTTGCCAGCCTCGTCGTTCAATCCCCACCACCAATTCGTCCACCAACTCACCACAAGTGTCCGGATCAACGAAGACCCACATCTTCTTAACCGAATTAAGCATCGTAACCTCCCTGAAAAAAAGAACTCTATTGCCGAAATAATTTTAGTTTTTTTTAAAAAATTAAGCAATCACGCCGCCACCTAAACAAAGGGAACCGTCATAAACAACGAGCGATTGTCCGGCCGCGGGAAAATCGGGTGTTTGCTCAAATAAGACCAGCCAATTTTTACCTTTTTGCTTCACTCGGCAAGGATGCTCCTTGCCGTGATAACGAATCTGGGCTTGATAAATTTGGTTTGGTTTTGGTAATTGATGCCAATTGGTATTGGTTAACAAAAGTTCACGGTCGTGAACTTTTGTTTGCGCGCGAGAAGCCACGGTAAGCGTGTTTTTCTTTAAATCTTTAGCAATTACATAATGTTTTTCTTCGTTTGGTGTTTGCTTATCAAGGATAAAACCATGGCGTTCGCCAAGGGTGAAAAAGGTGGCTCCCGGATGTTTTCCTACCACCTCCCCCTTTTCGTTGAGCACTTTTCCCGGTTTTTCTTTAATAAAATTTTTCAAAAAGTCTTTGAAATCAATTTTGCCAATAAAACACAAACCTTGACTATCCGGCTTCTCGGCATTGGGTAAGCCAAGGTTTTTCGCCAGTTTTCTCACTTCAACTTTTCGCAAATTACCAATCGGGAAAATAATTTTCGGGAGCAATTTCGGCGCAATCGCCCACAAGAAATAACTTTGCTCTTTGGTTTTATCTTTCGCTCGGTAGAGTTGGCCTTTTTTGCTAATTGCATAGTGACCAGTGGCAATGAAGTCTGGTTTTATTTTTGCTTTAACGGCTTGCCAGAAAGCCCCAAACTTAATTTCTTTATTACACATCACATCGGGGTTTGGCGTCCGCCCCGCGCGATATTCGGCAATCATATAATCCACCACGCCTTTTTTATATTCTTCACTTAGGTCGAAGGTGAGAAGTGGAATCTCAAGCTTGGCCGCGGCGCGCATCGCTTCTCGGCGTTCGGCGCGCCAATTACACACGTCAGCCGCACCACCCCAGCCTTTTGGGGGTTCCCACACCTTAATAAACGCGCCCACCACTTCATAACCTTGCTCTTTAAGCAAAGCCGCCGCCACCGAGCTATCTACCCCGCCCGACATAGCCACTACCACTCGACCTTTATTTTGCACCGGTTTTTTTTCATGCTAACATTTGTTTAATGTTTAAGCCAAGTTTGGAGCGGGCGGCTTATTTGCGTAATTTTGTGTTTGGTGTTGAAGATAGTTTAGTTTCTACTGTCGGCCTGCTTTCGGGAATTGCTTTGGCCGGGCTCGCTTCTCGAGCCATTTTTTTGACCGGCTTAATTTTGATTGTAGTGGAGGCTTTCTCGATGGCGGTCGGCAGTTTTCTCTCCGAAGCCTCGGCCGCCGATTATCTTAAAGGACGAGAAGTCACCCCGCGTGGCGCTACCACCGATGGTTTGATTATGTTTTTTTCTTACTTAATTTCTGGTTTAATTCCTCTTTTGCCCTATTTGCTTTTGCCGGTAAGTTTGGCTTTTCGGGTTTCGGTTATCCTTTCTTTGATTGCGCTCTTTTTGCTCGGTTGGCTTGGCTCAAGGTTGGCGGGTCTCCATTCTTTTCATCAAGCGTGGCGTATGGCTTTGCTCGGTGGCTTGGCAATCTTGGTTGGTATTTTAGTTGGGCGTTTGGGTCAAAATTTTAAAATTTAAATCATGCCTGTTAATTATTTTTATGCTTTTGGTGGAGTTTTTTTGGTTAGTTTAATTTCTTTGATTGGGGTTTTGGTGTTGGCGGTAAATACCAACCGCCTAAAAAGAGCCATCTTCTTTTTGGTGGCTCTTGCTACCGGCGCTCTTTTTGGCGATGTGGCTTTACATCTTTTACCAGAAATTTTTGAATCATCGGTTGACCCAGCTAAACTTTCTTTGGCAATTTTGGCGGGAATTTTACTGTTTTTTGCCTTAGAAAAATTTTTGCACTGGACGCATTCGCATGAACTCGATGAGTGTTTAGAAGCCGATCATCATCACCCCACTATTAAGCCACTCGGCTACCTCAATTTGGTGTCTGATGGGCTCCACAATCTTATTGACGGTTTAATTATTGGTGTAAGCTTTTTGGCTGGAATTGAGGTGGGGCTCGCCACCACCTTGGCGGTGATTCTTCACGAGATTCCGCAAGAAATTGGCGATTTTGGCATTTTGTTGCACGCCGGTTTTAGCAAAGGTCAAGCCTTGTTTTTCAACTTTCTCTCGGCGGTCTTGGCTATTTTGGGAACAGTGATTGCTCTGTTTTTTGCCTCGAGGGTAGAGTCTCTCACGCCGCTTTTGTTGGCCTTTACCGCTGGCGGCTTTCTTTACCTCGCCGGTTCTGATTTGGTGCCCGAACTCCACAAAACCACTGAACCGCGTCGTTCTTTAATCCAATTTCTTGCTCTCCTGCTCGGCATTTTTCTAATGCTGGCCCTCCTGTGGTTGGAGTAATTAAACCCCGAGGAGTTTTTTGTAGAGTTCGAAGGTGGTGCGAATATCGGCGAGAGCGGTGTGAGCACGATCGTTTTTGAGACCAAAAAAGTCAGCGAGGGCCCCAAGACTAAAGGCTTGCGCTCTGTCATCGTGATAGAGTTTGGTAAAAGCCATCGACATGGTATCGATGCGATGATAATGCATTTTGTTTGGAATACCTGTGGTGCTAAAAGCTTTGTTCAAAAAATTCCAATCAAAGGTTACATTGTGTGCCACCATCGAAGCACCAACGGCTTTATCGGACAGAGTTTTGAGCACTTGTTCCAAATCGGCGGCAAAGAGCCAGTCGGCGTCATTGTAGCCATTTTTGTTTAAGGCCATTTGTTCGGCGGTTTCAAGGTGTTTCGGTTTAATTTTAAATTCGAACTCTTCAATCAATTCAAGTTTTGGTCCCTTGCCCGGATTGGGTATTTGTTTTGCCAGCAAGCAGGCTAACTCAATAATTTCGTGTTTTTCTGGATCGAGACCGGTGGTCTCAAGGTCAATGAAAGCCAAGTTGTGTCTTTTCATAAATTAGCGCAAATATTTTCTTTTGTTGGCCACATGATCGTCAAAATTGGCCGCATAATGCATCTTACCGGAAAGATCGGATAAGTAAAATAAATAGTCGCTTTCGATTGGTTCTAGGGCGGCAATAATGGCATCAAGTCCGGGATTAGAGATTGGCCCGGCGGGTAAACCGGCGTATTTGTAAGTGTTATAAGGAGAATCGGTAGCCAAATCGGCGCGAGTGAGTTGGAAGGTGTTTCTCCCAATAATATAAGGGAAAACAGCATCTACTTGTAAGGGCATTTCCTCCGCAATTCTTCGCCAAAGAATCCCAGAGATCACGCGGCGTTGCTCGGGGTTTTTGGCTTCTTCTTCCAAAAGTGAGGCCATAATAATGATTTCTTCTAAACTGTGGCCAGAGCGAACAATGAGTGGTGCTAACCCATTGGTTTTTTCTTCGAAATTGCCGCGCATGGTGGCAAAGGCTTCGGCTGGCGTAATGGCTGGTGAGAAAAAGTAGGTGTCGGGGAACAAGTAACCCTCCGAATCTTTGATTAGTTGATTGAAGGTT
Source organism: uncultured Candidatus Saccharibacteria bacterium (assembly GCA_964361825.1). Classification (GTDB taxonomy): domain Bacteria; phylum Patescibacteriota; class Minisyncoccia; order Phycocordibacterales; family JACOZG01; genus CAYICB01. The sequence goes on along the minus strand of CAYICB010000002.1, from coordinate 26,921 downwards.
TTGCGGTCAAATTTAGGAATCGCTTTGGTGATGAGTAAACCCGCTTCGATCGCCGTGGCGCCTTCTGGAATTGTGACCCGCCGGTACTCGATGCCGAAGTCGCCGCGCGCCAAGCGCTTGGCGACGCTCCACAGATTGGTGCGCGTGGTAAAAAGATAATCACCGGCAATTACGCCAGCGCGCGGCGATTGTAACCACACCAAGACTTTAAAAATAAAATCGCGCCCAATAATGTTATTTTCCTTTAATTTTTCGCCCGCCTCACTTAAGGTAATCCCTTTGGGGATTTTGATAGTTTCTCCCACGGGGAAAGCGCTCGGAGCGCGCAGGGTGAACCACAAAACGGCGGTTAAAATAAAAGGGAGGGAGAAATAAAAGATGGTGCGGCGCGACATGGTTTTAGATTGGCAAATTGGTGGGCGACTCGCCTTTCTTGGATTCGATCTTCTCGAGAGTGGGCGTGCGCGCCACGGCGCCAGGGAAGTGATAAATGGTGGCCAATTCTTCGGTGCTTAAAACAAACGGCGTGCGCAAGTGAGGTTTATAAAAATAAGCTCGACGGAGATAAGCGTCAAAAATTCTTCTTTTGCGACGCTCCACGCGGATGCCCCTAAAATCTTGCCACGGGAAGTCCACTCCGGTTTTTTGCTTCCCACCAGAACCCGGCTTAAAGCCATTAAGGTTAGCTGACCCAAATTGCTTCCAAGAACTAAGTAAGCCAACGGTATTATAAACATTAAATTTATCTTTTGGTGCTAAATAGATCATTCGTATACCAGTATCAAAACCGATTTTAGCGATATTGCGTTCAATGGCCGTTACGGTTTCCCTTTCACCCGGCGACAAAACCTCAATCTTTAACGACTCGCCTTCTTTGGGCTTCTCGTCCCGCTTCATTAGTTTTCTAATCAAATCTTTACCCTCATCCTTCCAACCGCGTTTACCAAACCATTTTTTAGGATCCTTGAACCGATCTTTGGTGGCTTGAATCAGAATCTGAATCCAAATTTGCTCATGTGGCCCAATCGAACCCAGCAATTCTAAGAGCGGGGTCATCGGATCCACCTTAAACTCTTCTTTGAGCGAGTCGGCTTCAGTGAGATGATAATCCACATAAGTTTTTATGGGATAAGCGTCTTCTTTTGATAAAACGATTTCTTGCCCCCAAAGCGCCAAATCACTGCCGGGCTCACCATAACGCACCTTGTTGGTATAATCCTCAACCTCGCGCACCTCAACTTCAGGATATTGGGAATAAATTTGACCTTCAATTAATTTTTTGAAAAATTTTGGCGCCCGGATATAAAAGCGCACATCCCCACCCAAAGACACAAGCTCGAGAGAGAACCAGCCGCGCACAAGGCCTTGCCAGAATTGCGACCACCAATTACCGGCGTATTTTTGTTCGAAAATGCCCAACACCACCTCCATAGAAGATGGGTATTTATCAATTATTTTGGGTAATTTAATTTCAAACATTACCCACGGCGTTTTTTTATTGTATTCCGCTTGTTTGTAATCGTACCAAAGATGATACGCGAGAATACCAAGACCAAGCGGTAGCCACAAAATAGCTGACTGCCAAATTAGGTCAACAATAATCACCCTTTAATAATAACAGAAACCAAGCCAGAGTTTAATTGGCAGTGTATTTGCCGCTAGAATCCTTTTTGAAGTTGGGAGAATTTCGTAGATTAACTAGAACGGTGTTTTCTTTCACATAGCGCTCCTTAAGCACCCGATCGAGAATTTCTTGTTCCGAGAGCGGACCGTGCTTTTCGATCATGGCGCGGATCACATCGCGCACCACGCCACGAGAGTAGCCCCATTCGGTTAAGGCGTACAAACCGCGACCCACGAGTACAAAACGGCCGTCTTTAATTAATTCATTGTGACAAGTAGCGGGATTAGCCCGATGCTTGAAGGTGTTTTCGATCGCTTTGGCTACTTCGGTAAAGTGAAGTGGCGAACCGTGACGGCGCAAAACGAGAAAAGCGTAATCGCGGATACCGCGGAGCTTAATATTGGGAGAATGAGCTAATCCCCACTCGCCAACTGGGTTAACGCCAAGACGCTTGGAGATTAAGAGCCAGCGTTTGCCGCGCTCACGAACCAGCTCATCTTTATGATCAGCCTCTAACTTCTTAATTAAACGAGAGATTAGCTCCTCTTCGGCCAAAAGTTCATCTTCAGATAACTCCTTAACTAATTTATTGATTGCTCCGTGAACACGGTTAGCTAGATCGGTATTAACCGTCCAACGATGATGAAAATCATCGTCCTCCTTGAGTTTGGTAAAGTGGTCGCCCAAGACTAAAAAGAAGTTAATTTGATTTTGAGTGACTGGATGCTCGTGGAGATGGCGCAAAAAATCGGCCTCATGAGCAATTCCGCCGTAATCCTCTAGGGCGGTTTTGAGCTCTTCGAAGGCGTGTTCCAGACCAGCAAAAGCGTCTGACTTTTTGATCAGTTTGAGCGTGGCCTCTTCGATCTGGCGTACCCGCTCGCGAGTAATACCGTAGCTTTGGCCAATAGCCTCAAGGGTTAGGGCATCAGACTCATTAAGCCCGTAACGCCGGCGAATAATGTCTTGGGAACGCTCCGGCAACCCAGAAAGCAGGGTTTTAAGGGCATCCTTAGGCTTAAAGTTAATCATAATTTTAGCCATATTTTACTAATAATCTAATTTATTACCTATTTCTATCATTTAACCCTATTCCCGTCAACTAAACCTGTTTAAAACCACCCAATTTGACTAACTTCCATCTTAGCGGTAGTTTGGACTTTGGCAAGGACAAACGGCGCGTGACCGCTTGATAATTAACCTTTGTTCTTTGATACCGAACACCGAAAGGGGTGAAAAGATGTATGAAGGATTTACCGATCGTGCAAGAAAAATTATGCATTTGGCCAATCAGGAGGCTCAGCGATTCAATCACGAGTACCTTGGCACCGAACACATCCTGCTTGGTTTGGTGAAGGAAGGGTCTGGTGTTGGCGCCGATGTTCTCAAGAACCTCGATGTCGACCTGCGCAAGGTCCGCATAGAGGTGGAGAAACTGATCAAAAGTGGGCCCGAAATGGTCACTATGGGCAATCTGCCGAAGACGCCGCGAGCCAAAAAGGTCATCGAGTACACCATTGAGGAAGCGCGTAATCTGAATCATGGTTGGGTGGGCAGTGAACATTTATTGCTCGGTCTGCTTCGTGAGCAGGATGGCATCGCGGCGCAAGTTTTGATTGCCTCGGGACTCAATCTTAAGAAGGTGCGCAAAGAAGTGTTGCGGACGGTTGACCCGAAGGATGAGAGTGATGCCGTTCAAACACCACCAGCCCCAACAGAAACAGAGGAAAAACTACTGGCTTTGGTGGTGGTTTTGGCCCAAAAGGTGCGCATTGGAGATCTTCGTTACACGATCAGGCGACCAGACTTTGCCCCCATTAAAGAGCGGGTAATAGAGGCTATCAGATCCTCTATTGAGTAAACTCGGGTGTTTTTCGAAACAACAAAAACCGGTCAGTTGGAAGCAATTCCAACTGACGGCTATTTTTTTGTTTTTTGAATTTGCAACAGATTCGAACGATCGTTCTTATCTGCTACAAATTAAATAATCAGATTAATAAATCTACCCGGTTGGTAGATGGCTTTTTTCCGGGGTTTACCGGCAAACCACTTGGCGAGATTGGGGTCTTGCTCGGCAAGGTTGATAATTTCGGCCTCGGTTTCGGTGCCGGTAACCTCAAGAATTCCTCGCATTTTGCCATTAATTTGTACGGAGAGCGTTTTCTTTTCTTCGGCAACCAGACTCGGGTCATATTTGGGCCACCACTTCGCCGAGGCTCCGCGGTGCGAGGCACTTTTACCCAACAGTTTTTTGGTTAAGAACGGGGCAAAGGGTGAAAGTAAGATTAAGAAAGTTTCCCACACCTTCGCTGGAATTTTCTCGGCTTTTTCGAGCTCATTAAGCGCAATCATTAGCGAACTCACGGCGGTGTTGAAGCGCATCGCCTCAATATCATCGCTCACTTTCTTCGCGCACTGGTTGAGTAAAATCTCCAACTTTTGACTTTTGCCTTGTCCTTTTGACTTTTGCCTTTTGCCTTTTGAATTTACTCTTTCTACTCTCTCTAAAAACCGCTTCACCCCAATAATACTCCCCGTTTGCCACGATACCGCTTGCTCGAAGGGGCCCATAAACATTTCGTAGAGACGCAGGGCATCGGCGCCGTAAAGCTTCACAATGTCATCCGGATTAATTACATTGCCACGCGATTTGCTCATTTTCTCGCCATCTTGAGCCAAAATAACGCCGTGCGAAGTGCGTTTGGTATAAGGTTCGGAGGTTGGAACCAGTTTTTGGTCGTATAAAAACTTATGCCAGAAGCGCGAGTAGAGCAGGTGGAGCGTGGTGTGCTCCATGCCGCCATTGTACCAATCTATCGGAAGCCAGCTTTCAAGTTTTTTCTTGCTCGCAAATTCTTTTTTGTTTTTTGGGTCGATGTAACGCAAATAATACCAACTCGAGCCGGCCCAATTGGGCATGGTGTCGGTCTCTCGTCGCGCCGCGCTTTTACACTTGGGGCATTTCACTTCTGTAAACTTTTTGATATTCGCGAGCGGCGATTCGCCATTATCCGTCGGCTGATACTTATCTACCTTTGGCAATTTCACTGGCAAATCTTTCTCCGGCACCGGTTGCCAACCTTGCCCGACGGAATCGTTTAGGGCGCATTTTTCGCAATAAATCATCGGAATCGGTTCACCCCAGTAGCGCTGTCGCGAAAACACCCAATCACGGAGTTTGTGTGTTGTCACCGCCTTTGCGCCCACCTCTTTTGCAATTTGATTTTTGGCTTCATCGGACATTAGGTCGTTGAATTTACCAGAATTGAAAAGGCGACCCGAATCAGAGAAAAAGTCTTGCCCAGTTTCAATGCGCCGAAGAAGCATTGCTGTTTCAGCATGTTGCAAATTTATTGTCTTAAGTTCGGCAAAAGATAACCATTGTAAATCATATTGTTCCTGCTCTTCGGGCGAAATTTTTTCTTGAGTATCATCTACGAGTTCGAAAAGGAAGTGTTCAGCGTTCGTTCGGCGATTTACATTTTTGTGCGCGGCAAAAAAGTAGGCCTCAGTCATTCCAAAACTACGCACGAGGCGGACATTTTTATACCCTGTTTCTTCTGTGATTTCTCTCGCCGCTGCTTCCGCGTGGTTTTCTCCGTCTTCCACTCCACCGGTCACAAACGAGACCCACGGTTGTTTTTTCCACTTGAGGGTTAAATATTTTTTTGTTTTTGGATTGTATACGATCGAGAGAACCACCTTGCGAAAAGTGTTTTCTTTTCCTTCTAATGGTGGGTTGGATTCATGGATGAGGCTCGGCATAATTACCTGCCTAATCGGCAAATTATATTTCTTGGCAAATTCGAAATCGCGTTCATCGTGGGCGGGCACGCCCATAATCGCGCCGGTGCCGTAATCGGCCGAGACATAATTAACGGCCCAAACTGGTAACATTTCCCCGTTCGCGGGATTCTTCACTCGCAAACCAGTATCAACACCAAGTTTTTCTTTATTTTCTCGATCATTATCAACTTTAATCCCAAAATCTTTTCCGGTTAATTTCTTAGCCACTTCTGGGGCCACAGCGATAAAAGTTGCGCCGAAAATAGTGTCGGGGCGCGTGGTGAAGATTTTAATATTGTCGAACCCAATCTCCCAGCCCTCACTTTTTCCTATCCAATTTTTTTGTTGCGCCTTTACTGATTCGGGATAATCCACAAGGTCGAGATCGCGATCGAGCTGGTCGGCGTATTTGGTAATCGCGAGCATCCATTGCTCCTTTTCCTTCTTTTCTGTTTTTGTCCCGCAACGCTCACAAATACCACCAATCGCTTCTTCATTGGCTAGGCCGATTTTATCTTTCGGGCACCAATTAATCTCTGACTTCGCTTTGTAAGCGAGGCCGTTTTTGTAAAATTGCAAAAAGAGCCACTGCGTCCATTTATAATAATTTGGATCCGTGGTGTTTACCTCTCGCGACCAGTCGAAGGAGAGTCCAAGTGACTTCATTTGCCGTTTGAAGTTAGCAATATTTTTTTTGGTGGTAATGGCCGGATTCACACCAGTTTTAATCGCATAATTCTCGGCCGGCAAACCAAAGGCGTCCCAACCCATCGGGAACATCACTTCCTCGCCTTGCAGTCGCCGTTTGCGGGCCACAATATCCATCGCGGTGTAGCTCCGCACATGGCCCACATGCAAACCCTCGCCGGAGGGGTACGGGAATTCCACCAGCAAATAAGCCTTCTTTTTCGCTTTTTTCTTTGGCGCCATTTGCCCGATTATACTCTCGCCCCTTCTTTTTTCAAAATTTCTAATTTTTTGTTTTTGCCGCCGCGATTGTAACCGCCCATTCCCCCATCAGAGCGAATAACCCGATGACACGGGATCGCAGGATCAAAATTGTTTTTCAAAATACTCCCCACTGCCCGCGCCGCTCTGGGCGAACCGGCTCTTTCCGCAACCTGTTTGTAAGTTAGCACCTTCCCTTTCGGAATTTTACCCACCACCGCAAACACCTTTTCCTTAAAACTTTTTGTTTTCATTTGTTGAACATCCGATGTTCAACATTGTACCTAGCAAAAACTTTTGAGCAAGAAAAAATCACTTCGCATACCCCATCGCGTCGTCGAGTTTGATGGAGAGGAGGCGGGAGGCACCGTCGCCGCCCATGGTCACGCCGTAGAGGACGGAAGCGCGCGACATTGTTTCGCGATTATGGGTAATGAGAATGAGTTGCGAGTGTTGGGCTAGTTGTTCAACCAAGTCGCCATATTTGCGCGAGTTGGCCTCGTCGAGAGCGGCGTCGGTTTCGTCGAGAATCATGAAGGGCGGCGGGTTAACCTGCGAGAGCGCGAAGAGGAGCGAAATAGCGGTGAGCGAGCGTTCGCCACCCGAGAGCATCTCGAGCCCGCGGATTTTCTTGCGTGGCAGGCTCAAATTAATATCAACACCTTCTTCTTTGGCCGACGGCGTTTCGCTGTTTAGGCTAGGTATTTCAGCCGTAAGTTCAAGGTCATCGCGCTTGGCCCTAGGTGGTTTAGTTAAAATTAATTCAGCTGTGCCGCCGCCAAACATGAGGGCGAAGAACTTTTGGAATTCCTGATTGGTTTTGGCGAGACCTTCGCGGAATTCGCGATCAATCCTGATTTGCAATTCTTCAATAATTTGGCGCAAACTCGCGCCACTGGCCTCCAGATCCGTAATCTCCTTGGCCAAGTGCTCATCGCGCGCCACAGTTTCCTTATATTCCTTCACTGTATCGCCACTCTCGACTCCGAGGTCTTCGAGTCTAAGTTTTCTTTTCTCGATTTCTCGTCGCGCCACTTCTTGAGCCGCGCGATCATTAATATCTTCAATTTTCCCCTCACCAAGAATGCCACCGAGCAAATTCTTGGCCTCGGCGAGCATGGTTGTGAAGTGATTTTTCTCGAGCGCCAATCTTTCTTCTTTCATCTTCAGTGTCGCCAACTCACTCATGAGTTCATTTTTTCGTAAACGCAGGGCAAACACTTCTTTCTCAGCCTCATTTACGGTTTTAGCCCGCTCAAGTAAAGTGCTAATTTCTGTTTCGAGCTCGGCCCGTTCTTTCTCTAATTTCTCCTGCTCGTTCTCCAAATCCTTAATTTCTGCTGTTCTGTCTTCGGTTGGTGCGGCTCCGCTAGCTGGCGGATGCCAAAATTCTTTTAGCGCTCGTTTAATTCTCCCTCCAATTTCTTGCCAAACTTCGACGATTTTGCTCGTCTCCGCTTCAGCAAGCCAAGTTTCCAAACGCCCAAACAATTCTTCGACGCGACTTTTAGTAATAGCTTCTGTGGCTCTTGGCAAAGCCATCGGCATTCGCCTCGCCTCAATTAAGCCTTCAATCCGGCCTAAATCTCGCGAAATTATTTCCCGCGCGCGTCTTTTTTCATCCAGCGCCCGCTCATCCACCTTCACCTCCTCGCGACTCAAGTGATTTAATTTTGTTTCTACTTCATGCAATTCGCCCTTGGGTCGCCGAAGCTCACTTTCTAGAGCGAAGGCGCCTTGGGCCAAATACGCTTTCTCGGTTGCTAAATAAATTTCATAAAATTCCTTTAGTTCTACGCGCAAACTTTCGGCTCGCTTAATTTTTTCCATCTCGCGCTCGAGATATTTCAAATGTGGCGCAAGTTCACGCCGGAGCGAGGCCACTTGTTTTAAATTATCTTCAGTTTTCTCTAGTTTCTTCTCGCTTTCGGCAATTTTCCATTGATACAGACGCAAACCAAAGGCGTCTTCGAGTAATTCTCGTCGTTCGGCGGCGCTCGACTCCAGCACGCGGTCGGCCTCGCCTTGGCGGATAATATGATGGCCCGAAGAACCAAGCGAAGCCCCCGCTAAAAGTTCTAAAATATCTTTTAGGCGCACCGCCGTGCCGTTCAAAAGATAGTCATTCAAGCCGTCGCGATGCACTACGCGCTCAATTTTTACTTCATCGTAGGCAACATTAAATTTCTTGTCGCGATTATCGAAGGTTACCGTAACACTAGCTCGAATTGCTCGGGGCGCGCCTTGGGAACCATTCCAAATTAAGTCCTCACCGCGTTTGCCGCGCAAAGATTTGAGCGATTGTTCGCCCAAAACCCAACGAAAAGCCTCGGCCACATTACTTTTCCCTGAGCCATTAGGACCCACCACGGCGGTGACAGCAGAGTCAAAAATTAAAACCGTTTTCTTACTAAACGATTTAAAACCGGTGAGCTCGAGAGATTTGAGGCGCATACGCTCTTATTTTCCCCAGTTTTTTACCAAGAGTCCGGCGGCGGCCGCCGCTTGCTCGGCCTCTTGTTTGGAGTGACCCGTGCCTTCAGCCACTTTTTCTTCTACCAAGTAAAGACCGACGGTAAAGGTTTTTTCGTGATCGGGACCATTTTCTCCCAAAACGCGATAAACGGGAGTAGTGTTTTCTTTTTCCTGCGCGCGTTCTTGGAAGAGGCTTTTAGCATCACGGAAGCGTTCACCGGCAATGATGCTTGGCACTTGATCGAAAAAATTCCGGCCAATAAAACTGGCCGCCACTTCGTAACCTTGGTCGAGATAAATCGCCCCAATAATCGCCTCGATGGCATTGGCGAGAATTACTTGCCTCGCTCGGCCATTGTCGCGCGACTCACCCTTTGAGAGCAGTAAATAATCATTGACCCCGAGTCCGGCCGCAATTTCCCCGAGCGTATTGGCATTTACCAGCGCCGCGCGGTAAGCGGTCAGCGCGCCTTCATTCTCTTTGGGATACAGGCGGAAAAGGTGGTCGGTAATCACAAGTTCGAGCACGGCATCACCCAAAAATTCTAACCGTTCATTGTGGGGCAAACTAAAGTTTCGGTGCTCATTTAAATAAGACCGATGAACGAGCGCCTCGCCCAAAAGCGCCTGATTCTTAAACTTTAACCCCAAAACTGTTTCGAATTGCTCAATTTTTGGCGTCATTTAATTGTTTGATCGCTTTGGTCACAAAAGGTAAAACGTCATCATACATCTTAAGATCCGGCACTTCGGCCAAGTGGAACCAGCGCACATCGTCAAGACCACCCTTCTCCTCCTTTTTTGGTAAATGAATTTCGGTAGGATTAAGCGCTTCGGCCAAAAAGTATTTCACTTGTTTGCGAATTTTGCCCCGCTCGGGATCAGAAGCGATGTATTCATTGGTGCCAAGCGAAGCCAAAATCTTGACCTCTAAAGCCATTTCTTCTTTGATTTTTTTTGCGGTGTCTTGTTCGGCCTTTTCGCCAGTTTCGATCCGTCCTTTTGATAGCGTCCAGTAGCCAAAAATGTCGTGCACCATTGCCAATTTAATTTCTTCGTCAAAACGAGCATACACCACCGCGCCACCCAGCGTCTCAATCGGCATTTCATCATAAGGCACATCCTTGGGGCGCTTTTTCTTGGCGGGAACCTCATCTTTACCCGGTTCGCCGAGCTCTTTATACACCGTGCCGAGAACGCCGTTTACAAATTTACCGCTATTTTCTCCACCGAAAGTTTTAGCAATCTCGATAGCTTCATTGATCGCCACCTTTGCTGGCACTTCGTGGCGATCGGCAAACAAAAGTTCATAAAGACCCATCCGGAGTACATTGCGGTCAATTGGGGCGATAAGATTAATGGGCCAATCGGGAGCGGCTTTCTCAATAATCTCATCGAGCTCCGCTTGTTTGGCCACCACTCCTTGCACTAAACGGTCCACAAAATCAGTATCTTCTATCCCCGGAGCAAACTCGGCCACATTGGCCTGAATAATCTCGGGCAACTTCTTGGTTTCGCCACCGCGCTCGTCCCACTCGAAGAGAGATTGCATCGCAAGACTTCTAGATAAGTGCCGATTGGCCATAATCAATTTTCAATTACCAACATTATAGCAAAAAAAGAAAAACAACCCACTCTCGGTGGGATTATTTTGCCGTTGCTGATTTGGCCTTCTTTTTATCAGCCAATTTTTTAGCGGCGGCGGCCACATCAATGATCATTTTACCTCGATAATGACCGCAAGATAAGCAAACACGGTGGCGCAAATGCTCCGCGGCACAATTAGCGCACTTAGAAAGGCGTGGCCCGGTGAGCGCATGATGTGACCGGCGATTGCCGGTATGCGCCCGAGTATGTCGCATGCGAATTACCATAGGCCGCTATGCTAACAAGTTAAAAGGCAAAAGTCAAAGGTTAAAATTTTGACTTCAAAAAGCTAGTTCGGTGGATAGGCGAAAGGCCATTGTTTTTAATTGACTGACGATGCGAAAGTGTGCCATAACCCTTATGAACCTCGAAGCCGTAATTTGGGTACTTTTGGGCCATTTTTTGCATGAAGTGGTCGCGCGTAACCTTAGCCACAATAGAGGCCAGAGCGATAATTGGTTCTTTTTCATCGCCGCGAATGATGGTTTTTTGGTTTACAAACTCGGCCGGTGCCTTGAGGCCACCATCAAGCAAAACCAAGCAATCTTTTGCGGCAAGGAGCATCCTTGCCGTGACCCGGCGAATTCCTAGCTTAATCGCCACATTTATTCCTTTCTGATCAATCACTTTATTACTCACCAAAGCCACGGCAAAGTCTATTTCGCCAGCTATTTTTGCTGTTTTCAGCTTAGCAAACCACGCTTCTCGTTGTTTTTCACTTAGTTGTTTAGAATCCTTTATTCCTTGCCACCTTTTTACCACGAGGGTTCCCCTCGTGGTTACTACACCAACCGCCACCGGCCCGGCGAGCGGCCCCCGCCCCGCTTCATCAATGCCAACTAGGTGTTTGGATTTCATCTCTGTATTTTAAGCCTATTTTTTACAAAAAAATAAGGGTTGCCGTTGGCGGCAACCCGTGGGGCTCAAAGATATTTGGTCGTTAGCAGCGGTACGATGCTTGATAGTTCGACTCCCGTGTTTTTCAGTTCCCGATCGCCAAGCCAACTTAAACAAAAAGAGCATTGGTGGCTTGAAATCAGTGGGAGTGGTTCAACCAAATAGAGTCGGTACAGGGGCGTGTTTCTTGTTTTTAATGGCCAAGCTTTCACATCGCCAACCTTCTCAAAAACCACCGTTTCGCGTTCCCAGTTCACAGTGAATGTTTTGAGAATTCGCCAGAACGCATCATTTGGTGTCTCGTTTACGTTCATCATGTCTTCGGGGATACTCCAAATCTTCGATTCATTACCAGCTTTAAATAAAAGCTGGTATTCTCCAGCAAAGAGTCTTCTCATGATTATCCCAACGCGCGTAGGTAAATCCTCGTGGTGAACGTGCATAACCTTCCTCCTTTCAAAAAGCCCTGTATCACCCTAGCACATTTGCTATAATCGGCTCAATGTTTGTCCACCTTCACAATCACAGCCATTATAGCCTGCTTGATGGGCTGGCCAAGATTGATGATCTTGTTGATCGAGCTAAGGAGCTCGGTTTGCCAGCGCTCGCCCTCACCGATCACGGCAATCTCTATGGCGCGATTGAGTTTTATAAAAAGTGCCAAAGCGCGGGCATTAAGCCAATTGTTGGCGTGGAGGCTTATGTGGCCGCGCGGTCGCGCTTTGATAAAGAAGCTAATATCGACAGCAAACGCTTTCATCTTACCCTGCTTGCCAAGAATGCCGTGGGTTATAAAAATTTGGTTAAGCTCGTGACCAAAGCCAACCTCGAAGGTTATTATTATAAACCACGGATTGATAAAGAGCTGATGCGCGAGCACCACGAGGGGGTTATTTGCTTATCTGGTTGTATGGCCAGTGAATTGTCCCGCGCTATTCTGGCGCGGAATTATGAGGAAGCAAAAAAGATTGCTAATGAATATCGAGAAATTTTTGGCCCAGAAAATTATTTTATTGAAATTTTTCATCACCCCAAAATTGAACGCTATCCGGAGCTTAAAGAACAAGCGATCAAACTAGCTCACGAATTGGGAATTCCCTTGGTTGCTACTCAAGATGCTCACTACTTACAACCAGACGACACGAAGGCTCATGATACGCTTGTGGCGATTGGTACAAATACTGATGCCGATGATAATAAACGCTATACCAAGGCCGGTGATGATTTCTCACTGATTGACGAGGCCACCATGCGCGAGCATTTTAAAGACGCGCCTGAAGCCGTCGATAACACCCTCAAAATTGCCGAGGCTTGTGATCTCAAACTGGAGCTTGGCAAATGGGTCTTTCCCAAATTTCAACTTACCCTCGCCGAGACACCAGAAGAAGAACTACGAAAATTTGCCGAAAGTCGCTTGCCCGAATATCTCGAACGCAATCCCGATCGCAAAGAAGAAGCTGCCACTCGCCTCGCTTACGAGCTCGAAGTTATTATCAACAAGGGTTACGCTCCCTACTTTCTCGTGGTGGCTGACATCTTCAACTTTACCCGCGCCCAAGGCATCTTTACCAATACTCGAGGCTCGGCGGCCGGCTGTTTTACCTCGCATCTCATTGGTATTTCTAGTGTTGACCCGCTTTATTATAATCTCCCCTTCGAGCGCTTTCTTAATCCCGATCGCCCGAGCCCGCCCGATATCGACATGGACTTTGCCGATCGTCGACGCGATGAAGTGATTGATTATGTAAAGAAAAAGTATGGTGAAGATCATGTGGCGCAAATTGGTACTTTCGGCTCGATGATGGCGCGGGGCGCGGTGCGTGATGTGGCGCGAGCGCTCGGTCACCCTTATGCCGTGGGCGATAAAATCTCTAATTTAATCCCGATGGGTTCGCAAGGCTTCCCGATGACGATTGATCACGCGCTTGAGATTACACCAGAATTAAAACAGCTTTATGATACCGATACTGCAACCAAAGAAATTATTGATCTCGCCAAGAAAATTGAAGGCAATGCTCGGCACATCTCGGTGCATGCTGCGGGTGTGGTGATCTCGCCCACGCCGCTCACCGACTTCGTGCCCCTCCAATTCGACCCGAAGGGCGGCAAGATTATTACGCAATTTGATATGTATGTGGTCGAAGAGGCAGGACTCTTGAAATTCGACTTTCTCGGCATTAGAAACCTCTCGATTATCGAAGGCGCGATTAGAATTATCGAGAAAACTCGAGGTGAGAAAATTGATATTGAAAAAATTCCCCTCGATGACAAAAAAACTTTTATCATGCTTACCGCCGGTCACACCATTGGCCTGTTTCAGCTTAATGGCACCGGCATGACGCGCGCGCTGAAGGAACTTAAGCCCACGCGCGTGGAAGATATTAATGTCATGGTGGCGCTTTATCGTCCGGGGCCGATGGACAATATTTATGAGTATATTGCGCGGAAACATGGCAAGAAGCCAACAAAATTTCTCCATCCGAAGATGAAGAGTTATCTCGCGCCAACCTTTGGCGTGCTCGTCTATCAAGACGATCTCCTGATGACGGCCATCGAAGTGGCCGGGTACAACTGGGGCGAAGTGGATAAATTCCGCAAAGCCGTCGGTAAAAAGATTCCGGAAGAAATGAAGAAACAGCATGTGATGTTTGTTGAAGGTTGTATCAAACACAGTGATTTAACTAAAGAAAAAGCCGAAGAAATTTGGAATCTTTTTGAGCCCTTCCAGGGTTACGGCTTCAACAAGGCGCATGCCGCGAGTTATGGTCGCGTGGCGTATCAAACAGCTTATCTCAAGGCTAATTATCCGGGTGAATATATGACCGCCGCGCTCTCGGCCGAGAGCGGCAATATCGAAACGATCGCCGAGATTATTAGCGAGTGCAAGTTGCTCGGCATCCCCGTTTTACCGCCAGATATCAATGAGAGTTTCAGCGACTTTACGGTCATCAAAGCGCCGGCAAGGGTCACCCATAAAGACCCAGACCCAAGGGTGCCCCGTGCCGACGGCGATAAAATTAGTTTCGGTTTGCTGACCATCAAAAACTTGGGGGCCGAGATTGCTGAAGTGATTGTGCGTGAGCGCAAAACGAGAGGCCCGTTCAAAAGTTTTAGCGACCTGCTTGAGCGCATTACTCATCGTAATTTGAATAAAAAATCACTCGAAGCGCTGATTAAATCGGGCGCAATGGATTGTTTTAGCTCTCCCAACTCTAAGGCAGGAGAAAGAGGGACCTTGCTCGCCAATTTAGACGCGGCGCTTGAGTATAATCGCGAGCGTGGCAAATTGGGTGGCAATCAAGACTCACTCTTTTCGGCGATGACCGATAAAGCGAGTGTGCCCGACTTCAAACTCAAACCGGCGCCCGATATCTCGGCTAAAGAAAAACTCGCTTGGGAAAAAGAGCTACTCGGTCTCTATGTTTCTGGTCATCCGCTCGAAGAATTCCGCGAGAAAATTGAAGCGATTGGTCGCTCGATTACTAAAATCAAAGGTTTGAAAGACGGCACCGCCACCGTGGTGGCCGGCGTGTTAGAAGAAATTAAACTGATTAACACTAAGAAGGGCGACCGGATGTGCTTTGCTAAACTCACCGACTTCAACGACTCCATTGAGCTCGTAATTTTCTCGCGCACTTTTGCCGAATGTCGCGAACTCCTCGAACCCGAAAAATGCGTGGCGATTAAAGGCAAACTCTCGCTAAGAAACGGCGAACCCAGCCTCGTGGTAGAAGGGATGAAGGAGTTGACGAGATAGTTGTTCCCAAACACAATCCTTACGATACCGTATAATGTTGAACATCGGATGTTCAACAGACACCATGAAACGAGTGCAAACATTAGCTCCCGGTGAATTTTATCATATTTACAACCGCGGGGTTTTAAAGAGGAAAATTTTTCTCGACGATCGTGATCGAGCTCGGTTTTTGCTTTCCCTTCTTTATTTTCAAGGGCCAGAAACAATCGACAACCCCGGTCGACTTGTCACTCGATATGTTGAACATCGGATGTTCAACACTGACAGGGCAATGGAAGAAAAAATCACCCGAGAACGCGGACTGCGTCTCATTGCCTTCGCCTTGATGCCTAATCATTTTCACTTGATCGCAGAAGAAGTAAAGGAGGGAGGAATATCGAAGTATATGCAAAGAGTGGGTAACAGTTACACCAAATATTTTAATACCAAATACCAAGCGAGTGGTTACTTATTTCAGGGGGCTTTTAAATTTTCGCATATCGGCGACAATGAACAGCTGTTATATGCCTCAGCTTATATTCATCGGAATTGTTGTGAGCTAACTGGCTGGAGAAATAAGGCCCATGAATATCCTTGGTCTAGTTATCAAGACTTCCTTTCTAAGAACCGTTGGTCAAACCTCCTACACACCGAGCCAATTCGCGAACAGTTTGCAAAAAGTGATGATTATCACGAATGGGTACAAACAAGTGGGGCCAAAGATCTGGCAGAGATTGTTGAACATCCGATGTTCAACAGTTAGGGTGATTTATTCCCTAAACTTCTTGATGCCGAGCCAGATGAGGAGAATAAGAGCGACGGCGAGGAGAATGACGCGGAGGTAATCTTGCATCTCCGACCAATAACGAATTGAACCAACAATTATTGAGAGCACGCCGCCAAGCGAGAGGCCGAGCGAAACAGGTGAAGTGAGGGCAACAAAAAGGCTAAGCAACAGTGTTGCTAGGCCAGCTCCCACTAAGATCAAGAAAACATTGCGATTATAAACTGATTGATAACTGTCGAATTCTCGGTCACAGGTGAAGTTAACATCGCAATAGCTAGTACGCCTTGGGGCCGAATCTCCAGGACCAAAAAGAGGTATTGTCGTTATCATTTCACCATTTTCCTCTGTCCAACTACCGCCTTCATCTAAACAAGCTTCTTTGGTTTGAGGCATAATATTTACTTGTTTGGTTGGACAAAAATTTTCCCACTGTGGCGCTTCATAAACCAAGTGGATGGCGTAATTGAAAAAGAGGTTAAGAACAATCACAATAGCGAGAGCCAAGATCCATTTGAGAAAGCGTGAATTTTGCATTTTTAAATGATAACACCGATCAAACAAAACAAACCATTGACAACCACCCCTCTTTTTGATATTTATTAAACCAGAAAAGGAGGTGCGATATGCACATTGGAAAAGATTCGGATTGGGGCATAATACCGAAGGTAGAGGTGGAGGGCGGCAAACTATACCCAAAAGTAAGGTTTGTAATTTTCCCCTATCACAAAGGGCAAGAAGGTTGGTTTGTGAGTTTGGTGGTAGAAAACACCATCAGTGATAATGTTACCCCTCATTATCCGCAAATTAATTTTCCTCACAACCTGCCGCGTTCTTTGATCCCACGCAATGTCACCGTGGATTTTGACTTATTTCTTCGACCGAACAAAGGAGTGTCTTTCGATCCAGAAACTCAAACTGGATTGGTAGTCTCTAACCTCTTGGTGGAGTTTTCTTCATTGGAGGTTTACCTCGATAAGTCGAGGTCGAATGTCACCTTTGTTCTCCGTGTGAGTGGGTGGTCATCAGAGATTAAACTACCCTCGAGTAATTATCTGCCTTTATTTTGTTAACCCCAAATCAAAAAAGGCAACCCGGCACCATGCGTGCCGGTCTTTTTTTATATTTTAAACTCAATCACATCCCCATCTTTTACCAAGTATTCTTTACCTTCCAAGCGCCAGTGGCCGCCGGCGAGAAGATCTTCCCAATTAATCACATCGGCTTTAATAAATTTATCGCGGAAGTCGGTGTGAATCGCCGCGGCCGCCTCCGGCGCCGTGGAACCGAGTTTGAAGGTCCAAGCCCGCGTTTCATCTTCCCCTGTTGTAAAATAGGTCGCAAGGCCCAGCAATTTATAACTCGCTTTAATTAGATCATCGAGCCCCTCGCCAAAGACGGGATCAACTTTTACCACCACTCCTGCCCCGCGAAGTTCGTTACCAACGAATGAAGTGGGGGCGTTCTCTGTTGCACTTGAAGTGTTGAGCACATAGAACACGGGTTTGGCGCTCAAGAGGTGCAAATGTTTAATCGCGAAGGAGGGCTTGCCATCTTTCAGCAATGCTTCAGCTTCGGCCAATTGGGCGTCTTCGGCAATCGCATTTTTATCTCCGCGCTTCACCTCTTTTTGCAAATTACTGCGGCGCTTCTCTACCGTGGCGAGGTCAGCGAGAATGAGTTCCAAACCAATCGTTTCGATATCGTTTAGAGGATCCACTTTATTGTTCACATGCGTCACTTTGTCGTCGGCAAAAACGCGCACCATGTGCAGAATCGCATCCACTTCACGAATATGCGAGAGAAATTGATTCCCGAGGCCCTCGCCCTTGGAGGCGCCTTTCACCAGCCCCGCAATGTCAACAAATTCAATCGCCGCCGGAATCGTCTTGGCCGATTTACTAAATTCTGCCAATTTAGCCAGCCTAGGGTCGGGCACGCCCACAATCCCCACCGATGGATCAATGGTACAAAACGGATAATTCTCCGCCGGCACGCCCTTCCCCGTCAGGGCATTAAACAGCGTCGATTTTCCCACATTTGGTAGGCCCACAATGCCAATTGAGAGAGACATGGCGAAAAGAGTAGCAAAAAAGCGCTAAATGTGGTAGCAAAAGCTTGGACTAGTTGATTTTGGGAGGATAAATATGGGCAAGAAAAAATCAAAGAAAATCCTTATGTCATTTCGCACGGGCATGGCTGATGAAATTAAGGCGACGGCCCGTGCACAAAACCGAACGCTATCAAACCTAATCGAAACCGCGGTCATTCAATTTCTTGAGAAGCAAGACAAACAAAAGAAGTAGCTCTCAAACACCGAAACACACACGAACCCCGGGCGAGCCAGCAATGGCCGCCCTTTTTTCTTGGCTAAAAAATCTTTACCACACTTATCCACTTGACTAAAATTTGATAACCCCTATACTAAAGCCACATTCGGGATTATCCCGCGACTCCGCGCAAGCGGAGGACATTTAGGAAAAGAGGCGTGAAAACGCCTCTTTTACCTTTTTAAAGTCCTCATCATCCAGCGTTCCCATCTTAGAGTGTAATCTTTTGTAACTTAAAACTCTCGCCTGACTCAACATTGCGGTTTCTTTAATTCCTTTATGCAAGAAGCTTACATACCACGAACCCTCCCGTTCTCTAGTGGTAGTTGGAACAATCATAAACCCCAATCTGCCAAATTTCTTGAGAACAATTACTGGACGAGTAAAATCTTTGCTCTTGCCGCCAACTTCAATACCGACATTTTCGCCAATTGCACACCACCACAAGTCTCCTTCGGTTATTAGGGGCGGTTGATGCTCGTGATTATCTAGTTTCTGTTTAATGCCAATCCACTCCAAAAATCTTTTCACTGAACAATGCTAGCAAAAAACCACTAAATGTGGTAGTTTTTGATTTGGACAAACTGGGTCATTTCACAAAGGGGGTTTATCATGGTTCTTAAAAGGATTTACGATTTGATTTACGATTTTTTGAGAATCTGCTGTTTCCTTGCCGCCGGGCTCATTTTCCTAGGATTATGCGCAGTTGTGTCGGGTGGCTTTCTCGTTGGAGCGGGCCTGTGCTTAGCTGGCATCATTCACAACAACGGTAGCCACTTAATGCTCGGGCTGGTAATAGGGGGTGGAACATTTCTGCTCTGTGCCTCGTTGATTTTGTTGTGGCGTTTAGTGGATGATTAGATTGTATTCAGCAAAAATGAATACCCGGGGCGACCAGCAATGGCCGCCCTTTTTTCTTGGCTAAAATCCTTTGGGACCTGTTGGCTTGACAAATCAGTATTTAGGTATATAGTGTGCAAAGATAGAAACGCCTGAACTAGCTGGGACTTTTTCCTTCGGGTTGTTGGCATAAGCCATGTCCCCAAAAGAGGACCTTCAGCTCTTTCAGGTGCTCACCAAAAATTCATTGTTGGTGAGAAGTCCACACTGGTAACGGTGTGGGCTTTTTCTTTGACTATCAAAATTAATGATTACTTAGCAACCTTAAAATCAGTCAGTGCAACAAACTCAAGCTCATTAGTTTCGCTATCCCAAACAGCAAAGGTGGGTTGGCCAGTTCTGGTGCCAGACAATTCACCCGGATTAGCCAGAAGCGTGCCGTTTGGTAGAGTTTCAACCGATTTTTGATGATTGTCACCAAAAAATACGGCTTGATAATCACCAGATTTAGCTGCATTCTGGGCCAAGAGCGGAAAGTGGGTTAGGAAAACTTTTTTGCCGCTTTCTAGCTCTAATTCTCGAAAAGAGTCGGCGCTAAAGTCTAAATTGGTAGCTTCGCGGAAGCGTAGGATTATTTGAGCTCGGGCACCATCGACATTACCCCAAACGCAAGTCCAATTTATACTTTTCTCTGAACTTAAAATATCAAACACCGGCGGAGCGCAAAAATCTCCGAGATGGACACCTTTAGTTATCTCTCGTTCTTTTACCAATTCAAGGGCTTTTGTGACATTGTAATAATGGTCGTGGCTGTCAGAGAAAATGGCGTATTTCATTTTTTTATTGTAACACTAAAAAATCTTTCGCGGTGTTATTTTTTGTAAGCCGAACCACGCCAGTTGACTTCAGCAACATCGACAAAGTTTATGTAAAAGTCAAAAGCACAAGTGATTCTCATCTTACCGACCCGAATTCGAAAATAACCCTCGTACGGTGGCTGGAGTTTTTTAAGATCAACACTCACAATTTCACCAGAAAGCTTCTTTATTGCCAAGGTCACTGCTTCAACTACCGTATTTTTGGGAAGATGGTTTTTATCAAGAAATTTTAGTGACTCGCGAGAAAGGCCTATTTTCCATTGATTCATGCCCTTACGGTAACCGTTTCGCCGATAGTTCGATCAGCTTTCTGTAAACCCTTTTCAATTTCGCGTTGTTCTTTTAGACTAACTGTTGGTAAAGCCAAGGCGCGAAGTTTCATTAGTTCGGACGACAAAGCTCCACGCAAGCTCTCCCTTACAACTTCTTGTAGTTCTTTTTTGGAGACTGTTAACGTTTCCATGTTCATAATCTACCACACTAAAAAATCTTTCGCAATTCTTCTTGGTGGGCTTGCATCACAGCCATCGCGGCGTCGGTTTGGTTCATGCCACCCTTGGTTTTCTCCTGAATTTCGGCCGCAATTTGCTTAAATAAGTCCGGATTTTTCTCCATAATCGTGAGCACCTTCATCGCCTGATCCTCCGGCACCCCCTGCGACTTCAACATCTTCTTAATAAAAAATTCTTTAAACATCGCGCTAATATATCAGAAACAAAAAAGGTCCGCCATCGTGAGACGGCGGACCAGCAAAAATCCGTCGGACTATTTTTCTTGTTTGATAGTCCGAAAATTTTCTTGAGTAATTCGGGCAACAAAGGTTGGCCAAATTTTCCCTCGACCCACATGAACGTATTGGGAATGAAGAGTTTTCCTTGGGATGCCCGCCAGTTCAAGGGAACGAAGAAAAGCTTCATGATATTTATCAACCAAAGATCCGGTTGAACCAACCACAAGAGGTTCTTTATTCCCGCGAACCTTCTGCTCTGCGCCAAAAACCACCAACTCATCTCTTCTAAGCTCTCTGGGCTTGGGACTCCACACAAGACGTAATTTTCTCTTGGAGAGCTCTTTCTTCAGGGACCTCTCTAGTTTGTTTACGCGCACAGGTTTTTCCTCCCTTCTGTTCTTAATGTCAAACACCTAAATCCCCAAACAAACCCGGAAATTAAACTACCATTCTTGTGTAAAAAAGTCCAATGTGTCGTTGACCTCGGTTGCGTCTTTCTTAAAATTAAGGATAATTTAGCCTCAAGGGCCTATAGTATAGCGGTAGAACGGTTCCATGGCATGGAACAGGTCGGGGTTCGACTCCCCGTAGGTCCACCACAATCCACTGAAACAAAACCCATGTTTTTATCACATCAAACAATAGAAAAATATATTGACGAAGGAAAAATTATTATTCAGCCTGAATTCGAGAAGAAGAATATTAGACCAGTTGGGCTTCGCATCCATCTTGCGAAAGATATTCTTATCCCTGAACCAAACCAGACTGTTGAAATAAGCGGTGGCCAAAACCCCAAATATAAAGAAGTTGATTTGACTAAAGAAGATTTTTATCTCGAACCAGATCAATTTATTCTTGGCGCCACCCATGAAGCAATTCAGACACCCCCAAACATATTAGCCATTTTAGACGGTAGAAGTACAGTAGCTAGACTTGGTATAACTACTCATATTACAGCATCAATTGTTGACGGTACCTTTGAAATGCCCCATGTCGTTGTTTTAGAAATAAAAAATGTGGGAAATTTTAGGGTCAAATTAAAATTTAAGGACCCCATTGCGATGATGGTCTTTACTGAATTAAAGGAAAATGTTGTCCAAAAAATACAGAGCCAATATGGCGGTGGGCAAAGCAAAGTTACACCACCAAACATTAACTTTAAAACAGGACAGGATAAATAAAGTCGGAAATTATGAAAGACAAAGTTCGCACAAAGGCTAAAATAACACCACCAATCAAATCCCCTTCTTAATCTCCTCTAACCGTTCGTACTTAGCGCGGCGTTCGGGAGGTTCGGGCGAGCCAGCTTTGAGACCATAAGCGCCGAGGCCGTAAGCGAGATCGGTGATAAAGTCGTCGAGGGTGTCGCCCGAGCGATGCGAGACAATTATTTCCCAATCATTTTCTCGCGCTAATTTAGCCGTTTCAATCGTCTCGCTAATGGTGCCCACTTGGTTGGGTTTAATAATCAGCGCCGTGGCCGCTTTTGCCTCCACCATTATTTTGAGCCGTTTGGGATTAGTCACCGTGAGATCATCGCCCACCACCAAAAATTTTTTACCGGCTTGGCGGGTGAGATTTTGGAAGCTCTCCACCTCATCTTCGGCAAAGGGGTCCTCAATGCTCCGGAGAGGATATTTTTCGGTCAGTTCGAGATAAAAGTCATTAAGTTCGGCCGCGCTAAACACCTGATCTTTAAGCGTATACGCGCCGTCTTGCCAAAATTCGGATGCGGCGGCATCAATGGCCAGATTCACGCCATCTTCTCCAGCAATAAGCTCGGTTAAAATTTGAAATGGCTCTTCTAAATTAATAATTTCCGGCGAGAGGCCGCCCTCGTCGCCATAAGGAATTTCACGGCCATAACGCGCCATAACTTTTTCTTTTAATTTTTCAAACAAATTTTTCCCTTGTTCATAACTCTCAACCACCACCATATATTCTTGAAACGGCAATCTAAAATCGGCATGCACTCCCCCGTTGATCACATTCATAAAAAGTTTTGGCAACTTGGGCGTACTTTCGGCTAAGCGCGCCAAGTATTCCCAAAGTTCGATTTTTTCTACCTTAGCGGCGAGCCGCGCCACGGCCATCGAGAGGCCGATAAGCGTGTTTCCACCTAGTTTCTGCTTGTTTTCTGTGCCATCAAGCTCGAGTAATAACTTATCAATGTCTTGATTAACCCGTTGACCAATAATCGCCGGCTTAATAATTTTTTCGATCACCTCAAGGGCCGGCCTCACACTCCCGGTGTCGTCGCGTAATTCTGCCGCCTCATGAATACCGGTTGATTTACCCGCCGGCACTTGGCTAAAGCCCAGTAGATCACCTGCCCACAATTTAATTTCTAGAGTTGGCTTGCCTCTCGAGTCTAGAATTTCTGTGGCCTCGAGCCTAGTAATTGAAGACATGGTTTAACTAAGGTTTTTTTCTTCCTCCGCTACCTCAAAGGTCATCGGCACCACCGAGTCAGGATTAAGCGAAATCGAATCAATTCCCGAGCGCACGAGGAAACGCAAGAAGTCGGGGTAATCGCTCGGCGCTTGACCGCAAATGCCAATATATTTGCCCCGCCGCTTGCAAGCGGCAATCGCCTCGGCCACTAGTTTGCGCACCGCGGGATCATTCTCATTACTAATTTTGGCCACAATCCCCGAGTCACGATCAAGGCCCACAGTCAGTTGCGTGAGATCGTTGGAACCAATCGAGAAGCCGTCGAAGATATCGAGAAATTCATCGGCGCGGAGCACATTAGACGGGATTTCGCACATCACATAAATTTTTAGTCCCGTCTCACCCTCGCTTTGCTCAACACCAAACTCCCGCATCACTTCAATCACCTTCCGCCCCTCTTCTGGTGTACGACAGAAGGGAACCATCACTTGTAAATTCTTGAGACCAAATTCTTCTCGCACCACCTTAATCGCCGCACACTCTAAAGCAAAGGCGGGTTTGAAGTCGGGATGAGCATAGCGCGAAGCGCCGCGCCAACCGAGCATTGGATTTTCTTCCTCTGGCTCATAATACTGCCCGCCCAAAAGCGCTCGATACTCATTGGTTTTAAAATCAGAAAAGCGCACAATAACTTGATAAGGCGCAAAGGCCGCGGCAATTTGACCAATCCCCTCGGCTAATTTGCGAATATAAAAATCGCGCTTGGAAGGGTAACCTTGAGTAATCTTCTCAATTTTGTGTTTGAGTTCGGCTGAAGGTAGGTCATCAAAATTGAGTAAGGCGAGCGGATGAACTTTAATATGCGAGGCAATAATAAACTCTTCGCGCGCCAGCCCCACCCCATGATGTGGCAATTGAGCATACATAAAGGCGCCATCGGGCGTACCCACATTCACCGTAATTTTGGTTTTGGTTTTTGGCACTTCGGCCAAATTTATTTCTTTTTTCTCAAAAGGAATTATTCCCTCATAAATTCTGCCCACATCGCCAGAAGAGGTGTCCACCGTAACCGCTTGACCGGTTTTGACTTTAGCCAACACTCCCTTGGCGCCCACAATCGCCGGAATCCCCAGCTCCCGCGACACAATGGCGGCATGCGAGGTCCGCCCACCCTTCTCGGTCACAATCGCCGAAGCCTTTTTCATAATCGGTTCCCAATCGGGATCAGTAATCTCGGTAAAAAGAATTTCGCCGTCTTCAAATTCGTGGAGTTTCTTTGGCGAAAGAATAATCCGGACTTTACCGCTCGCAATTTTTGCCCCGACCGAAATGCCTTCCGTAATGATTTGGCCAGTACCTTGAAGTTTAAATTCTTCGCGCACAAAGCCTTTTTTCTCGGCCTGCACCGTTTCTGGTCGCGCTTGCACAATATAGAGCTCATTGCGCTCGCCGTCTTTGGCCCATTCCAGATCCATCGGCATCGGATGACCAGCGCGAGCGGAGTAATGCTCCTCAATCATTAAGGCCCAACGCGCAAGTTCTAAAACTTCGGCGTCGGTTAAAGAAAACCGGTTTCGTTCGTCTTCATGAGTCGCCACTTCTTTTACCGGCTTAACACCCGTGCCGTGATAAATCATTTTGACCGTCTTTGGGCCCAAATTTTTGCGGATAATTGAGGCAAAACCAGCTCGCAAAGTAGGTTTATGAACCAAAAACTCATCGGGGGTTACTTTACCCTGCACCACCATCTCGCCCAAACCCCAAGAGCTGGTGATAGTGACCACATCGCGAAAGCCGGTTTCGGTATCGAGAGTAAATACCACCCCCGAGGCGCCAATATCGGAGCGAACCATCTTTTGCACTCCCACCGAGAGCGAAATGGCTTCATGGTCAAAACCTTTATCCACGCGATAAGAAATAGCTCGATCGGTAAACAAAGACGCGAAAGCGGCCTGAATGGCGTGAAGCACGCGATTTTCTCCGCGGATGTTTAAAAAGGTTTCGTGTTCGCCGGCAAAAGAGGCGCCGGGCAAATCTTCGGCTGTGGCACTAGAGCGCACGGCCGTATCTACCTCTTCGACCCCATAAGCGCGCGAGAGATCTTGATACGCGCGCCTCACTTCTACCGCCAGATCGGCCGGAAACTCGGCAGCTAAAAAGGCGCGGCGAATTTCTTCACCCCGCCGCTGAAGATTGCGCATATCACTGGTATCAAGTCCGGTTAACTCCTCTTTTATAACCTTAGCGAGGCCCGTTTGAGCCACAAAATGCCGATAACCTTTGGCGGTAATAATAAAACCGTTGGGAATTCTAATCCCTTTCGCCTGAAGTGTGGTATACATTTCTCCCAGCGAAGCATTTTTCCCACCCACTAGCGCCACATCATTATTGGAAACCTGATCGAACCATAAAATAAAAGCATTAGTTTTATCCATGCTGATATTATAAATCTTTTAAAATTAAAGTTAAATCGGCCACATTGGCTCCCGTTTTGCCGGTCATAATTTGACTATCGGTTTTGGACCAAAAAGAGAAGGAGTCGTGCTTAAGTAAAGCCTCAACTGGATCTAAGCCTAGCGTTTTGGCTAAATTTTGAGTGTGTTGATCAGCTATCGCCCCAGCCGCCGGACCATTATCCCAACCATCAGAAGCGCAAGCAAGGATTAGGCGACTATCAGAAATTTTGGCGAGCGCGGCGAGGGCCAGTTCTTGATTTCGTCCGCCTTCGCCCAAACCATCCCGCGATTGAACCGTGGTTTCGCCACCAAAAAGTAAAACGGTTTTAGGCTCAAGTGGTTCGGTGGCCATTTTTTCTCCCACCGTGGCCGCCTCGCCCGTAAGCGTCGTCGTTTCAATTTTGGCCTGATAACCAAGTGAAGTGGCCTTAGCGCGCATCGCCGAAAGGGCGCGAAAATTATTAACAATCACAATATTTTGCACCCGTTCAAAGTATTTATCTTCTTTGGGCGTTTCTAAGACCTCGCATTTAGGTAAAGCACACTTAGTGGCCACATTATATTTGGCCAAAATCTTCATCGCCTCTTCTTTGGTAGAGAGATCCTTAGTGAGTGGGCCAGACGCGATGGTCGAGACATCGTCTCCCACCACATCAGAAAAAAGAAGACCAATAACCGTAGCGGGATAAGCAATTTTAGCCAATTGACCACCCTGCACTCGCGAGAGGTGTTTGCGCACAATATTAAGCTCGGTAATATTGGCTCCCGCGCGCATCAATTCATTTACAATCGCCGAGAGGGTGTCGCAACCCATTTCGTAAGGACTACACAAAAGCGCCGAACCGCCACCAGAAATTACCACCAAAACCAAATCTCGCTCGGTAGCCTGCTCAAGAAGGATTACAATATCTTCGGTCGCGGCCACATTCTCATTGGAAGGCAGGGGGTGACTGCCCACGCGGGAAATTAGTTTAGAAAAAACGCCCGATTGCACATCAAGCACAAAACCACCTTCAAGTTCGTGACCAAAAAGTTCTTCCGCCACTTCGGCGGCAGCGACCGCGCATTTACCAATCGCTACAAAGTAAACCCGATCGTAATTAGCAAAACAAACTTGAGAATTGGCCAAGCACAAAGTGCGCGTGGCACCATCCCATTCCAAAGTCTCGCGCATTACTTGGCGTGTTTCAATCGCCGAGAGTCCCGCTTCTAAAATCGCAAGGGCATCTTGGCGCGATTTGGTCAAAGCAATTTTATCGTGATTCTTAACCCAACTAGCCATGGCTTAATTATAGCAAGTTTTCTTTTTGACGCTCTTTTGATATTGTTACCAAGCACTTAGGGCCCATAGTAAAGTGGTATTACGCGGCATTCGCATTGCCGAGGCGCGAGTCCG
>CAYICB010000001.1:21804-96993 GCA_964361825.1 uncultured Candidatus Saccharibacteria bacterium | reverse complement strand
AGCTTGACCATCACCAAAGTTCCACCAATAACTAGTAATTGTGTTGTTGCCATTGAGATCGGTGGAATCAGAAGCATTGAAGACAAAGTTCGTCCCCACATTACCTAATTGATCCGGTCCAGCATTGGCCACGGGTGGTTGGTTCTCATCACAGGGATTGTCTGGTGGCGGTTCGACGGTAACGATAACGCTGTCTTCACCAGTCAAACCGAGAACATCGGTGGCTTTAAGAATGAGGGGGTGCGTGTTGATACTTAGATTAAAAATATTATTGCCAGCCACATCGTTAGCCAAAAAGGTGGCACCATCGTACCACTTACAAGAAGCGAGGTTATTGTTTACATCATCACAAGAGCCAGAAACGGTTACCAATTCACTGCCGTCATCATTGTTATCAATGACCACAAAGTTCTCTTGAACAATATTGGCGGTGGGGGCAGAGTTGGGGGCGGGTTCATTAAGAGTGATGTTGATGGTGCGAGTTTGAGAGATTAGAACACCATCAGAGGCAGTAAGTTTAATGGTGTAGGTGCCGGGCACGGCAGGCAAAGTGGCGGTGGTGTTGGCAGAAAACTCCCCCGCCGAATTTTGATTAAAACTGGGGCTAAACACTATTCCGGAACCATTTAATTGTGACCATGTTGCCCGCACCGAGTGGGGTGAAGGCAAAAGATCATCTCTCACGGTCGCACCAAGCTCAACCGTATGATTGGGTAAGGTCAACACACTATCATTAGCGTTAATACTAGAAAGGGTTGGGGCATGATTCGCGGGTGATGGCGCCGGGGCCAAATTTACTTCTTGAAAAATAGTGCTGTCTTCTGGCATATGGATACCAGAATCACCAATCGGTCTGGGGGCACCAAAGAGACCGTCTGGCAAAACCGCGCTCGATGAATTATAAAGGACAGCGACACCTAAAATCACAAGAACGATCACCAAAATGGTGGTAAGTTTTTTCATAACCTAAAATTTTACCACCAAAATTAAATCTTACCTAAAAGACAACCTGTGGAAAACTAAAGGACAGGGCCGTGGTCAAACTTAAATCTTCGGGGTACTGGGATTCGAACCCAGAGTCGCTCGCTCCCAAAGCGAGTATGTTAGCCGTTACACTATACCCCGCCAAAGCGTATTTTTTACGCAGATCTAACTATACCAAGATATCTTCAATAATTTCAATTTTTAAGACTCGATTAGTCCCCTTTTCTAAATAGACCATCACGGCATCAAGTTGCCAATCAAGATCTTCGGAAATCTTTTTCTGTAATAAATAAGTTTGAATGGTTCTAGTTAAACGCTTAATTTTCCACGGATGAATGTTTTCTTCGGGAAGAAACTCATCCTCCCCTTCTTGGGGTAATGTTCCACGCGAAACGGTTTTTACCTCAAAAAAATGGATAATTCCACCCTTTTTAGCCACAATATCAATTTCCCCAAAGACTTTTCGATAGTTACGGTCTAGAATAACAAAGCCATGTTTCTTAAGAAACAAAGATGCCGTTTCCTCACCCAAAAGGCCAATGTTTTGCTTATCAGACAGTCCTTTATCCACCTTGTCCCCAAGCTTATCCACAGTTTTAAGGGTTTTAATCGGTCAAAATACTTAATAACTTGCTTGACTTTTTGGTGCGGACAGGGAGAATCGAACTCCCATCTCGTCCTTGGCAAGGACGCGTTCTACCACTAAACCATGCCCGCAACGGTGGTATTGTAGCAAAACTTCGCAAAAGCTACACTAGTTCGCTTTTGCTCTCGGGAAGATTCGAACTTCCAATAACGGTTCCGAAGACCGTTGTGATATCCATTTCACCACGAGAGCTTAATAGTCTAGAATATCATAAATGATGAACAATATCCCTAACGAGGTTTCGCGTGTAACATCCGAGCTAGAGAAGGCTGGTTTTGATGCTTATTTGGTGGGCGGTTGTGTTCGTGACTTGCTTTTGGGTAAAGAACCACGAGATTGGGATATCACCACCAATGCCTTGCCAGATCAAATTATTAGCTTATTCAGTAAAACCTTCTACGAAAACAGCTTCGGGACAGTAACCATTATCAACGAAGCAGGGGGGGCTACCATAAGAGAAATTCAGGTTACCCCGTATCGCTTAGAGGGTAAATACTCTGATTTCCGCCATCCGGATCAAATTAGTTTCGCCAAAACCTTAGAAGAAGACTTGGGTCGGCGAGACTTTACCATCAATGCCTTGGCCTACTCTGTTCCTAAAGGACAATTAATTGACCTTTATGCTGGTCAGCAAGACTTGGCTTGGCGAAGTATCCGCGCGGTAGGAAATCCTACAGACAGGTTTCGCGAAGACCCCCTAAGAATACTTAGGGCTATTCGTTTGGCCACGGAATTAGGTTTCACGATAAACACCGAGACTGCTAATGCCATCACCGAACAATCTGTTTTATTACAAAAAATTTCGGCCGAAAGGATTAGAGATGAATTTGGCAAAATTATTATGTCTAAACAACCCATGGTTGGTCTTATTTTAAGCCATAAACTGGGTATTTTAGGCCAATTTTTACCAGAACTAGCGGAGGGGATAGGGATGAAACAGAACGGCGATCATAAATATGATGTTTGGGAACACACCCTACGAGTGCTCCAACATTCAGCAGATAAGAATTTTGAGTTTCACGTGAGACTGGCTGCCCTATTCCACGATATCGGGAAGCCTAAAACCAGAAAGTGGGGGGAGGAGAAAGGGGATTGGACCTTCTATGGACACGATGTGGTTGGGGCTAAAATGGCCCGAAAGGCCATGGGGCGTCTTAAGTTTTCTAGCAAAATAGTAGAAACAGTGGAGAAACTGGTCAGAAATCACATGTTTTTTACCGATATCGAAAAAATCACTCTCTCGGCCGTAAGGCGAATTATCCGTAATGTGGGTCAGGAACTGGTTTGGGATCTAATGAAAGTACGAAACTGCGATCGAATTGGCATGGGTAGACCAAAAGAGAGTCCCTACCGTCTAAGAAAATATGAATCGATGATCGAAGAAGCCTTGCGTAGCCCCACTTCTGTTGCGATGTTAAAAATCAATGGTGCGCGGATCATCGAAGTGACTAAAACGCCCCCGGGACCAAAAATTGGTCAAATTCTCCACGCTTTACTTGAAGAAGTTCTTGATAAACCAGAGTTAAATACAGTTGAAACATTAGAAATGCGTGCCAAAGAACTAGCGAATCTGCCAGATCAGGAATTACAAAAACTTGGGGAAGCGGGCAAAGAAAAAAAAGAAGCCGTAGAAGAAGGGGAGCTGAAAAAAATCCGCCAAAAATACGCCGTAAAATAAAAAAACACACCCTTTTGCTTGGGTGGTTTTGACTTTGAAAAGGTTTGTTATTTGTTAGGTGGAGAAATTAAACAAACCCGATCGTGTTTTTAGGAACAAATCATACCTAGACAAGAGTTTACTATAGGACAATTTAAAGGACAAGATAAAGTTGGGGATAACTTACTCAGTCTTTCGGTGGAAAGCCTTATGGACCTCTTTTAGTTGGCGATCAGTGAGGTGGGTATAGATTTGGGTAGTGGAAATATTGGCGTGGCCGAGCATCATCTGGACCGAGCGAAGATCGGCCCCATTACGGAGCAAGTCCGTGGCAAAACTGTGACGCAGAGTGTGAGGAGTAACCTTTTTGGTAATCCCAGCCTCAATCGCGCAACGCTTGATAATCCGCTCAACGCTTCTGGGTGTAAGACGGGTCAATTTTTCGCTAACAAACAGACATTCTTCGGTGTCGGTTCTTTCTCGTAAATAGTTTCCTACGGCTTGTTTGGCCGCATTAGAGAGGAAAACCACTCGTACCTTCTCACCTTTGCCCCGAACCGAGAATTCATCTTGCTTGAGACTGAAACTGTCTCGATCAAGAGCACAAAGTTCGGACACCCGAAGGCCAGTAGAGAAAAAAAGCTCTAAAATGGCCCGATCGCGTAACAATTTGGGGCTTTTTAGGAGGCGTTCTAAATCTTCCGAACTAATTAAGTCCAAATCTCGGCTAGGCACCTTGGCCAAATCAATCTCGGTGGGAGACAGAATCTTTTTCCCTCTTTTATCAAGATATTTAAAGAAAGACCGAAGAGCGATGAGATGATAATTTTGGGTGTTTTTCTTGAGGGTTTCTCGATTTAACCATAATCGATACTTTCTTAGACTTTCGGCGGTAATTTGCTCTGAGGTTTTAGCTTGAGAAAATTGAAGAAAACGCTTAAGGTAGTGGTCATAATTAGCCACGGTTTTAGCACTTCGTCCACGCTCGATTTCTAAATATTCTAAAAACTGCTTTTTAAGCTCAACTAAGTCAGAATTTGCCATATATCACTTGTTTTGTTATGATACCATCAATATGCTTTCAACCAAGAAAAAGAAAGGAGTTATTGAGTCGAGCCGGATCCACAGCAAAGATACCGGTTCGTCTTCAGTCCAAGCTGCGCTAATCGGTGAGCAAATTGAAGCCTTAACCAAACACCTCAAAAAATACCCCAAAGACAAGCATTCTCGACGGGGACTTTTGAAATTAGTCGCCAAACGCCGAGCCCACTTAAAGTATACCGCGCGAGTGAAGGCTAAAAAGACCACTTAAATGTCAGTTATTAAACATTCTAGTCAGCGGGTTGGTGTTTTTATTGATACGCAAAATCTTTACCATTGCGCCAAAAACCTTTACCAAGCAAGGGTAAATTTCGGCGCCGTTTTGAAAGAAGCGGTGGGTGACCGCAACTTGGTTCGCGCTATGGCCTATGTGGTTACTACCGAGTCTGGCGAAGAAAAAAATTTTTTTGAAGCAATGGAGAGGATGGGTATTGAAATCAAAACCAAAGATTTGCAAATTTTTGTTGGTGGCGCCAAAAAAGCCGACTGGGATGTGGGGCTCGCCATGGATGCCGTGCGTCTAGCCCCCAAACTCGACGCCATTGTGCTCGCCTCTGGTGATGGTGATTTTGTCCCCTTAGTCGAGTACGTGAAAAATCACACCGGCACTCAAGTGGAAGTAATCTCTTTTGGCAAAAGCACTTCCGGCAAACTTAAAGAAGTGGCGGATAGTTTTATTGATTTAGGAGAAAATCCAAGAAAATATTTACTTTTACCTAATCGCCGCGGTCGCCGAGTAGAAAATAATCCCAAACCACCAGAAGAAAATAAAAATTAGTTCCGCTATAATAGGGGAATGGAGAAACAAACTGAAGTCGCGGGGGTGGAATTTAACCCCCCCACTGCCACGGTAAGTGGCGCAGATATTAATGATAAATTAGCCGCCGCCCAAGCGGCTATGGCTGGCCCCGAACGCTTAGCCAAACAAGAAGAAGCAAACAAAAAAGACGGGGCGAGAAAAGAGCAAAGCGAGTTAGAAAAAAAGATATCCCTCCTCGATCAACAAAAATCCGCTCTGGAACTAGAGTGGATTACGCTCGATGATAAACGCAAAGAATTAAACACCAAACTAACGCCGCTTTTAACCGACGAAAAAGCGCTAGAGGAAGAAGAAGCAAAAAACGAATTGGAAGAAGCCCGCGCCGCCGCGCCGGCCGATAAACAATTGGCGGAAAACAAGCGTTGGGCGACCCAAACCAAACGGCGCGCCATTGAAGAAAAAAAGTGGGGTTTCCAAACCGAACTAACGCAGGTAGAAGGTAAAATCGAAGTAAGTACGCAAAAATATCGCACCCTATTGGATGAAGAGGATGGGATAAAAACTCGCCTCGACGCCTTAAAAAACATTTTAGGTTAATGGAAAACCAAGACTTAGCCAATCGTCGGCAGGAAGCCCGCTTAGCCCTAGAAGGGGAAGCGAGGCAAAAAAAACGCGAGAGTGATAAAGAAGAAACAGAATCTAGGCGCCGCGAAGCCGTTCGCGCCCTAGAGGGAAGTGAGCGTCACTTAGCCAAGGAAAAGGCGGAGCAAGTAATCAAATTGGCCGAACTCGCGGTTAAACAAACAGCGGAAGCGGCGGCAGAAAAAGAGCGGGCGGCGGCACAAGCCGCCGCCGCTAGTCGCGCCGCCACCGAACAAGCCAACCAAAATCGTCGCACAAATATTAACCAAGCTGAAAAAACCATCCAAGAAATCAAAAAGGCCCCCGCCAGCCTCTCGGGTATCCGTACCTTAAAAACCGATCTAACCGAAGCCGCCGATAGCGAAAAAATTTCCCTCACCAGAATCGCCCTCAGCACCGAAGAAAAAAAACGAGTTGATAATCTCGCCACCACCAAATCCCGCCGTTTTGGTGGAGTCATCATTGTTTTAATTATTTTCTTGCTCTTGGTTGGCGGCGGAGCATACTTTTTTGCTTTTTCAAAAATTAATCTTCCCAAAGAAGTAAATCCTCCAATCTCAACCGTTCTCAAACCAGAATCTCTGATTTTTGCCGAAAAACACAAGGTTTTGGCTTTGGAAAAATCAAGCGCCCGCGAGTTAAAACGCCAGATTAACGAAGAAATCATGGCCACCGGAGACGCTGATGAAGTTCTAGAATTATTTTTTACCAACAATAATCAGGTAGTCAATTTCAGATTTTGGCAAAATCTCTTGGCTTTAGGCCGAACAGAAAACTTTCTTTCGGCGCTAGGTACCAAGTTTATGCTTGGGATTTACGGCAAAGGCAGTGGCTCTTTTTTGGCCCTGACCATAACTGATTACGACCGAGCTTTTGCTGGCATGTTAGCTTGGGAAAAAACCCTGGCCATAGATTTGGGAGAGATTTTAGCCGGCCAAACAGTTAACCCGCCGCGAGAGGCAAAGTTTACCGATCAGGTTTTGAAAAACATTGACACCAGAGAGCTGGGCGGTTTCGTGGTTTATGGCTTCTTAAACCGTAACCTTTTAATTATCGCGAAAAATAACACGGTTTTTGGTGAAGTCATTGACCGTTCTCGTCAGGCTGGACAATAACCATAAATAACTTAAAATAGACCCATGTTAGATTTTGGCCAATTCAAAATTAGGCTCGAAACAGAGCGCGAGCGCTTAGAACAAGAGCTCAAAGAGTTTGCCATGCTAAACCCCGAAAATCCTAAAGATTGGCAAGCCACCATGTCAGCCGAAAAAGAAAGTGATTCTCGCGATGAAACCGCCAATCGTTTAGAGGAATGGGAAGATCGTGAAGCCTCAGCCAATGCCCTCGGTGACCGTCTCCAAGAAGTGAAGCTAGCCTTAGAAAAAATTAACTCTGGAACTTACGGACAGTGTATTAAATGCCCAAAACCGATCGAGGAAGATCGTTTATTGGCCAATCCCGCCGCCGCCACCTGCAAGCAACATCTCGAATAAATGCTCGCCAAAGTCTACTCGGCACAACTTTCAGGCCTAAAACCAGAAATCATTGAGGTCGAAGTGGATGTGGCCAAAGGCTTACACTCCTTTGTGATTGTGGGTCTGCCCGATAAGGCCGTGGAAGAAGCGAAGGAACGGATTAGCGCGGCCATCAAAAATTCGGGTTTTCCCTCACCCCAGAAAGGGAACCGGAAAGTGATTGTTTCGCTCGCGCCGGCCGACCTCAAGAAAGAGGGGCCGGTTTTCGATCTAGCTATTGCTTTGGCTCATTTGGCGGCCACTAAAGATGTTAATTTTAAACCAGAAAAAAAGGCCTTTCTCGGAGAACTGGCTCTCAATGGTGACTTACGACCAATTCGCGGCGCCTTATTATTAACCCGCAAACTCAAACTGGCCGGTTTTGAAGAAATCTATTTACCACTCGGGAATGCCAAAGAAGCGGCGCTGATTGAGGGCATTGCGGTATATGGCGCCAAAAATTTACGAGAAATTGCCAATCACTTGAGTCCGAAACGACTAATGGAGGGCGAAGAAGGGGAATCGGTGATGATAAAAATCCCAGCAACGCCACCCACACCCATTGAGTATGAAGAATCACCTTTTTTCCTCGATTTTGCCGATGTAAAAGGGCAAGAAACGGCTAAACGCGGCCTCGAAATTGCCGCCGCTGGACGCCACAATATCGCGCTCTCGGGACCACCAGGCACCGGAAAAACCATGCTCGCTAAGGCCTTCGCCAGCATTTTGCCCCGCCTCGACTTTGACGAAATTCTAGAAATCACCGGCATTCACTCGGCGGCCGGTGAACTCGGGAATGACCTAATGACCACACCCCCATTTCGCTCTCCCCACCACACGGCGTCTTATGTTTCGCTAGTTGGTGGCGGTAATCAACCAAAACCGGGAGAAATTACTTTGGCCCATCGCGGGGTTCTCTTCCTTGATGAGTTTCCGGAGTTTGATAAACGCGTTATCGAAGCTTTGCGTCAACCGCTCGAAGATCGAATTATTCGCGTGGCGCGAGCTAAGGGTACCGCCACCTTCCCCGCCAACTTTATTCTCGTCGCTGCCATGAATCCTTGCCCATGCGGCAATAAGGGCACAAAAGGTAAGGAGTGCGTTTGTAATCCGGGGTCTTTAGCTCGTTATGAACGCAAACTCTCCGGGCCAATCGTTGATCGGATTGACCTGTGGCTTACCGCCGCACCAGTCGATCCCAGTAAACTCTCAACTCATACTGATAATCAGGCCGAATCACCAAAACTCCGCGAGCGCATCACCCAAGCCCGCGAACGGCAATTGAAGCGCTTTGCCGACAGTGAAACGAAAATTAAGACAAATAATGAAATGTCGGCTAAAGATCTTAAAAAATATGCCCCGCTAGGGGACAAAGAAACCAAAATACTCAATGACGCCGCCATCCGTCTCGGCCTCTCAGCGCGCGTTTACCATCGCTTAATCAAAATCGCTCGCACTATTGCCGACCTTGCCGATGAAGATGAAATTAAAGATAGCCACCTTTTCGAAGCGATCCAATATCGACCAAAAAGTGTGATTTAAAAGGGGTTTTTAGCCCCCCGGACTTCAAAATGGAGATGGGGGCCAGTAGATTTGCCGGTAGAGCCGTTTTCACCGATCACTTGACCTTGAGCAACCTTAGTGCCCACTTTAACCAAATTTTTGCTCAAGTGAGCATAAAGCGTTTGAGTTTTATTTGGATGCTTAATCACAACATAGTTGCCGTAGCCGCCATTCCAACCACTTGATTTACTTACCACCACCTGCCCTTCAGCCGCTGCGTAAACCGGAGCACCAGCATAAGTGGCCAAGTCAACGCCGTTATAACCATGCAAACCTTGGGTTTTTTTACCACCCTTAATTGGCCTCTCGTAGTAACCAGCATAGCTAGCGCCAGAATCATTCTTAGGGGGTTGCACAATTTCCCCGTCAGGAATAATCACCGTTTCTCCTACCACCAAAGCTTCACCAGTAAGCAAATCATTAAATTCAATGATTTCAGCCAAATCACCCTTATACTGCTTAGCAATATTGGCTAAAGTATCATTCTTTTTTACTATATGTTTTACTCCCGAAACTGGCAAAATAACTAAAGACTGACCAACCCTAATAGAATCAACTCGTTTTAAATCATTAGCCCAACGAATAGTGTTAATAGAAACACCAAACATTTCAGAAATTTGAGACAGCGTATCACCCTCTCGTACTGTATAGGTGGTAATTTGTTCTGAACCCAATTCGCCTTGGCGTTCGGGCAAAAAGGAGACATTTTCTGCTAAAAGAGCTTCTCCTTCGACCAAAGAAATCTCGCCACCACCACGAGCTCGGCTGATCAGTGAACCAGAAGCTTCTAAAATCTCAACGGTTTGAGAATTCTCGCTGTTTGTGGCCGCCAAATACTCATCACTTGAAGCAAAAACGCCACTAAATAAAGAAAAAAAACCAGCCTTAGCCGTAAAGGCTAAGCTCATTAAAATAAGGGGTAATAAGTAGAAAGCCTTGCGGCTAACTGTTTTGTGTTTTTTAGATAAAATAAGCCGGTTTCTAGGGTTTCTGGTCGGCGGTAAGCGTAATCGATCAGGCAGTCAATCAGACTGGGGAGCATTATGAACCAATACCCCCAAGAGTTCAAAATTGAAATTGGGGATAAGAAATTTGACTTTTTTTACCAAAAAATGCAGAATCATGAATAGATTTTTGAACACTTGAAATCAGTTTGTTTGTTGTCTTTAACCAAAAAGGAGGATCCCATGCTGGGAACAGAAAAAGGTAGAAATGGAGCTAGGCAAAAATCCCGCCCCACCAACAATCTTTCGCCTGAAACCACCAATAGCCCGATCACATTTATACCCGAACCAAGAAAACATGTACGACCCGGGCGGGCCTTTGAAATGAGGGTTCTGGGCGTACCGGAGGAACAACCAAGGAAAGACGACTTCAAAGAACCGAGAACACCCACACAGTATGAGAGAGAGGAAAGGGAAGCAATCAATAATCAGCCGAAGGAATGGGATCCAACTAGCCCACCAACCAATCTCTCTCAAAAATTATTCAATGTAGTCAAGGGAGAGATCGAAAAAAATCACCCCAAACTACTTGAACTTTTTACTCTCAAGTTCTATAGCACGGTCGATAGCAACCTAGACCACAATTTCGGAGTCGACGCCTTGTTTAGACTGGAAGATCAGTTTGGCAACTCCTATGCCAGCGCCACTTTGGATCTCACTACCAGCTTGAGAAAAATGTCCGGTGGTAAAGCCAATTTTCCAGTCTTTCCGTCAGACTTTCTTCCAAAGAACATTGAGAGACTAGGAAAGATGGTCCGTGCTTGCCTGGCCACCTGTGTGGCCACGAGAAGCAATGGTTGCTTGGGCAACAGGAGGCCTCAATACGAACTTCTGATTGAAAACTAGGTTTACCCAAGCGAGAGTCGGAGGAACGACGCTCGCTTTTTTTATTGAGTAAAAAACGTATAATTCGTTAATGACTGATTATTTGGCCGAATTAAATCAGGCACAACGGGAAGCGGTACTCCACAAAGAGGGGCCTCTGTTAATTGTGGCTGGGGCTGGGGCTGGCAAAACCAAAACCCTCACTCACCGCATTCTCCACCTAGTCCGTCAGGGGGTAGAGCCTCGCTCCATCCTTGCCATCACCTTTACCAATAAGGCGGCGGGGGAGTTGCGTGAGCGTTTGCAAAAACTCCTCGCTTCAGACGATTTGCCTTTTGCCAGCACCTTCCACTCTTTTGGCGTCTTTGTGCTCCGGAATGAAGCCGAGCGCCTTGGTCTCAAGAAAAATTTTTCGATTTTCGATCGCGATGAATCACTCAAAACGATTAAAGAGGCAATCAAAAGCCTCGGTTTAGATCCCAAAACCCTAGAGCCCCGTAAGGTCTTAAACGCCATTTCGCGGGCCAAAAGTGCCGGCCACAATCGCTCCAGCTTCCTCGAGAGCGCCACCAGCAACTCCTTCTTCCAGAAGACGGTGGGCCAAGTGTGGCAAAAATACAATGAGGGCTTGCATGAGGCCGGGGCACTCGACTTTGACGACTTACTCGCCGAAACGGTGCGTCTTTTCCGCGAACGACCAGAGATTCTGGGAGAATATCAAAAGCGCTTTCGTTATTTACACATTGATGAGTATCAAGACACCAATACGATTCAATATGACCTCGCGAGACTCTTGGCCGCAGCTCATCGTAATGTCTGTGTGGTGGGCGATGTGGATCAATCAATTTACAGCTGGCGCGGGGCGGACTTCGAAAATCTTTTGCGCTTTGAAGAAGATTATCCCGAAGCGCGAGTCGTCACCCTCGAAGAAAATTATCGCTCGACCCAAAACATTCTCGCCGCCGCCAATGCCATTATTAAGAAAAACACTAAGCGCAAAGAAAAAAATCTCTTTACCAAAAATGGAGCCGGGGAGAAAATTGATCTCCTTGCTGGCTTCGACGAAGCGGATGAAGCGGGCCAAGTTGCCGGCAAAATTGCCCAGCTTCTAGCCCACCGAGCAAAGCCCGAGGAGATCGCGATTCTCTACCGCGCCAACTTCCAATCACGCGCCCTAGAAGAAGGTTTGCTCCGCGCTGGCATTGCCTACCAAGTGCTGGGCACGCGCTTCTTCGAGCGCGAAGAAATTAAAGACATGATTGCCTTCCTCCGCGCCACGCTCAATCGCGAAGATTTATTTAGTTTAAAAAGGGTCATCAATATTCCGCCGCGGGGCATTGGCAAAGTGACGCTCGCCAAAATATTTTCTGGTAATACAAACCAATTGCCCGCAAGCACTCAAGCCAAATGGCAAAGTTTCCAAACCCTCCTAAACGAAATTAAACAAATGACAGAAATCATGGGGGCGAACGAGGTCATAAAATTTGTTTTAGAAAAAAGTGGCTGGCAAAAATTATTGCAAGCTGGTGGCGATGACGACAAAGAACGCTTAGAAAATTTGCGCGAATTGGTCACGCTGGCCAAGAAATATGATGGTTTAACTGGCACCAATTCTACCCAAGCCCTGCTCGACGAGGCGGCGCTCGTTACTGATCAAGACACGCTCAACGAAAAAAAGGCGGGAGTAAAAATGATGACCGTTCACGCCGCTAAAGGTTTGGAGTTTGCTCATGTTTTTGTCACTGGTCTCGAACAAAATCTTTTTCCGCATGTCTTCATGGGCGTAAGCGATGAGGCACGCGATGAGGAAGAAGAGCGGCGCCTGTTTTATGTAGCCATCACCCGCGCGAAAGAAAAATTATATTTATCTTACGCCGAAACACGAACCATCTTTGGCGGGCGACAAGTTAACTTGCCATCAGAATTTATTTTCGATATTGAGCCAGAACTTTTTGCTAATTCTCTGCCCACGCCATTGCGCGACAGCGTAATTATGTTTTGATTTGTTTCACATTTTAGCCTTATTTTACAATGTTTCACACATGATCCGTGCAAAAAAATCTTTAGGTCAACACTGGCTCACCAACAAGGGTGTGCTCGAGAAAATTGCCGCAGCTGGCAACCTTTCGGCGAGCGACACCGTGCTCGAGGTGGGCCCGGGCACCGGGAACCTTACCGCGCTCTTGCTCGCTCGAGCGGGTAAAGTAATCGCCGTCGAGAAAGACGAAAACTTGGTAAAAATTTTGCAAGAAAAATTTGCGGGAGAAATAAATCCGCCAGCTGGCGGAAAAAAACTAGAAATTTTTTCTGCTGACATTCTCACTGTTTCACCCACCGCGCTCGGCTTAGCAAATCAGCCCTACAAAGTGATCGCAAACTTGCCCTACTACCTCACCGGCGAATTTTTGCGCCTCTGGTTGGGACGAGTTCCTCAACCAAGTTTGATGGTCTTACTTTTACAAAAAGAAGTGGTGGAACGCATCGTTGCCAGAGATGGAAAAGAAAGTTTATTATCACTAAGTGTAAAACTTTTTGGCGAGCCGAAAATGCTCGGCACGGTCAAAGCGGGGAGTTTCTCACCCGCACCGGCCGTTGATTCGGCAATTCTCTTGATCGAAAATATTGATCGAGAAAAACTCACAGGAATTGACGAAGGGAAATTTTTTGCCTTACTGAAAAAAGGTTTTGCTCACAAACGCAAACTATTACAAAATAATTTGGGCAAGGATGTCGCCGCTCTAATCCCATCCGACTGGCGGAAAGCCCGCGCCGAAGATTTGAAATTAGCAGATTGGCTTAAACTCGCTAAAAGTTTATGAAACAATTTTTTCTCACGATCTTAATCGCTCTTGGTTTTATTAACCCCGCACCCAAGGTTTCACTACCACAATTAGAAATTGGCGGAAAAATTATTCAAATCGAAATCGCCGATACTGAAATAGAAAGAACTCAAGGTTTGTCTGACAGAACAAACCTCGCCCAAGACACTGGCTTACTTTTTATTTTCCCCACCGTCACTACCCCAAATTTTTGGATGAAAGATATGTTCTTCCCAATCGACATTATTTGGCTCGACGAAAATTGGAAAATTATCGGCATCGAAAAAAATCTCGCCCCCGAAACTTATCCGCAACTTTTCTTTCCACCCTCGCCGGTGAAATATGTCTTAGAAGTAAATGCCGGTTTCTCGGAAAAAAACAATCTAAAAATCGGCGATCAGGTTAAAAACTAGAAGTCCCCACGCTAACAAAAGACCCCACCGTGGGGATCGAAGTAATACAGGCAGTGGCTATTGGTTGACACACTCCACCGGGCAAACCCCGACCCAGCACTGATGGTCCGGGAACAAAAATGTTGAAATAAGGCAAAAGAATGGAGGTTTGATAATAATACATATAATTACCGGGGCGCGGACCAGCTAAGGTCAACATTAAACCGTTGCAACACGGGGTCACATTCACAATTTTCCCCCCAATCGGCAAAAAACCGATCGCTTCTACTGCCGGTGGACGGTAAAGCCAAGCGGCCCAAATTAATCCCGCCGCCAGAAATAAAGAAAAAATGGTGATTTTATTCATGATTTAAAATTCAAAGGTAAAGGTTCCGGGAGCCACGCTTTGGCCAAGGTCATTTTTAAGGTAAAAACCCAAAGGGATACTCACCTTGCCATTGGGGTAAGTCTTTCGCCAATACTCTGTTACCGCCGCTTGATTTTGGGCAGAAGACCAAAAGGGTGGTTTTGGCAATTTGAATTTAAGGGTTTTCCCGTCAACAGATTTGGCCTTCACTGTGCCAAAACCAGTATAAACAAGGTTATCTTTAGCAAAATTTTGCCCCCGCAAGGTAATTCCGGTGCCAGCCCCCCCTTTTTTGGGCGTCACTTCAATAATTACAGGTGGCGTAAGGACTGATTCTTGAACCACAAGCTTCTCCCTGATCTCGCGATCGGCTTTTACTCGATCAAAAATCGAGGGATAAATGGTCTCTTTAGCCTTAATTTGCTCGAGCAACTGACTAATCAACAGTAAGGTTGATAACATTGCTCCCATCTTAACAAGAAATGTAATATAATTTAAGCCAAATGAAGAAGCTCGTGGTGGGGCTAGGG
Organism: uncultured Candidatus Saccharibacteria bacterium; assembly: GCA_964361825.1. Taxonomy (GTDB): domain Bacteria; phylum Patescibacteriota; class Minisyncoccia; order Phycocordibacterales; family JACOZG01; genus CAYICB01. Next base: position 82,189 of record CAYICB010000001.1, on the reverse strand, counting down.
CTAATGGTAGTGATCAGTGTTTGGTCGCTGTGGTTTATTGGTGGCCGCTCCGCGCCAAAACTAGAAAACAATTTCCTGATGACCAAAAAAGTTCCGCCCCTCGCTAAATTTAAACCCACCGATCAAGATCAAGACAAATTGGCAGACTGGGAAGAAACCCTCTGGGGCACTAATCCTAATAAACCAGATTCCGATGGTGACGGGGTGGCAGATGGGGCCGAAGTGAGCTTAGGACGAGATCCGAGCCAATCAACCAATCAGCCGCTAGAAGTTAATGCCAAGCTTTTAGCCCAAGTTCATGAGGCTTCGCAAAACAGAGAAGCCCCATTAATCAACTCCGAGGTTTTTTGGCCCAAACAAACTACCTACCAAATTAGTGATTTACACCTCCTTTCTTCCGCCACCCAACCACAAATTAGAGCTTACGGCTTAGAAGTAGCCGAGATTATGCGTCAATCTTGGCCAACCGGCGAAGAAAATGAGCTTGTTCTGGCTCTAAACTTCATTGAAAACGGCGAAAATCAAACTTTAACTAAACTAGAAGAGCGCGTTACGGCTTACAAAAACACCTCACAGACTCTACTCAACCTCGCCATTCCTCAAACCGCCGCCCAAAATCATCTTAATTTGGTAAATGCCATCACCAACCTAACGCAAAACTCTCTGCTTATGGCCCAAATAGAAAGTGAACCTGCCATTGCCTTGGCCGCCGCCGAACTCCACCCCACAAAATTAGAAGGATTTTTTACGGCCATCAATAATTTAAACTTCTTTTTGATGGCCAATGGTCTGGTGTTTAATGAAAACGAAGGGGCCAATCTCTCTTTAGGCTTATGAAATTAAATCCTCAAACAAAAAACTACTTGGTTCGAGGCTTAATTTTAAGCCTGCTTACCGCCAACTTGCTCTCTCCGCTTAGCGCTTCAGCCCAATTTGCTGGTTTACCTAATTCAGGTGGACTACGCACTCGGGCTTCAGTTTTGGGACAAACTACCCCCACCCCAAATATCGGCGAACTGGACACCAAAAACTTGCTTCGTCCACCCCAAAAAGCCGGTGACTCCTCAAGCGCTCAAGAAATTTTGGGCGCTTGGCGCGAAGAGGATCAAAAACAGTGCGAAATAGAGGTGAAGGGCAAAAAACCAGCCACCTATGGTCAAGCAGTGGCAGAAACCGCCTTCAAAAAACCGATTAAAAACCTTATTAATGAAGCGGTGGGAATGGAAGTGATGCCAAAAACGGTTAATGCTGTAACCACTAGCGCGGCCCCGGCAATCGAGGGGCATTTGCGTCAGGGAATCCAGACTGGTATGACCGAAAGGCTTAAAGAAGAAGTACCAAAAACCTTGGCCGAAAAGCTCCAAGCCTTCCGCGAGCAAGGAGTGACCGAAGAAATGCTTAGGGATCGTGGTCAATTTCGTCAATTAGTAACCGATTCCGTCAGAGAGTCATGGCCCCGCGTTTTAAATGAAGAATTTATCAAAAAGAAGGTTTCCGAATCAGTTAATCATGGCTTGCGAGATAATCTCCAAGAGAATCTAAAGTTAAACTTCCACGAAATCGCTAAACCTACCATCGAAACCTACTATAGAGCCGAGATAAACACCGTTTTACTAGAAATCCCCCAAATGGCAGTGGATCAGGTGGAAACCTTGGTGGCTACCTTCAGGGCCACGATTGATGGGATTAAGGCCTCAATTCAAAATGTGGGGCTATCTTTCTCTTCGGCCAATATTCCCTTCGTACCTGATTTTCTAAATCAGATCATCGGCACGGTTCTCGGTCTAGCCTCTCTCCCAGAAACTGGCGAGGAAATCTTAGGGATGATTGAGAATTTAAAAGCGCAAGCCGAAGAAACAATTGAGTTTTTCAAATGGGCCGCCTACTTAACAACCAATAGAGAGGCAATCACCGATGAGTTGGTTAATGGTTTTGCTTTCCAACTGGAGCAGTCAATGACTGATCCCAAAAATATCTCTAAGCTGGCCGACGCCATTGCGAATGCCATCGAAAAACCAATCAATAATTCTCTAGAAAACTCAATCGATAAGGCGATGGACCATCTAGTGGGACCACTCGGAGCGGTGGAGAAGGCCATCAATACCATGGATGAGCAATTTCTTAACCCGATTGTAAATGCCGTTGATCTCCAGCTAAATGTGGCCATCGCCGCCATCACTACTCCCACCACCATTATTATTGACCATGTGGGAGATAGCATCGCCAAAAGTATTGATGACACCGTGGGCGCCACTCTTTACCCCTTTGCCGCGGGTGTTACCAATAATGCTTTCGCCGCCGGTAATTTTATCGCTGATGGAATCAACAAAGTTGGCTTCTCTTTACACGATGCCGTTTTCCCTCCACCTAGAGTAGAGGTGGTGGCGGATGATACCTATGGCCCACTCCTGCCAAATCAAGTGAAGGTTTCCGAAGCCAATGATATCCGTATTATTCCCAATGATGCCATCCGCGGACCGGGAGAAATCCATTACGATGCCTATGTTAATAATATTGACCCCAATACTCCCACGCCAGCCTTAGACGAATCGGCCTTCTTTGCCGAAACCACTGGTCAAGAGGTAACTGCGGCCGCACCAGCTGTGACCGAAAATGTGATTACCAATAATGTTGCTAAGAATGGCGCCGCCGCTGGTTTAACCAATTTTTCTAGTAATTTGGCTAAAGGTTTGGCTGGTAGTGCCGTGGGGGTCATTGGTGGTTTGGCCGGCTCAATGTTTGAGGGCAATCCCATGGCTCAAGCTATTGTTACCGACCTCACCAAACGCGCCATGGAAGAAGTGATGAATCGCTTTGGCCTTGGCGGCGCTGGTGCCTTAACCGTGCCAGTTAATGAGGCTGGATCTCTCCTTTCTGTTAGTCAAGGAACGCAAAAAAATACCGGAGAAATTGTTAAAAACACGGCCGAAATTAAAGCGATGATGGAAAAACTGGTCTTACTTGAGCTCCAAGCCTGTACCCATGTGAAGGCGGTAAGAAGAATGCTCTTTGTGATGGAAGAAAAAACCTTCGTTAATGATCCCAATGCGATTATGGAATCGGGTCGCGCTTTAGCAATTTGGCAAGATCAAATGGCCGATCTCCTGCAAACCGGTCTCGAAACCTCCTCTTTTACCACCAGCGTACCGACCCTTGGAGAAGAAAACACTCAACCCTTGATTGTTTCTGACCCCGAAAAGCTGGCGGCCGAGGCAGCAGACGAACGAGAGGCGGCCGTGGTCCAAAAATTTAGAAACTCGGTGGCCGAGAATCCGGCGCTTTACCCCGCTTTGAGCCAAGCCTTAGCCGCCAGAGATGCAGAACAAAATCAAAATATCTTCGCCTCACCTTATACCCCAGAACAAATAAAAAACTTTAAAGAAACCGGGAGTCTGGATGGCAAAAGCGCCTTCGACCCGGAAGCAAATTATAACTTTATGGCTCACAAAGGGCTTAACCCCCTACTCGCGGCGGTGGAATTAGATCGAATTGTGGCCGAAGAAAGAAGTGCCGCCGCCGGAAGCATTATGCAACAAGCCGCTTGGGGTGATGGTAATTTGGGCACCAGAACCTGCCCGGAGGCAAATAAAATTCAGCTCCCCAATGGCACTTGGACTTGCGATGGTTGGACCATTACCACTCCGCCCTCAGTGATCCGCGACCAAGCTAGCAAATTGGCCACCTTGCCCGTAGATCAAACCCTTAATGCTAAGGGGCTAAAAGAGGATGCCGCCAAATTTGATCTCAATAATTCTATCCAGAAAACCGCTAATCTAGGCGCCGCGATTGCCAGCCCCGGTGATTATAAAAGTGTTTTCCAGACTCCGAATCCTTGCCCGGGCACTGGACCTTGCCCCCGCCTCTCTGACCCGCAACCCCGGCAAGCTTTTGACAGTAATTTACCTGTGTCGAGAAATAATTTACCGCCCTCGCTTGGCGGCGCGATCCCAATTACTAGCGATGATCCCACAACACCCCGCACTCCACCAAATTTGAGCTCGGGAACCTATAATTACTACGATAATACGAGCTTCAACACCTTAAATACTGTTGGTTTAGATGATTTGATCGACAATCCAATTACGGGCCCAGTCTTGGCAAGAATTGGCCTCGAATTTGGCTTCAATACTCCCAACCTCGCGGCAGTAAGTGGGGGAACACCAAATCTCTCTAATCTGGCTTGGAACTCCGCCAATGCGAATTATTGCCAGGCTAATAATGATTGGCTCTCGGTAAATGAGGTGCTAGTGGCCAAGGGTGATGAGGTAGAACTAAATGGAAGTCACACCATTGCTCACCCCCTCACCGCCAGCCTAAAGATTGAGCGCTTAGTAAATGAGGATACCGACCTCCTCTTCTCGCTTAAAACCGCGCTACCCAATCTCTTGGCCGAGCGCTGGACCTATACCCCAAGCGGCAGTCTTAGCGAGGATGCTAGTTATCAAATTACCTTTGGTGGCCTAGGAGGTGATACCACTTTGCTCGCCGGTGGCGAAAATACTAACCCCGAGCGCACCAAGGCTAAAATTGTCGAGCTCTTGCGTGATAAAATTGAGGCCACCAAAACCGCCGACTCGGAACTGGGTCGAGCCCTGCGGCGGTATGACTTTATCTACGGCACCACCAATACCTCCGCCTTTATCTCCGTGACTCCTAAACTCGCTTATGGCATCAAGTGCTTAGCGGGCAATAATCAAGAAATCACCCGAGAAATCACAATCACACGATGATGAAAAACTGGAAAAAAATAACCCTAGGAATACTTTTGGTTATAATAATTTCGATTTTTCCAGTATTTGATATTAAACAAACCTTTTCTCAATCAACCGAAAGTGAGGCCTTGAACATACTGACAGAAAAATTTAACCAGGGAGAAATTACTGAGGATGAATATAACGTTTTATATAAAAGGGAAAAGGCTATTTGGCGAGACATACATCGCAAAGAAGACATTGAAAGACAGCTCAACGCGTTGCCATCAACCCTTTCTAACGAAAGACGGTCGGAACTAGAAGCCGAACTTGCTAGTCTAACAAGTAAAACAAAAAATGACGGTAAAACCCTAGATGAGGATATCAAAAGTGCGTCAGAAGACGAAGACAACTGTGGTCTAACAAATCTTACGGCCTGTGTGACACGAGGTTTTCACTTAATCCTCGGCATTATTGGAGAAGTGTTGACACTAATTACCGCCGGGATTGTAAAAGTTGCCGGTGGGGTTTTTGGTTATTCTTTGGATTTTGGGGTTAAAAAAATTGGAACCTTTGTAAATGACCCGGGAGTAACTCTAGCGTGGTCTACTTTGCGAGATTTTGCCAACCTGTTCTTTATTTTTATTCTTCTCTATGTGGCCGCCGCCTTCATTCTTGATCTTAAGGTCAATAATAAAGAAAGGATTATTATCACTGTAATTATTAGTGCTCTGTTTATCAATTTTAGTGCCTTTTTGGCCCGTGCCGTAATTGATGTGGCCAATATCGCCGCGGCCCAGCTTTATGAACCCATAGCCCAAAAGGGGGTAGCCGGAACTTTTCTCCGAAACTCTGATTTTACTACAGAGATGTTTACCCTTAAGGACGGTAGTCCAATAGAAGTCTTGATTAGGATTTTCGGCAATGTGGTTCTTGGCTTAGTTATTAGTTTTACGCTTTTAGCCGGGGCAGTTCTCTTGCTTATTCGTTCGGTTTACTTAGTCTTTTTGATTGTAATCTCTCCTCTGGCTTTCCTCGCACGGGCTATGCCTAACATGGAAAAATACTTTAAAGATTGGTGGGACAAACTCCTGAACCAATCATTCTTTGCTCCAATATATATATTGTTCATCTATTCCTCAATCACCATCCTCGACACGGGAATCATTAAGCGATTATCAGAAAACAAAGAGAGCAACTGGCTCGGTCTCATCTTCAATTTTGCCATTGTGGTTGGCCTAATGATCGGCTCGCTAATTGCAGCGGTTAAACTTAGCGCCTTCGGCGCCAACACCGTAGTGGGGTATGGGAAAAAAATGAAGGATTGGGGAATCGGAGCAGCAAAAGGGGCTGGAATTTATGTTCCATCTGCAATTGGCCGTGCCACCATTGGTCGCTGGAGCGCAGAAGCAATTCGCGCAGAAGAAACACGAAACAAGGATGATAAAGGTGGCTGGATTACCCGCATGATGACTACCAGTCCTCGTTTAGCCAACTTGTTTAAACCCTTGGCCGAAAAGGGAACAAAGGCCATGTTTGGTGGCAAAGAAAGTTTTAAGGAAGTAACAGAAAAAATGTCCAAACCACCCAAAGAACTGAAGACCGAGGAATCTAAAGCAAAATACATCGAAGCTGCTGGCAAAGGCTTCTTGGGAGTAAAACCATTATTAGGTAACTATATTCAACAACAAGCATATCGCCAACTTGGAGCTGTAAATCAAGCAAAAATGGAGGCCGCACTCAACAAGGCCCAAACAGGGATTAAAACTCAAGATCAGTTGTGGCAAGAAATTCAAGACGCTACCCGCAAACATACTGACATTCTTAATTGGTATGCCAATACACCTGAAACCGATCGTCTAAAAACAGAAAACGAATCAAGCATGAGAAAGTATCGTAAAGCAGTATTTGAAATGATGAAGCTAGAAGAGGCGCGAACCAAGGCACCAAAAGACGAGAAAACAAAAGGCGTAGCCGAAAAAGAATATCGGCATCTTAGCAAGGTTGTGGAAGAATTCAAATCTAGATTATCGGCCAGCCAACAGGAAGAGATTGAAAAAAACCGACAAAAATCGGTTGATAAAGACGCCAGAAAAAAGAGCAACGAAAAGAAATTCGACAAGGCAATGGAAACTGTTCGCCGTCTTGAATCAAAAGAAAAAGCGGGCACTCTCTCACCTGATGAAGAAAAAGAATTGGATAGTGCATTCACAGTAGTAAATCGCATGGCCCGAGAACTCAATCTCGACAAAGATGAGGACAAGAAAGAAGACAAAAAAGATGAGGGGGAGAAAAAAGAGGACAAAAAATAATTTATGGAACACAATAGCGAACAATTAGCAAAAAAGTTTATGGGTTTACCCGAGGATATTAAGGCGGCGATTTGGGATCTTGATCTCGATGGCGCAATAGGGGAAATTGGTTTGAACCACAAACTCCACTTAGACCAAATTGGCGAGCTGGCCGATCAAACGGCCCTCGTTTTAATCGGAATTAACCCTGTAGCGAGTTACGAACAGGGATTAATCAAGGCCTTACCGGGGATTAGTGGTGAAGAGATAAAAGCGATAGTGACTGAAGTTAATCAAGAGATTTTTCTCAAGATTCGGGAATCCCTGCAGAAGGTCCACAGCACTACGCCCAGCGAGCCGAGCTCGGTTAGTCAACCGCTCAAGGCGCCGGCTTCGGCCACCATCTTCAATGAGAAAATGAGCAAACTCTTCCGCGTGCCGCGCGAGGAGGTCGATCTTGATCATCTCGCCACCCAAGCGCCAATTCCACCCCAAGCGAGCCCCGCGACCACGGACCCGTATCGAGAGCCGGCCAAGTAGGCTTTTGTCAGTGGCGCTTTGACCAACTCAAAAGTCAAAGGTCAAAATGCAAAATTACAATTCAAAAGCCAAAAGTGATCTCAAAGAAAGATGCTCCCGGTTAGAATTCAAAAAATTTTACGAAATTTCGCTAAAAAGCGCCAATGAAACTGTTTACTGGTTAAATTTACTAAGAGATGCGGGATTAGTTTTGGGCGAAAAAGTGAACCCCTTAATCGTCGAGGTGCGCGAGTTGGCCAACATGTTAGCGGCTGGTGTGTTAAAATTGAAGGGTCAAAAATTTTGAATTTTAACTTAAATTTTTGCCTTTTGATTTTTGCCTTTTAACCTTCTAACATGAACTTCCAAGTCCCACAATTTATTGAGATTGAAGACAAGATTTTCGGTCCGCTGACCTTCAAGCAATTTGTGTATATTGCTGGCTCACTCGGTGGCGCCTTTATCTTCTACACCTATTTGCCTCGCCTCATCGCTTGGCCCCTGATTCTCGCTATCGTGGCCTTCGGCCTCCTCCTCGCTTTTTATAAAGTTAATAATCAGCCGTTTATTAAGGTTACCGAAGCCGCTTTCCGTTACCTGTTTACCAAAAAGCTGTATATCTGGAAGCGCAAGGAGAAAACGGCCGTGGGGAAAAAGATTGTCCTCGGGAGCGAGGGAGCGACCGGCTTCAAGATTCCCAAATTATCCCAAAGTCGGTTGCGCGACCTCTCTTGGAGTCTCGATGTGAGAGAAAAAATCCAATAAACGCGGTATAATAATTGGCATGGCCAAAGTTGCCGAGCCCACGCAAGATTTTGTCCCCATTCGCGAGATCCGCGACGGGGTAGTGGTGCTCAAAAATAATTCTCTCCGCCTCGTTCTTATCGCTTCGGCTCTCAACTTTGCCTTAAAAAGTGAGGACGAGAAGGAGGCGACCATTCTCCAATATCAAAACTTCTTAAATTCGCTCGACTTCCAAATTCAGCTCTTTATCCAATCGCGCAAGCTCGATATTAAGCCCTATTTAATGACCCTTCAAGATCGGGCTAAAGAGCAAACCAATGAATTACTCCAAATCCAAACCAGAGAATACATCGATTTTATCAAAAACTTTACCCTCACCACCGATGTGATGACCAAAACCTTTTTTGTAGTGGTGCCTTATGATCCACCTATTGTGGATGTCACCAAAAAAGGCTTTCTGGCTTCCTTCTTGCCCGGTCGCCAGCCCAAAACTGCCACCGCCGAGCAAGACCTCTTCCTCGAGCGACGCACCCAGCTAGAGCAACGCGCTGGGGTGGTAGTACAAGGTTTAGGGCGTTTTGGCATCCGCGCTATCCCTCTCGGCACCGAGGAGTTAGTGGAGCTTTATTTCAAAATTTTTAATCCGGGTGAGGCCTCAATGCCCAGTGGCAATTAATTATGGCTTTATTTAATTTTGGCAAAAAAACCGAGGAAAAAGTGGGTTTATCACCCGTTTTACCCAAAGATATTTATGAATTGGGCGTGCTGGAGCTCCGCGATATTATTGCGCCTTCGGCGCTTAAGATTACGCCCCGAGTCCTCAATTTGGGCGATAAGCTGGCGCGCACCTTTTTCGTAATTTCTTACCCCCGATTTTTGGCCGGTGATTGGTTCTCGCCCGTTATCAATCTGGACAAAATCTTTGATGTTTCTATTCTCATCCACCCCATTGATACTTCAATCGCCCTCAAGCAATTAGAGAAAAAGGTGGCCGAAGTCCAAAGCCAAATCAGTATCAAGGAGGGTAAGGGGATGGTGCGCGACCCCATTCTTGATACCGCTTACGAAGATATCGAGAGTCTACGCGACTCCCTCCAGCAAGCGCGGGAAAAGATCTTTGACGTCGGGCTATATATCACCATTTATGGCGAAACCGAGGATGAGCTCGACAAAACCGAGACCGAGGTCAAGTCAATTCTCGACGCCAAGCTGGTTTACCTCAAACCCGCCCTATTTCAACAAGCGGAGGGCTTCAAAAGTGTTTTGCCTGTCTCTCAAGATCTGTTAGAGATTAATTATAAGCTTAACTCTTCGCCCCTCTCGAGCTTATTCCCTTTCGTTTCCTTCGATCTTACTTCCAACAAGGGTATTTTATACGGCATTAACCGCCACAATTCTTCGCTCGTACTCTTCGACCGCTTTTCCCTCGAGAACTACAATTCGGTGATTTTTGCCAAATCGGGCTCGGGCAAATCTTATGCCACCAAGTTAGAGATTTTGCGCTCGCTGATGTTTGATACCGACATTATCGTCATTGACCCCGAGCGAGAATACGAATTTTTGGCCGAGGCGGTTGGCGGGCGCTATTTCAATATCTCGCTCACTTCCGAGCACCACATTAACCCTTTCGACTTGCCTTACCCCAGAGAAGATGAGTCGCCGGCCGATGTTTTGCGTTCTAATATCATCAATTTGGTGGGCCTTTTTAGAATTATGCTCGGCGGTCTCACGAGCGAGGAGGACGCTATTTTAGACGCCGCGATTACCGAAACCTATGCCCTCAAAGATATTACCCCCGATTCTAATTTTGGTAATAAACCAGCGCCCCTCCTCTCGGATCTGGAGTTGGTGCTCGCTGGCATGGAGGGTGGGGCGCCGCTGGCGCAACGCTTGCTCAAATATACTCAAGGCACTTGGGCCGGTTTCATCAATCAACCCACCAATGTGGATATTAATAAAAAGTTTGTGGTGTTCTCAGTGCGCGACATGGAGGATGAGCTCAAGCCGGTGGCGATGTATATTGTGATGCATAATATCTGGAACTCCATCAGACGAAATCTAAAAAAGCGCTTGCTAGTGATTGATGAGGCGTGGTGGATGATGAAGGCGCCCGATACCGCCTCCTTCCTCTTCTCGCTCGTTAAGCGCGGGCGTAAATATTATCTCGGCGTGGCCACTATCACACAAGATGTGGGGGATTTCTTGCGTTCAGAATATGGCCTACCAATCATCACCAACTCTTCCATCCAACTCTTGCTCAAGCAGTCGCCGGCCTCCATCGATCTGGTTCAGCAAACCTTCCAACTCACTGATGAAGAAAAATTCTTACTTCTCGAGAGTAATGTGGGGGAGGGAATCTTTTTCGCCGGCCTCAAACATGTGGCGATCAAAATTATTGCCTCCTATACCGAAGACCAAATTATTACCTCGGATCCCTCGCAACTCCTCGCCATCAAAAAGGCCAAACAAGAGCTCGAACTTAGTACCGAAGATAAGCCCAAAACGCCCTAAGTTATGGACGAAAACGCCAAAAAGAAAACCCGCATCGACTGGCTTCAGGGATTTTTTCTCATTAGTGTCGCTTTATTTTTTGATTTACTTAGTTTTGTGCCAATAGTCAATTTTGTCTCCAGTTTATTTGCTTGGTTAACTTTTTCCTTATGGTTTTACCTCCGGGGCGCCAGTTTTATGCATCCCGGGCGTTTGGCCACCGCCGCCACCAGTGCCGTTTTAGAATTTATTCCCTTTGTCAGCTGGTTACCCACCATCACGGCTGGCGTTATTGGTCTAATAGTTATGGTAAAATTAGAAGATCGAATGCCAGCCTTAAAAAAATTAAATGAAAAAATTTCTTCTAAGCCTGGGGTTTAGCCTCATCACCCTCATTCCCAGCGCTCAAGCCCAGTCAGCGCCAAACAATAATTTTGTCGACCTGCTCTGGGAAGCGCGAACTTACACCCCCACAGGTTATCGAGGCAAAGCCCTACCTTCGAGCCAAAGCGAGGTTAAGGTGGTGGCCCTAGCTCAAATTGCCAATTTGGCACCAGAAAACCTAATCTACACTTGGCAAAAAGACGGTTACAATTTACCCGCCAATTCCGGAACAGGCAAAAATAGTTTAATTTACCGCGCCGGCAATACTGGTAGCAATGCTATTACGGTAGAGGTCAAAACGCCCACCGGAGAAACTAGGCTCAAACAAACTCTCAATCTATCGCTCGTTAGCCCCAAAGCGCTAATTTACCCAACCGAACCCTTGCTTGGACCAAATTATGCTTTAGCCATACCCGACACTTGGCATTTGCCAGAAAACACCTTTTCCCTAATCGCCGAACCATACTTTTTTTCTCTCGCCAATTTAGCTAGTGGCCAAGTGGCTTTCTCTTGGCTAATCAATAACCAATTAGCTACCCCCAGCTCCGAAGACGGCCGCACGGTTATCCTGCAAAATCGTTCTGGCAAAGAAGGCGTGGCGCCAGTAAACTTGCGGATAAAAAACAAAGCGATTAGCAATCAAGAAGCGGCCCGTGATCTCCAAATTGAATTTGGTAATGATGGTTTCTCTTTCTGGCCAAAACTTCTCCCAGTGGCCTTAGCCCAAGAGGTGGGTGGGGTAAATGTGTTGGAACCGGGTGTGATTGGCGCCACGGGCTCCACTCCCATCGCTAATTTACCAGACTATTTAAAAGCGCTTTTCAAACAAGCCGTTGGACTCCTTGGACTCTTTGCCATCATCACTATTGTATGGAAGGGGGTGCAATACACCATTAACCCTCTTCCGGGGGTAAAAACCGATGCCAAAGATCGTTTATGGGAAATCTTAAAGGGGATTATCCTCGCTCTAGCGGCTTACCTTATTCTCCAGCAAATTAATCCTAATTTGGTCAATCTAAACTTTATTTTACCCAAATGAGCACGGTTAAAAAAATTCTCACGATTATCATTATCCTTGTCGCTTTAAGCGCTGGCTTAATTGGCTTCTGGCTTTATCAAAACCGAGAAATTGCTCCCACACCGGCGCCAAATCTACCCACCATCGATGAATTCTTTCCGGTCGACACTGGGGAAAATAACTCTTCCGCAGAAGAGTCTTTAGCGCCCGGTTTTGGTGAAAGTTTAGTCAATCAGAGTTTTGGCCAAGGCTTAAATCGTCTCCTCGATACTCCTATTAGTGATTTTCAGCTAAACCAAGGCTCCACCACGAGTAAAATTTATTATCTTGATAAAGCTACCGGCCATTTGTATGAGAAAGATTTGCTCAATAATGCGGCCACCCGCCTAAGCAATTACACCGCGCCCGGCTTAACCGAGGCTAAATTTTTCCTCGGCGCCACCAGTACGATTGATTTTTGGGCCATTAAACCCGAGACGGGAGGTCAAGTTTTACTTAGTAGCACGGGCAATATAATTTCACCCAATTTAATTGCTCTCGCTTCGTCTCCAGATCAAAAAAAGGTTTTCCTCCTAGAGAAAGTGGGGGACGGGGCAATTGGTTCAGTTTTAGATTGGCAAAAACCTGAAAACAAAAAGGTTATCTTTCGCGCTGGGGTAAGCGAATGGCTAGTGTCTTGGCCCACCAATAGCTCAATCCTTTTAAATACTAAGCCGGCGGCCAATTATGCCGGTTTAATCTATAACCTAGATCCAAACACCGGCAAACTCACTCGCTTAATCGGCGGTTCATTTGGCTTAACTGGCCACTTAAGTCCAGACGGCACCAAGCTAGTATATAGCCACAATAACGGGGCTGGCTTAAATCTAAGTTTGCTTAACTTAAATACCAATGAAATCACTTTATTGGGCATTCAAACTTTGGCCGAAAAGTGTGTTTGGACGAACGATTCTAAATTAATTTACTGTGCGGTTCCAACAAAATTAAGCCCCCTCCCGCTACCAGATGCTTATTACCGCGGCGAAATTGCTTGGCAAGACAATTTTTGGCAAATCAATACCGACACCGGCGAGAGCTACCTCATTTTTGAAACTTCTACCGTTTTTGGTTTACAAAACAACCTCGATGCTTCGCGTTTGAGCCTAAATCCAGCCGAAAATCGTTTAATCTTCCAAAATCGGCCAGACGCTACACTGTGGAGCTTAAGTTGGGAGCAGTAAACGCCACCTTAGCTCGGTGTTTCACCAAGAGTTCGTGAGCAATCATAAATAAATTGCCAACCACCCAGTAAAGAGAAATTGCTCCGGGTAAACCAAGAGAAAACAAGGTGATCATTACTGGTAAAAAATATTTGGCTTGGACATTCATGCTTCGGGCCAAATCCTCACTAAAAGTGGTTTTGCCATCACCGTTGCGGTCGGCGGGGGGAGTACCGGGCAAAGCTAATTTTACTTGCACAAACTGGGTAATTCCCGCCAAAATTGCCAAAATATAGCTGGCTTTAGTTAAATCAATGAAAAACAAAACATGATTAACTGTTTCTGGGGCAGACACAAATGAATAGAGGAGGTTGGGATCAAAAGCCAAGCTTTCGCGAAAAACACCATATAAAGCAAACAAAATCGGTAGCTGAATTAGCATAATACCGAACCCAGATAATGGGCTAATCCCGTGCTCACGGTACAAAGCCATCGTTTTTAAGGCTTCGGCCTGCTTATTACCAGCATTTTCTTGTTTGATCTTCTTCAATTCTGGTTCAATCGCCTTAATTTTAAGCTGAATTTTCCGTGTCTTATGATAAAACGGAAACAAGACCAGTTTAACCAATAAAGTTAAGATGATAATCGCGAGACCAAGATTGTGGGTTGGCACCATTTCGGCCAAAAAAGCCAAAAGGTTGTAGAGGGGGAGATAAAAAATCTGCTGATAAATAAATTTCATTTATAAAATAAAGGAGTTTGATAAATTAATTGCTTCACTTCAGTTTCTAAACCCCTTAATGTTACCGGGGTTACGCTTTTTTTCAAAAAAATGACCCCACCCCAACCGGCTTTTACTTGGGGCAAGAGATTTCTTAAAACCACCTTGATCAATCGCTTGATTTTGTTTCGTTCGTTGGCTTTTTTGGCCCACTTAGCGGCCACCACCACGGCAAAACCACTCAACTGACCTGTTCCTAATGGAGCATAACGAAAAGTAAGGTGATCAGAAAAAAAAGACCGCCCCCGAACCATAATTTCCTTAATTTGGCCGCGGTTAAGCCGATTTTTAGCTGGCAACATTGCTTAAACCGAAAGCTTGTGGCGTCCTTTGCGGCGTCTGGCACGAAGAACTTTCCTACCAGTAGCGCTTTTTTGTCTGACCAAAAAACCGTGAGTGGTTCGGCGTTTGCGTTTCTTTGGTTTATAAGTGAATGACATGGTCTTACATCCTAACTCAAAAAAGTTTGGTTGGCAACCAAGTTGCTCTTATCAAAATGAAGACTATACTTTACGCGATGATCGATACCAAAAAACTTTGGGTTGACGCTCTAGGGTTAATTGAGGTCAATATTTCTAAAGCTAATTTTGGCACTTGGTTTCGAAACACCTGTATTCTTAAACAAGATGGTGGCGTGGTGTGCTTGGGCGTACCAAATGCCTTTGCTAAAGACTGGTTAGCCAACAAATTTCACAAACTAATCGTCAAAACTCTCCGCGACTTATCGCCAGAGGTTAGAGGGATTGAGTATTTGATTCAAAAACCAGAAGAAAAGGACAAAACTAATCAGACAGACTACTATGACAAGCCGCCCTTTACCAATCAACTTAATCTTAATGACCTTTACGTCAACAAAGAAGACAATTTAAATCCCAAATATGTCTTTGACACCTTTATCGTAGGGTCCTTTAATGAATTAGCCTATGCGGCCGCCCAAGCGGTAATTAAACAACCAGGTTCGACCTATAACCCCTTATTTATTTATGGACCAACCGGCTTAGGAAAAACCCATTTAATTCAAGCGGTAGGAAATCATTTTAAAAAGACACATCCAAACAAAAAAGGATACTACATTACTTCAGAAAGATTTTCTTTGGATTATGTTAATTCTGTCCTTAACAACAGAATTCCGTCCTTTAAAGAAAAATATCGCAAATACGACATTCTGATTCTTGATGATGTTCAGTTTTTGTCCAATAAAGACAAGACCCAAGAAGAACTGTTCCATATCTTTAACAATTTTCAAGATAACAATAAACAATTGATCTTTTCTTCAGACAAAGCCCCAAAACATATCCCTAATCTAGAAGAACGGGTTCGTTCCCGCTTGGAAGGGGGGATGATGATTGGGGTCAATAAACCAGAGTTTGAGACTAGATTGGCAATTTTAACGGCCAAACTACAATCAATTAAGTTCGAATTAGACCAAGAAATCCTTGAATACATCGCTTCCTCGGTTCAAGACAATATTAGGGAGTTAGAGGGGGCTCTAAACTCAGTGGTCTGCCAAGCCTATGTAAAAAAGCGGGGGATTACCCTTAATGAAGCTAAGGTATTGCTAAAAAATAGCATTAAGCCTAAAAAATCTATCTCTGTCAAAAGTTTAACCAGTGTGGTGGCTGAATTTTACAATATCGAGGAGCAGGTTTTGTATGAAAAAACCCGAAAAAAGGAAGTGGTTAAGCCACGGCAAGTGGTAATGTACTTATTAAGAGAAGATTTTAGCAGTTCTTACCCTTATATTGGCCAAAAACTAGGCGGCAGAGACCATACCACAGTTATTCACGCTTACGACAAGATTCGAAATGACTTAAAAAATGACGCCAATCTCGTACAAGAAATTGAACAGATCAGGGGGCGGTTATATAGTGAATAAACTGTGGATAAGTTTATGAAAACCTGTGGAAGACCTCTGGAGAAATCGGATGTTTCTAAAGGTGTTTTAAGACAAACAACCAGTTTCCTTTTGGTTAATCAGGCTTTTAGACCTATTACGACCAACTTTCGTCTTAACTTTAATCAGACAATCCACTTATCCCCAGCCACATTACTATCATTTATTTAATTAAACTAAAGATATTATGAAATTAGAGTGTAAGAAAGATATTTTGCGGGACGCTTTAACTTTAGCTGAAAGATTAACCGGTAGAAATCTCTCTTTGCCAGTGCTTTCTGGGGTACTACTTGAAGTGATGGGAGAAATTTTAGTGATTAGAGCCACTAATCTTGATGTTGGAGTGGAGATTAAGATCCCCGCTAAGGTCGAAAAAGAGGGCCAGGTTGTAATAAAAGCTGGAACCCTGATATCACTCCTCAATAATCTAAAAGAAGACAAAATAAAACTGGAGTTGGTGAACGAGAATATTTTGGTTTCCTCTGTTTACCACACAATTTTAGTTAAAGCTTTACCAGTGGGTGATTTTCCTTCCCTACCAATTCAACCCGAATCAGAGGATGTGGAAATATCGGCCGAAACCTTGGTTGGGGGGTTGAAGTCGGTTTTTTTCTCTTCGGCTACCTCGAGTATTAAGCCAGAGATTAATAGCGTTTATCTGTATAGTGAAGAAAATCAACTTTTTTTCGTGGCCACGGACTCTTTTAGGCTATCTGAACGAAAAATCATCATGCCTAGTTTAAAATCCAATTTGGAAATGATTATTCCAGCAAAAAACGTGTCAGAAATTATTCGTTTGTTTGAAAATGTGGGGGATAAGGTAGTGCTTAACTTTAATAAAAATCAATTAGCGATTACGAGTAATAATTTTTACTTCATTTCGCGTTTAATTGACGGGGTTTATCCTGATTACCGACAAATTATGCCTAAAGAGGCAAAAACCGAAGTAATTTTGACCCGCGATGATTTGCTCGCTAATCTGAAGCTGGTTAATGTTTTTGCTAATAAACTCAACCAAATTGATTGCAAGGTTCAGCCTAATAATAAAAATGTCGAAATTGTGTCTCAAAATAGTGAGGTGGGGGAAAGCGCGGCAAGGCTTGGTGCCGAGATTACTGGTGAACCGATAGAAATGAGCTTCAATGTTCGCTATTTGCTCGAAATGTTTCAATCTTTGAGCGATCAGGAAGTGGTAATTAAATTTAATGGCAAAACCAAACCCGTGCTCTTCCGTGGCGCAGCCGACCCCTCCTTCTCCTACTTGGTAATGCCCATGAATCGTTAGAAACAAAAAAGACCCGCCCGAGCATTGTGCTCGTGCGGGCCAACTTCTTCCCCAAGGTCCCCGGAAGGCTCATTCTGTCGTTAGCCCTTGCCACCCTTTTCGTAGGGGAAGTAAGGAACAATACTGATCAGGTTAAACTCCTCCCAAGTCTCACCGTCATCGTCGCTTATGTAAGCGACAAGGTCGCCGATGGTGTCGAGAGAAATTCGAACCGTGCCGACTTCGGCAAGAGTTCCTTCTCGGTACGACTCGTCAGGAAAAAACCAGCGAACCAGATACTCGTAAGACTTTTCTGGATTTTTTCCGCCGATTGCCACCACGGTGATGGTTTCGTAGCCTTCCGAAGGAAGATATTGCCACGGACTACCACACATTTGGTAAGTCCCAACAAATCCGCCGAGGGTGAGTGGAAGCCATGGGCGATCTTCTGTGTTCCCGCCATTGCCACCACCGTCGCTGTTGCCGTTGCCTTGTGTTACGTCATCGATCTCGGCGAAATTTTCGTCGCCGTTCTCAATCTCGTAACCACCTCCATACCTCGTTGAAAAAGATTGTTCCTGACCAGCTTCTTCGGCCGGTATCTGGTTGGCCAAGGTGGCGCTTTCCATCGCCCCACACCCCACCAACCAAATCGCCAAACAACCGCTCAACAGAGCCATAATCACATACTTCATACTGTCTTCTCCTGTGAAAGAACTTCCACCCTGTCTCTCAGACACCCGAGAGTTTTGCTAACTTAACATAAGTAGTTTAATTAGTCAAGTAAGGCTATGCTTAAAGGGTGAATAATCTCGAGAAGTATTTGGCTAAGTTTAAGGTGTTGGAACCAGCTGATCGGCAGCAAAAAGAGGCTGTGGCCGAAGCTATTTTTCGTTTGGCTGGAATAGAATTGACACCAAAGCAAATTAAATTTACCGGTCGCAAGGTTTTTTTGACCCTAACGCCCATTGAACGCTCCGCGGTGTTTATCAAGAAGGAAAAAATTCTAACTTTACTGCGAGATTTACTGGATCGCCAAGCGCCCACTGATCTTTTTTAGTAATCTAACTTTAGGGTAATGCTAGTTTCTCCGCGGTTTCGCATTTTATCGTAAACAATCACTTTGAGCTCATTGCGTTCTTGGAGATTCTCTAATTCTGCTGGTCGGAAGCGGAAACTAAACGGCGCGCGATTGCTGGCGCCGAGGTAATTATTGTTGAGAAAGAAGGTGGCCTCTTCAATGGAGTACTCGCCATCGGTCTCAATCTCAATAGTGAGATTAGTGCTCGCTTCATAAGTTTGATTGCTATTGGGTGAGGTGATTTCGACGCGCGGAGCAAATTCTGGTAAGTGGACATCATCCTCTTCTTTGGGCAAATCAGATAAATTTTGTTCGATAATGTTTTTCGTTCTCGCCCAAGCGCGAACCGGCTCTTCCCAAAGGGCAAATTGTTGATCGCGCTCGGGTCGTGACGGCTTTGACCCTAAAGGGTCATTTTTGTCTAACCAATACAAGATTGAGTGCACCGAGGTTAAAACTTTTTCTTCCCGTAATTCGGTGGGGGTGTATGCCGTGGCTAATTTGCCCGAAATTTTATCGATAAAATAACTTTCGCCACCTTGCCAATAGCCACGGAGCGCGGGCTTGAGATCGGTAAAGGTGGGTAGGGGATCAGTAAAACTTTCGGCATTGAGATCGGGGAGAATTTTGGCCATTACTTCATGCCAGAGAGGGGCGATAATCATCCCGGCCACCCTTTTTTCCATCGGGGTATTATCGTTATTGCCCGCCCAGGCGCCGATTACCACATTGGGGGTGTAACCTACGATCCAGGCATCGCGATAATCATTGGTGGTACCAGTTTTGGCCGCTACTTCGCGATCGCCAAAAGTAAGTAAATTATTTTCCCCAAACAATGGAGTTCTGGCTTGGTTATCAGAGAGAATGTCAGAAATTAATCTGGCGGTATTTTCTGGTAAAACGCGCGTGGTTCTTGGACTAGCTTCTTCCAAAATTTTGCCTTCAGCATCTTCGACTTTTAGAATATTAAAATAAGGCGACCTTAGTCCATCATTAGCAAACACGCCATAAGCGCTAGTAAGCTCAAGGAGAGAAACTTCACCACCACCTAGTACCAAGGTTAGGCCATAGAGATTTGGATCATTTCCGAGGCTTTTTATGCCCATTTCCCGAGCCGTTTTGAGTGAATCATTGATACCGGCGAGATAGAGGACTTTAATCGCTGGAATGTTGATCGATTGAGCCAGAGCATTGCGGAGATTAATGGGCCCGCGGAAAAGGCTGTCGTAATTTTGCGGTTTATAACAATTACCTCCGTCACCACAATTAACATCAAACTGGGTCTCTAGATCAAAAAGAACCGTTTCTGGTGTATAACCTTTATTAAAGGCGGTGGCATAAACGAAAGGTTTGAAGGCTGATCCGGGCTGACGATGAGCGAGAGTGGTGTTGAAGTTGCCGTCATTGGAGACTTCAAAGTAGTCACGAGAGCCCACCATTACCAAAATTTCGCCGGTTTTTGGATCGATGGCCACGAGGCCAGTGTTTTTAGCTCTGAAATTAGCTTCATTTCCCGGGGCAATTTTATCCACCACCTCCTCCGCTTGCTTTTGCCACTCCCAATTGAGAGTGGTGGTCACTTTTAAGCCACGGCTCCGCACCACCTCTGAACCGTATTTTTCTTCTAGATAATCTCTCACCCAGAGAGAGAAGTGGGGTGCTTTAATGCCTCGATTTTGTGGGGGCAAAAAGGTGACGATTTCTGTTTGTGCCGCTTGCTCCTCTTCTTTAGTGATAAAACCAAGTTCGCGCATTCTAGTGAGGACCAAACTTTGTCGCTCCTTTAATTTTTCTTTATTTTGACCATAAGGCGAGTAGAAAGTGGGGGCCTTAGGCACCGAGGCAATATAAGCCGCTTCGGCCAGACTTACTTCTTTGGCGCTTTTGCCAAAAAAGGCTTGAGCCGCTTCTTCCACGCCGTAGATATTGCCGCCATAGGGTGTTTCATTGAGATAGAGATTGAGAATTTGCTCTTTGTTCATCACTTTCTCTAGTTTGACGGCGAGCACCGCCTCTTTGATTTTGCGGGAAAACTTTTTTTCTTGAGTTAGTAAAGTATTTTTAATTAATTGTTGGGTAATGGTGGAGCCGCCTTGTTTTAAGGTGCCAGCCCCCAAATTTACAAAAACGGCGCGGAGAATAGCCATCGGTTTAATTCCGCGGTGTTCATAAAACTGATCATCTTCAATGGCGACGGTGGCATTTTTGATATGCCGAGAAATGTTTTCCGAACTAACAATGTGGCGCCTCACTTCGTCTTGAACATTGTAGAGGAGAATTTTGCCCGTGCGGTCATAGATTTTGGTTGATTGAGCAATGAGGCGCTCGTCGAAAGAGCCGAAATCGGGGATGTCGAGCGTGGCGAGCCACAAGAGGCCGGAGCCACCAATTACTAGACCCAAGGCCACGGCAAATAAAAACACCTTTTTTATCATTGGTCTAATCCTAACATTATGTTAAATTTAGTCGAATGAGAGAAGAAATTTTGACTCGTGGGGTAGAAAAAATTTATCCTTCCACCGAGGCTTTAACCGAGCGTTTACGCTTGGGCCAGCCACTAAAAGTTTACTGGGGCATTGATCCCACTGGCCCCGATTTGCACCTTGGACACTTGGTGCCCTTGCTTAAATTGCGCGATTTGGCCGAAGCGGGGCACGAAACCTTGATTGTGGTGGGTGATTTTACCGCTATGGTTGGTGACCCCACAGATAAAAAGGCAACCAGACAGCAACTTACTGTGGGAGAAGTGAAAGAAAACTTGAGAGGTTATAAAAAACAGCTCGCGCGGATTATCGATCTCGCCAAAGTGAAGATTGTCTTCAATAGTAAATGGCTCGCTAAACTTAAATTTGCCGAAGTGCTTGAGCTGGCGAGCGAGTTTACGGTGGCGCAGATGCTTGAACGCGACATGTTCGAGAAGCGTTTTAAGGCGGGTGAACCAATTCACTTACATGAATTTTTTTACCCTCTGATGCAAGGTTATGATTCGGTGGCTTTGGGGGTGGATTTAGAAATTGGTGGCAATGACCAAACCTTTAATATGCTTGCAGGCCGAACTTTGCTTAAGCGGGCGGGGAAAGAAAAATTTGTTTTGACGACTAAATTATTAGTCGATAATAATGGCAAGAAAATGGGTAAGACCGAAGGTAATTTGGCCGCCTTTTCTGACTCGCCAGAAAATATGTATGGCCAGATTATGAGTTGGGGAGATGAATTAATTCCTTCGAGTTTCGAGCTTTTAACCAGATTGCCTGACGAGGAGGTAAAAAAGATTCTGGTCGGTCATCCGAAAGAAGCGAAGATGTGTTTGGCGAGCGAAATTGTAAAATTAGTTTATGGTGAAGCGAAGGCTAAGCGCGCCGCGCGCGACTTCCAAACCAAGTTTAGTGATGGTGCGATGCCGGCAGAATTACCGGCGACGCAGGTAGCAGTGGGAGAATTACTCGTCGACATTTTGCTCCGCGAAAAAATCGTAGAATCAAAAAGCGACTTCCGGCGTTTGCTCGATGCCGGCGCAATCAAAGAACTGACTGGTAACAAAATCACCGCCTCGGATTATTGCCTAAGCGGTGACCTTGATCTTCAGATCGGAAAAAAACGTTTTCTAAAGTTGCGGGTTTAATTTATTCGTCAGTGGCCTCTTCCTCGGCGTCATCGTCGTCGTCATCAGCGCCAGAAAGCTTTTCTAAATCGTCATCCTCTTCTTCCGTACCCGCTACTTCGTCTAAGTTCTCTGCTTCTTCCATATTTTTGCTTAAAATTTTACCAATAAATTGTTTCCGACCTTTAACTTTCGAAAACACCGCTAAGTTTTAGCACCCCGCTTTTATTTTTGCAACCCAATTGCCCGAGACTTGTGGATAAAGAGATCGGTGAGGGCCACGGCAATGGCGTCGAGCTCATCATCCTCCTTAATTTTTTTGTCGATTTTAATCAGTTTGGGGAGAAAATCTGCCACCTGCTTTTTGCTGGCGTGACCATAACCGGTAATGGTTTGCTTAATTTCGAGCGGGGTGTAATCAGCAATCTTGAGCCCATGAGCGCGACCAAGATAAGTAATCATGCCTCTGGCTTCTGCCACGGCCATCGCCGTTTTTTGATTGGTGGTAAAAAAAAGTTTTTCTAGCGCCAAACGCTCGGGGGAAAATTTTTTGAGAATTTTTTCAAAATCTTGACCAAGTTGGAGCAAACGATCAGCCAAACTTTCTTTACTCGAAGTAATTAGGCAATCAGAAAACAAAAGTTTTTCGCCCTCAATTATGGCCACCCCCATTTTGCCGTACCCGGGATCAATGCCGGCAATTATCATAAATGTGTTCGATGTCTTCGTGATTCTCGAGGGCCAAATGAAGCAAATTAATTTTGCTTTGATCGGCCTCAGATAAATCGAGCAAATTATTAGCTTGCCAACCCGCCGGTTGATTAGACAGACCTTCATTTGTTTTTGTAAAAGCCCAAGTGACCGAGCCTTGCGGGGCGAGGCTAGCGCCGTGCTCGGTAAGCAGGTGTTTAATTTCTTGAGAAGTACGGTTTTTGTTATCGGTAATACCGGTAATGAGCAGGGCGGTACCACCGGGACCATAAGCCTCATACACTACGGTTTCTAGTTCGCCACCCTCACCACCGAGGCCGCGGGCAATCGCCCGCTCGATATTATCGTTTGGCACATTGGCCAGCCGCGCTTTTTCGATCGCCTTTTTTAAACCCAGAGCATTGCGGTCGCCCTTAGCTTGCTTGGCTTCAAGGGTTAAGATGCGAGCGAGAATCGAGAAAATCTTGCTCTTTTTTTTATCAACCACCTCCTTCTGCCGCTTAATTTGCGTCCATTTATTATGCCCAGCCATGGCTTTAGCTTAATTAAAACATCCCTTCTTGTCGATTCTTAGGGAATGAGAGCTTGAGATGGTCATAGGCCTTACGGGTAATGAGGCGGCCACGGGGAGTGCGCTCGAGAAAACCGAGCTGGAGTAAGTAAGGCTCGTGCACCTCTTCAATCGTCGCCTCTTCTTCGAAGGTGGCGGCGGCAATGGTGCCGAGCCCCACTGGTCCGCCATTAAATTTGTGGATTACCGCTTCTAAAATGCGGCGATCGGCGGCCGTTAAGCCCAGAGCGTCAATTCCCAGTAAATTTAAAGTTTCGGCAACGACCCGGGCGTCAATATCAGTTTTATTAATTTGGGCAAAGTCGCGCGAGCGTTTAAGGAGGTGGTTGGCAATTCTGGGGGTAAAACGGCTGCGTTTGGCCACTTCGGCCGCCGCTTCTTGGCTAATGGGGATCTCTAGAATTCTGGCCGAACGAGAAATAATTTCTTCAATTTCTTGGAGAGTGTAAAACTCAAGGCGAAAAGTGCCACCAGAAAAGCGGGAACGGAGCGGGGCAGAAAGGAGGGCAATGCGGGTAGTAGCGGCAATGAGGGTAAAAGGGGGGAGATCAAGCTGAATCACTCGCGCCCCCGGGCCCTTGCCAATAATAATATTGAGGGTGCCTGATTCCATAGCGGGGTAAAGCACCTCTTCAATGGTCTTATTGAGCCGATGAATTTCATCAATAAAGAGAATATCACCGGCAGTGAGGTTGGTTAGGATCGAAGCTAGGTCGCCAACCTTCTCAATGGTGGGGCCAGCGGTAACCTTAATCTGCGCCCCCAGCTCCTTGGCAATGAGGTGGGCGAGGGTGGTCTTGCCTAGGCCCGGCGGGCCATAAAACAGGAGGTGTTCAGGCGGTTGGTTGCGCTCTTTGGCTGCACCTAGTAGTATTTTGAGGTTATCTTTGATATTCTCTTGGCCGACATAATCAGCCCAAACTGAAGGGCGCAGGGCGCTGTCGAGAAAGCGGTCTGGATTGGTATTACTTGACATTGGTTTTGTTTTATGCTAAGGTGTGGCGGTAGGTAATCGAACCTTTTAATCTCCAAGCAACTAAGTCCTTTTAGGACTTAAACGGGTTAGTTAGAAGGACGTTCTGGTTCTCCGCTTCGGCGGTAGACCGCTGGAACTATCCTTAATAACCAACCTAACTTTCAATATCACTAGCGAAAGGATTGCTTGGAGATTAAAAGGTTCGATTTTTTTATATTTCAAGTGGCCATAAGAATTTCTTCATTTAGGTCAATTACTCGTGCTAGTTCGGCAAAGGAGGTGATGCCGGAAAGAACTTTGATCACCCCGTCTTCGCGCATGTCCAACAGTTTTTGATCCAGAGCCGCGAGGCGCAGTTCTCGTTCATTAGGATTACCCGAAAGCAGCAGGTCGGCGATTTTTTGATTAACGATAATTGCCTCAAAGATCCCAATTCGACCACGATAACCAGTGCCATGGCAGGCCGCACAATTGTTTGAGGAAAAAATCGTCGGGTCGGGAGCGATAAATTCTGGACGCTTTTGTTTTACGGCCGCTAAAACCTTTTCTATTAAAGATTTTTCTTCAGCATTAGGAGAAGCGGGCTTTCGACAATCAGGGCAAAGTTTGCGGACTAAGCGTTGAGCCAGAGCGATATTAAGTGCCGAGTCGAGCACCTTCGGATTTACTCCCAGATCAACTAAGCGGGGGATGGTGCCGGCGGCATTGTTGGTGTGGAGGGTGGAGAAAACGAGGTGGCCGGTGAGCGAGGCATTTACCGCAATTTCGGCGGTTTCTGAATCGCGAATTTCTCCCACCATAATAATATCGGGATCTTGGCGCAAGGCGCTGCGCAAACCAGACAGGAAAGTATAATCTTTCTCTGGATTCACCTGCGTTTGATTAACCCCTTTCAAATGATATTCAATCGGATCCTCGATGGTAATAATTTTGCTGTCGGGGGTATTGATTTCTTTGAGGAAAGCGTAGAGAGTGGTGGTTTTTCCTGAACCGGTGGGTCCGGTGAGTAAAATGAGACCATTAGGTTTTTTGATCTCTTCGCCAACTCGGGCCAAGAGATCAGGTTCCATGCCCAAATTATTTAAACCCACGGTGAGGGTTTCTGGATTAAGTAAGCGCAAAACAATTGATTCACCATAAGCCCCCGGTAAAACCGAAGTTCTAATTTCAATATCACCTTGATCCAATCGGAGGCTAAAGCGACCGTCTTGAGCATTTTGCTTCACATTAAGTTTTAGGCCGGAAACCAGCTTCACGCGCGAAAGAACTTGACGGTAAAGCTTCTCGGGTAAATTAACGAGATCATTTAGCACCCCATCAAGACGATAACGCAAGCGCACTCCTTGCTCTTCTGGCTCAAAGTGGATATCGGAAGCTTTGGTAACCAAACCTCCGGCCAAAACAATTTCTAATAAAGACGAAATCCCGCCCTCTTTGAGCGCGAGGCTTCCCTCTTGGTCGAGGAGAGCCTTAATTGAAGGCAAATCTTTGAGTTCAGTCACAAAGCGTTTGATGTCCTCATTAGAAATGTCGATTACACCGGCTTCGGTTTTGGTCGAAACCGAAATTTCTCCGTAGCGACTCCAGGCGCGCTCTAGACTAGTGGGTGAACCAAGATAAACCTCAAGTTTGTAGTTTTTGCCCTGCAATTCTTCAAGCAGTTTTTTGGTCGCTAAGCTCTCGGGAGCCACAGTGAGCACATAAACTTGCTTGCCAGAAATCTTGAAGGCGGCCACTTGGGCGAGCCGAGCCTCACTTTCAGAAATTAAACGTAGCGCATCGGTATTGATGGGTAAATTGGAGAGATCGAGATAGGGGAGGCCGTGTTTTTTGGCAAGAATTTGAGCGAGTTCTTCAGCTTCTTTCCGGTGCAGCTCGGAAATTTTTTGATTTTGTTTATCTTCTTGGAACTCAACCATGATCTTATGGTTAGTTCTAGCACAACTCTTTCAAATAGCTAGCGTCACCTGTGGGAAAGTGGCCGTCGTGATGTTTTTTTGTTATAGTCGTTGGGTGAAAAAGCTTAATTTAAAAAGTGTGGTTTGGCGCGAAGGTAAGCATTATGTGGCTCAATGTCTTAATGTTGAGGTTTCGAGTTTTGGTGTGTCTAAAAAAGAAGCCCTAGCTAACTTAAACGAGGCGATAACGCTTTATTTTGAAGATGAAAAATCGCCAGAGATTATGGAAGTGAATCGCGCTGAAGTGGTGACACTGGCTCCGGTGTATGCCTAAGCGTTATTCGTCGAAGAAAAAGATTTTGAGAAGTAGCTAGCGCCACCTGTGGGAAAGTGGTAGGGTGGAAGTGGGATTGTTATTTGTCAGAGAGGAGGTAACACAATGGCAGAAGTTATTTCTCCGATCATTGATCGGCATGTCAAAACCCTGATCAATTTTCTCACTGAAGCGACCCCAATTTCAGAAATCGGATCAGCCGACGCAATTTTTGTTTTTGGAAGCAGTAGTAATGCTGATCTCCGGGCCCGGTTCGCCGCGCAATTATGGCGAGAGCAGAAAGCGCCGGGGATTATTTTCACCGGTGGTCCGTGGAAATTGGGGAGCGAGCAACCTGATTTCGATACTGAAGCAGAGTTTTGTTTTGATCTCGCGCGTCGCGAGGGGGTGCCAAGTGAGGTCTTGTTTCATGAAAAGCAATCGTCAAACACCAAAGAGAATGTGCAACTTGGGGTGCGAGTGTTACGTGAGGCAGGAATTAATCCAGAGAGTTTGATTTTGGTTTCGTTCCCACCGCACCTCAGGCGTGTTTGCGCCACATTTCGGCAACAGTTTCCGGAAATTGAAGTGGTAGGAAGCACTTGGGAGCCACTCGATCTTTCGCTTTTTGTGAACGAGCCGGCCCGTTGGATTGGGCGTTTGGTTGGAGAGGTCACTCGGTTGGGGACTTACGCCTTAAAAGGAGATATTGCTCCGGTGGAAATTCCTGCGACAGTGAAGCGGTCGTGGAGTTGTTTGAAGGCGCTTTACGGAGAACGGTAGTGTTTAGGGCTCGCTGTCTATACGGCGAGCCCTGTTTTTGTTACTTTGTAAGGGTGAAAGTGGTAACGAAGAGTGCAAAGGAGACGAAAGAGGCAGCCAAGGCATGGCTTAACCCTAAATTCGCCGGAAGCGGATCGGGCAAGGCGACGGTGGTGGCCTTAATTGGCAATTTAGGTGCGGGGAAGACGACCTTTACGCAGGCGGTGGCGGAAGCGCTTGGGGTGAAGGAAAATATTACCAGCCCAACTTTTGTGCTGGAGAAAATTTATAAGTTGAAGGGACAGAAGTGGCAGAATCTCATTCACATCGATTGCTATCGCTTAGATAAACCAGAAGAATTATTACATTTGGGCTGGCAAGAGATCAGTAGCGAACCGGAAAATCTGATTTTGGTCGAATGGGCGGATAAGTTTCCGGAATTATTTACTCACGCAGAAAAAATTTATTTTAATCATGGCGAAGGCGACCACCGAGAAATTAATTTTACTTGATGTCCACGCGATCTTGCATCGCGCTTATCACGCGATGCCGGATTTTACCTCGAAAGCTGGTGAACCAACCGGCGGGATTTATGGTCTGGCGACAATGCTGATGCGGATTATTAAGGAACTTAAGCCAGATTTTATTGCCGCTTGTTACGATTTGCCCGAGCCCACTTTCCGTAAAGCGATTTATGATGATTATAAAGCCGGAAGGCCAAAAACTGATGAGTCTTTGGTGAAGCAAATTATTCGGTCGCGCGATTTATTTACCGCCTTCAATATCCCCATTTTCGAAGCGCCGGGCTTCGAAGCGGATGATTTGCTCGGCACTATTGTGGAGAAAACGAAGGGAGAAAAAAGTTTGGAAGTGGTAATTGCCTCCGGCGATATGGATACTTTGCAACTGGTGGCTGGCAAACGGGTGAAGGTTTACACTTTAAAAAAGGGTATTAACGATACTATTTTGTACGACGAGGCTGCGGTAAAAAATAGATTTAGTTTCTCTCCCGAGAGTTTGCCGGATTACAAAGGTTTGCGTGGTGATCCGAGCGATAATATTATTGGCATCAAAGGGATTGGCGAGAAAACGGCCGGAACTTTGATCGGTCACTTCGGTACACTCGAGAAGATGTATCGCGCTTTGAAAAAAGATGAGGGAGAATTTAAAAAGTTAAAAATATCGCCGCGCATTATTGGCCTACTTAAAGAAGGCGAAGAAGAAGCCGAGTTTTCGAAAACCTTGGCCACAATTCGCCGCGATGCGCCGGTGGACTTTGTTTTAGACGATTGCCGATTTCGCGACGGTTCAACTTTACCCGCAGTGAAAGAATTTTTCAGCGAGCTCGGCTTTAAGAGTTTGCTCGCGCGAGCGGATCAAGTTTTTGCTGAAGATTCTTCGACAAGCTCGGAACAAGAAAAAAAATCAGAAATAGCGCTCGATCAAGAAACCAAGATCGCCGCGTGGCTCTTAGATTCAGAAAATAGCGACCCTAACTTTGAAGATTTAACGCGTTTGGCTGGCACAGAAAATTTGGAAGAAGCAAAAAAGTTTTTATTTACCGAGCTGGCAAAGCGCGGTTTAGAAAAAGTGTATCGCGAAATTGAATTGCCCCTGATTCCAATTATTGAAGCGGCGCGCGGGCGGGGGATTGTGGCCGATCTTAATTATTTCAAAAGTCTATCCAAAGATTATCACCAGAAGCTCGCGCAAATTGAGAAAGAAATTTATAAATTAGCGGGTCAAGAATTTAATATCAATTCACCGAAGCAACTCGGTGAAATTATTTTCGACAAGCTTGCACTCTCGGCCAAGGGTTTGAAAAAAACCGCCGGCGGCGCTCGTTCTACTAGGGAGAGCGAACTCGAGAAGCTCAAAGAGGCTCACCCAATCATCGCCGAGATTCTCCAGCAACGCGAATTACAAAAATTACTTTCCACCTATATTGATGCCATTCCAAAATTGGCTGACGAAAACCATGTGCTCCATAGCCACTTGCGCCAAACGGGCGCGGCGACCGGCCGGATGTCATCCGAGAATCCGAATATGCAAAATATTCCGGCCTCCGGTGAGCTGGGGCTCGCCGTGCGCCGGGGCTTTATTGCGCGGCCCGGGCACACCTTCCTCTCTGCCGATTATTCACAAATTGAAATGCGGGTTCTCGCGGCGCTCTCGGGCGACCCAGCGCTCTTAGAAATTTTTAAGAAAGGTGAAGATGTGCACACCGGCGTGGCCTCACTCGTGTTTGGGGTGCCGGGGAGCGAGGTAACTAAAGAGATGCGGCGGCGGGCCAAGGTGATTAACTTCGGCATTATTTACGGTATGGGCGTGACGCGCTTGCAGGCGACGCTCGGCGTGACGCGCGCTGAAGCCGCGGCTTTTTATGAAAATTATTTCACCACCTTTGGCTCCATCCGCGAATATTTTGAGAAAGTGAAGCGCGAAGCGCGCGAGCGGGGATACACCGAAACCTTTTTTGGTCGTCGGCGTTACTTCCCTGGCATCAATTCGCCCGTGCCGCTGATTAAAGCCGGGGCCGAGCGCGCCGCCATGAATGCGCCGCTCCAAGGTACGGCGGCTGATCTCGTGAAGCTCGCGATGATTAAAATTGAGACCAAACTCCGCGCCGCGGATCTTCAGAACCACGCTCACTTCCTCCTCCAAGTCCACGATGAACTTGTTTACGAAGTGGAACTCGCCAAAGTTCCCGAAACCGGCCAAATTGTGAAGCAAACCATGGAGACGGCCGCCGACATCGGCGTGCCTTTGGTGACCAATCTTTCTACAGGTCAAAACTTAGGGGAGGTGAAATAAACCTCAACAGAGCCATCCATCAGCTATTGACAAAATAGCCACAGAAATGATATGCTAGTGGCAGAAATGTTGCAATTTTAGATTGACCAAAAATCGACCTTAACGAAAGGAACGGTGAACTTTGAAAAGTGAACATTGTCCCAATGAAACTTATTTTGCTGTTCTTGCGGCGCAGGCCGGAGAAATCATGCGGAAAAACTTTTGTCTTGGGATGGAGCGAACATCTAAAGATGATAATACTCCGGTAACCGCGAGCGACACAAGGATCAATCAGCTTGTCATTGACTCAATTCGTCGTGATTTTCCGCATGTCCGTGTGATCGGTGAGGAAGGTAACTACGATGTGGCGGACGCGGAATACACGGTACTCTGCGATCCGGTTGATGGAACTATTCCGTTTTGCCGTGGTATCCCAATCGCAACCTTTGTTATCTCTGTGATCAAGGAAAATTGGCCACTTGTCGCTGTCATTTACGATCCGTTTATGAGTCGGATGTGGTCAGCGACGCGGGGTCAGGGAACTTTCCTCAACGGAAAGCCAGTGCGGGTTTCAACTCATGCGGAACTCAAAGGCACCAATGCCTGTTTGCTCTTTTGGCACGGTTCGGAGTTTAACCTCTATGCCGTTTGCCATATGTTAATGGAGGCGGGTGTCACATGGGGTAATCCTCTGACTGTCGCTTACTATGGTGGTTTACTTGCTTCTGGTGAGCAAGATGCGATCATTTTCCCCGGCCGTAAAGGTTGGGAGACAGCCGCGATGCAGTTATTGGCTACGGAGGCTGGTGGCAAAGCCACTGACATCTACGGCAAACCATTACAGTACGGCCCAAATGGCGAGATCAAGGGTCACATTATCTCAAATGGTTTGATCCACGATCAACTGGTCGAGATGACGACTCGCGCCGCCGAGATGAAGGGGTGGGAACAAGTCACTGAAATCATTCGCGGCACTTTGTTGCCTGGGTGACGGGTTGTGTAAAAGGAACTACTGTGGGCCTGGTGGCAATTGCTACCAGGCCCCTTTTATTATATTGTTTCCTTATGACTTACTCCCAAAAGCCACTGATTGAGTTAGTGAAGGCTGGCAAAACTCCTGGTGAGACTACGATACCAAAGCACATTGAAACTGTTATCTCCAATGTTTTTGTTTTCGAAAATTTGGTCTATAAAGTTTATAAAAACGACAATGATTTTTTCAACCAAGGTTTTCGTGATATTTCTACCACATCAGCACGATTTGACTTTACCCGGCGGGATTTCACTTGGAACCAGACCCTTAGTCCTTCGATTTATCTAGAGCTTCGAGGCGTGGAGGTGACAGAAGAAGGAGAGATCTCTTTTGTGGAGGAAGATCAAGCAGAGGAATTGGTAATGGTAATGAATCGGGTTGAAGCAAATGACGTTCTTTTTGAGAAAATTGTACGGGGAGAAATTGAGAAGTCGGAAAGTTTTACTATTGGTAAACAACTAGCTACTAGCTTGAAGAAGGTTCAAAAATCTCTTTCTGAGAAATTCAATTTCTACGAAGTGTTTGGTTCGAGAATCAGAGATCTTCGTGCTTGGATCAAATCCGCTGCAGATTATATTAGTGAAGAAGAATCAGGAAAGTATTGTGATTTTTTGGAAGATTATAGAAATAAAAATCGAGAATGGTTTTTGGGAGAACTCACTCAGGGTATTGTTGTGGACGGTGATTTTCATAGTCACAATGCTAGTTTCTTTGGTAACACTCTTTATCTTATGGACACTTTCGTACCTAAAGAAGAGTGGGGTGTGGGCCACCAATTTTTACCTCTTTATCGAATTGGAGTAGATGTCTGGGTTTTAACCGGAGACAAGAGTTTGTTTAAATCATTCGTGGAAGGTTATGAATCTGAAGCAGGTCTGAAGGTTGACAGGAAATTAGACATTCCTTTTGTGATTTATGTTTCAGCGATCATGGTGTCTTATCTTTATATGCTTCAAAAGACTGATCCGACCAAGAAAGAGTCAGCAGAAAGATTCCATAAGTTCCTTCGAGATTATTTTGAGAACGTACAGGCTCATGTCGGAATATTATAAGGGGAAAAGAACATGGGGGATTTTTCGGCTGGATTTTGTCTCTAAAAACACTAGAATGCGGGTATGGAATTCGACTTTGCCAGTGAGTTTTAAACCGTGGCTTCTGGTGGGACTTCATTGATACAAATATCTAAGAGATCCATACCACCGCCACCAAGTCCCGGGTCAAAAGAGCATCCACTGCCACCGTCACGAGTAAACACTTTCCCCCCAAACGCTTCGCAACAAAAATCAATTCTGGCTTGACCCTCGCGTTTTTCTGCCTCATCCACGATCCCTTTAAGTTTACCCAAGAAGTCTGGTAAGCCGGGAGAGAGGGCCATGGCGCTTTGGGAATTGGCAGGAGCCGCGGTAAACTCTAAATTTTTAATTAAATAGGTTGGGGTGGCCGTGGTTTTGGGGTAGTCTGTTGGGTTTTGCTTATACCAAGCGGCCGTAATAAGGCTACCGGCGATAAAAAAAGCGAGAGCAATTAAAACATTTTTTTTATTCATAATTTTTATAAATTAACTTGGTTTTATTTTACCACAATCGAGGTATGCTACAATCCGATTAATGTCGGAATATTATAAGGGCAAGCGGACAAGGGGGATTTTTGATCCGGCGAGTGTGGAGCCGTTTAAGTTGAGTCGGTCGAAGATTGAGCTCTTTCTCGAGTGCCCGCTATGTTTTTATCTCGATCGGCGGCTCGGCGTTGGGCGGCCGCCCGGTTTCCCTTTTAGCCTCAACGCCGCGGTGGACTTATTGTTGAAAAAAGAATTTGATACTCATCGGGCCAAGCAAGAACCGCACCCTCTCATGAAAGCTTATGGCCTCGACGCAATTCCTTATGAGCATCGCGATCTCGATAAGTGGCGCGAGAACTTTGTGGGTGTGCAATATTTGCACGCGCCAACCAATTTTATTATCACCGGCGCGGTGGACGATGTGTGGGTCAATAAAGCCGGTGAGCTCCATGTGGTGGATTATAAGGCAACGAGCAAAGACAGCGAGGTAAACTTAGATGCCGAGTGGCAACAGGGCTATAAGAATCAGATGGAGATTTACCAATGGCTTTTGCGGCAAAATGGTTTCAAAGTTTCTTCCACCGGCTACTTTGTGTATGTCAACGGCAAGCGCGACGCCAAGGCCTTCGATGCTCGGCTCGAGTTTGAGGTGAAGCTCATTCCCTACACTGGTGACGATAAATGGATCGAGCCCAAGCTCACAGAAATTAAAAAATGTTTAGTGGACGACAATTGCCCGAAGGCGAGCGGGGATTGCGATTATTGTACTTATCGTGAGGCCGTGCTGGCTGAAGTTAAAATGCCGGCGCAATCAAGTTTGTTTTAAAAGTTTATGAAGGGGGCAATTATCGTTATCATTTCTTTATTAATTATCGGCTTTGGTCTTTTCCGGTGGTTCCAGCCCAGTAGTGCGGGGGTGCCCAACTTGGTTTTGAGCGAAACGCCTCAAGCGGTGAGCGTGAGTCTCCACAGTGAGCGCCGTTCAGGGATTACCGGAACCTTATTATTGGCCACAGAAGGCGAAGAAACTTTGGCCACCATGAGTTTAAGCACTTTAACCGCCGCTTCTAGTACGCCAATTATGGTTGTTTACCGCGCCACGATTTATCGTGGTTCTTGCGCCTTCTTTGGTAAGGTGGCTTATGTTTTAAGTGAGGTGAAAAATAATCAAGCGGTTACCACTTTACCAATTAGTTTAACTGCCTTAGCTGAAGAAGGGCCCATGGCGATTGCCTTAGAAACAGGAGATGAGTCGGAAGCAAATCTGGTGGCTTGTGGAGAAATTGAGTTTTAATTTTTCTCTTTTGATATAATAAAGTGGATGGAAGTGCTCGCCTTTTATAGTGACTTAGTACTTAGATTGGTGGCCGCGATTTTTTTTGGCGGTTTACTTGGTTTGGAGCGAAGTGTGGCAGGCAAAACAGCCGGCATCCGCACTTATGCTTTGGTAAGTTTGGGGGCGGCGCTCTTTGTGACCGTGAGTGACTTGGTTTCTAATATGTCGGTTGGTTTATCGGGTTTCCAGTTTGACCCGCTACGGGTGGCTAGCCAAGTGGTGGTGGGGATTGGCTTCCTCGGCGCCGGTTTAATTGTTTTTAAAGATAAAAAAATCAGCGGTCTCACCACCGCGGCTGGACTCTGGGTGGCGGCTGGCATTGGCCTCGCTTGTGGCTTCAAGCTCTATATTCTCGCCCTCATTACTTCTTTGCTTTCCCTGTTTGTTTTTATTGCGCTCTGGTTTTTGGAAGAAAAAGTGAGATAAAGTAAAACCCAGTATCAAATCCAATATTGTTGAAAAAAATTTTGTGGCGTTACGATTTTTACCGGTAGCACCGCGGCATTTATTGAAGCGACGGATAAAATTTGCGGAGCAGTTCTTGACGGACTTTTTTAGCTTCCGGTTTGAATTTTTTCCAAATCGAATTATCTTGATCGGGCAGGACTTCCTCCCAATTGAGTTGGTAACGCCGAAGAACAGACTCAATTTCCTTTCGAGCCAAGATGACTGGCTTTTCTATTGAATTAGACATAGAACGATTATGCCATTTCATAAAATTTGTGCAAGAAGTGGAGTTGTGATTTGAACCATCGACAAGTTATCGACAGTTTGTCGATAACTGAAATTTCCTCAAGAAACCAGAAGGTAAGTTACGGTTAAAATAACCTTATTTTAAGCCATATTTCCCACTTTTGCTTGACTTTTGTCAGGGCATATGCTAACCTTGGGCCAGATTTAGCGAGATTTCCTTGCTAACTGATCCGGCAGATTCCGGAAGCACCTGTGAGTAGCGGGTGTAAGTTCTTCAAAAAGGAGATGGTTGTGAGCAACAACGTGTACGAGAGACTATGGAAGCTTCAGGCAAATGTTGGCAAACTGGTTCTTGATGGAAAACGAGACCCAGAACAGGTTGTTGACATTTTGCAGGGCATAGTTGATGAACAACCCGGTGAAGTTCCCGAAAGCGAAGGAGCTGCCATTCCGACGACCGCGCCGACACCGACCGCATGGACCGTCGATGATGAGGGCAACATCCACTTCACGCTCACCTCGAATGGCTTTACCCGCGAACAGTGGGAACAGTACCTCGAGCGTCGCGGTTGGAGAATCGGCGACTATGCACGTCAAGTGCTGCGTCGCGCAAGCGAAGCGCCGACCAATGGCGTCACCTACAACATCGTGGTGCGCCCGGGCCAGAAGATCAGTGACCGTATCACGAAGAAGATTCGTGCGGCCGCCGACAAGAAGGGCTGGGTCAAGCCTCATTGGGAGGTCGCCTGCCTGATCCGCGACACATTCACGGACGAGCAGTTGGAACAGATGGGTCTGTGGTACATCGTCACG
The DNA here is from genome assembly GCA_964361825.1 of uncultured Candidatus Saccharibacteria bacterium. Taxonomy (GTDB): domain Bacteria; phylum Patescibacteriota; class Minisyncoccia; order Phycocordibacterales; family JACOZG01; genus CAYICB01. Next base: position 46,775 of record CAYICB010000001.1, on the reverse strand, counting down.
ATGCACGAACCCATCAAGGATTCCGACGGCGATCCGCGCTTGCTCCACGCGTACCGCCTCGACGGTGGTGGTTGGCTGGGCGCCCACTACGACAGGCCGGACGGCGAGTGGAACGGCAGCGGCGGGTTCGCGTTTGTTGTCCCTGTCCCGCAAAAGTAGTACTGATACCTTGGAACCTAAGCCCTAGCGCTTGGTTCCTTGGACCTTAGTCCTACGGCAAGCAATTGCCAAACGCTCGGGAGACACAGCGTATCAAACTCCAACCTCATGCAATCTGGCATGGGGTTTTATTATGCTAAAATTTAAATGGTAGTAGGTGAATATGCGGGCGGTTACGGCTTCCCGCTACCGAACCCAGTATCCGTGCATCGAGATTATCTGCGGTCATGGCTTCAGATAGAGTGATGCATGTAACTGTTAAAAAACGAAGATACTTGGCACGGGAGACTAAGGCATTACGATGCCGGATTCGATACAGCCCTAAGAGTATTCGAGGGGCAGTGACACTGATGGTTTCCTGTGTGTTTCCGACGGCGATCCGAACTTGCTCAACGCGAACCGCAACGACGATGGTGGTTGGCTGAACGCCAACTACGACAGGCCAGACGACGAGTGGAACGACAACGGCGGGTTCGCGTTTGTTGTCCCGCAACTCTCTTCATTTCTCTCCTGCTTTTGTAGGAGAGTTTTGTTTTGTAAGCTGGCCATTCCAACCACCGAGCATTTTCCCGGCCTCACCAAGAATGACCGATAGGGCAATGTATTTCTTGTCGTCAAAAGATCTTGTCTCCCAGAGAATCATGAGAAGTACTCGTAGAGTATCGAGTTTCTTTATTGCAAGTCTCACATATGGTTGCTTTTCCTCTCTCGAGAGAAAACTCGCCGCCGAAATTGCTTCAATCACTTCGACAAACAGGTTGTCTGTGCGCTGGCCGAGTGAGTATCGGTGTGTTTTAGGGATCTCTTGATAAAATTTGTACCATGTTAGATATCCACTCTTGACCTTACTCAAAACGGGTAAAATCTTTACTGACTGACTGACTGACTGACTGACTGACCATCTTTATGCCCAAAATTATTTTTCAACATACACATGATGATATCATCTCGCTCGAGAATCTTCTCAAGGCGTGGAAAGAATTCGTGCGTGGCAAGCGAGCCCGCCAAGATGTGCAGATGTTCGAGCGAAACTTGATGACAAACATAGTCTCGCTTCATCACGAGCTTGTTGCTAAGGCATATTCACACTCAAAATATCAGGCATTTAAAATTTCCGATCCCAAACCACGCGATATTCACAAGGCAAGTGTGCGCGACAGGTTGCTTCACCATGCTTTGCACCGGATGCTTTCTCCGTTTTTCACTAAGACATTTATTTCAGATTCTCATTCCTGCCAAATCGGCAAGGGGGTGCACCGGGCGCTTAAGCGTTTCCAACAATTTACCGACATCATCTCGCGAAATAACACAAGAGCTACTTGGGCGCTAAAATGCGATATCAAGAAGTTTTTTGCAAACATTGATCAGACCACTTTGCTTGTGATTATAAGCAAATACATTCCGGATCAAGATATTATCTGGCTTCTCTCTGTTGTTCTCGGTAGCTTCAATTCGGGCAGAAACGGTGTGGGTCTTCCACTCGGCAATCTCACCTCGCAACTGTTTGTAAATATTTACATGAACGAGTTTGATCAGTTCGTGAAGCACAAGCTTAAAATAAAATATTATGTCCGTTATGCCGATGACTTTGTGGTTGTGTCCCCTGATCGTGCATATCTAGAACAGATTTTGCCGCTCATGCAAGATTTCTTGAGGAATAAACTCAAGCTCTCCATGCACCCGAAGAAAATTTCCATTCAGACTCTTGCCTCTGGTGTTGATTTTCTCGGTTGGATTCACTTTCCCGATCATCGGGTGTTAAGAACAGTGACGAAGAAGAGAATGTTGAAAAGACTGACCCAGAAACCAGAACCGGCGGTGATTAATTCGTATTTGGGTTTGCTGGGGTGGGGGAATAGTTTTAAACTCAAACAACAAATACTCGCGTGAAGGCTTTTTCTTCAAGAATTTCTTCTAAAGTTCCTAATTTATTAGCCGATTTAAGAAAACCAGACACGGCATCACGGAGATTAAGCGTTGCTTCTTCGGCGGTGTTGCCACAACTCGCCACATTTAGTTCTGGGTTGTGAGACACATACATTTTTCCTTCTTTGAAGACTCGGGCAGTTAAATTAATTTTTTCACTGAGGACTTTAGCTTTGGTCATGTTTACAAACTAACATGATTTTGTTTTTAACTCAAGATCAAATCTTATGCTACAATCGGCCCAATGAAGACTTTTATCTCGTGGAATGTGAATGGGATTCGGGCGGCGGAGAAGAAGGGTTTTCCCAAGTGGTTGGCCGAGAGTAAAGCTGATGCGGTGGGTTTGCAGGAGGTGAAGATTGATGATGAAATCAAGTTGAGCGCGGCTTTGACGCACCCCGATGGTTACATCGCTTATTGGGACTTGGAGAAAGAGAAGAAGGGTTATAGCGGCGTGGGGGTTTATACTAAAGAAAAACCGAAGAAGTTTACCAAGGATTTTGGCGATAATCCGCGGTCTGGCTACTCCAGCATTCTCACCCGCGAGGGTCGGATGATCGAGCTCGACTTTGGCGACTTTATTTACCAAAACATTTATTTTCCCAATGGCGGTTCGGGCGAGGAGCGGCTAAACTATAAGCTCAAATTTTATGATGAATTTCTCGAGTACAATAAATCTTTGCTTAAGAAAGGGAAGAATATTATTTTCGGCGGTGATGTAAACACCGCTCATTTCCCCATTGATTTGGCGCGACCGAAGGAGAATGAGAAAAACTCGGGCTTTATGCCGATAGAGCGCGCTTGGCTCGACAAATTTGTGGCGGCGGGCTTTACCGATTCATTTCGTTTGCTCCATCCGGAGAAGGTAGAATATAGTTGGTGGGACCAGAAAACGCATGCCCGCGACCGTAATGTGGGCTGGCGGATAGATCAATTTTGGGTCAGCGAGAAGCTGAAAAATAAGGTGAAAAAAGCGTTTATCTTGGGTGAAGTGCTGGGTTCGGATCATGCGCCGGTTGGTGTGACCCTTGATCTCTAGATGTTAGAAGTTTATGTAAAAATGAGACCTAAGGCGCATCCGCCAGCTGGCGGATATACCGCGAAGTTTAATCGGGAGAACTTTTCGCGAGCGCAACTAGAAGAATTAATTGACGGCAAGTCGCTCTTTGGCGAGAAGCTCGCAGTGCATGGCGAAGATTTGCTCGCCAATTTTGAAACTGAAATTGAAGAACTGCTTTCTCGATTAGTTGAGTCGCAAACGAAGTTTGTGTTTATAGAAGAAGAACTTGGCGCGGCTTTAAATAAAAAAGTTATTAAATTAGGTGGTAAAATTCTAGAAGCCAAAAGCTCTCCAGCAAAAGCGCCTTTCAATGTTTTTGCTCTAAGCGATGCGCTTGGCGCGCGTGATCGCAAGAAGCTCTGGGTAACCTTCGAGAAAGCGCTGATGAGTGGCTTACCAGCGGAAGAAATTTTCTGGAAGTTCCAATGGCAAATTAAGAATTTACTCTTAGTGAAAGCCGGACCGGAAAATGTGAAAACCCTAAACCCCTTCGTGGCGAGCAAGGCCGAATTTGCTGCTAAAAATTATGAAACTGAAGAATTGAAAACTCTGTCTCGCGAGCTGGTCGGCATCTTCCACGCTTCGCGCCGCGGCGAACGCGACTTAGAAGTTGGTTTAGAACGCTTGATTTTGGGTTTATAGTGTGGCAGGGTGAGGGGAGAAAGGAAGGTGCCTAATGGCCCGAAAGAACATTGTGACTTTGTTTGGGGTGTGTGGTGCGGGCAAGGGGGATATTGGAAAGATTGTTTCTGCGCGAAGCAATCGAGAATTCATTTCGGCTGGCGATATTCAGCGAGAGCATGCCGCCTTAAGGAGTGTGACTATTGAAGCGCAGGCCGGAGAGTCGGCGGATTTGGAACACGATTATCGGGTTGACCGCGAAATCATTCCCCGTCGTTGCCGTGTGGGTAAACCAGTTTTGTGTGACGCTCGTTTAGGTTGGCATTTCTTGCCCGAGTCTTACAAAATCTGTTTGTGGTGCGATGATCTTGTTCGCTTTGCTCGACTGGCAAAAAGAGAGGGGGTCACTGATGTGGATAAGGTCGGAGGCCTTGTTTTGGGGCGCGAGAGGGATGATCGCCGGCGGTTTGAGAGGTTGTATGACATCGTGTACCCGCCTAAGTTTGAGATGTTCCATTTGATCATCAATACCACCAATCTTACTCCGGCAGAAGGGGCAAAAATCATCATGGCGGCAATCGACTGATCTTTGAGTAAACCAAAATCCGGCTCGAGCCACGCGCTCGGCCGGATTTTTTTTGGATAAAAAAACGGGGTCGGCTAGCTCCATCAGCCAACTCGACCCCTAAGGTTTTTTGGAAGATAGACGCATGGTGGTCACCAATCACCCCACCGTGCTACCAGAAGAGTTGGGGCCTTAGTTTTGTTTATTGCCCCCTTTGAGCCTAATGATTGATGCGGCCTCGCATCCGTCTGGTCCTTCCTCAACCTGTAAGGTCAGAGATTAGACCATATTGCTATTTTAGTCAAGCTTTTGTCAATTTGATGAATAATATGTTAAGTTATCTCATTATCCGCCCGTAGCTCAGTTGGTAGAGCAGCTGCCTTTTAAGCAGACGGTCGAGGGTTCGATTCCCCCCGGGCGGACTTTGTTTCAACAAACAGAACTTAGTTTGATTCTTCATAATTTGAGAAGCGCGCACAATGTGGGGGCGATTTTTCGCACGGCGGAAGCGGCGGGGGTTAAAAAGATATTTTTAACGGGTTACACGCCGGCACCGCGTGATCGTTTTGATCGCGCTAATGCCACAATCGCGAAAACAGCCTTGGGGGCAGAGAAGTTGGTGGCGTATGAAAAAGTAATCAGTTTTCCTCGTTTAATCAAAAAGCTAAAAAGTGGGGGAATAAAAATTGTGGCGCTCGAACAGGCCAAAAATTCAGTCGATTATAAAAAGTTCAAATTAATTGGCGGCGCGGCGCTGGTGCTAGGTAATGAAGTCACGGGCCTCGACCAAAAAATTCTCAAACTCTGCGAGGCGATTATCGAAATTCCTTTGCGCGGCCAGAAAGAATCGCTCAATGTGGCCACCGCCGCCGGCATAGCGATTTTTAGATTATTGGGACTTTAGGTTTAGCTGTGGTTGCTAAAAACCCTTATTTTGAGCCATTTTTTATCCTACTTGACAAGTGGCTATCAAATATGCTAAGCTTGGTGCAGAAATTCGCTCATTGAAATGAGTGTCCCAGCCTCGGGTAGAGGTAAGTTTTCGACTTTTAGTCGGAAAGGTTGGTTATCGTGGCCATTACTTCTAAGTATTTAGATTGGACGCGCGGTCAGGTTGAGGCTCTCATCAATGTCATTGGCGAAAAGAACGCCAAAAAGTTGATTGCCGGAGAAGTGACAGTGACCATCGAGGAAACTGCGCTTCTCGATTTCGTTGGTACCACCACTATCCCCGCCGCCACTGAACTTTTCGATGTCATCCGGAAATTCGTCGTCAATACCGCGCCCGACGCCGAACTGCCGATCTACTCCGTGGAAGGTATCAAGATCCTACTCAATCAAGTGTATGTGTATGTAGAGTCGCCAGCATCCGAGACTCGGCTTTGTCAGCAGAAGTTGGTTGGCGCTTCGCTCGATAGAGCAATTTTTAAAACACTTGGTCGTTTGGGAAGGTTGCAAGTCTCGCTCAGGACGATCTACGAGTTTCTGAAAACGGCAAGTCGTGAGCACACGTATATTTTCTATTCTTACGGATGGGCAATATACGCGTGCTGGAGCGGCGGGGGCGATGGCGGGTGGAACTTCGGCCTCGACTCGGTTGAGAGCGGGAGGTCTAGCGGCGATGTGATTGTTTATCGCAAAGTTTCTTAAATACTTTGCAAATTGTGTTTAAGAAACTAAAACCCTCTGAAACTTTGTCTCGCGACAAGGTGATCAGGGGGTTTTGTTTTGTTCGAAAAATTTATTTTGCTCTACTCATACACCCGCCACTCTGGCAGGAGAAAGTCGGGGTCATGGCGGTGAGTGTCGAAGCAGGCATTGTAATTAAATTCTTCTTTAATAAAATTTTGGCAATTCGGCGAAAGGGTGGACGCCTGCTCGCCATTGCGTCGAGGGAATTCTAGCGGCGTGGTGCAGGCGGGGATGGTGGCGATAAATTCGAGGCAAACTTGATTGGCGGGTAGGGTGGGGTCGAGGGCCGAGAGGTCTGGTTTTGGGCAGCCGCCAACTGGCGGAGCGAGCGGTGGGGCGAAAGTGAGAAATTGGTTTAAGTAGCCACTGCATTTATTTACTTGAAAGTTAACCCCAAGCGGTGAGGATTTGGGGGAGCGAATAATTTCTTCATTTTTTGTGGGGGTAACTTCTGCGGGTTCGATGATTTCGCCCAACCGGAAAAATTTTACGCCAGAAAATTTTTCCGGTTCCAGCACCGCTCTTTTAATGGTGTTTACGGGTTTGAAGTTTTTTACTGGTTCAGAAGCAAGCCCCACCAGCACGAGTAAAATTATCCCAACAATTAGTGAGCGAGTTTCGTAACTAAATTTAAATTCCGTCATTTATTTTTGACACCGCTCGCAGAAGTGCGTGCCGCGACAGTTTAATCTTATCTTATTTATCTCTCCTTTACACCGCAAGCAGGGTTTGCCACCGCGGCCATACACTTTGAGGTGTTTAATAAAGTTTCCCTTTGAGCCATCGCTCCGTCGATAATTGCGTGCTGAAGTGCCGCCGCTCGCGATTGAGAACTTGAGGACGCAAATAATTTCTTGATGCAGTTTTTTAGTTTCACTTGGCTTGAGTGAGTGGGCGAGACGGGTGGGCAGAACTTTGGCCAAGAAGCAACTTTCGTCCACATAAATATTCCCGAGGCCAGCAATCAGGTGTTGGTCGAGCAAGAGTTGTTTGACCTTGCGCTTCGGAAATCTTTTGAATAGCGATTGAAAATAGTCGAGCGTAAAATTCTTTGAGAGTGGCTCCGGGCCAATTTTCTTTGTTAGTTCGGCTAGATGTTCCGAGTGAGAAAGCCGGAACCAGCCAAATTTGCGCAAGTCATTGAAGAGTAATTTACTCCCGTCTTGGAAATGAAGAATCAGGCGCGTGTGGGTAAATGGCTCTTTTTGCGGGTGGCCTCCAACAACTAATTTGTGAGGATGTCTGACATCCTGAAAAATCAGTTGCCCCGTCATCTTGAGGTGAATCAGAATTAACTTTTTACCAACTAGCGTAATAATTAAAATTTTGGCCCGCCGTTCAATCGCCGCAATTTTCTCACCCTTCAATTCCCGACCAAGCTCGGCGGGGGAAAGTGGGGCTACCATCTTTGCCCAATTCACTTCCGTTTTAGCGATTGTCTTTCCAACAAGCTTGCGCGACAACTCGCGCTTTAGCGTCTCAACTTCCGGTAATTCGGGCATGATTTAGTTCCTCCCGCACCACCTCGGCGTCTGACCATGGCGTTTTCTGTCCTTTCGGGCCCATGATGTAGGGGTCGGTGCCTTTGCCGGTAATGATGACCACTTCGCCGGGCTTTGCCTCTTGCATGGCGGTGCGGATTGCCACCCGACGATCCAGAATAATTTTATAATTATCAGTTTTAATTCCTACAATCATTTCGTCCAAAATAGTTTTTGGATCTTCGTCATATGGATCTTCATCGGTGAGAATAATTTGGCGGCAATGCTCGGCGGCAATTTGGCCCATCAAAGGCCGCTTCCATTTATCGCGCCCGCCGCCGGTATTACCGAGGACGCAGACTTTGCCGCGAGCCGCGAAGGTTTGATACACCGCGCGGAGAGAATCGGGCGTGTGAGCGTAATCCACAATGACATCAAAACCATTCGCTTTAATTTTCTCCACTCGGCCCTTAATTAAATCAAGCTTGGCAACAGCCTCCTTCATTTTCTCCACTGCAATATTCTGACTCTCGCCGAAGGTCAGCGCCGCGAGCCAGTTGCTCAAATTAAATTCACCAGCGAGGGGTGAGCGCATCGTCGAACCACGCCAAGTAAATTCTAAGCCGTGATCGGTGGCGGTATAAGGTTCCGCGTCTTTGAGACGATAAGTAAATTTACGCTTGGCCGGAAGCGCAAGAAATTTGCTAGCTTCTTTGTCATCACCATTTATAATCATCACATCGCGCAAACTTTCGGCAATACTCAACTTGGCCGCCACATATTTCTCATACGAACCATGCGACTCAAGGTGCTCGGGCGCTAAGTTGGTGAAGATGAAGGCGGTAGGGGAGATAAACTCGTGGCGATATTGCTTGGCGCCTTCGCTCGTCATCTCAATAATCGCCCAGTCGCACTTGGCGGCCACGGCGCGGCGCAAGAAGCGTTGCACAAAGAAGCGCCCGCGAATTGTCATCTTAAATTTATTGGGCTCACTTACTTCGCCAACCTTGAGACGCAAAGTGGAGGCAAGCGCGGTTCGCTGGCCACCCGCTTCTAGCACAGCGTTGACCATCTCGCAGACCGAGGTTTTGCCCTTTGTCCCGGTCACAAAGACCACCTTAATTTTGCGAGCTGGCCAGCCATAAATCATCGCCCCAAGCAAAGCGAGTTTGTAATGATAAATCGGTTGCGCCGCCCGAAAGAGCGATTTTGGTATCACCCTCCTTCCCGCGTCCAAAATTTTCTCCAATAACGATTTTTTTTCCACGGCACCAGCTTACTCTGGAATTGGCAAATAATCCAGTTTGGTTTGCTTCGTAAAACAAAATATGGTTTAATTAAAAACGGAAAGGAGATCCAGGTGAAGCGTTGTGAGTGTGGAAGAGTAATTAGGGTGTATTATCGCGGGCGGAGATCTTTTTGTGGTTGGAGGAGTCCGAGTGATCCGGCCCACGACCTTTGTTGCCAATGTTTTTTACGAATGAATTCACGGCTTCAGTCTGCAGAGTTGCGCCGATATTTAGAGGCAAGAAAGGTAAAGGATGAAAGAGGTGAAGAATGTGTTTAGCTGCCCAATTGTTTGCCCGGGCAGCTTCTTTTTGTTTCGTAACTCCTCCCTAGCCCTCCTCTTACCCTAAGAGGAGGGTGAGTTATTATTTGCCGAGTACTTTCAGGGCCGCTTTCACTTTGGCACTGGTGTCGGTGAGGTCGGGGGAGACTTTCTTGAGCGCTTCGCGGGCCTCGGGGAGGGTGTAACCGAGCGATTGCAGGGCTTCGAGCGTGTCAGCTTCGCCTTGCAAGCTGTGATCGGCATCGCCCGTTTCGAGCGAGCCGAGTTTGTCTTTGAGTTCCAGCACAATTTTCTCCGCGCGCTTCTTCCCTATGCCCGAGACGCGGGTGAGGTAATTGGTATCGCCCGAGCGCACAGCCTTCTCGAGCGTTTCTGGGGGTGCGATCGCCAAGACCGCAATCGCGCCCTTCGGCCCAATGCCGGAGATCGAGATCAGTAATTTAAAAAATTCCAACTCCTTTTTCTCGGCGAAACCATAGAGCTCCAGCGCATCCTCGCGCACGGCCAAATAGGTAAAGAATTGTGCCGTCTCGCCAATTTTCGCCCCATTTCTTGTCGCCGGTAGAACATTTACTTCATAGCCCAGCCCGCCGGTATCGACAAGCAAAGCCCGCTCAGTTTTCTCCACCACCTTGCCCTTAATGAGACCGATCATAAGGCCAGTGTAACAGACCTTGCCTTTTTGGCACACCGGTGTTAACCTTTTGCCACCTATGCCAATTACGAAATCAGCCAAGAAGGCTCTCCGCGCTAGTGCTAATAAGCGCGTGTTTAACTTGCGCCGCGATAAGGCGATGAAGGAAGCGATCAAAGAATTTGTGAAAGCGCCTTCGGCCAAGCTCTTACCTACCGCTTACCAAGCCATCGATAAGGCCATGAAGCGCGGCGTCATCAAGGCCGCCACCGCCGCTCGCAAAAAGTCTAAACTTGCGATGCTTCTGAAGAAGTCGGTTTAATTTTATTTAGAACGAACAAACTGGCTACTATAAGTACGCCCAGAGAAATTAAGCCAGTTTGGTAACCGCGTGCCCCCTCACCCACGGTAATGAGAGCGAGACTCCACACGGCAGGTCCAATAAGAGTGGCGAACCTTTCTGCTACGACATAATAGCTGTAGGAAGAGGCGGCGAGATGGGGCGGTGCTAAATTGCCAACCAAGGCGCGACTGATGGCCCAAACCGGTCCGAATAAAATTCCAGCAAATAAGAAAATGGGAATGAGAACAGTAAAGCTGGTGACTAAGGCCATAGCCAAGAAAATGAAACACCAAAGCACCAGAATAATTTTTAAGATTTTTAAATTACCTTTTTTGTCGGCGATTTTACCAAAAAGGATGGCACCGATAGCCGCGAGAATGAGAATGCTGGCAGTGAGTAGGGATTTGGTGGTATCGCTTGCGTGGTGGACCGTTTCCAAGTAAAGCGGAAAATTATTGGCGAAGGTAAGCATGGCGTCGCTAAACAAAAAGTAGGCCAGGAGTAGCAGGGCTAGGGGTTTGTAGCGGAAAACTTCTTTAAACAGACTGAAAAAATTGGCTCGAGGTTGACCCAATGTCTCACGGGTGTTGGTTTCCTTAATTTCTTTATAAAACAAGAGCATGGGTAAAGCCAATAAGCCAAAGAGAATCGTGGCTGGCAACAAGGCTTGAGCCCGTCCGGGTTGACCCAATAAGGTTAAGCCATTAACAAAGGGGAGGGTGATGATTACGCCAACCACTTGGCCAACAGAATTAGCGCCTTGACCGACACCCGATTTCCAGGACCGATCTTTCTCGTTTGATAGATCATTGAGCATCGGCGTGAAGTAGAGAAAGCAAATTAGGTAAGCATAAGTCGCCAGCGTATAAAGAACGGTGGCGAGAATTTCTTGATCGCTGGTGAGAATGGTAAGGAGGGCGACGATTAGATACCCAACAAAAGTAAGCAGAGTCCAAAAGCGCAGACCGGTAATTTTTACTTTTGTGGCGTCGATTTTTTGGCTAATAGTAGGAGCGCTGAGAATAAAGAGCAGAGAAGAAATAATTAGCGCGGCATTGTACCACCAGGCCGGCTTACCTTGATCGATCACGAGCCACTGAGAAAAGTAGAACAGAAAAGCCATCAAAACGAGAGAATTCGCGAAGTCGTATAAAGCCCAAAGAAAAAGCCTTTTGTTCACTAGATGCTCCCGCGAGGAATCGAACCTCGATTACAAGATCCGCAATCTTGCGTTCTATCCGTTGAACTACGGGAGCTTGGGGGTTACTCAAGCAAGTCGCTAACCAGCTCGGCTAGCGTTTCATCATGCCTGCCTTCTTCGAGAAAATCAAGAAGAATCGTTCGCACTTCGCTCGCGAACTCCTCATGACCCAAGGGCAGGAGGAGGAAGGGTAAGAAGGTTCGGCCAGTTCTTACTTTGAGTCGCCAACCGCTATCGTGTTCTTTGAGCGAGAAGGAGTGAAGATTGTCATAAGGGAAAAATTCGTCATCAAAAATGATACCCTCTTTGGTGAGAGCGTAACGCGAGCGCGGTTTGGTTTGACGAGCCGAAAACATAATCACACCGGCGGCCACCGCCACAATAAGAGCAAAGAGGAAATTTTTTAAAACTAAAGCCACGATGACTAGGATTAAGCCGAAGAGTCCGATACCCAAAATTAAATGGGGATGCTTCGCCGGGCGCTCCTCAACATCTTCCCACTCAATAATCACGGTTTTGATTGGCATGGTGATGACGAACATTATACAATAATAATAATGGTAGACCCAATGCCTAAGTTTGATTTTGATCCGGTTAAGATTATGTCGGCTTTGCCCGAGCAAGAGCCGCGCCAAGCGCCCAAGCTTTTGCTCATTGGTTTTTTTCTCCTCGTTTTGGCGGCGCTTGGCGCGAGCGGTTACTTTTATTTTTGGCCGCGACTGCAGCCACCAGAGTTGATCTTGGCCAAAATGCTCACGGCTCAAGGCGCGGTGAGTTCGGCGCATTCTACTGGCCACTTGCGTTTGGCGCTCTCGCGAGAAAAGCTTTTGCTCGAGGGCGGGGCCAGCGATTCGCCCAAGTCGCCCTCGGCCTCTGATTCTCTGGTTTTTAATCTTGAGGTGGGCGGCGACAGTGTTTATGCGCCGGCGCATCGCTTGGCGCAAAGTTGGTCACTCTCGGCTTATGGCCTGCCCGCCAATCCTATTGTGCCCAGTCGTCTTAGATTGCAAGCGGATTTGCGTTTGGTTGATGCCGATCTCTATCTTCGTTTGCGTGAGGTCCCAGCCATTACCTTGTTTGACCTCGAACCTTGGAAAGAACAATGGATCAAACTCTCTGATCAAGTGGACCTGAAGAAACTTTTTACTCAATCAGGCTTAATTGAGATCACGGCGCGCTTGCCTCTCGAGACTCTCGAGGGCGTGCCAACTTATCACTATAGTTTTGTGCCTAGTCGAGCGGCGCTTAAGGGTTTGGTGATTGAAGCGCTTAAATTAGTTTCTGCCAATACGCCACTGGAAACAGGGGAGTTGGAGACCGTCCTCGACAATCTCCAGTTGCCTCAAGGGGAAATTTGGATTGGCCGCAATGATCACCTCATTTATCGCCTCACGCTCTCGGGGCCGATTAATAAAACCAATTCAAACTCTGGTTTCAAATATAAGGGCAATTACGCGCTTGATTGGTCGCTCGCTGGCTACAATTCGTCTTTAGAAATTAATTCTCCTACCACCTTTGTGGGCCTTGAGCAGGTGTTGGATTCAGCAAGTGTTGCGCCTAACCCTTGATTTTGATTGTAAATCTCACTGTGTCATCGGCCAGTAGGTGTTCTTTTTTGCGAACGCTCGCTTTGAGCGGGAGAAGATAGGCCCCGGCTCGGGAGTCGGGAAAAATAGAAGTAAGCCAAGCGGTTTTACCAATCTTTGCTTCCACTTTGAGTGAACCAAAACCACGCTTCACTTGAGAAAAATTTTTCTTAATCTCGGCCGACTCCTTCTGGGGCAAAGTGAGAAAGTGCCAAGCATCCATCCCCGGATAGAGCCAAACTTTTGACTTAAATTGATAAAGTTTTTTTGATTGAGGTTTCATAAACCGTTATTTTTAATAAATTCGGATATTTCCAATGAAGGATGTGGGTTTTTTAATAATAAGACCATGAGTTGTTTGGCCACTACTTCTTTGTGCGGGATTTTACCTTGAGAATAGATCGAAATTCTCCAATCAATATAATTTTTTAATTCTGTTTCAGTGCTATAAATTTTGTTTACCAAGCTTAACTCTGATAGCCAAGCTTTAACGTGTGCCTCACCGTGTGCATTTCCGCCTCGTTTAAATTTAATTTCCTCGGTTTCGTGATAGGCAACTAAATCAGCATACTGTGGAAAAGTGCGATGCAACGTTTCTGTAACATAAATATTGCCACTTTCGTTATAAAAAGCTACTGGATCATTCGGCCCACTGTAACTATATATTTCATAAGAAATACCGGTGTTTTTGTCTAATGAGTGATTGACCCTTGCTGTAATTTTTATTTGTTTGAGAAGGGCTTGAACAAGCTCGGGGTGAGGTAAAGATATTTTTTTCACAGCTTTATGTTTGACGGGAGTGGTTGGATGCGTTCAGAACTGTTAATTGGAAGGGAATTAAGCAGGAACTTCAGCTTTCTGGGCTTATTCCGTCTTTCCTTTCTTTATCGCCTTTACAGTTGTAACCAAATCAAATCGTTTACCCCACTCAACATCTCCAAGACCCAATTCTTCAAACATCTTGTTTTGTTCCTCAACGGTTATCTTATTTTTCTCATCTTCAGCACAATGAGCAATCCATTCTTCCTTTATCTTTCTCAAATGTGCCGCTCGTGCCGTATCTCCTGCTCTTTCGGCTTTATCTGCCGCTATGTCAAACTTTCCATAGTTCGCTATTTCAGAAGCATAGTCTTTCTGATGTAGCTCACCTTCTTCTGCATATTTATCGCCATTTATGAAAACACCTCCTTGCTTTAGCTTCTTGGCAATCAACTCTATAACCTGCCTTCTGAATGCGGGTGTAAAGTTGTGCAGTGTATAAACAGAGGCAAAAGCATCAAAAGTACCATCCTCTTGAGCTTCAAGGTATCCAAGAATATCAGCTAAAACAAACTCTACTCGTTCAGGTAAGCTTTCCATCTTTGCGAATCTGGCTTTTACTGCATCAAGCATCTTAGGCTCATTATCTACCGAGGTAACTTTGACACGAGGGTCAGCCTTTAACAGCTCAAGAGTGGTTATGCCCGTGCCAGGTCCAGCTTCCAATACTTTAATGTTGTCCTGGTCCTGACAGTGTTCAGCGATATACTTTTGTAGGGCCTTTCCTGTCTCTGCCTGAAATTCATTGTAGTACTCTATGGCAATGAGCAGGTCTTCATACTCGCTTCCACCTAGAGCTTCTGAAAATCGAGCATCGTATGCACTATTCTTTTCTAAATCATTGTCTGTCATATTAGCTTGCTTGTTTAATAAGGCTTGTAAATTCTCTCAATCTCTCGTTACTTGAGTTTTCAAGTATTGTTCTATCCCCAGATACGACAATCTTGCCATGCTCAAGAAATATCACTTGGTCGCTCACTGATTTCGCAAAGTTTAAAAGGTGAGTTACCACAACCACTGCAACCCCTCTTTTCTTAATGTCCCCTAAATGAGAAAGGATAATTGAAGTCTGTTCAACGTCTAGTGAAGATGTTACCTCATCCAGAAAAAGATATTCAGGATTAAGCATGAGTGCCCGAATGATAGCTGTCCTTTGTCTCTGGCCTAAAGAGACTTCGTTGGGATACCTATCAATAAATTCTTCCATGCTGAACAACTCCACTAATTCATTAAATTGTTTCTGTTGGTCCGCTGACATATTCCCACCAAGAGGAAGCAGGATATTTCCACGCAGTGTTAGATGAGGCCAGATAAACAACTGCTGAAAGACAATGGTCAATTTTGGCCAAGGGGCTCGGCCCTCAACAGTAGCTAATGGAAACTGGTATAGCTCTTTATCCAGGGCTATTGTGCCTGTATCAGCCAATTCTAGCATCCCAAGCGTTCGTAGGAGCGTAGTCTTGCCACTTCCACTAGGCCCAATGATAGACGTAATCGTTCCAGGCTTAATATCAAGATTGATATTATCCAATGCAATCTTGTCGCCAAACCTCTTAGTTATATTTGTAGCTTGTAACATGTTACTTTTCAGAAAGATTACGGGTATACTTTCTCTTCAAATATAATGCCAATCCATTGAGTGGAAGACAGATTATTAGGAAAAAGATAGCCAATGCAGTATATATTTCTACTGGTTTATAGATGCTCGCATTTATTCGCTGGGTAACTCGGAAAATCTCTTCCACTGAAATAAGACTTGCGAAGAGTGTAAGCTGAAGCATATTAACTTGAGTTGTCAGTATGGCAGGAATAATCTGTCTGAATATAATTGGGAATTGGATTTTCTTGAATATCTCTTGGTTGCTCAAACCCGAAACTTTTCCTGCAGCAATATATTGTGATGGAAACTCAACGAGAGCAGTCCTTACAATATCAGTTACTGCAAATATGTTTACGAGTGATAAGGCAAAGGCGGCTGTAAAAAAGGGATTTATCACAACACCCAACATTTCTTGCAGTGGATAGTGAAGCCAAAAGAGCAGAACAAGAATGGGAATACCTGAAAGCGTGAATGAGAGAGCTTTGCTCGGTTTACCGACCTCATTAGGATATTGAGCCGACAGACTTCCTAATAGTGTCCCGATTGTAAGACCGCATACCCAGACGATTAGACAAAGTGCCAGTGTAACAAGAAGACCTTGAAGTAGACCCTCACGATACTGGCTGATAATTGTGAAAACCGCTGTTACCATAGGTGTTAGTTAGGTAACGAGAATGTCTTTGCAACTGGATAGAATGAGTTCTTTGACGTCTCATATTTCTTAACAAGAGCATCAATGTAGCCACTGTTTAGCTCTTCTTCCAAAGCGGTATTGAGCATAGCTTTGAACGCTTCTTGTCCTTGTCCGATGACCATTGAGTTGCCGTTCACACGAAGAGGATTATTTGGCTGAACATTCTTAATTGAACCAGGATTATTTTTGAGAAACGCATCTGCAATATAAGGTTCTACAAAAGCCACGTCTGCTTTTCCTGATGAGACATTAAGAAGCGACTGTGAGATGTCAGAAAGTTGCGGTAGTGATACTACCTTTGCGGTTGGGAATTGGCTTTGTGCTATTGTCTGGGCCAACTCGCCATCCACAACTGAAATTCTTACGTCAGGGCTATTAATAGCATCCCAACTATTATTAAAACGATTGTCGTTTGCACGAGAGTACACAGAGATAACTGAATATGTAAGCGGTCGTGTGAAGTCAGCTTGAGTTGCACGAGGGGCACTAGGCCATACAGGAGAACCAATCATATCGTATCGTCCAGCCTTCAGACCCTCTATCATCGTTCCCCAACCTACTTCTTCAACCCAATTTATCTTGAGACCAAGATTTTTTCCTGCTTCTTCAAGAGCATCATGGAAGATACCTGACAGTTCTCCTGTATTAGCATCTTTTATCATTCCTGGAGGGTAAATAACATAGCCTACCCGTATTTCCTTTCGGTTTAATACAGTAGCAAGAGTGCTGTCTGTACCAGAGGTTGAACCATTCTTGGAAAAGAGTTTAACTCCGATGAAGGAAACAATTATCGCAACCACAACTGTGATAATCACTATTTTATTTGTCATTACAATTTTAGTTATTGGTAAAATCCTTGGTTTCGTAGATTACCAAAACTTTACCACATTTTAGGCAATTCACCTATACACTTACGACATTACAGTAGAATAATTGGCCGCATTTGAATAATGCTTAATTGTAAAGTAAAGTGAGGTATCACACATGAAAAAGTACTCCACAGATTACTTTGAGAAGAATTACAGATGAAATGTATGACAACTTTCTACGAGAGTACAAAGAAAAGCAGGCAGAAATTCTTGACCAGATGCAAGACCATTCTGATGCCGATGAGCAGTTTTATCTCACTGCAAATATGACGCTGAATATAGCTAAACGAGCAAAAGAGATTTTCATGAGTTCTGAAATAGATGAAAAGAGGCAACTTTTGAGTTTCTTACTTCAGAACTGTTCGTTGAACGAAAAAAAGCTAGAGTTTACAATGCGTTCTCCATTCAATTTGATGCTCAATCAGCCCGATAATCTAACAGTGCGGATGGGGTGAGATTCGAACTCACGATCCGCTTGCGCGGATGACGGTTTTCAAGACCGTTGCTTTAGACCACTCAGCCACCCATCCAATCTCATCGTAACGAAATGGCGGCCGGAAGGCAATTGAGTTAGGATAAGGTCAATGCGAATTCTTGGTCTCGATTATGGAACAAAGCGAGTTGGGGTCGCGCTTTCGGATGAAAGTGCGCAGGTGGCGTTTCCGCAGGCGGTGTGGGCGAATGATGGGAAATTGCTGGGAAAAATTAAGGCATTGTGTGACGAGAAAAAGGTTAATGAGGTGGTGCTGGGCGATACGCTTAGTTATCGCGGGGAGGCCAATGAGATTACGGCGCAGGTGAATAAATTTAAGCTTAAATTAGAACAAACACTTAATTTGCCAGTTATTTTTGTGAGCGAGATTTTCTCGAGTCGGGAGGCTAATCGGGTGGTAGAGAAAGATGCCGAAACCGATGCCCGCGCCGCCGCCCTCATTCTCCAGAGTTATCTCGACAAACGAAATCCAAAATAAGTTATAATAAACGCGGCATGAGCCGCTTTTCCTTATTAAAATTTTTTCCGCCACCGGATTATTTAGCCTTACCAGCCGTGGGGATAGATATTTCCGACCAATCAATTAAATTCACCAAACTCAAGCGCACCCACCATGGTTTGCGGTTGGGGGATTATGGCGAGGCGCCGGTTCCCTTTGGGGCGATTCAATCGGGAGAGATTAAGAAGGCCGAGGCCGTGACGGCCGTTTTGGCTGAGCTTAAGCGTGCTCATAAGCTTGAGGCCATCGTGGCCTCGCTACCAGAAGAGGCGGCTTATGTGATCCGTCTGCAATTACCGGTGATGAAGAAAAGCGATTTGCGCGAGAGTATCGAGCTCCAGCTGGAGGAGCATGTGCCGGTGCCACCCGCCGAGGCCATTTTTGATTATGAGATTTTGCATGAACCCGGGCGCGAGGGTGATATGTTTGATTTGGTGGTTAATGTTTTTCCTAAACGGATTGTTTTGGCTTATACCAATGTTTTTTTGGCGGCGGGGCTTTTGCCCTTGGCGCTAGAGATTGAGGCGCAAGCCATTGCCCGTTCGGTGGTGCTCGCCAAAACGGCGACCCACACCCTCATTGTGGATTTTGGCAAAACGCGCATTAGCTTTTTTGTCAATCAAGGCGTGCGTGTTCTTTTTACCACCACGATTGGTAGTATTGGGGGCGAGAATATTACCAAGGCGATTGAGCGGGGCTTGAAGGTGAGTTATGAAGAGGCCGAGAAGCTTAAAATTGAGCGAGGGTTGCTCCCAGATAAAGATAATCAAGAATTGTTTTTTGCGGTGATGCCGGTGGCCTCGGCCGTGCGCGATGAGATTACCAAGCAAATTGATTACTGGCTTTCGCATAGTGAACACCCGCCAATCGAACAAATTATTTTGTGCGGCGGGCAAGCCACTTTGCCCGGATTGGTAGATTATCTCAATATGAGTTTGGCGGTGCCGGTGGTGCTGGGCAATAGTTGGACCAATGTTTTCTCGCTCGATGACTTTATCCCGCCACTTAATCTTAATCAATCTTTGCGCTATACCACCTCGCTTGGCCTTAGTTTGCGTCATTTACCATGATTAATCTTTTACCCATTGAAGATCGACTAAAGCTTAAAGCGGAGTATCATCGGCGCTTAATTATTACTTGGAGCGGAGTTTTGTTGGCTGTCTGTATCTCCGCTCTCATTCTTGAAACCTCTTTTTTCTTGGTGCTTTGGCATAAACGGCAAGCGCTTGAGCGGGTTTTGGTGCAAATCTCGACCGATGCCAAGCCGGCCCAATTTGATGAACTAGAACAAGCTTTAGCCAAAACGGCTGATGAGGTGGCGGTACTTTTGGTCTCACGCCGGGTTTTGCCGCTCACACAATTATTGATTGAACTGGTGGCCAAAGAGCAGGCTGTGGCGGGGGTAAGTGTGGGTGATATGACCTTTGATCTTAATTCTGGCGCTGGCATTTTAAGTTTGCATGGTTTGGCTACTACGCGCCAAACTTTTCTCAATTTTGTAAAAGCCTTAACCGAAAGCGAATTATTGGAGACGGTGGATTATCCGGTCAACAATTTGATTAATGAGAAAAACATTCGTTTTGCTCTAGAAATTACTTTAAAAAACCCTAAACCATGAAAAAGATCCCACTCTCTATTCTTACCTTTTTAATCCTCAACCTGATTATGGTTGGTTTGGTGGCGGGCGGCTTCTGGTGGTTATTGCGCGAAGAGGGGAAATTGCTCGCTAGGGCTAAAGAATTAATTGGGGCCGAAAGAAAGAAAGAAAATCTCGAACGCTTCTTGCGGATTTATGGCCAAACCGAAGCCGGTCGAACCAAGGTTTCGTCATACTTTATTACTACCGAAACTTTACCCCAGTTTATTGAGCGCTTAGAGCAAGCCGCGCGCGAAACCGGCGTAATTTACACCCTAAGTAACACGAAACCCGCGGAGGTGAGTGGGCGCGAAGTGCTTAATCTTACGATTGCCACCGAGGGTAACTTTGCGCAAGTTTATCGTTTTATCTATGTTTTAGAAAATTTGCCCTATCGCCTCGATATTAACCAAGCTTATTTGGGGCCGATGGCCGCGGGCCGGTGGCGGGCCAATTTTGACCTGACTTTGTTTAGCTTTAAGTAAATATGGCAAAAATCAAAAAATTTAAACTGCCCCGAGGGGTCGATCCGCTGAAACGGGAATTTAAACCGGCGGGCGCTTGGTCCATAATGGTGCTGGTGGGCGGCGGGGCCTTCTTCGCTCTTTTTTTGTGGTCTTACTTTTATCTTCTACGAATCGCTAGTTTAGAAGATCGAGCGGTGGCCGAGTCGGCGGCAGAAATTATGAAGGTGGTGGATCAAGATGATTTGCGCCAAGCTATCGAATTGATTGAAGCCAAAGAGCAACGCTTGGCGTCTTCTACCCCGGCCATCATTGACCCAAGTCGATAATTTGCTAGTTTTAGAGGTGTTTGATTTAATTTGCCCTTGTAGTTCAATGGATAGAACTCCGGACTTCTAAGCCGGATATGTAGGTTCGATTCCTACCGAGGGCATTTGGTTAAAGTAAATTAGGACGATTAGCTCAGTTGGCTAGAGCATCCCGTTTACACCGGGAAGGTCGCAGGTTCGAGCCCTGCATCGTCCACATTTCCACCTTCGGTGGGGGGCTCGAAGGTCGGACCGAGCGGAGGCGAGGGAGACGGGGTCGCGAAAAAATTTGATCAAATTTTGATTTCCCACTGGACCTTGGTCTTTTGCTTGCTTTTTTCCTGATCCATGAATTATTTATTATCCATCCGAAACCCAATTTGTGACCTTTTCGTCTCCGCTGGTTCTTCCATCAACTGTCGAATTGCCCGAAACACAACCCTGAAGTGCTCATCATACTTCGCCTCCAAAGCGAGGAGTTTCTTAGACAACGCGGCGTTCTCAATCAACATCCGCCGTAGGCGCACAAAGGCCCGCATGATTTCGATGTTCACTTTGACTGCCCGCTCACTCCGCAACACTCCCGAAAGCATCGCCACCCCTTCTTGGGTAAAGGCATATGGTAAAGCACCACCAAAATGCTTTCGCGAAGGTATCACAACTTGTGATACCAAGTAATCAGCCTCGCTGTCTGTGAGCTGAAACATGAAATCAGCCGGAAATCGATCAAGATTCCTCTTCACTTGCTGACGCAAAGCAATCGCTTTTACTCCGTATAGCAGAGCGAGATCACGATCGAGCATTACTTTGTGACCACGGATGATGTGAATCAGGCCGGTAATTTGTTCTTTGATTAGAGATTGGTTCATGAACGCAATTTAGGATACCACATCTGTGTTGGTGTGGAATTTACCATGAACCAATCAAGTAATTTATTAAACAAAGTTCGAGCCCTGCATCGTCCACCAAAGATCATTGGTTGATTAGAAAATTTGCTACAATAGATTGAGTGACTAATTCGATTTTCAAAAAGGAATTAAGTTTTGGTGGCGTGAGTTTAGAACAGAAGGCGGTGCTCGCGCGGCAATTGGCGGTGATGCTCCAGTCGGGGCTGAACCTAAGCGAGGCGCTGGGCACGGCGCTTAATTCTTCGCAAGGCAAACTAAAGCAAGTTTTAGGTGAGGTGCGGCTTGCTGTGGAGAGCGGGCGACCGCTCGCCACCGCGCTCGGTGATTATCCGAAGGTGTTTGGCGGACTTTTTTTGAGCTCGGTTTATGCCGGTGAGGCCTCTGGGTCGCTGGCCGATAATCTTAAAAATGTGGCCGTGGCACTGGAGAAGGAGCGGGCGATTGTGAGCAAGGTTAAGGGCGCGCTCATTTACCCCGCGATTGTGCTCATTGCCACTTTGGTGCTCGGCATCATTCTGGCTTTTACGGTTTTGCCCAAAATCACGCGACTCTTCGAAGGGCTCAATATCACTTTGCCCGCCACCACGCGGGCCCTCATTTCCTTCGCTCACTTCGCCGATGATTGGGGCGTAGTGGCCTTCCCGGCGGCGCTGATCATTATTTTCCTGCTCGTCTTCGCTTGGCGCTTGCGCGTCTTCCAACCTATTACCCATAAAATTCTTTTAACCTTGCCGCTCGCCAAATCTCTGGTGCGCGAGAGTAATGTGTCGCGCTTCGCTGGCACTTTGGCGATGCTCCTCAAGAGCGGCGTGCCAGTAGACGAGGCGCTCAAGATTGCGAGTGAGACCGCGAGTAACTTTTATTTCAAGAAAGCTCTCGTCGAGGTGGGGGAGAGCGCGCGCCGCGGAGCCAAGCTTGCCACCAGTCTTGCTGCTTACCCAAAACTCTTTCCGACGCTTGCCACCGATCTCGTGCGCGTGGGCGAGGAGTCGGGTAAATTTGAAGAAACGCTAACCTACATTGCCGAATTTTACGAAGCCGAAGTGGATAAAACGACCAAAAATATCTCCACCACCATCGAGCCCGCTCTTCTCCTTTTTATCGGCCTCATCGTCGCCGTCTTTGCCCTTTCCATCATCACGCCGATTTATGAACTGACGGGGAATATTAAGCGTTAACGGGGAAAGTTCTTGCCCTTGAAAAACTAAGTAATTCGCGGTAGAGTTTTAATAATCATGAAAAACCACAGTCAAATTAATCAAAATTTTACCAAGGTTCACCAAGACTTTGCGGGTAAATGGGTTGCTGTTTCGGACGATTACGCTACGGTCTTGGCCAGTGGCGAGACTCTAGATCAAGTTCTGAAAAACCCCAAAGCTGAAACTAGAGACTCAAAAATTTTTAAAGTTATTCCTTTAGACCAAATTTATTCTCCCATCCAGGCATGAAGACTGTGCCGGTCGGATTTATCGACAGCCCGTCGGTAAATGGCTTATTGGGTCAAATTGGTTTCTTCGATTTACACAAAATTAAATTCGAACGCGACCACGACTCATTTGAGATCACTCCCGTCAAACGCTAGAATATCCTTATTTAGAGCCATCCGCCAGCCGGCGGATTTGACACCCATTTTGGGCTTGACAAGTGGGTAGTAGTTATGCTAAGCTAGCGGCAGATTGTGAGGGTTTGTAAACCTTCACCGAGCCTTGTAGATTGGGCCCGTTAAACATTCAATCACTTTGGTTCTTTGAGAACCTCGAAAGGAGAAGGTAATGCACCTTAAAATTCCGCAAACGCAAATCGGTTCGGCCACGACCCTAGGTATTCTCGGAACAAAGAGAGTCTCGTCTCCATTTGACGGGAGAGTGACCACAGATGTGCAATTTTTGTTAAGACAGTCTATGGTTTCTTTCGATGACTTTGACGATGACACTTTGGCTTCTGAGTTGGAGTTTGTTCTTGGGGTGTTTCCGACCCGATGTGTCACGGTTGGGTCGGAGGCTTGCGTCATCTATCTTTTCCAGCTGGTCGTTGACGATGACTTGCGTAACCCGAGAGGTTATCTCAAGTCTATCGCTCGAAAGATCTCAGTAGCCGTGAACAAGATTCTTGCACAGAGAGCGGCTGATACTGGAGACACTGAAGAGTGGTGCAAGCTCATGGGCACAAAGAAATCTTCTCTAAACCAGTGGCCGTGACAAAATGAGGTTCATTCGAACCCCAAGCGAAGATCCCAAATCTTTTCTTGGGGTTTTCGTTTGCTTGAAAATCAACCCAGCTTTAGATTTGCTATAATTTCCCTATGAGTTCTCGGGGATTTTCTTTGGTTGAAGTCTTGGTGGTGATTGGGATTTTTCTGGTGCTTGGCGCGGTGGTGTTGCCGGTGGCGGGGAACTTTTATACTTCATCAAGCCTCGAGCAGGAGAGTAATAATTTAGTCACCGCTTTGCGCTCGGCCCATACGCGGAGCTTGGCGCGATTTAATAATTCGGCGCACGGCGTTTTTCTTGAACCGGCAGTGGTGCCACCGCGGTACACACTTTACCAAGGCGTGAATTATGCCGGGCGGCAAATGGCTTATGATGTGGTAACAATTTTGCCGCCAAGTTTTACCTTAAGCACCACAATTGCCGGCGCGGATATTCGCTTCTCGGCTGGTCCGGCGCTCACTCTTGATGTGGGCACAATCACGCTCACGCCAAGCGGCCAAGCGCCGCGAGTTATTAGTATCAACAAATTCGGCGGCATTTATGAAAACTAATCGCGGCCAGAGTTTGCTCGAAGCCATTCTCGCTCTCGCGATCTTCGCGCTCATTGTGAGCGCTCTCGCCGCGATGACGATTGGCGGTTATCAGGGGCTTAGTTATGGCACTGATTACTTGGAGGCTAGTGCGCTCGCCGATGAAGCGCTGGAAGCCGCGCGCTCGGTTCGCGACGGGGCGTGGAATGAATTTATTATTTCGCCCGCGCGGGTGAGTACGACCACCGGTCAATGGACACTTATTGGTGCACCGAGCGAAACGATTGGCAAATTTATCCGCACGCTCACTTTTGCTCCGGTGTGTCGGGAAACGATTTCTCAAAACATTGCTTCTTGCTCGGGTAACCCTGTTGATCTTCACTCCAAACTCGCAAGTACGACCGTCACCTGGCAATCAACCTCCGGCGTGACGCAAGAAGTAAAGCGCGAAGCCTATCTCACCAATTGGGACTCGCGCGAATGGGCCCACACCGATTGGACCGGCCTCACGGGAACGAATGTGGATACAAGTTTTGCCGGTCAATTAACTTTGGCGGGTACTCCAGCGGCGTGGAAACAATATTCACCCTCTCCGGTTTCAAGTGTTTTGAACGATGTTTATTGTTTTGCCGAAGATGATTGTTGGGGGGTTGGTGTTGCGAGTGCGGGAGAAGTAATTTTGGATTGGAATGGTGTGACGTGGACAAGAATTGCTGTTTCTCCAACATTACCAGACTCTAATTTGAATGCCATTTTTTGTGCTCAACCAAATGATTGTTGGGCCGTCGGTAATAATAGTAGTGGGGAGACTCTTTTGCGTTGGAATGGTAGTGCTTGGTCACGCCTCACGCCAATTGCGGCTATCCCTAACGCTAATCTTAATTCTGTTTATTGTACTTCCACTACTAATTGTTGGGCTGTTGGTGCTGCAAGCGGTGGCGAAACAATTCTTCGTTGGACTGGTGGACCTAACTGGTCTCGTGTTGGGCCAATTGCCGCTATTCCTGATGCGGCACTTAACGATGTGTTCTGTGTAGATACTAACGACTGTTGGGCTGTTGGTGCTGCAAGCGGTGGCGAAACAATTCTTCGTTGGACTGGTG
>CAYICB010000001.1:0-21704 GCA_964361825.1 uncultured Candidatus Saccharibacteria bacterium | reverse complement strand
GACCTAACTGGTCTCGTGTTGGGCCAATTGCCGCTATTCCTGATGCGGCACTTAATTCTGTTTATTGCCCGTCTTCTACTGATTGTTGGATCGTGGGTAATAATAGTGGTGGAGAGATGCTTTTGCGTTGGGTCGGAGGTCCTTCCTGGTCGAGAGTTGGACCAGTGGCCACCCTACCAAATGTTAATTTGAATACCGTTTTTCTTGGTTTTGAGCCTGGTTGGGCGATGGGCGCTAGCGGAAGTATTTTTCAGTTTGATTTTGGCAGTTTCCAAACCACCGGCTCCCTCATTTCCCCAGCCTTCGACATGAGCGATAATTCACCCGTGCAGATTATCAACTGGGATCAAAGTGTTCCTGGTGGCTGTGTTGCTTGTACCGTTCGTTTCCAGATTCGCACTGGTTCAAGTGGGACGGGGCCGTGGTCAATCTGGCGCGGACCAGACGGTACGAGCAGTACTTATTTCACCACGGCGGCAGGAGCGTTGCTTCCAGTGATCCTTAATAGTCAGCGTTTTGTGCAGTACCAAGTGTTTCTTGGTGGCAACGGGCTAACCACACCAGTTTTGCAAGAAGTGAGAATTAATTACAAATGAAAAAAGGTTTTACGCTGATTGAACTCTTGATTTACCTCGCCATCACGGCGGCGATTGTAACGAGCTTTGTTTATTTTGCTCTCAATACCAGCGGCGGGAGCGAGAAGGCGACCGTGGTGACGCAAGTTAATAATGAAGCCCGCTTTGTACTTGATTTCATGGCGGCAAAAATTCGCGAGGCCAGTGCGGTGAGTGTTACGCCTACAACCTTAACTCTCACCATGCCAGTTTCTCCTAATTATATTTTCTCGCTTGATGGAAGCAATAATTTACAGGTTAATGAGAATCCCGGACCAATTACTGTTTTGACGAGCAACAATTTGCAAGTTACCAATCTGCTTTTTACCAACTTGGCTCCAGCGGGGGAACGGTCGAATATCGGGATTAGCTTTACGCTTAGTACGGATCCGCCAGCTGGCGGAAATGTCTCGCCAGAACTCGCTTATACTACCAGCGTGCGCACGGCGATCAGTCGCAGAAAATGAAAAAGTTGAATTATCACAATGGCTTCATGGCCTTAATGGCAGTGCTCGTCCTCGGCGGTGGGACCCTGCTTCTCGCCCTATCTTCTTCTTATCTCGGTCTCGCCGAGCTGGAGTCGAGTAATTTAGAAACTAAGGCGGGTCAAGCGCTGGTGGCAGCCGATGGTTGTTTAGACGAAACCTTGCGCCGTTTGCGCCTCAACCCCGCCTATACCGGCGGCTCATTAACCCTTGGCGATGCTTCTTGTATAATTACAGTCACTGGTTCGGGGACAAAAACCATTATGATTACGGCGACGCTTGGTCAAATCAATAAGAAAATTCAGGTGACGGCCAGTTTAACGGGTAATGTGATCAACCAACCAATCACTTGGACCGAACTTGCTAATTAAATGCGCAACTTTAAGCTTAATTTTTCGAAAATTTTAACCATTTTTGGCACCAAAGCTTTGGGCCTTGATATCTCCGACCGCAGTGCCGAGCTGGTAGAAGTGCGGAAGCGTGGTCAAGCGCTTACCGTTACCGCCTTCGGCCGCGCGCCTTTAGATAAGGGTATTGTGGCGCGCGGCCGGATCCAAGACCCGTATAAGCTCGCGGCAATTATTCGCAAACTCGCGGCGGAAGCCAAGCCCGCGCCGATTATTCTCGAACGCGGGGTGCAGGTGGCGCTTCCGGAGAGTCAAACCTATCTCCACACTTTTTCTTTACCCCGAGCGGCGTTGGGGGGCCAAGAAAATTTAACCACCGCTATTCGCGCTGAAGTCGAGAAGACCTTTCCCTTCCCGCTTGAGGAGCTGGTGTGGAACTCGGTGATCCAGTCGGAGTCGCCCGAGATGTATCAAGTGGCGGCGGCGGCCGCGACGCGCGAAGTGGTCGCCGAGTGGCGGGAGGCGATGAAGGAGGCGGGGATTGCGGTAAAATTTTTTGACCTCGAGAGCTTGGCTACCTTCCGGGCGCTCTTCCCGCGCGGAGTGATGTCGCTCACGGCGATGGTTGATCTTGGGGCGGTCACCACCACCATTTCTCTTTTTAATCAGCTCGGGGTTTTTTATGCTTACAGTCTCAATGAGGGCGGGGAGGCACTAACGGCCGAAATTGCTAAAACCCTTGATCTCGGTCTCGCCGCGGCCGAAGAGCGGAAGGTGCTCAACGGCCTTTCTGATAGAGATCAGAATTTGGCGCTCCTTCTTACTAAAGCACTCCGACCCACGCTCGATGAGCTGGGTAAACTCGAGCGCTATTTGCGCAGTCAGTTCCATCAAGAGCTGGCCGAAGTGGTGCTGGTGGGTGGCGGGAGCTTGCTCCCGGGTCTGGTTGATTACTTCGCTCGTAATCTTAAAGTGCCGGTCCGTCGTGGCGAATTAACCTCAAGCCTCACCCTTTCTCCTGCTATTAGCACCAGTCTCACGGCGAGCAATGGCCTCTATCTTGAGGCGGCCGGTCTCGCCCTCACGCCCTTTAGCTTATCCACCCCCGCCCTCGCCTTACCAGCGCACTTTTAGGTATAATCGAGGATTACAACTAAATAGCTAAATAACTAAATGTCTAAAAAAGGTTTTACACTCATCGAGCTGCTTATTGTTATTGCGATTATTGCCATCTTAGCTGGTGTCGTCTTCGTTTCCCTCGATCCACTTTCGCGCTTCCGCGATGCTCGCGATGCCGCGCGCTACACCGATGTCACCGCTATTCTCTCGGCGATCAAAGTAGATCAGGTGGATAATAAGGGACCCTATGCTTATGGTTTAAGGTTCTTTGGGTCTGGTCCAACAGCTGTTGCGGCCGACACCAATTACCAGATTAGTAATGCAACCACCACTTCAGGTTGTGATACTGGGTGCGCCGCTTTTATTAGTGGCGGTACTCCGGGGGCTAAATGTCTTAATCTTCAGTCATTGGTTGACGAGGGTTATTTAGGAAAGATGCCAGTAAATCCTAATGGTTCCGGTAGCTGGTCCTCTGCTTTAAGTGGTTACTATGCTAGCCGCAACACTAATGGTTCTGTGACGATTGGTTCTTGCGATGCCGAAAGCGCAACGCCGATCTCGGTGACGCGGTAAATGCTCTATACCCGCAAAGGGGATGGGGGCCAAACAGGACTGTTTGGCTGTGATCAAAAAATCTCTAAAAGTTCCGCCGTGGCGGAGGCTCTCGGTTCTCTCGACGAGATTAATTCTTTACTTGGGTTTGTAAAATCAAGATCAGCCCAACAGGAGAAAGATGTTCTTAACACCGTCCAGCAAAACCTCTTTATTATCCAAGCTGAACTGGCGGGCGCCTCGAAGACGATTACTGAAGATAAGGTAAAAGCCGTCGAGAAAATCGTGGATGATATCGAGAAAATTTTACCACCAATTAAATCCTTCTTTGTTCCGGGTGGCGGTGCCCGTGAGGGTGACGAACTCTCGGCGATGTTTGATTATGCCCGCACGGTGGCCAGAAGAGCGGAGAGGAGGGTTGTTGCTGTAGCCGAAGAGACTGGCCCCCTTGGCAATCGTCGAATTGGCGAATTTAGCCTCGCTTATCTCAACCGCCTGTCTTCTCTTCTCTACGCGCTTGCTAGACTGATGAATCATAAGTCTGGTATAAATGAGGAGAAGCCAAATTATCAATAAGGCAGTCCACAGGGTGCGCTGTTTACCTTACCGCATCGGTGCTATTGTTTGGGAGTGGCTATTGTTGTCTGTGATAATTGCGGAAAGAAATTTAACAAAAAACCTTCGCAAGTTAAACGCTGTTAAAAAAGTTCTTCTGTAACAAAAAATGTAGCAATCAATGGCACGGTCAAGAGTATTCGGCTACCAGGCATCCTAATTGGAGGGGCGGTCAATTTTCCTACAAAGCCCTAATGAAGAGAAATACTCATTTTCCTTGTTGCGTTTTGTGTCAAATATCTAATCCTAAATTGTTGGCAGTTCATCACATTGACCAAGATCGGGAGAATAATAACTTAAAAAATCTTGCTTGGTTGTGCTACAACTGTCATTTTTTGGTCCACCATTATCCAGAAGAAAAACAGAGGTTTTTAAAGAAATTTCATGCCCCTCGTTAATTGCCGTTTTTGCTCTAAACTGTTTCAGGTAAAACCCTTTTTTCTCAAAAAGGGTTTCGGAAAGTATTGCTCCATGAATTGTAAGAGGCTGGGGACCCAAAAGAGGGTGAGTGTGCCTTGTGCTATTTGCGGCAAAATTACCGATAAGGTTTTGTCCAAAATAAATCATTCCAAAAGTGGAAAATTTTTTTGTGATAAATCTTGTCAAACGATTTGGCGCAACAAGTTCTTTAGTGGAGATAAGCATACTCTCTGGAAAGGGGGAGTTAATGTTCACCGCCGGATAATGATAAACAGTGGAACGGCTCGTATTTGCCGCCTTTGTGATGTTGCCGATAAAAGGATTTTAGCCGTTCATCATTTGGATGAAAACCACCTGAATAATGATCTTAAAAATTTGGCTTGGTTGTGTCATAATTGTCACCACTTGGTGCATTGTGATAGCCTGGAGAAGGGAAAGCTGGGGATAAAAGTTTCCCGTTGATGGTGACCGTAGCTCAATTGGTTAGAGCTCCTGCCTGTGGAGCAGGAGGTTGCCGGTTCGATCCCGGCCGGTCACCCCACGACAATGTTTTTAAATAAAGAAGCAATCAAACATGCGGTGTTGAGTGGCGAGATTGGAATCACGGATTTTAAGGAAGAGAATTTGAAAGCCGCTTTGTGTTTATGAAGATGTAGAGTTCAGTTACAATAAGTATATGAAAAAAGTTGTCGTTTTAATTATTATCGTTTTAGTAATTGGGTTTTTCTGGCCGAAGTCATATATTTCTTCGCCGGGTTTCGTAACGCCAGAAGGGGTGGAGCAGTTTAATCAAACCGCCAAAAAGTGCCTTGGTTACAGCTATCTCACTAATGCGATGGCCGTCGCCGCCGACGCACCGGGTAAGAGCTTGTGTTTTGGATGGTTGGTTAATTAACCTTGATCTTTTTGTTGATTGGGCTAAGGTGAGGGTGGAATAGCCCTTTGAAAGGAGGTGATAGATGCGAGATCTAAGCCGGTTGAGACTTCCAGAAAGAGAGGCCATACCGGCGTGGTATCGGCTTGGCTTTAAGAGTCCGGACACTCTTCTGGTCATCATTCACAATAGTGCCTGGGAATTCGTTCGCGCTTTTGAGTACGAAAGAACTTTTTACCCAGAGATGGTGAAAGAGTTTCGCTTCGAGGATTTTATCCCGCCAACCGTGTCACCGTGGGGCTTTGGAAGACGAACCTTGTGGGGACCGGAAGCGCCAATTGAAGTTGGCCCCTCTCGTCACCCCGAGTGGACCTTGTTAAAGTGTGCGTTGCCCGTTGATCGCAAGGATGTAAGTCACCAACAGTTCATGGCGGTGAGGGCCTCACTTTCCCTGTTGTTTAACTTTCTCCGGGTGTTCGGATTTGAGGGTGATACCGGGTGGCCAAAGCCGCAACTCATGATTATCGATGGTTTGCAGGTGGAGTGTGGATTTCATGGCGGTTCTTTGTGGGCCACACTCACTCCGTCGATGATGCGCTATCTCAATAAGCAGAGCGATGGCGGTGAACTTGGTAAGGTCCACCGAGCGATAAAGACATCCTTTCGACACATGCTACGCAGGCGTAATGTGTGGAAGAAGGATTATTACTATCGAATTCAGTATCGGGAACCAAAGTGGATTCATCTCGATGTTCCTGGCGATGCCTGCGGTCTTGATCCTGATGACCGTCACGATGTTTCCTTGGACGTAGGATACAAGCTGTGTCCTCATAATGTGGACAGCTCGTTCCAACAACTTGGATTACTGGTGGGTTTGGCCAAGTTGTGTCAGCTCGCGGTGAAAGACTTGTGGCGGTAAAGTAGGGCTCCTGCGGACTGCGGGAGCCTTTTCTTTTTCAAAATTTTGGAGTTAGAGTTAGGCTGGAGGGATGATAGATCCAAACGGTGTCTTTTGTAAAATTGTGGCAGGGGAAATGGCTGGCAGAAAGTCGTATTCTCTACAACCTTACCCCAATTATCTTATCCACTTTTTGATTTTACTTTTTGGTTCTTGAGAGGGATAATCTTAATCGGAATTGCTTCTTTCCCCTCCGGAAAGCATCGTTTCACCTGATGGTGGGCGGTGCTTTCTTTTGTTTTGTTATACTTTAGGAATGTCTAATTGTATTTTTTGTAAAATTGTGGCTGGGGAAATCCCAGCGCATAAAGTGGGGGAGAGTGAGCGGGCGATTGCTTTCCTCGACCTTCACCCCATTCGTCCCGGACACACCTTGGTGATTCCTAAGGTGCATGCGCCCAATTTCCAAGATTTGGCGCCAGAAGATTATCAGGCGGTGATGGCTTTAACCCAGCAGGTGGCCAAGCAGATTGAGCAAAAACTTCAACCCAAGCGCGTGGGCATGATGACAATTGGCTGGGATGTGCCGCATACCCATGTGCATGTGGTACCAATGCAAGAGCCCGGCGACATTACCTCTAAGGTTTTATTAGAAAAGCGGTGCGGTGAACCAACAACTCAAGAATTGGCTGGTTTGGCACGCTTACTGACCCTGTGATTAATGTTATCTAAAGCTAAAGAACTGCAAGAGCTAGAAGCCGAAATTATTGCCGACGAGAATTTGCCTTTGCGGGAGGCTAATTTGGTATTTGGTGAAGGGGATATTAACGCCGAAGTGCTTTTTATCGGCGAGGCGCCGGGGCAGAAAGAAGATGAGTTGCGCCGCCCTTTTGTGGGCCGTTCGGGCCAATTACTCGATAAGTTGATTGCCGAATTGGGGTGGAAGCGAGCGGATGTTTATATTACCAATATCGTTAAGCGCCGGCCACCAGATAATCGCGATCCTTTGCCGGCAGAAATTGAAGCCTATAAACCCTATCTCGCGCGACAAATTGAACTGATTGCCCCCAAGGTGATCGCCACCCTCGGTCGCTTTTCGCTGAATTATTTTTTGCCCACAGCCAAAATCAGTCGCGATCAGGGAAAATTGTTTAAGTCTGGTAATTATTTTATTTATCCTTTATTTCACCCGGCCGCGGCCTTGCGCTCGGCTGGTAATTTGGTTGAACTTCGCGCGGCCTTCATGGCTTTACCTCGAACTCTCGCCAAGATAAAAGAATCAGTGTCCTTTTAATAGTATTATTTGACAAGACCTTTTCCCTCAATAAGATGAGTAGTGGTGGGGCCGAGTTCTATCGGCCAAAAGTATAAGACAAAGAACTAAAAGCTCGGGTAGGGGTGTTGCTTGGTGCCTTGTCCTTTATGGATTACGGCCTTTCCCCCAAGCGGCACTCCTGCTCGGGCTTTTAGTTATCCACAGGGAATCCCCAAAAAATAACTAGACGCCAAAACTACACTCTCTATAATCACGAGTGACAGTCTCGCGGGGATTCGGGATTGTGATAAACGATGATAATGACGATCACAATTTTTGTGTTTCCTGAGCGTGGTGTCATTTGCGCCCCCTTAGCCTAAGTGGCTTTGGGGGCTTTAAGTTTGTCAAAAACCCAAAGGTCGAATCAATTTAACAATTTAACGATTAAACATAATGAAGAAAATACTTTTTAGTTTGCTGACGATTACCGCGATTTTTGTTTTTCTACCGATGTTTGCCGCCTTCGAGGCGCATGTGATTAATGTGACGGCGCGGATTGAGAATGCGCTCTCGGTTAATACCGAGGTGCTTGATTTTGGTACCGTTTTTCCTCAAGAACACTTGGATTTGCCGGTGCGGGTGGCTCTCTCGGATTCCTTCATGGCTGAAGACCGAGTAGATGATGTGGAATACTTTATTCGCCAGAAGCCCAAGTGTGCTTGGACCTGGAGCGGGGGTACCGAGTTTGATGAAACTCACACGGCGACTGGTCATGTGATTATTGATCAGAGTGCTCCCGGTGGTTACCGCATTGATTGCGGTGAGGCGCCGCAAGTAGATGGTTTGCCTACTGATGCCACTTGGGGGGTACTCCCTTCGCTGTGCGAATACATCTCGAAGGAAGATGACCAAACACCAGATAATGATGGTTCTTTGGTTTCCTTTCATCAACCATGGACGATTAACGGTAGCGTGATTGATTGGAATGATACTGCTGGTTACTTGGCCAAGAGTGCTAATGATACGGAAGACAATTGGACCATTGATCTCGCGGTACCTTGCTTTGGTGGTTACTGCGCTCAAGATTGGGAATCTTTCGTCCACGGAATTAACCCAAATGTTAACCCGGCCGAATACACCCAACCTAAAGAAAATGAGCATAAAATCTTTGGTTGCGATCTTTGGTTTGAGGTGGGGGGGATTAGTCTCCCCGGTGGTGGCGTGGGTTGTGCCGATAAGGCCGATGTGATGTTGGTGCTTGATCGTTCTGGGAGTATTGGTCCTGATATGGTGACCCTGAAGAATGCGGCGCTCGCTTTTGTGACCGCCTTGGCTCCTTCAGCCGATGGTGTGCACTTGGGTCAGACCAGCTTCTCGAGCAACGGGAGCTTAGACACTCATCTAACGGATGATGTGGCGACGATTAATACCGCCATTAATGCCCTGATTAGCTCTGGAACGACCAATTTGGCCGAGGGAATTACTCTAGCCACGACCGAGCTAGATAATCCGGGCGATGGTGATGATCGAGCAGACGGCGAGTCTAAGGATTATATGGTGATTATTACTGACGGCGCGCCCAATGTGCCCGATGAGGCTACGGCCCAAGCGGCCGGTATTGTGGCGGCCAATGCGGCTAAGGCCGACGGCATCGAGATCTTTGTGGTCGGTGTGGGAGCGGGGATTAGCCCGACGACGGCGGCTTACTTGCGAGATAATATTGCCACTGATGCTGATCACTATTATGCGGCAACCGAATTTTCGGATCTTTCGGCTGTGCTTGATGCGATTGCTGATTGTGAGGATACCGATAATGATGGTAACCCTCCACCACCTCCACCTCCTCCACCGCCAGATCCACAGACAATAACAATCTTTAGTGATCAGTTTGGTGAGGCGAGTCTCGATTCGACTTGGATAAAGAGTTGTCCAACTGGAACTTCTGGTTGTAGCGCCAGCGATGTTTTCTTGGCGACCACTAGCCCAAGATCAGTAGGGGATCAATATCTTGATATTCAAGATGACGCGGCCATTACAGGGACTTTTAGCACCGTTGGTCTCAACAATATCCAACTTACCTATTACCGCAGAGTTGACGGTTTAGAGCCCGGCGAAGCCTTGGTGGCAGAATGGCACCTCGGTTCTGTGGCGTCTGATCCTTGGATTGAGCTTGAGGCTGTTGGACCTTCGGCTACCGTTTGGGACGATCAGGTGTGGAGTTTGCCGGCAAGTGCCGATAATCAAGCGGCCATTCAAGTTCGTTTCCACACGGTGGCGAATGGTGATAGTGATGACGGTTTGATTGATGACTTTAGGATTGTTGGTCAAAGTTAGTTATTGGATTATTAGTTAAAAATAATTATTAAATGAAAAAGTTATTAGTTGGTTTCCTTACCTTGGCGGCGGTGTTTACCGTTCTCCCAATGTTTGCCGCCTTCGAGGCGCATGTAATCAATGTGACGGCCCGGATTGAGAATGCGCTCTCGGTGCCGCTTGATCATATCAATTTCGGTACCGTTTTCCCGCAAGAACACCTAGATAAGCCATTGGGGATTACCTTGTCTGGCTCTTTTGCTGATCAAAATCGAGTCGACAATGTGTCTTACTTTATTCGCCAAAAGCCCAAGTGTGCTTGGACTTGGGACGATGGCAAGAACTTTGACCACGACTCTACTGCCACTGGCCATATTATTCTTGATCCACAAGCTGAGGGTGGTTATCGCATCGATTGTGGTGAACCCGAGCGGCCAGATGGCGTGCCCGAAGAGGCCACTTGGGGAGTTTTGCCTTCACTGTGCGAATACATCTCGAAGCATCCAGACAATCAACCCGAGAATGACGAAAGTTTGCACTCCTTCCATCAACCTTGGGAGATTGTGAATGATGCCATTGTGTGGAATGACACCGACGGTCTCCTGAGTAAGAATAATCCCGAAGACATGACCGATAATTGGACGATTGATCTCGCGGTACCTTGCTTTGGCGGTTACTGTGCTCAAGACTGGGCCGACTTCGTTCATGGTATCAATGAAGATGCCGATCCAGCTGATTACACCCAACCGATTGGCAATGAACACAAAGTTTTTGGTTGCGATTTGTGGGTAGAAGTGGATGGCGTCACGGCCGACGAAGAGGTAGCCCCGTAATTACCTAAATGAAAAGTAAGCTATTACTAACATTCTTGGGTTTAGTGGCAGTCTTGGTGGGCTTACCGCTCGCCGCCGCCTTCGAGGCGCATGTAATCAATGTGACGGCCCGGATTGAGAATGCGCTTTATGTGCATCCGCAATCGTTGCAGTTTGGCACCGTCTTCCCGCAAGAACACCTATTCTCCTCTTTCTTCATCGCTTTTAGCCAGTCTTTTTCTGAGACGAGTCAAACGCGCGTGGGCACAGTGGAGTATGTGATTAAGCAGAAGCCGCGGCCGAGGGAAAACATGATTGCTACCCTTGGCGGGCCAGAAGCGGCGCGGGACTGGTGCCACTTGAATGCGCCGGCAGACGCCAATAATCCCAGCGACCCGTATTACACTAATTGTTACCCCACGATGTGTTCGGCGCTCTCGAAGCATCCCGATAATCATCCGACCACTGGGCCGAATGCTCACAATGATGTGGGCTTGCCACCCTTCCATGATCCTGAAACCAACTTTGCGACGGGTAAAATTGTGAAGTTTAATCAGAGTGGTAATACCATCGGTAATGATGTTTCGGACACCTGGGATGTGGATTTGGCCGTGCCTTGCTTTCGGGGTAAATGTGCTCAAGACTGGGCCGACTTCGTTCATGGCCTGAATCCTAATGCCGGTGATCCAATGCAATATGTTTTACCGCCCAACTTAGAACATGAGACTTTTGCCTGCGACTTGTGGGTGGAAGTGACGGGGATTCGTTGAGAGCTTAACTCTCGTTTCTCTAGCTTACCAAACATGGTAGGCTGGAGGGGCGGAAGGTGAAGTCAAAGGTCAAAAGGCAAAAGTCAAAACTAAATATGGAACAAGACAATAAATGGCGAATTACGAAATGGCTCGAGCGGCAAGCGGGGCGCTCCTTATCATTTTTCGATAAGGTTTTGCTTTGGGTGTTGCTGGTGATTTTAATTTTCTTCACTTACCTAAGTGTTGATGCCAATAAGTATCGCGCTTTGGTGCGGGTGATTGAGGGTGATGGGAAGGTGGGCGTTAATCCTACCGATGAGGCGTTAGACTTCGGCGATCTCTCGCGGGGCACGGCGGCGGTGCGGCGCGTGGCTTTAGAGAATGGCACGCCGGTGCCGATGCGGGTAATCATCTTTAAGATTGGTGATATTCGGACTTTAATGAAAGTTGATCAAAATTATTTTCGTTTAGCGCCACGCCAAAGTATCAAGATTGATTTCACCACTTATATGCCCGCTTCGGCGGAGATTGATAAGGTTTATGATGGTCGAGTCTACATTTTTAAAGTGCCATTTTTGTAACCGCATGAAAAAATTTGCTCTCAATCTAATTATTTACTTGATGATTGTGGGCGGTTTGGTTTTTGGTTTGCCGCGCTTGCTCTCTTGGGGGCTAAATACCCCTTACCCCATGGCGGCGATTACTTCTGGCTCGATGTGGCCGGTGCTCAATGAGGGTGATTTGGTGTTTATCCAAGGGGTGCCGCGCGAATCGCTTAAGGTGGGCAATGTGATTGTGTTTCGGAATGATGGCGGTCCGGGGTTCACGATTCACCGGATAGTGGAACTGGGAGCAAATAACCTTACCACTAAAGGTGATGCCAATTTTGACAATGATTCACCGGTTAAATATGAAAATGTGGTGGGCCGGGCATTAACTTGGGGTAAAGATCCAGTGCATATCCCATACCTCGGGTCGATTACGGTTATGGCCAATAATCTCCGCGAAGAAAAAACCAAATAATGATGACCAAGCCCAATAATTATAACCCCATTCTACGCCTATTTTTTGGTCGGTTTATGTTTCCGTCATTGGTAATTGCTTTTGGTCTGGTGGTGGCCGCTTCAATCCAGCTCTCGGCTTTTGAGGCCCATGTACTCAATGTCACCGCGGTGATTGATCGTGAGTCAAGTCAGTGTATTGGTGGTCAACCTAAGTTTTGGCAAGACACGGCGGGTTGCGATGGTGGTAAGGGCGAGAATATTTGGGCGAGTCAGGTTAATGTTTTGAGTAATAATTTTTCTGGTTTTTTTGCCAACATTTCGGGTAATGGCATTTGCCTACTTTTCGATTCTCACAGTAGTCAACCTTGTCCTCCGGCCGATACGGTGGCTGGGGCGCGCTGTTATGCCGAGGCTCATGCTCTAGCCAATGAACTCAATTTAGTTTCGGGCCGACTTGATCCTCAGGCCTTATTAGCCGGGGCCATTATGGGCAGTGAGGCTTTTGCTCATTTGGGTTTAGACGCTAATTCAACCATTGAGGAAGCAATGATTGAGGTTGAAGAAATTTTAGCCTTCCCCGGATCAACGGCCACCGAATTGTTTGCCGCCGCGGTGGTAGGCAAGGCCACCCACCTTTTTTATGAGGATCATAACCCCCAAACCCCGCAATGTATTTTTGAGGCCGGTGATTGGTTAGAAGGAGAAATAATTTCTTTTGAAGAAGATGTTTTAGAAGAAGACACATCAACGGAAGAATCAATAGAAACGGTTGAGGTGGCGGCGGAAGGGGAAGAGAATGTGATTGAGGAGGTAATTGAAGAAGCAGCGGGGTCAGAATCAGACTTAGAGACCGAGACAGAAACAGAGGTGGTAACAACGGAACCCGCGGAAGAAGCAACAGAAGAAACCGTGGAGACCGAAAGCACTGAAGAGCTTGAAGTGCCAACCGAAGAAGCCGAAGAAGAGACAGTAGAGGTAGAGGAACCGGAGGTCGAGAGCGAACCAGAAACTGAAGAAGTGGTGGTTGAAGATCCGGAGGTTTGACACCCGTTCTTTTAGGCGCTAAGCTATAGTTCGCAACTTCTTCTTTCGAGGCGGAGTTGTTTTTAATAAGAATGAGCGCTACAAATTATCTTAAAGAAACTAAAGCCGAGTTGCGTCAAGTTTCTTGGCCCACTCGCCGTCAAGCCATCAATTACACCTTGGTGGTTATTGGCTTGGGAGTGGTAACCGCACTTTTGCTTAGCCTGTCTGATATCGTGTTTAGTTATTTATTGGGTCTCGCTTTGTAACCATGTCTCGTCAAGAATTATCCCAAGAGCGCAATTGGTATGCGGTGCATACTTATTCGGGCTATGAGAATACCGTGGCACGTAATCTAAAACAACGCATTGAGTCTTTGGGTATGGAAGACAAAATCTTTAATGTGATTGTGCCAGTAGAGAAAAAGGTAAAGATTAAGGGCGGCAAAAGGGTGACGGTAGAAGAAAAAATCTATCAAGGTTATGTGCTGGTAGATATGTTGGTAGACGACAATTCTTGGTATGTGGTGCGCAATACGCCGCGAGTAACGGGTTTTGTGGGCTCGGGGACCACACCAGTGCCTCTCGATAAGGCCGAAGTGGAAGCCTTGTTTAAGAAAATGCACGGCGATAATATCAAACACAATATTGATCTTTTGCCCGGTGAGCCGATTCAGATTACTGATGGACCGTTTAAAGAATTTGAGGGTAAAGTGAGTGAGGTGGATACGGAGCGAGGGAAGGTAAAAGTGCTCGTTTCGATGTTTGGTCGCGAAACGCCGGTGGAGCTCGACTTCTTGCAAGTTAAGAAAATATAAGTAATCTAAATAGCTCAAGAGCTAAATAACTAAATGGCCAAGAAAATAGAGAAAAAGATTAAATTACAAATTGCGGCTGGCAAGGCGACGCCAGCGCCACCGGTGGGTACCGCCCTTGGTCCAGCGGGAATCAATATTGGTGACTTCGTGAAGAAGTTTAATGATGCCACGCGCGAGATGGTGGGCGATGTGATTCCGGTAGAAATTTCTATTTACGGTGACCGGAGCTTTGATTTTGTGCTTAAAACGCCGCCAGCGGCCAATTTGCTGATGAAAGCGGCCAAGATTGAGAAGGGTTCGGGTAAAAATGCCACTCAGAAAGTGGGGAAGGTCACTAAAGCGCAAATTAAAGAGATTGCCCAGAAGAAGCTGGTGGATCTAAATACCACTAAGCTCGAAGCGGCCGAGAAGATTATTGCCGGCACGGCGCGATCGATGGGGGTTGAGGTAATTGGTTAATTTTGTTACTCTTCTAAGTGGAAAGTAGCTCTTTGGTATGGAGTTACTGTGCCGACACTTCTTTTTTGTAACACGGAGGTTTTCTATGCAACGGCAAATCATGCCGGTCTGCTCCCTGTCTAAGAGGGAGCTCAGTGGTCTGGGGAACGATGAGCTCGATCGAGAGAAGGCGGACCTTTTTATTCAGGTTGCCTTTTTGGCTCGACAGGGTTTAGAGTTTGCTGGACGGTCAGTTTTTCCCACCTCTCGGGTTTCTGATGTGCGAACAACGAACCTTTTTTCCTACCGGTTGCGTCGGGCTGACTTAGTAATAGGTTATTGCCCAGCCGAGCGAGATGACGAGGAGGCTTACATTAGCTTCCTTGTCAAAAAAACCCAACCCAGAAAGACCCCGATCCTTTTTGTGTACTTGTATGGTCCGCCCAAGTTTTCTCGGGAGTACCATGCCAAGTTGCCCAGCCGACTTTGGTTTTGGGAGTGGGACACGAAGGCTTCCTCTTGTTTGTTTGAGATAGTTGAGCAGGCCTTATCGGTCCCCACAAGGACCGGTGATGATTTGAGCGACCATCTCGATCGTGTGCCTTGGACACCAAAGAACTGGCGTCGCAACGGTCACGGTAACCCCCAATGCCTTTATTACTAGTTTGTTTTCTGGCGGAGTTCGATTGAAAAATCGAACTCCGCTAATTTTTTAGTCAATCTTTACGAAAACTGTAGTTTTGTATAATTAGGGGATGGTAGATAAAAAAACCCAAACAGCCTATGTTCGCCCCAGTTGGGATGAGTATTTTATGGATATTGCGGAATTGGTGGGTAGTCGGGGGACTTGTGCTCGGGGCCGTTCTGGTTGTGTAATTGTGCGGGACAAGCATATTTTGGTGACTGGTTATGTGGGTTCGCCGGTGGGTTTGCCTCATTGTGATGAGGTAGGGCATGAAATGCATAAAGTGATTAATGATAGCGGGGTGCAGTCGGAGCACTGCATCAGAACGGCTCATGCCGAACAAAATGCGATTGCCCAAGCGGCCAAACTGGGTGTCTCGGTGGATGGAGGTACGGTGTATTGTCACATGATTCCTTGTTATGCTTGCGCCAAATTGCTGATTAATGCGGGGATTAAAAAGGTAATTGCCCTTAAGGATTATCACAGTAGTCAAAGAAGTAAGGAAACCTTCAAGGCCGCGGGGGTAAAATTGGATGTTGTGCGCAACGAGATGGAGGATTATAAACACGATCGAGTTGCTAAAAGAAAAATTTAGTGAAAATTAAACTAAAAAAATTGCACCCAGAGGCGCGTATTCCCGAGCACGCTCTTGAGGGTGATGCAGGAGTGGATTTATTTAGCGTGGAACCATTTGAACTTGAGCCCGGAGAGAGAAAGTCGGTTCCACTCGGGGTGGCGATTGAGATTCCTCAAGGTTATGTGGGTTTAATTTGGGATAAGAGTGGCCTGTCGCACAAATATGGGATCAAGACTTTTGGCGGGGTGATTGATTCTAGTTATCGGGGAGAGATTCATGCGGGGATCATGAACCTGTCAGATAAATTTTTTAGTTTCGAAAAAGGGCATAAAATTGCTCAACTGCTCATTCAGAAAGTGGAGACGGTAGAATTTGAAGAGGTGAAAGAATTAAGTGATTCAGTGCGCGGTGAGGGAGCCTTCGGTAGTACCGGTAAATAATTATTGGGCTAAATCTTGCTGTGTTTGGGTTTGTAGTAGGGGAGGCCGTCGACGATTTCTTTTTCGAAGTCGCCAAAGAGGTGGGGGTAGCGTTTAATCATGATTGCTGCCACTTTGCCGAAAACTAAACGAATTTCTTCTTCGGCCGTGGGGTGAGTACGCATCTCAATGACCCAGCGCAAAGTGCGGGGATTAGCCGACCAGCCAATGGTGGTAGCGAGGCCGTCGGGCGCAATACGGCGCATGGCAGAAGTTACCACCTTCTTCCACGCGAAAGGTTTTTTATCAGAATCGAGCTCGAAGTGTTTGGCCAGTTCGAGCTGGAGCTTTTCTAAATCTTTGAAGGTTTTGGCAAAAATCTCGACCGCCTTTTTATCTTCGCGAATCACCGTGGGGAGCCATTGGCCCAAATCGTCAAGGCGAACAAAGCGCAAACTCTCTTGCGAAATCGCTACGCCGGTGCGATGGCGGACTAGTTCATGAGTAAAAACGCGGGAGACATTAGCAAAAATAAAGTTCATCGTGGCGTGCTCAATAACCGAGCCGTGTTTTACCGCGAGGACATTCTCAATATAGTCTTTATTGTGTTCGCGAATTCGCGTGACATTTTTATTTAACCCGGGTTGGAAACTGCGATAGCAGAGGCGACCCATTACCTCAACCAATTTCTCGGCATCGGTGGGGGCGTCGGAGCGCCACTTGGGAACGCCGAGGTGTTTAAAATAATCTTTTAAGCCTGATTCGATAATTTTGGTCTCGCCAATCAAGAAAACCTTTGGTTCTACTTTATGCATTACCGGCGATTATACCAGCCGCCTCGACCAAGGGAAGATTGACTAATTAACTCATTGTTGTAGGGTAAGTGACAGCGTATTTGGACAAAATGAACAAAGTTCTTTGAGAGGAGTTGAAACAAATGGATTTAGTATTGTCTTTAGCAGAGATCGCAGAGCACTTTCGCCAATATTTCTGGATCTCAAACTGGGCCTTTCTGCGCAATATTCAGGTGGTCGAAGGCCGGTTGGTGCAAGCGATGAAAGATCTGTCTGAATGGCCCCGCAAAGGAAGGGGCGACCGTGATTTACTAGAAAAACAGTTGGCCGCCTGTTTTCGGTGGCTCATGGCGGTGGTGAATTTTGGTTGTGGTGGACAAATTTATGGCGCCGCAATGGCCTTTGCTTACGGTCAGGGGCACTGTCTTCATTGTGGTAAAGCGTTGTGTGTTTGTCCGCGAGACGGTCGACCAGAACGCCAAGAAAAATTCCGAGCTGAAGATTGGTTGGGCCACCCCCACGTTAATTTGGGGTTGCGCGATTGGCAAAGAATCATTGGCGAGACCTTCGCTTTGGCCAATAGCGAGCTGTCAGATAATGATTTCTTTACGCGCTGTTTTCAGGAGTTGGCGGAGCTGACTTCAGTTCACCCCGAATATCATAAATATCGGGGGCGGGATGCCACCACCTTAATTAGCGAACAGGCATTAGAGAGTTGTGATCTAACTGCGTGGTTGATTGGCATTGCCAATCGAGAATCGGTGAGGGTTGATTTGGAAAAGCTGGTGATGCGAGGGTATGAGGAGCGTTGCCATTTTTGTCCCCGGGTGTGTGTTTGTGGGCAGTTTGCTCTTGGACGAGGGCGGATTCGAAAAGGGTTTCCTGCTACCGTTTGATCAGCCTTTTTTGGAGAATTGATGATGAGTAAACCAAAATTGTATGTGGGTTGCGCTTTAAACAATGCCCCGCTAGCATTCCAAAAAAAGGTGGATGCACTCAAGAAAAGCCTGGTGGAAACCTTCGAGATCCTTGAGTTTATTGGTTCGGGCGAAATGTCTGACGGCGAAACCGTGCTTCATGATCTCAAACAGGTGGAGAGGTGTGATTTGATGCTTGGCATTGCCGATCTCGCCTCGACCGGTTTAGGGAGTGAGCTTACTCATGCCGGTTGGTTGAAAAGACCAACTTTGATTGTGGCTCAAGCGGGTGCCCAAGTGAGCCGGTTTGTTCCTGGTTTGCCAGCAAAGTTCGAAAGTTTGGTTTTTCAGAGATATGAAACATGGAATGATATCGAGAAGTTGATTAGCGATTTTGCGGCGGAACGAGAAATTCGCTTTTGACCGTTCGGTTGGCCCGACTCATTACAAAAGACCCAGAGGTGTCACCTCTGGGTCTTTTCTTTTGTTTGGGAAAATTGCTAATCTAACGGGATGACAGATCAAGAGATCGAACGGCTCATTAAGGCTGAAAGGGCACGACAAAAGCGGGTGATTAATCTAATTCCCTCGGAGAACTATGTGTCGAAAGATGTTTTGGCCGCGCTCGGCT
Source organism: uncultured Candidatus Saccharibacteria bacterium (assembly GCA_964361825.1). Classification (GTDB taxonomy): domain Bacteria; phylum Patescibacteriota; class Minisyncoccia; order Phycocordibacterales; family JACOZG01; genus CAYICB01. The sequence goes on along the minus strand of CAYICB010000001.1, from coordinate 3,343 downwards.
CGGAGTTGAATAATAAATATGCCGAAGGCTATCCGGGTAAGCGCTATTATGGTGGTAATGCGGTGGTGGATGAAGTGGAGCGCTTGTGCCAGAAGCGGGCGCTCAAACTTTTTAAGCTAAATCCAGATGAATGGGCGGTGAATGTGCAGGCGCTTTCGGGCTCGCCGGCAAACTTGGCGGTGTATTATGCGATGGTGCCGCCTCACGGCAAGATTATGGGCATGAGCCTCGATCATGGTGGTCACCTGACTCATGGCCACAAAGTTTCGCTGACGGGAAAGATTTTCCAACAAATTCCTTACGGTGTAAGCAAGGAAACGGAGTTGCTTGATTATGAAGAACTGAAAAAGATTGCGCGGGCCAATAAACCTGATGTCATTGTGGCCGGTTTTACGGCCTACCCGAGAATTGTTGATTGGGAAAAGTTTCGAGACATTGCTGATGCTTGCGGCGCGCTTTTTATGGTAGATATGTCACATTTCGCGGGATTAGTAGCGGGTGGCGTGTATCCAAGTCCGTTTAAATATGCCGATGTGGTGACGACGACGACTCACAAAACTTTGCGTGGGCCACGCTCGGCTTTAATTTTTTCGCGACGCGATAAGCGGGAATTAGATAAAAAAATTGATAAAGCGGTTTTCCCCGGACTTCAAGGTGGGCCGCATCTGAATCAGATCGCCGCGGTGGCGGTAGCTTTGCAAGAGGCGATTAGGCCCGAGTTTAGAAAATATGCTCAGCAAATTGTGAAGAATGCCAAAGCCCTCGGGAATGAATTGCAGAAGCTTGGTTGGCGCTTAGTTTCTGGTGGTACGGACTCGCACTTACTTCTCGTTGATACTTGGAGTCCGCCAGCTGGCGGAGGAAAGGGAATCGGTGGTAAAGAAGCCAGTGATAAGCTCGAGAAGGCGGGGATTATTGTAAATAAAAACATGATTCCGTTTGATACGCGCACGGCGGTGGACCCTTCTGGTATTCGTCTCGGGACGCCGGCCGAGACCACGCGAGGGAAGAAAGAACGCGAGATGGTGGTAATTGCGCGAAAGATTGATAAAATTCTTCGAGCATGAAGCGCGGCAAATTTATTGTGATTGACGGAGCTGATGGTTGTGGTAAGACCACGGTAATTTCTTATTTACGCGAGGCTTATCCTCAGGGTTTTGTGTTTACACGAGAGCCGGGCGGGTCCTTTTTTGCCGAGAAAATTCGCGATGTCATTTTAAGTCCAGATGCCAAGGGAGCTTCGGGTTTAACTCAGTTTGGTTTATTTTGGGCGGCGCGGGCCGATCATCTAGCCAACACTATTCGGCCAGCCCTAGAGCGCGGGCTTAATGTGGTGGCCGACCGTTTTGACTCATCTTCTTACGCTTTCCAAATTTATGGTCAAGAAGAGCGCGGTCTAAAATCGCTTTTTATGCAGATGCGCGAATTGTGTTTGGGTGCGGCGAAGCCCGATTTATATATTATTCTCGATGTCAATCCGCATATTGCGGTGGCCCGCACGGGTGAACGGGGCAAAAAAAATAAAAATCATTTTGATGAGCGGGATGTGGCCTTCCATCGGCGGGTGCGCGAGGCTTATCGAGATTTACCCAAAGAATTTCCGAAAATTATTATCTCCAGCCACGATCCGGTAGAAGAGGTGAAGGCTAATGTGAAGCGGGTGATTGATAAGTTGTGCTAGGATAAAAGCGTGAATTTTAAAGCAGAAATAGAGAAATGGCTTGGTGAACAAGCGGTAATTGAGGTGCCGACCAATTTGGCGCACGGTGATTACTCGACCAATTTGGCCTTGACTTCGGGTAAGAAAGCGGGCGATTTGGTGGCTGAATTGGAGCAAACTAAGCCGGAGTTTATTGAGAAAATCACGGTGGCGGGGCCGGGGTTTATTAACTTTTTTCTCAAGCCAGAGTTTGTGTTGGGGGAAGTGAAGAGGTTGGTAGTTGGTCCCACTTCGTCCGCTTTAGGCGGACTACGCGGGGCGAACAACATTAAAGTGTTGTTCGAATATACCGACCCGAATCCGTTCAAAGAATTTCATATCGGTCACTTGATGTCGAATGCTATCGGGGAGACTTTGGCGCGGTTGACCGAGACCACGGGAGCAGAGGTAAAACGGGCGTGTTATCAGGGTGATGTGGGTTTGCATGTGGCTAAAGCGCTTTGGGGCAAGCAAAAAGGGGAGGTAACTTGGGGCGAGGCTTATGTGGCCGGCTCGAAGGCTTATGAAGAAAGCGAAACCGCGAAGCAAGAAATTGTGGCGCTTAATAAAAAAGTTTATGAAAAATCCGACCCGGCGCTAAATGAATTGTACGAGCAGGGAAAAAAAGAAACCCTCGCCGAGTTTGAGAAAATTTACGCCAAGCTTGGCACTAAGTTTGATTTTTACTTTTTTGAGAGTGAAATGGCAATTCCCGGAGTGAAAATTGTGGAGGAATTTTTGGTCAAAGGTTTATTTGAAAAGAGTGATGGGGCTGTGGTATTTCGGGGGGAGAAATTTAATTCCCAGCTACATACCCGGGTTTATGTTACCGCCCAAGGTTTACCAACTTATGAAGCCAAAGAACTGGGTTTGCATTTTACTAAGGCGAAAGTGTACCCATTTGATGCCTCGGTGGTAATTACAGCGAATGAACAGGATGGTGTGTTTTTGGTGGGGCTTGAAGCCCTGCGGCAGATTGATCCAGAATTAGCGGCGAAAACAAAACATCTTTCTCATGGCATGCTCCGGTTGCCAACTGGCAAAATGTCGTCACGAACGGGGAAGGTAATTACGGCGGAAGCGCTGATTGAAGAAGCGAAGAGTAAGTTAACAGAGAAAACGACTGATCCGGAAATTCAAGAGCAAGTGGCGATTGCGGCGATCAAATATTCAATTCTCCGCCAAGCACCCGGGCGCGATATCATTTTCGATTTTGATAAATCACTGTCGTTTGAGGGCGATTCGGGGCCGTATTTGCAGTACACGCGAGCGCGAGCACACTCGGTTTTGGAAAAATTCACTGACGCGGCAAGGGTAACCCTTCCCCAAGGTTCGACCTTAAAAACCCAAGACTCAAGGTCGCACCTTAGCGTTGAGTTAAAACTAATTCACTTCCCCGAAGTGGTAGCGCGCGCCGCGCAAGAGTTTGCCCCGCAACATCTTGTCACTTATCTGACCGAACTCGCTTCGGCTTTTAATGCTTTCTACGCGCAAAATCAAATTGTTGGGAGCGAAGAAGAAGATTATCGCCTCACGCTCACCCGCGCGGTCGAAAAAGTCCTCACCACCGGCCTCAACCTGTTGGCGATTCCTGTACTTGACAGGATGTAGAAAAAAAGTGATGATTGAGTTGGCGTGTTGATC